>DASRDO010000053.1:0-67927 GCA_035652555.1 Steroidobacteraceae bacterium | reverse complement strand
GGTTTTGGCCGGTCGCACTGAGCGCGTTGACCCGCCCGCTGTAGGTGATACCGGGAATGAGCTGGCTGTTGGCCGGCGGCGTCTCCGTCCGGGAGAAGTCGGCTCGCACCTTGAAGTCGGGCTGCACCATCAGGTTGAGATCGAGCGAGGGCAGGAAGTAGCCGTAGGAGTTCGAGCTGGTCGTCCACTGCGGAGTGCTCAGGTTGAACTTGTACGCCGTGGCATCGCCGGGTCCCGACCAGTCCATCCGCACCAGCGTCGCCGCGAGTCCCGCAATGTCCTCTTTCGTTCTCTGATAGCGAAGTCCCAGATCGACTTTCAACGTCATGTCGCCGAGCGGGACATTCTGCTCCGCGGTGAGGAAGGGCGCGTAGTTCTGGCGATCGACGTGCTGCACCGTGCCGTAGTTCAGGCCGGGCTGCGGGAAGCCGCCGGTATAAGGCGGATAGCCCGCGCTCTGACTGAAGCCCGAATTGACCGGCTTCCCTACCAGGTAGTTGACCACCGTGTACGGATTGTACTCGAGCAGGCTCCCGGGCAGGTTTCCGCCGCCGCTGAAACCCGGCATCCAGGTGCCGAGATTTACTGCCGTGAAGAACGAGGACGGCAGAGCCTGACCGACGCTGTTGCCCGACGCAGGCCCGTAGCCCGACCAGAGCTGCCAGTAGTTGTTCTGGAGAGTATCCAAGGCATGCGAGTTCCAGAGGTCATCCACGAACTGGACGCCGAAGTTCAGCTTGGTGCTGTCCCGGTGCCAGGTGGCGTCGAGCTTCGCCTCGTTGATCTTGTCCGTGTTCTCCTGTATCCCGTTCACGACCACGTGCGAGCCGACGATGAACGGATTCAGTCCGTTGGCGTTCGGCGATGCCACGGCGGAGGAACCCGAGGCCACGGCGTTCGGGCCATACGCGCTCCAGTAAGGCAGCACGTTGCTGTTGGAGCTGAGCGCCAGGCCGCCGGTGTAGTTGTTCAGCGTATTGCCATAACCGGTATCGGCGTCGATCTGGCTGAGGGTGCCGTTCGGGTTCAGCTTCGAGACCGACTGATCGGCATCGAGCTCGGCAGACCAGTTATCGCTCACGTCCCATTGGACATTGATGCCCGGCGTGTTGGTCACGAAGTAGATGCTGGTGATGAAGGCGTTGAAATCCGTCGGACCGGTGTAATTGAAATTGGTGATCGTCCCGTTGGCATCGACGGTCGCATCGGGGAACGCGCCGAACCAGGTGCTGCGCTGCCAACGATCCATGTGCTCATTGTCAGACGAGTAGTTATCATCGATCGTTACCAGCACCGCGTCCGTCGGGCGCCACTGCAGTGCCGCACGCGCGTCCTTGCGCCGCGAGTCGGTGCGCTCCAGGTACATGGCCATGTCCTGGGGAAACCACTGGGGCGCGACGCTGTTGCCCAGGGCGTCGGGCGTGCAGGCGGCAGGGTTCGCGAATGACGAGCAGGGCAGATGGGTGCCCTTCCAGCCCACGATGTCCTGATGGTGGCCGAGGACGTGATCGTCCGAGTAGTCTGCGTCGATCAGGATGCCGAGCTTGCCATCGGCGAAAGTATCGCTCAGCAATCCGCCGAAGGAAGGTCTTATCCCGCCGTCCAAATCGTGGTCGCTCGCCTGCACGAAGGCCTGGGCGTGGAGACCGGGGTGATCGAAGGGATTGGGAAATTTGATGTTGATCGTCGCGCCGATGGCCCCGGAAGACAGACTCATGTCCGGGGTCTTGAGCACATCGATCTCGCCGAGGTAATTCGCCCCGATCGCGCTGAAATCGAAGTTCTGGCCGTTGCCCGAGGCGATCGTCCGGCCTGCCTCCAGGACCTCGTTGAATTGCGTGCCGAATCCGCGAACGGTGATTCCCGTCACGTTGCCGGTCGCAGTCGGAGCACCGCCGCCGGCCATCTGGTTGACGGAGCCGCGGTTGACCGTAATGCCCGGTATGCGTCCAATGGCCTCACCCACCGATGCGTCGGGGAACTGTCCGATGTCCTCGGCAGAAATCGCATCGACCACGCCCAGCGACAGCTTCTTGATCTGCAGCGCTCGCTGCAGTGAGGCCCGGATACCCGTCACCACGATCTCCTGCAGGGTCCCCGCGTTGGTCGTCGGGGCCGGGAGATTCGTGTCCTGCGCCGAGGTGGCGGCAGGCGCGTTTTGCGCAATCAGACCGGCGCCGTCGGCGGGCAGCGCTCCGCTCGAGGCGACGCGGGTGAGCTTGCTGCGCAGCGACTTCGCCTGCTGCGTGCTCGGGACGGCTTTCGGCTTGGCAGTATCGGCTGCATTCGAGTCCTTCGCCGGCGATGCATCCTGTGCATGCAGCGCTCCTGCAAAGGCCATGGAGCCCAGCGCGAGACTGGACAGGCCAAGGGATGTGTAGGGCAGGCGCAGCGCCGGCGGGCGCTCTGCCTTGGCGGTGTTCTTCGAGATACTTCGCCTAGACTTGCGGCTCATCAGATATCTCCCCCTCAACAGATCTGGACGTTGCGTAAACACAACAGACGGCATCGGCACGCGGCCCGTGCCGAAAGTCGGAAACTTTGAGACCCCCATACGTACATAGCGCTCCTGATGCTACCGTTCGCTATGGTAGCGCTACCTTGACGTGTTCGGAGTATGTGCCCGTTCTTCGGCCGATGTCAACTGCCGTGGCGCGCAGCAGACGATCGCGCTCCGCCACCGGCATATTTCCCGGCTTACGTCGACAATCGCGCGCGGCGCAGGCATTTGTCCGCGGGCCCGCATCATGCCGGCCGGTCCAGTCGCACGCGCCACTGGTTGCGTGAACATCCGGGCGATGGCCAGGTCGCGAGTACCCGGTCCGGTCACCGCAAGATCGCCCGCCCGCGGGCCCGAAAGCGGCTGCCGACGTTGTTCTGCAACCACGTGGCCGGATTGGCGCGATTCGAGCACGAAGACCCCGCAAATGACAGCGCTATCACTGGGACAGCGCCATCATTGCCGAGCGCGGCGCGGTTTGCAAGATGGCAGGCGCTGCGGAGCTGCGCCCGCGGTCCGGGCAAAGCGTGCCTCGAAGCGAGCAGGCTCTGGGGTCACGCGCCGAACCGCGCGGCACGCCCGCCGACGCCCGACGGGCGCCGGGGGAATCAGCGCGAGGACAGCAGCAGGCGCATGATTGCGTCCCGCAGGCTTTGCGGCAACCGCTTCGCGAGCGACCTGATCAGATGTTTTCTGAAATAGCTCGCCAGCGGCGGGGATAACGGACTCAACATCCCGCGACGATCGGGCGGCAGATACGGGACCGGGTCGCCATGGGTCCGAAACACGTAATGATCGAACATCATTCGCCAGACTTCACGCCGATTCGCGGGTAGCGGGGTCAGCGCCAGCAATCCGTGCACCAGCGCGGCGAAAGGCTCCGCTTCCCATTCGATGGCATCGAACCACCAGTAATTCACCGACAGATTCACCCGCTCCAGCGACTCGACGTTGTGCCACCAGAGATTCGGGATATAGATCGCATCTCCCGGCTCGACCTCCGCCTCTTCCGCTGCGGCCAGCGCCTGAGCAAATCGGGGAAACCGTTCCAGGTCGGGTGCCGACACTTTCACCAGGCTGATCGGCTGCCCGGCTGGACCGAGCTCCAGCGGCCCAACATACAGGTTAGGCAACTGATCCGGCGGAAAGAACGTGAAGCGCTTGCGCCCCGCGACCATGCAGTTGATCCCATCCATGTTGTCGTAGTGCGTGGCGGTAGTGACGTCATTCCCCAGCCACAGCCGCGGCTGGGCCGGCTTGCCCGGGATATCGATGGTGTTTTCGCGGCCGATCTGCGGGCAGTTCTCGGCGACCGGCACTGCCATCGAATAGATGGCGGGCGAGTCCGGCCGCTCGACGTTGGCCAGGATACGCGCGAGGGTGGCATGAAGCGGATGGCTCTCGAGCTCGAAGTTGAGGCCCATCATGTCATCGCGCAGGAAATAAAGACCTGCGATTTCCGGGCGTCCGACCATCACGTTGACGCCATGGCCCAGATCGCGGGCGCGGATGTAGTCGAGCAGCGCTTGCGGGGATTGCGCGCTCGCGCGCACGATCGGCCAGTGCTCGACCAATCCCTTGAGGACCGCCGGACGATCGCGCGGGATGATTTCGTTGCGGAATGTCTTCAGGTCGACGTTACGCCACTGCGTAGTCTGCGGGAGATTCGGCCGCGAAGCGCTTTGCGGGTTGCCGGCGGTTACCATAGGGGTGATGGTACCCGGATTGGAAAAGAGGCGGTAGGCAGAAGGCGCGCGGCAGTTCTGTACCATAGCGGGAGCCGACCGCCGGCAGGCCATTATCATGTTACTGAAGAGCGCTCACCTTGCCGAGCCGGGCATCGAGGACGGAATGCCGCCAGGGCCCGCTACGGCCGACCCTGAGTCGCCGACTGCCATCGCCGCTCATGATTGACGTAACAACCCAGGTTCGCTCGGCGCTCCGCGACGCCCATTCGCTCCATCGGGCCGGGCGGCTCGAGGAGGCCCGCGCCTTGTGCCTGAGCGCTCTGCAGCTGCGGCCGCGCCAGCTCGAGGCGTTGAATCTCCTCGGCATAATCGCCGCTCAGACAGGCGACCCCGCGCGCGCCGTTGCGTTCTTTGGTGAGGTGCTCGAGCTCGATCCCCAAAACCTCGCGGCTCACAACAATCAGGGCAACGCCCTGCGGGCCCTGCAGCAGCCGGCGGCGGCCATCGCCAGCTATGACAGGGCAATCGCGATCAAGCCGGATCACGCCCCGAGCCACTACAGCCGTGCGAAGGCGCTACACGAGCTGCGGCGCTACGAAGAGGCCATTGCAAGCTACGACCAGGCGATCGCGCTGCAGCCGGACCACGCCGAGGCTTTCTGCCATCGTGGCAGAGCGTTGTTCGAGCTCCAGCGGTATGGCGCCGCTCTTGCCAGCCATGACGAGGCCATCGCGCTCAGGCCCGGCTACGCGGCCGCTTACGTCGAGCGCGGCCGGGCACTGGCGGGAATGGCGCATTACGAGGCGGCGATCGACAGCCTCGGCAAGGCAATCGCGCTCGAGCCCCGGCATCCGGGCGTGTGGTATATCCGCGCCAACGCGTTGTATACGCTCGAGCGGTTCGAGGCGGCGCTCGAGAGCTACGACAGGGCGATGGCGCTGGCGCCAGCCGATGCGAGCGCCTACGAGAACCAGGGCAACGCGCTACTCATGCTCGAGCGCTACGAGGGCGCGGTGGCGAGCTATGACAAGGCGATCGCGCTCGACCCGGACAACAATTCGGCGTACGGCAAGCGCCTGCACGCGCGGATGCACATCTGCGATTGGCGCGATTTCGCGCCCGGGATTGCACGGCTGGTGGAGCGGATAGAGCGCGACGAGGCCGCATTGCATCCTTTCGCCGTCCTCGCCCTATCCGGCTCCGCGCCGTTGCAGAAGCGCGCTGCGCAGAACTGGGTGCGGCAAGAGTGCGCCCCGAATGACGTGCTGCCCGCGTTACCGAGGCGGAGCCGGCGCGACAAGATAAGGGTCGGCTACTTTTCCGCCGATTTCCGCAGCCACGCGCTTTCATTCCTGGCCGCTGAACTGTTCGAGGCCCATGACCGGCGCAGGTTCGAGCTGACCGCATTCTCGCTCGGTCTGAATACGAAGGACGAGATGAGAACGCGGATCGAGGCGGCGTTCGAGCGTTTTGTCGATGTGCAACACGAGTCCGACCATGACATCGCGCGACTGGCCCGAAGCCTGGAGATAGACATCGCCGTGGATCTCGGCGGATTTACCCGAGGCGGCCGGCCGGGGATATTCGCCACGCGGGCCGCGCCCCTGCAGGCGAGCTATCTGGGTTATCTCGGTACGATGTCGGCCGACTACATGGATTACCTGATCGCCGACGATACGATCATTCCCGAGACGCATCGGCAGTACTATTCCGAAAAGATCGTCTATCTGCCCAGCTATCAGGTCAACGACTCGAAGCGGCGCCTGGCGCCGAGGCGCTTTGGCCGCGAGGAGCTCGGGTTGCCGTCGACGGGCTTCGTATTCTGTTGCTTCAACGGCTCCTACAAAATTACGCCGAGTACTTTCGACGGCTGGATGCGCATTCTGCTGAGAGCGCCCGGCAGTGTCCTCTTTCTCCTCGGGGGCAACGCGTCACTCGAAGGCAATCTGCGGCGGGAGGCACGCGAGCGAGGCGTCGAGCCCCACCGGATCGTCTTTGGCCCGAAGCTGCCCGTTCCCGAGTATCTGGCCCGTTACCGCGCGGCCGACTTGTTTCTCGACACGCTGCCGTACAACGCTGGCACGACCGCGAGTGATGCTTTGTGGGCGGGCTTGCCGGTCCTCACCTGCACGGGAGAGTCGTTTGCAAGCAGGGTCGGGGCCAGCCTGCTGCGGGCCGTAGGGTTGCCGGAGCTCATCGCCTCGACTCCAGATGAGTACGAGAGGCTGGCCGTCGAGCTGGCGAGCAACCCCGAGCTCATGGCCAACATCAGAGCAAAGCTGGCCGGCGATCTTCGCACGACACGCTTGTTCAACACTGTCGCATTTGCCAGGCATCTCGAGACCGCCTACGAAAGGATGTATGACCGATATCATGCCGGCCTGGCACCGGAGCACATCCGCATAGACGCGTGAGACGGCGCGCGCCCGCTCCTTTTGGGAGCGCTACACCTCATTTGACAGCGCTGTCATCTCGTGGGATTCTGCCGCCCCACTATGAAAGCAGCCAAGAGCTGGCATTTTGAGGTCGGGGTCATCGGGCGCGTTGGCCTGATTGCGGCTCTCGGGACCATTCTTCTCGGCCTATCCGCTTGGGCTCGCGCGTACGGCGCGGACGCCTCCGCCGTCATTCATCCGCAGATCTGGCCGGCCGCCCGCCCCGAGGTGCCGCCCGATCCGAGGCTCGAGCAGAAAGTTGCCGCCCTCCTTGTGCACATGAGCCTCGCGCAAAAGGTCGGCCAGCTCGTGCAGGCAGACATCAGCGCCCTCACCCCGGCGGACCTGGGCGATTATCCGCTCGGATCGGTCTTGAACGGTGGCAACTCCAAGCCCGGCGGCAACACCCTGGCCCCCCCCGCAGCGTGGCTCGCTCTCGCGAACCGGTTTTATCTGGCATCGATGGCCCCCGCGCACGGAGCCGCTCCCATTCCGGAGATCTGGGGCATCGATGCCGTGCACGGCAACAACGATGTCTACGGCGCGACGATCTTCCCGCAGAACATCGGTCTCGGCGCGGCGCACGATCCGGCGCTGATGCGGCTCATCGGCCAGGCGACCGCGGCGGAAGTCCGCGCGATCGGCCTCGACTGGACCTTCGGGCCGACCCTCGCGGTCGTCAGTGACGATCGCTGGGGACGAACCTACGAGAGCTATTCGCAGGACCCGGCGATCGTACGCGAGTATGCCCGCGCCATGGTGTTGGGTCTTCAGGGCAGACCCGGCGCACGGGGCTTTCTCGATGCCCGGCACGTGATCGCCACCCCGAAACACTACCTCGGCGATGGCGGCACGCACGGCGTGGATCAGGGTGACAACATCGAGAGCGAGACGCAGCTGCGCGATCGCGACGGCGCGGGATATCCGGTGGCGATCGCTGCCGGAGCGCAGTCGGTGATGGTGTCCTTCTCGAGCTGGCAGGGCGTCAAGATGGCCGCCAATCATGGCCTGCTCACCGATGTCCTCAAGCACCGCTGGCATTTCGACGGCTTCACGGTCGGTGACTGGAACGCACACGGCCAGGTGCCGGGGTGCACGGATGCGAGTTGTCCGCAAGCGGTCAACGCCGGTCTCGACATGTTCATGGCGCCGACCGACTGGAAGCAGCTCTATACCAACACTCTGGAGCAGGTACGCGCCGGAGAGATTCCGCGCTCGCGCCTCGATGATGCGGTGCGGCGCATCCTGCGGGTGAAGCTGCGCGCGCATCTCTTCGAGGAAGGGCCCCCCGCCTCCCGCCCGCTGGCCGGACACTTCGACCTGCTCGGCTCCCCGGCGCACCGGGCCATTGCCCGCCGCGCCGTGCGCGAGTCGCTGGTGCTCCTCAAGAATGAGGATCATCTGCTGCCCTTGAAGCCCCGGGAGCGCGTGCTGGTCGCCGGCGACGGCGCCGATGACATCGCCCAGCAGTCTGGCGGCTGGACCCTCACCTGGCAGGGCACGGGCACCACCAACGCAGACTTCCCGCATGGCCAATCGATCTGGCAGGGCATCGCGCGCACCGTGCGCGCTGCAGGCGGCACAGCCGATCTCAGTCGGGACGGCACGTTCAAACAGAAGCCTGACGTGGCGATCGTCGTCTACGGAGAAAGACCGTACGCGGAGTTCCAGGGCGACTTGCCCAACCTCGCATTCAACCCCGGGAACGATGGCGAGCTGGCACTCCTGAAGCGCCTCGAGGCCGCGGGAATTCCGGTCGTGTCGGTATTCCTCTCCGGGCGGCCGCTCTGGGTCAACGCAGAGCTCAACGCCTCGAATGCATTCGTCGCCGCGTGGCTCCCCGGATCCGAGGGCGAAGGCGTTGCCGACGTCCTCTTCCGCAAGCCCGATGGCGCGGTCCGCTACGATTTTCACGGCACGCTCTCTTTCTCTTGGCCCGCCACGCCGCTCGAATTCGGCACCGACACGCCCGGAAGGCCGCTCTTCCCCCTGGGCTACGGCTTACGGGATGCGAGCAATGGCAACCTGCCGAAGCTGCCGGACGCTTCCGGGCTGCCCTCGGCGGCAGTGATCGACAAGGACGTCTTCTTCAGCGCCGGGCGCACGGGCTCGGGTTGGCATTGGGCGGTCGCTGACGATGCCGGCGCCAGCCCCATAGCGCGCGGCATAGGCGCTTCCGACAGCGGCCGCCTGACGCTCACCCCGCTGGACGAGGCGAAACAGGAGGATGCCCGGCAGTTGCGCTGGTCAGGCACCGGCCAGGCGACCGCCGAGATCACGGGTGCGGCCCCGATCGACCTCAGCCGGCAGACCAACGGCCAGCTGGCGCTCGGATTCGATTACCGCGTGCAGGAAGCGCCTGGCGCCGAGGTGACACTCAGTGTGGGTTGCGGGCCTTCCTGCAGCGGCACGCTGGCCATCACACCGGCGCTGCACGCCGCCGTGCGCGGACGATGGCAGCACCTCGATATCCCGCTCGCCTGCTTCGCCGCCGCCGGAGCGAGCATGAGCCGGGTATGGACGCCATTCGCGCTGCGGACCGCCGGCAAGCTGACACTCGGCATCGCCAACGTGCGCCTGGAAAGCGGTGCCGCCGGGGCCGCCAACTGTCCGCGCCGATGCGCTCGCGCGGCTCACCGGCCGCGTAGCTCCCCATGAACGGTGCTGCCGGTACCGGTTCTGTTCCGCCGGGCACCGCTCGAGCCGCCTCCACTGTCCCCGCAGCGCTCCGCCTCCGCGCCTTCTCACGCTAAACTCCACCCGTGCCAAGAACGATGTCCAGATTGCGCCGCGCGCCTGGGGAGCGGCCCGTGCTGACCTATGGCCTGCCCCGCCGCCCCTGGCAGGATCTCTATCATCTCTTCATGACCGTGAGCTGGCCGACGCTCTTTGCGAGCTACGCCGGCTTCTTTGCGCTGTTCAATCTCATTTTCGCAGCGCTCTATCAGGCGCAGCCGGCGGACATTGCGAACCTGAATCCCGGCGGCTACTGGGGACGGTTCTTCTTCAGTGTGGAGACACTCGCCACCGTCGGCTACGGCGACATGCATCCGCAGACGGTGTATGCGCACGTCGTCGCCTCCATCGAGATCTTCACGGGCATGATGAGCCTCGCACTCATCACCGGGATGATGTTCGCCCGCTTCTCCCGTCCGACCGCCCGCATCCTCTTCGCCCGACATGCCGTGATCCGCCAGTTCGACGGCAGGCTGACTCTCATGCTGCGCGCCGCCAATGCGCGCCAGAACGTCATCATGGAGGCGACCGCGCAACTGCGCCTCATCCGCGACGAGCAGACCGCGGAGGGCTACCGGATCAGGCGCATCTATGACCTGCCGCTGCGCCGCCGGGAGCAGCCGCTGTTCCTCTACGGCTGGAGCCTGATGCACGTCATCGACGAGGCGAGCCCCCTCTCGGGCGCGAATCTCGAGTCACTGAAGGCGACCAAAGCCTTCCTGCTCCTCACGATCGGCGGCATCGACGAGACGACCGGCCAGACGCTGATGTCACGCCATCAGTACCACTCCACCAGCCTGCGCTGGAATCACACCTTTACGGATATTTTCACGACCGGCGAGGACGGCATCGATCGTTTCGACTACACGAAATTCCACGACGTCGAGCCGCTCCCGACGACCGTGGAGGAGAGCTCCTCAGCGGCATGAGAAGCCGCGCCTGACCGGCCGTGAGCCGGCAATCCTCTGCCCCTGAGGCGCTCCCCCCGCCTACTCCGCCTTGCCCTCGAGGTTGGCCTTCGTCTCATTGACGAGGAAATCCACCACCGCCTGCAGCGCCTCCCGTCCGCTTGCGCCCGCGGCACGCGCCTCCTCGTATATTCTGATCTGCCGGTGCGCGCTCGTGCCGTGCATCAGGATGGTCTCGAGGTGCTCGAGCTCGCGCAGGCAGCCGAGCTCCACGGCATCTTCGCGCACGAGCTCGATCAGCTCTTTGACCAACCGCGGGAAGCCGGCGAGCTCCCCGCGGGCGAGATCGAGCAGCTCCCCATCGACGCTGTAACGCATGGCGCGCCAGCGGTTCTCGGCGATCAGCATGTTGGGGTAGATGCGCCAGCTCCGATTCTGCAGCCGCAGGCGATAGAGCCGCCGCGCGAGCGAGACGATGAGCGCTGCGAGACACGCCGCATCATCGATGCTGGTGCAGCTGTCCATCACGCGCACCTCGAGCGCCGCATAGTGCGGGTTCGGGCGAACGTCCCACCACATCTTGCTCGTATCCTCGATCACGCCGTTCCTGATCAGCATATCGAGATGGCGCCGCAGCTCCGCGAAGCTCGCGAACCGCTCGGGCAGACCCGTGCGCGGCAGGGAGTTGAACAGCGTCATCCGAAACGACATCAGCCCCGTGCGCTCCCCCTCCCAGAACGGCGATGAGCAGGAGAGCGCGAGCAGATGCGGCACGAAGTACGACAGCTGATTCATCAGGTCGATGCGCAGGTCATCGTCGTCGACGCCCACATGCACGTGCATGCCGCACACCATCAGACGTCGTGCCGCGCCCTGCATCTCATTGGCCAGGGCGAAGTACTGCTCGTGCTCCGTCGTGATCTGCCGTGTCGACTTGGCGAAAGGATGAGTGGACGCGGCAATCGGCGCGCGCCCGAATCGGCCGGCCACCTCGGAGATGATGGTGCGCAGGCGCGCAAGGTCGGTGCGCGCCTCGGCGATGGAGCGGCAGGGACGCGTGCTCGCCTCGAGCTGGCAGCGCAGGAACCGCGGATTCACCTGCCCGCCACAGCGGCGCGTGCACTCCTCGAGAAGCGGCGCCGGTGGATTCTCGTCGACATCGCGCGAGTCGAGATTGACGAGCAGGTATTCTTCTTCGATGCCGACCGAGAATGGCGGCTCAGAGCTCATAGTGACGACGCTCCCGAGGCAGGACCTCGCGGACAGTGTATCGCACGCCAGTAGGGCAGTCCGAGCGCGAGGCACAGGGACAGGCACACGGATGTGCCCGGCCGCCGCAGGTGGCCGAGTCTCGGGCAAAAACCACGCTTTTTGCGCGAGACGGCGCTGGGCCGGGCACGATGCCCGGATCCAGCGCCCGACATCAAAGCGTCAGCCGCTCGATCGGCTCCGGCTTGGCGAGGAAGTACCCCTGCGCATAGTCGATGCCGATGCGCCTGAGCTCATCGAGCACGGCCTGTGAATCGACGCACTCGGCCACGGTCTCGATGCCGAGCGCCTTGCCGACCTTGCAGATGGCCTCGACCATGCTGCGATCGACCGCATCATCGGCGATGTGGCTGATGAACTGGCCGTCGATCTTGAGGTAATCGACGGGCAGGGTCTTCAGGTACATGAACGAGGAGAGACCGGTGCCGAAGTCATCGAGCGAGAACTTGCAGCCGCGCGCCTTGAGCTCCCGCATCACGAAGGTCGCGTTCGAGAGATTGGTAACCGCTGCGGTCTCGGTGATCTCGAAGCACAGCGCCTGCGCCAGGGTCGCATCGCCGACCTGCTGCAGCACGAAATCGATGAAGGACTGCTCGTTGAGCGAGGTACCCGAGAGATTGACTGCGAGCAGTGGCAGCCGTGTGCCGGCGAGGTCGCGCACAGGCCGCGCTTCGGCTCCGGCACGCGCCGCCGCGCGCCCGCCCGCGTTCGCCGCTTCGAGCAACTCCCCACGTCCAGCCCACTCCCTGAGCCGTTCCATCGCTCGCTCCACCACCCATCGGTCGATCACCGACATGACGTTGTAGCGCTCGGCCGCCGGGATGAACTCCCCCGGCGATACCAGCCGCCCGTCATCATCACGCAGCCGTACCGTCAGCTCGTGAAATGCCGTCGCGCCCGCGCGTCCAATCGGGCGGATGGGTTGGAAGTAGAGCTCCAGGCGATCCTCTTCCGCGGCGCGTGTCACTCGTGCCACCCAGTGCATCTCCCGATGGCGCGGATGGGAGATTCCGTCCGACTCATAGAGGTGCACGCGGTTGCGGCCCTCGTCCTTGGCTGCATAGCAGGCGATATCGGCTGCGCTCATCACGTTGGCGACGCTCTCGGTCTCCGCGGTGATCTGAACCACGCCGACACTCGCGCCCACCGAGAGAGTCGTCGCGCCCCATACGAAACGATAGTCGCGGATGGCTTGCCGAATTCCCTCGGCAATGCGCGTCGATTGCTCGACGGTGCAGCCTTCGAGCAGCACTCCGAACTCATCGCCGCCCAGGCGTGCGATCGTATCGGAGGCGCGCACGCGCGACTGCAGCAGGCCGGTGACGTCCCGCAACAGCCGGTCGCCTGCCTGGTGGCCGCAGGTGTCGTTCACCACCTTGAACTGATCCAGGTCGATATAAAGGAGTGCGTAGGTGCCCTCACCGCGCTGCGCGCTCAGCACCGCCGCGTGCAGGCGATTGTCGAATTCGCGCCGGTTGATGAGCCCGGTGAGCGCATCGTGACTCGCCTGGTAGGAAAGCGCCCGCTTCAGGCGTCGCTCCTTGGTCACGTCGTGAAAGACGATGACGGCACCGATCACCCTGCCCTGCCGGTCGCAGATCGGCGCAGCGGATTCCTGGATGGCGACTTCGTGACCGGAGCGGGTGACGAGCACCGAGTGGTCGGCCGGCGCGCTCGTCTCGGCGCCGCCCAACACGCAGAGCAGAGGATTCTCGATCGGCTCGCGGGTGATCTCGTTGACGAGGCTCAGCACCTCGCCGATGGGCCTGCCGCGGGCCTCCTCGAGCGTCCAGGCGGTCAGGGTCTCGGCGACGGGATTGATGTATTCGATGCGGCCGTCTGCATCGGTACTGATGACCGCATCGCCGATCGACTGGAGCGTCACTTGCGCCCGCTCCTTCTCGGCGAATACCGCCTGCTCGGCGCGCTTGCGCTCGGTGATGTCTGCAATCGTCCCCTCGTAGTGAGTAATCCGGTTGGCCGCGTCCCGCACGGCGCGCGCGTTCTCGAGAATGACGACCTGCTCCCCGTCCCGCCGGCGCATCAGAAATTCCGCGCTGCGGATCTCCCCCTCCGATTCTACCCGGCGAATGAACTCAGCCCGGTCCGCCGGGTTCCAGTAGAGCGTTGCAACGTTTGGCAAGGCATACAGTTCCGCCGCGCTGCCGTAGCCCAGTATGGCGACGAAGGCAGGATTGACCGAGCGCAGCCGCCCGTCGCGATCGCTCTGGTATACGCCCTCGATGATGGTCTCGAAAAGGCCGCGGTACTTCGCCTCGCTCGCCCGCAACGCCTCCTCGCCGAGCCGCCGGGCGATGGCGATGCCCGCGATCTGTGCGGCGTGATCCATGATGCGCAGCTCCCGCTGGCCGGGCAGGCCCGAGCTCGAGTGATAGACGCCGAGCGCGCCGAGCACCCGGCCGTCGGTCGCCTTGATGGGCGTCGACCAGGCCGCGCTCAGGCCAGCCTCGAGCGCATGCCCGCGCGGTTGCTCCCAGAAGGGGTCTTTGGCGATGTCGGCCACCAGCACCTGGCGCCCCAGATACACCGAGGCGGCGCAGGAGCCGTTGCGGATGTCGACGGCGCAGTGCTGCAGCGCCGCATGCAGCTTCTGCGGGAGCCGGGGGGCGACCAGGTAGGCAAACGCCTGACCGTCTGCAGTCAACACGGCGATGGAGCAGACCGTGCCGACACCAACCGACTCGATGAAGCGGGTGATGGAGACCAGGACCTCCGCGAGCGGCGCGCTTCCGGTGAGCTGCTCGAGGACGGCGCGCTCGGCGAGCACCACCCGCTCGGTGAGCTCCGACTCGCGGGCCCGGTGGGCGAGCTCGGCGGCCTCATCGGCCATCAGCCGCATGGACTGGACGATGCCGCGCCGCTCGGCATCCATTGCCTCGAACTGCACGCTCACCAGCTTCAGCAACACGCCGAGATCCGGCACCTCCTGCCCGGTCCGGAGGGCCGCCTCCTTCAGTATTGCGCGCACGTGTGCGTGCAGGTCATCCGGCGCCGGCGCTGCGAAGTCCGGCTCCGCTCGCACCAAGGTCGTCGTGGCCGCAAGACTGGGCTCGGCACGCACGAGCGTGGTCGTGCCCCCGAGACCGGCCTCTGCCCGCACCAGCGTCGTCGTCGCCGAGGTGCTCGGCGGAGATTCCTCGGCCGGTGTCAACGCTGACCGCGAAGTTGACATAACGCTCGTTATGGCCGATTGGCCGCCGTCTGGGCCGGACCCTCTCCCGCGATGACGGGGATGGTGAAGGGCCATACCACTGACTGGTTGGGCGACTGTACGGCCACCGCGGCTGTCAGAGTGAAGAGGCCTGCCTTGACGGGTCGGACCGTTACCGATCCGAAAATCGGCACCCCGCTTGGCGGTTTGATGGCGGCGAGTGCCGGCCCGTGATTCACCACCTCGAGCCCGTTCAGGGCACCGAAGACCAGACGAATCTCATCGAGGCCCTGGGCCTGCGGGATGAGCGCGTAGTCGATCTCATCCGCCTCACCGACCTGAGGGCGGTCGCGGATCGAGAATCTCAGCTCGACGGGCGCCTGCCCGCTGCTCGGCCCCACCGCCTCCACCATGCCCGCCAGAGCCTTGGCAGCGGGGTCGACCGGGGCTGCGGCATGGGCCTTGGGCGGGGCATGGCTAGCCTGATGAGGCTGCCAGCCGCCCCAATAGCCGCAGGCGGCCAGACAGACCGCGGCCAACCAGGCCCCCCATCGGAAGGCGGAAGTTATTCTTGGCATCCGCTTGAATTCGGCAGGAACAGCGATCGACCGACCAGTTGACAATAGCGCGACTGGGATGTCCTGCGCATCGGCAGTGATGAATTTTCGTGATCCCGGGCGCGGTTTGACCCGCGCCTCACCCCGCGAGCAGGGGCGGCTCGTCGATGGCCGCCAGTTGCTCGCGCAGATCACCGATGTACCCCTCCCAGTACCGGGCTTCCCCGAACCACGGAAAGGCCCGCGGGAATGCCGGATCGAGCCACCGATGGCAGACCCAGGCCGCATGATGCAGCATCCGCAGGCCCCTGAGAGGCTCGATGAGCCGCAGCTCCCGGAAATCGAAGTCGGCGAACTGCTGGTAGCCCTCGAGGAGCGCCGCCCACTGCCCCTGCTGGTCGGCCGGGGGCCCGGAAAGCAGCATCCAGAGGTCCTGGACCCGGGGTCCCATGGCGCAATCGTCCAGATCGACGAACACCGGGCCGTGCTCATTCCAGAGCAGGTTGCCGAGATGGCAGTCGCCATGCAGGCGCAGCCGCCCGACCGGACCTGCCTCCCCGTACGCCCTCAGGATGCGCTCCAGCAGCATTCCACTGACGCTCTCGTAACGCTCCACGAGCCCTTCCGGTAAGAGGTCGGCCGCGAGCACGAGCGCGCGGGCCTCGACGCCGAGTCTCTCCACGCCGATCTGCGGCCGGCGTTCGAACGAGCGCAGTGCCCCGACCTGATGGAGCCTGGCGAGGGAGCGGCCGAGGAGCTGGCGCGCCTCGGGCGCATCGAGCTCCGGCGCCGAGCCCCGAAGGTAGGGAAAGGCGGCGAAGCGGAACTCCCGATGCCGGAACAGCGTCTGTCCCGAGATCGCCACCGGCGCTGCTACCGGCAGCTCCGCAGCGGCAAGCTCGGCAGTGAACCGGTGCTCCTCGATGATCTGGGCATCGCTCCAGCGCGCCGGGCGGTAGAACTTGAGGACACGCAGCCCATCGGCACTGCCGAGCTGGTAGACCCGGTTCTCATAGCTGTTCAGGGCAAAGAGGCGACCGTCCGGGTCGAGTCCCACCGAGCTCGCGGCATCGAGCACCCGCTCCGGCGACAGCCCGGCAAAGGGAGTCTCGCTCGGAGATAAAGGCGTCACATTGCTGCTCCGGGTTTTGTTTATCATCGTCGGCCAGCTCTCACCCATCCAGCGAGACATCCCCGCATTCTGCATGAACCAGGCCACCATCCTCGTGACCGGCGGCGCCGGCTATATCGGCAGCCACGTCGTGCTTCAGCTTCGCGCCCGCGGCGAGCGGGTCGTCGTACTCGATGACCTGTCGCGGGGCTTTCGCCAGGCGGTGCTCGACACCCCGCTCGTCCTCGGCCACGTGGGCGATCGCGATACCGTGCTCAAAGTGTTGCGTGAGCATCGCATCGGCACGGTGATGCACTTTGCCGCCTTCACCATCGTGCCGGAGTCGGTCGAGCAGCCGCTCAAATATTACGGCAACAACACCTGCTCCACCCGCTCACTGGTGCAGTGCTGCCTCGAGGCCGGGGTGAAGAGCTTCGTGTTCTCCTCGACGGCAGCGGTGTACGGCATACCGGCGGACGGGCTGGCTGCCGAGAGCACGCCCACTGCTCCGATCAACCCCTACGGCACTTCGAAGCTGATGTCGGAGTGGATGCTGAGAGACGTGTCTGCAGCGTCCGAGCTCAAGCATGTTGCGCTCCGCTACTTCAACGTCGCCGGCTCGGATTCTCAATGCCGCGTCGGCCAGGCCACACCCAAGGCAACCCTTCTGGTGAAGGTGGCCTGCGAAGCGGCCATCGGCAAGCGCCCTCACGTGTCGATTTTCGGCACCGACTACCCGACACCGGACGGCACAGGAGTCCGCGATTACATACATGTTGAGGATCTGGCAACGGCGCATCTCGATGCGCTCGACTATCTGCGCGCGGGCGGAGCCTCGACCGTTCTCAACGTCGGCTATGGGCATGGCTACAGCGTTCGCGAGGTGCTGCAAAGCGTCGAGCGCGTGGCAGGCACCCGCCTCAAGGTCCTGGAAGAGCCGCGGCGCGCGGGTGATCCGCCCGCCCTGGTGGCACGCGCGGATCTCGTCCGCCGGCAACTCGGCTGGACGCCGCGGCTCGATGATCTGGACACCATCGTGCGTACCTCCCTCGCCTGGGAAAGGCGGTTGCTGAAAGAGCCTTGGGCGTAGAATTACTCTGATGCAGTGGGTTCGCCCCAAGTCCCTGAGCGGCCTGATGCTCTTCGGGCTGGCGCTCCTCGCCCTGCCGCTGCTGGTCGCCATCATTACGGCCGCCCTGCAGATCCGGACGCTCGCGACCACCGGCCAAAAAATCGTCATCGAGGGCGTCACGGCCGCGCGTGCCAGTCAGCAGCTCTTCAGTCAGATCGCATCCCTGGAGCGGACGGCACGCCTCTATGAGGTTCTCAACGACCCCAAGCTCCTCGAGTCCTACGAGCAAGAGGATGAGGCGTTCTCCGCCACGCGCTCGAAACTCTACATGGATGCTACGGGAGCAACGCGTCAGACCCTTGCCCAGCTCGCCGCGGTGCAAAGAGGCATCCGCACGGGGGTACTGACGACGCCGGCGAGCTCCCAAGCGGCGGATGCCGCCGGTCTTTCCAGGCAGTTCTCGACGCTGAGCGGCCTGGCCGACAAGATTGCCGAGCAGAGCAACGAGCAGATCGACGCCGAGGTCGCATCGCTCCAACGCCAGACCGATCGCGCGCGGGCACGGCTCTTCTGGCAGGCCGCGCTCCTCCTGCCGCTCACCCTGATTGCCATCCTCACGCTGACGCTGGTCGTCGGACGCCCATTGCGGCACATCGACCGCGTGATCAACGACATCGGCCACGGCAATATCAGCAACCCCATCAGCGTGCGAGGTCCGCATGACCTCGAGCGCTTGGGCAAGCAGCTCGAGTGGCTGCGCTTGCGGCTCCTCGAGCTCGCGCAGGAACGGAATCGGTTCCTGCGCCACATGTCCCACGAGCTCAAGACCCCCCTCGCCAACATACGCGAGGGCACGGAGCTGCTCATGGACGGAGCGGTGGGTGAGCTCGACCCGAGTCAGCGGGAGGTCACGGCCATCCTGCGCGACAACGGTATCAAGCTGCAGCGCATGATCGAGAACCTTCTCTCCTTCAGCGCCTGGCAGACCTCCTCCACTGTCGGTCTGGAGACGACCGAGTTCCGTCTGCGGCCGGTGGTCAAGCAGGTGCTGGAGAACCAGCAGCTCACCCTCCTCTCCCAGCGCGTGCGCCTCGATGTGCAGGTGGAGGATGTGACGCTCGTCGCTGATCGCAGCAAAATTCGCCTCATTCTCGAGAATCTAGTGTCGAATGCCGTCAAATACTCCCCGAAGGGAGGCACCATTCACATCAAAGCGGCCACCGCCGCCAACTCGCTCACCATCGATGTCGCCGACAATGGCCCAGGCATCCCCAAGGAAGAGCGCGACCACGTGTTCGAAGCCTTCTATACCGGCCGGGCGGCCCGCACCACAGCCGTCAAGGGCACGGGGATCGGGCTCTCCGTCGTGCTGGAGTTCGTCGCCGCACATGGCGGCACCGTGCAGATCGTGGACGGGGAATATCCGGGCGCGCACTTCCGGATCCGGATGCCGATCAGCTTTGCCCGCGGCGGACGGCCGGGCAATACCCCGCAGCGCAGAACGCAGGCCCATGCGGCGTAGCGCACCGCAAATCCGGGCCCGGCAACTATATCCGGGCATCGATGCCGCGCGCCTCCTCGGCGCGGCCCTGGTTCTGTGGGCGGCGCTGCTCGCGAGCGCCTGTTCCACCGACTTATTCGCCCAGAAGCCCGTGCCGCCGCCGAAGCCCGTCATCGATCACAAGGCAGCCTCCTCCGAGGCGCTGGCCGATGACTTCGCCGTCCTCGAGAAGCTGCTCGCTGCCCCTGCGGAGCAGCAGATGCAGATCGTCGGCTCGGCGGAGCAGGACTTCCAGGCCACCCCGACCCCGAGCAAGAAACTGCGCCTGGCGCTGGTCCTCGGGACCCCAGACCAGGCAGGCGCCGACCTGCCACGGGCGCAGCAGATGCTGCAGGAGCTCTCGGGCGATCCCCACTCCTCCCTCCTCCCCGGGGAGCGCTCGCTCGTCACCCTGCAACTGAAGCAAATTGGCGACTATTTGACGTTGGAGGCGGAAAATCGCACCCTCCAGGCTGACGCCACCCGGGCCGACCAGCTCGCGGCTCTCAAGCGCCGCCTCGATGGCGCCGCCGGGGAGAATGTGAAGCTCAAAAAGCAGCTCGAGGAGGCGAAAGCCAAGCTGGCGGCGATCGCCAACATCGAAAAGTCGCTTAACGAGCGCAAACCTGGCAACGAGGGACGACCCAAGTGACCCTGACACCTGCTGGCAGCGTGCTGCCCGAGCGCAAGATGACCACCCCCCCGAGCACCCTTAGTCAGTCCGGACGGCGCAAGGCCCGCATTCTCGTCGTCGATGACGACCCCGGGCTCCTGCGTTTGCTGACGATCCGCCTGCGCGCCGAGAGCTACGACGTCGAGGCCGTGGAGAGCGGTGCCCAAGCACTCGCCGCCTCGAGCCGTTTCCGCCCCGATCTCGTCATCACTGACCTCAAGATGGACCAGATGGACGGCATCGGGCTGTTGAAAGAGCTGCAGAACCGCTGGCCGGGATTGAAAGTCATCATCCTCACAGCCCATGGCACCATCCCCGATGCCGTGCAGGCCACACAGATGGGCGCCTTCGGCTTTCTGACCAAGCCGGTGGACAAGCAGGAGCTCCTCGATCAGGTGCAGAAGGCGCTGCGCATCTCGGGCTTCGGTGCCTCGGACGAGGATTGGCGCTCCGAGATCGTCACCCGCAGCGCCGTCATGGAAGAGAAGCTCGCCCAGGCGCACATGGTCGCGGGCACCGATGCGCGTGTGCTCATCACCGGTGAGAGCGGCACGGGCAAGGAGCTGCTCGCCCGAGCCATCCACCTGGCGAGCCCCCGCCGCAATAAGCCCTTCATCGCCATCAACTGCAGCGCCATGGCGGAGAACCTGCTCGAGTCCGAGCTCTTCGGCCACGAGAAGGGCTCCTTCACCGGCGCAACGCGCGCCCACCGCGGGCTCTTCATGGCCGCAGACGGCGGCACCCTGATGCTCGATGAGATCGGTGACATGCCGATGCGCCTGCAGGTGAAGCTCCTGCGGGTACTGCAGGAGAACGTCATCCGCCCCGTGGGCAGCACCGATGCGCTCCCGGTCAACGTGCGCGTCATATCTGCCACCCACCGTGACCTGCAGCAGCTGATGACCCAGGGGCAGTTCCGCGAGGACCTCTACTACCGCCTGAACGTGGTTCACATCGAGATGCCCCCGTTGAACCGCCGGCGCGAGGACATTCCACTCCTCGTCGCCCACTTCCTCGCCACGATCGCCAAGGAGACCGGCCAGCGCAAGATCTATGCTCCCGAGGCGGTCGAGCTGCTCGCCACCGCCGACTGGCCCGGCAACATCCGCCAGCTGCAGAACGTGGTGCGCCAGAACGTCGCCCTGTCCCAGACCCCCATCATCCCCGTCGAGCTCGTGCAGCAGTCGCTCGGCGGCTCCCCGGGGCGCCTGCCCTCCTTCGATGAGGCGCGGGATGAGTTCACACGCAGCTATCTGTCGCAGATCCTGCAGATCACCGGCGGCAATGTCAGCCAGGCGGCACGGCTCGCCAAACGCAACCGGACGGACTTCTACAAGCTGCTGGCGCGGCATCAGCTGACGCCCGAAGAGTTCAAGCAGAGGTAGCATCCATCCGGCACGTCCGGTCCGGCGGAAGGCACGGCCCGAGCAGCCCGGAGAGCTGAGGGAGCATGCCCGTCAACATCAAAGAAATGATCGTCGTGCTCGCGCTCGGCGCGCTTGCCTTCGCGCTCGGGAAGGAGACTGCGCTCAATTTCATGGATGAGAGCGACTTCAAGCGGCGGCGTAACGTCTGGCTGCTCTTGAGCGCGGTTGCATTCCTCAGCCCCAGCTTCTGGATCTTCGTGCTCATCGCCGCGCCGGCCCTTTACATCGGCGGCAGGAAAGACACGAATCCACTGGCGTTCTACCTCATATTGATGAACGTCATCCCCGCGATGGGGATCCAGATCCCGACCGCCGGGCTCGGCATCAACCAGCTCTTCGAGCTCGACATCCTGCGGCTGTTGTCTTTTTGCGTACTGATTCCGGCAGCGCTGCGCATTCGAAAGGCCGCGAATCCCGACGGGCCTCGGGGACTTCAGGGCACCGATCTGCTCTTGCTCTGCTACGGCCTGCTGACCGTGGTGCTTTACGTCGCCCCGGACGATCCGAACCAACTGTATTCCCATACCTCACCGACCAACATCCTCAGACAGGCATTCCTCTTCGTCACGGATGCGTACGTTCTCTATTACGTCGCCAGCCGCTCCTGCAACACCCGGCGGGCCATCGTCGATGCCCTTGCGGCTTTTTGCCTGGCCTGCGCGATCATGAGCCTGATCGCAATCTTCGAGTCCGTGAAGCACTGGCTGCTCTACACCGACCTCTACAAACGCTGGGGCGGCGGACAATTGGAGCTGCAATACCTGTTTCGCGCCGGATTGTTGCGCGCCGTGTCTTCCACCGGCAATGCCATCATTCTCGGCTATCTGCTCGCCGTGGCCCTCGGCTTCTGGCTCTATCTGCAATCCCATCTCGAGCGCGTGGGGCCGAAGGTCGCCGTCGCCGCGCTCCTCTGGCTCGGGCTGCTGGCGAGCTTCTCCAGAGGACCGCTGCTCGCCGCCATTCTGATGTATTTCGCCTACGCGGCATTCCGTCCCGGCGGCGCATCCCGGCTGCTCAAGGCTGCAATTGCCTTCATCGTGGTTGCGGCCGTGGTCCTTGCATCGCCGGCCGGCGACAAACTCACGGCAACGCTGCCCTTCATGGGCGGGCACGTGGCGCAAGGCACGCTTACCTACCGCGAACAACTGCTCGCGCGCTCCTGGCAGCTCATCCAGGCGCATCCTTACTTCGGTGACCAGGAAGCGCTGTCCAAGATGCAGGATCTGCGTCAGGGCCAGGGGATAATAGATATCGTCAACACCTACGTAGAAGTCACTCTCTTCTACGGATTCATCGGGCTCGCGGTCTTTCTCGCTTTCATCATGTCAGCCTTGACCAAGACCCTTGCCGTCGTCCGCAGTCCCTTGCAGCCCTATCCGGACTGGCCCCTGCTCGGCGCAAACCTCGCAGCGTGCATGATCGGCGTGCTGCTCATGTTCGCCGACTGCAGCTTCATTTCGGAATGCGCCACGACCTTCTTTGCGCTGATCGGCATTGCCCTCGCATACTTCCGGGTCAGCAGCCGCCCGGCATCCGATATCGCGCAGGCTTCCCCCGCCCCTACGCCCGAGCCCGGCTGAGCTCGGCAGGCGTGCCGGGAGGACCGCTGGCGGCGCTCAGGTGACTCTGGGGGCCAAGACCGGCACCGGTCGCTGCCCGCCGGCTCTCATGGAGAGTAGTCCGGTGATGGCGAGCTGCCCTGCGACGAAGGCGGCAAACATCGCCGGCGAGGCCCTGCCCAATTCCAGAGCCACGCAGATCACCGCCGTTCCGGCGAACAGGTAGACGGCGACCTCCGGCGAGACCCTGCGGTTCAGCGAATGCACTGCGCTCGCGAATGCATTCGACAGCGACATCGACGCCACGATCATTGCAAGCAGGGCTGCGCAAACGGCCGGCGGTCCCGCCAGGCGCGGAACGGCGATGGCCAGGAGGGCCAGCAGGCCGTAATGGATCGGCACGACGGCGAGGGACTGCATGCCGCGCAGTGAGACGATCCGGGCGAGCCGCGGCAGTATCCGATGGACCGACCACGCCAGCAGAATTGCGCCGGCCAATACGGCGATCGAGAGGACGAAGTAACCGATGCTCACCGTGCCCCAGCGGAAGAAGGCCGCGTGCCGGTGGTAGAGAATTCCCGAGCAGACGCACGCGCCGGCCGCAGTCACCGACAGCCATCCATGTGAGAAGCGCGGATTGCCGGCAGCGAGCTGACGGCGATAGTAACGGGCGAGCACGTAGCCCACGAGCGGGTACTCGATCCACGGCGAAAGCGGGTATGAGACGCGATCGAGCGGCGTGATGCCCACGAGCCAGGCCCCGAGCCCACCGAGCTGGACCCGATCGCGCAGCCACCAGCCGAGCCCGAATCTGAGGACGAGCGCGATCATGGCGAGGCCGCAAGCCACCCACACCGACCTCTTGCTGTAGGCAACGAGCGTCACCAGCACCGTAGAGAGGCCGATGAAGGCGAGGAAGTCGAGTCCGTATGCCTCGCCGTCCTTCCACCACATGAACTGGTCGGCGACCACCAGCAGCGCCGCCTTGAACAGCATCGAGCGGGCGGCTGCCGGGTCCGGGCGATCCCGCGAGACGCCGATCCCGAATCCCGTCGTGAAGTAGAACACCGCCGGCGCAAAGCTTCCGAGGAACACCAGGGTGTCGAGTACGCCGCCCGGCCGGTAGCCGAAGGCCGGCAGTTTCTCGCCGAGGTGGTTCACAATCATCATCACGATTGCAAACCCCCGCAGCACGTCCAACTGACCGACGGAGCGTGCTCCACTCCCACTCGGCGATCGTGCGGCCGGTTGGCTCACGGCATCAGGCACGCGCTGTGGATCAGGCGCCTTTGCGGAATCCCCGGGCGATTATCGGCGGCACGAGATCCCTGGCCAGCTTGCCGGCGCGCTGCCGCCAGGTGGCGCTGAAATCACCCTGGTGTCTCTCGCGAAACAGCGTCGAGTGGTGACCCGAGACCTCGTGGGCAGGTCTGCCGTTGCTGAAGTAGTAAAGCGCCAGCGATTTGCGCGTCATGTGCGGCGGGCAGCGCAACGGGTCCGGATGTCCGTGATACGTGAAGTCGGTCGTTCCGAAGATCATGACGCGATTGAATACCGGCAGCACCTTCGCTTCACACCGCGTCATCTCGCGATCCCAGAGCTCCAGGTGCCCGCCGTATTCCTCCTTCCAGTCCTTGTTCAAATAGAGAAGCAGATTCAGCCTGCGGTCGAGGTTGTAGCGGCGATGCTTGTTGAAATCGGCGTGCACGCCGAGCTTTCCGCCGGGCAATATCTGGTGCAGGCCGCCGCCTTCGAAACCCGGGTCGGGAATCAGGCCTTCGATCCCGGTGACCTTGCCGAGGAACTCGAGAAAGGTCATCGAGTTCAGGTGATAGAGGAGCAACCGCGTCGTCGGGCCGAATGACGCCTCCTTTGCGGAGGCGAGCTTGACCTCGCGCTCGTTGTCGAAGCGTTGCCAGCGGATCTCGCCGGGCTTGGGGAACTCCCCGAGTATCGCATCGAGCAGGTGTGGATCGAAGAGATTGTCGAAGACCACGTGCGGGAAGGGCTTGGCAGCGAGGTAGCTCGCGTGGGCCGTCTCCTCCAGCTGCCGCATGCGCGCGAGCGGCAGGAACGTCTCGATTTGAAGGTCCTTGACCGATTGCATCATCCCCCCAGGGCCACAGGCGGGTGGCTACCCCTCAAGATTCTCCTATACTAGCAAGCACAGAATGGACCGGGCACGCCTTGCGCGGATTCGCAAATTGGAGACTCACACCTGCATCGGAGGACCCGGTAAATTCGCAGCTTAGTATCCAGGAACGGTGTGACGCGATTCACCACCCAACTCATTGAAGCAAAAGGCCCCCGTCAATAGAATTCGCCCGCTCACCCAAGCGTCTGCAACGGCGGCGGTCGGTGCACCAGCGGATCGGACGGAATCCCCGTGCAGAAGTCCGTTTGTCCGCAGCCGCTGACACAGCCGGTCGGCGGAGCCCATCCAGGTGCGGATTACCAAGCTCGTAAACATCAAGGGCGATCTTTTCGCGACAGGCGCGAGCTTCGTCGGCCAGACCGTCATCAAGCTCGGCAGCAGCCTCATCCTCACCAGGATCCTGACGCCGAAGGACTACGGCACGCTCGCGATCCTGCTGTCCGTCGTCTTCATCATCTCCCTCCTGTCGGACATCGGCTTCTCGATCTCCATCGTCCGCTCCGAGAACGGCGATCGCCAGGAGTATCTCAACACCGCGTGGACGATCCGCATCGGCCGCGCCTTCGTCAACGCGGCGGTCCTGTTCCTGGCCGCTCCGATCGTCGCTTCGCTGTACCATGCTGCCGCGCTGACGGCGCCATTGCGCGTGATCGCGGTGTGGTTCGTGATCGACGGTTTCGAGTCGACGGCGTTTCCGCTGGCCGTGCGGCGCAAGAACTCCCGGGTGCTGATGTATACCGACGTTGCCGGCACGTTTGCCGCCAGCGCACTCACGATCGTCTATTGCTACTACTCCCGGGACTTCTGGGGCATGGTCTACGGCACCCTGTTCGGGCGCGGGGTCGTCGTGCTCATCAGCCACTGCTTCTACCGGGAGCTGAAGCCGCGATTGCAGTGGGACAAGGCTTCCGCCCGCGAGATCTTCCATCTGAGCCGCTACATCATGCCCTCGAGCATGGTGACGATATTCCTCAATCAGTACGACAAAGCGGTCTTTCTGCGGATGTTCGATTTCAACCTGCTCGGCGTATACAGCCTCGCCACCAACATCGCCGGTCCGGTCGAGTCGGTCATCACCAAGGCGAGCAGAATGGTTCTCTATCCGCGCTGCGCCCACAACTTCCGCCTCGACAAGGCGAGCTTCTCGCTGAAGTACTATCTGGAGAATGCGCGGCTGTTCGTCGCCATTCTGGCCATTCCCGCGGCGGTGGGCGGCGCGGCGCACCTTCTCATTACCGTGCTCTACGACCCACGGTACGCCGGCGCGGCAATGGTGCTGCAGGCCTTCATGGTGCGCGCTGCAATCCTCGCACTGGCCTCTCCCGCCGAGGACATGCTGGTAGCGACGGGAGAGTCCAGGCTGATCCTGGTCGGCAACATCTATCGCGCGCTCTGGATGGTGGGCGCGAGCTCCCTTGGGTATCTCCTTTTCGGCTTCGCCGGCTTCACCTACGGAATCGCGCTCAGCACCCTGCCGGCACTCGTCTACTACTTGTGGCTGCAGCGCAAAAAGGGTCTGCTGATCGCCAGATACGAGATGTACAAAGTGGCCTTCACCTGCGCGATCGCTCTCTCTGCCTACCTGGGGAGCAGCGCGCTCATGGCCCTCTGGCACCCGGGTCGATTCAGACTCTAGCGTGGACGTAGCGGTTCTAATCGTCACCTACCGGTCTGCGCAGCTGACCATCGCCGCCATTCGCTCGCTCGCCGGGGAGCGCACGGCGCCCGGCTACCGCATTCGCGCCGTAGTGGTCGATAACGCCTCCGGTGACTTCGGCGCCATTGTGGCAGCCGTACGCTCCAATGAGTGGTCCTCGTGGGTGAGCGTGATCCTCGCCCCGAGAAACGGCGGATTCGCCTACGGCAACAACCTCGCCATACGCGAGGCGCTGCGCGCCGGCCGGCCTGACTACCTGTATCTGCTCAACCCGGACGCGCAGGTGCGGCCCGGGGCGATCGCCGGCCTGGTGGCGTTTCTCGAGGCGCACCCGGGCGTCGGGATCGTCGGCAGCGGGATCGAGAACGATGATGGCACCGACTGGCCGATCGCATTCCGGTTTCCCAGCCTGCTCAGCGAGATCAATGACGGGCTCGCCTTCGGAATCATCTCGCGCCTCCTTCGTCCCTGGACCGTAGCGCGTCAGATGAGCGGCACTCCGGCACCCGTCGACTGGGTTTCCGGCGCATCGATGATGGTCCGCACATCGGTGCTGGACGCGATCGGCGGGATGGACGAGAACTACTTCCTCTATTTCGAGGAGACCGATTTCTGCCGCCGCGCAAAGCTGGCGGGATTCGCGACCTGGTACGTCCCGCAGAGCCGGGTCATGCACATGCGCGGCAAGAGCACCAACCTGAGCATGGTGGAGGCCCGGCCCAAGCGGCTGCCCGACTACTGGTTCGAGTCCAGACGCCGCTACTTCGTGCTGAATTTCGGGATCCGCTACGCCGTCCTGACCGACGCCATCGCGCTGACAGCCCACGCTCTCGGCGGATTGAAGCGGCTCATCCTGCGCCAGACCGACCGCGCGATTCCCAACTTCCTGCCCGACCTCTATCGCAGCAGCACACTGCGACGAAAAAATCGCACCCTGCCGCCCCGCCAGACCTCCATTTCGCCGAGCTGCCGGATCTGAGACCAACAGCGGTTGCTCGCGGAGTGGAGGTTCCAACAGCAGAAGCCAACCATGATGGAGCTGTCGCGAGTCGGAGCCTGATAGCTTCCGATCCGAGCTCGAGCGCAAAGCTCACCCGCATACTGTATGAATAATCAGCCGGCCGATCCCGGCGCAAATCCCGCACCGCTTGCGCCCGGGTTTCGCTTTGAGCAGGCGCTTTTGCACGGATCCTGTTCGCCGACGCCGGGACGGACGCCGTGCCGCCTTCCACTCCTCGATGCGCGGAGTCGATGTGCAGATTTGTGAGGAAGGTCCGTATCGCCGTCTCTTTCGCACGCCGGCGCGTGCGATAGTGTTGACGATCGGCGACAGGTGCCCGCGTTTTGATCCGCCGAGGCCGCCGCGCTTCGCCGCAGCGGATTGCGCCGTGCGCCCGGTGCCTGTGACGCGAGTCACTCCCAAGTCGTTGAAGCGGCAAGCCTCGGCGAATAGAATGCTGCACGGCCTGCGATGAGGCTAAGATCGACGGCGGAGGGGTCGCAGGCCCGGTCGATCGCATCGCGCCATTCGCGTTCGACGCGGAGCGAGTCCTGCGTGAAACAACCGTCGGATCAATTCCAACGCACACGATCGCACTCACTGGAAAAGCAATGCTGAGAGCAGGAATCATCGGGTTAGGGAAGATGGGACTCTCCCACCATTCCATCGTCAATGCCCATCCGGACATCGAGCTGAGAGCGGTCTGCGATACTTCCGGGTACGTGCTCGACATCCTGGCCAAATACACGGGCGTCAAGACGTACACCGACTACAAAAAGCTGCTTGCCGAGGAAGAGCTCGACTGCGTCTTCGTCGCGACACCGTCGCGCTATCACGTGGAGATCGTCACCGCGGCTCTCGAGCGCGGCCTGCACGTCTTCTGCGAGAAGCCGTTCGGATTGGATCCCCGCGATGGCTATCGCCTCGCCGAGCTGGCCGAGCGCAAAGGCCTGGTCAACCAGATCGGCTACCACTACCGGTTCGTGGCCGCATTCAACGAGGCGAAACGGCTGCTCGATCGCAAATTGATCGGCGAGCTGCACCACATCCGCGCGGAGGCTTACGGCCCCGTGGTCCTGCGCCCCAAGGGATCGACCTGGCGCTCGCAAAAGAGCGAGGGCGGCGGGTGTCTCTTCGACTACGCGTGCCACGCGATCGACCTCGTCAATTACCTGGTCGGCCGCCCGCAGGCAGTATCCGGCACGGTTCTCAACAGCGTCTTCTCGAACGACGTGGACGATGAGATCTACGCGACCTTTCACTTCAGTCGCGGCCTCAAAGGCCAGCTCGCGACCAACTGGAGTGATGAGACCTTCCGCAAGATGTCCGTGAAGCTGAGCATCTGGGGCACTCACGGGCGCATCAACGTCGACCGGCAGGAGGCTCAGGTCTATCTGCGCACGCTCGCCGAGCCTTTCGAGGACTTCAAGCAGGGCTGGAACGTGCGCTACACCACCGACCTCACCAAGCCGGTCTGGTTCTACGTTCGCGGAGAGGAGTACTCCGCGCAGATCGATCATTTCGTCCAGTGCATCAAGGAGGGCGCCACGACTCTGAGTACCTTCCGCACGGCCAGCGACACCACCCTGGTCGCCGCCATGATGAGGGCGGATGCTGCCAAGCCATACACCGCAGTGGACCCCATAGCGGCTCAGAGCCCGCCGTCCGAAAGCGACGAACCGAAGCCTCGCCGGCGCACCCTCTTCGGCCGATTGCTGAGTGCCGAGGAGACCTGAGACTCACCCGCGGCTGCGCCCGCCTCCCTACACAAGTGGATACGATGGACAGGATTCTTTTCGGGGACAATCAGTTTTTCGGCGTCAATCACATGTCCGAGGAGAAGGCGCGCGCCCAGTCGATGCGCTTCCAGGACACCGCGGCAGTCATCGAGGTTCTCGAGGACGCTTACGCCGAGGGGATTCGCACGTTCATGTGCACGACGCACGAGCGCATCTCCGAGGTTTGTGATCACTTCCGCGCGAACCGCGACAAGTACCCGGACTTCAAGTTCTATCCCTGCATGCCGTACGCGCATAAGTACGCCAATGCGGCTGCGGAGCTGGGCGTCCTCGGCGCAGTGCGCAGCTTCCTCCCGGCAGAGAACGCCTTCGGCGCCCTGCTGAAAGGCGGTATGTCCCTGGCCCGCAAGGACATCGAAGGTCTCGCGAGCCTGCTGATCGATGCCGAGATGAAGATGTTCGCAGGACTGACGACACCCATCGTTTTCCTGCAGAACGTCGCCACCGACTTCCTGCTCGGTCTCGGGTTCGATGAGGCGCTCAGGATCTTCGCCGACTGCGTGCGCGCGCAATACGGCGCCGAGCCGGGCTTCATCACCATGAATGCCCCGGCGCTGGTGGCACGGCTGGACAAGGTCGGCATCAAGGACCCGATCATCTGCACCAACATCAACAAGATCGGCTTCCGGATGTCCGGCGGAATGGACGCCTACGAGTCGCTCATCGCCTCCGGACGCTGCCGCCTGATCGCGATGTCGGTGTTCGCCAGCGGCGCCCTGCCGCCGGAAGAGGCCCTGCAGTACGTGTGCAGCCGTCCGCAGATCAAATCGATCGTGTTCGGCGCATCGAGCCGCCGGAACATCGCCCAGACGAGCCGACTCATCAGACAGCTCACGGCTGCGTGAGGGTCTCGCCGTGTACCGCAAAGTCAGGCTGCTGAACGTGGAAGTCGACGATGTCGGGATGGATGAGCTGGTCGAGACATTTCGCCAGGGCGTGATGCTGACCCTGCACGTCGACATGATCATGAAGCTGCAGAAGGATCGCGAATTCTACGATCTGGTGCCGAAATTCGACGTCGTCACCTGCGACAGCCAGATCCTGACGACCGCCGCGCGCCTCCTCGGCACGCCGCTCAAGGAGCGGGTGTCGGGATCGGACTACTTTCCCAGATTCTACACGCGGTACAAGGATGATGAGAGCGTCACGATATTCATCTGTGGCGGCGCAGCCGGCATCGCGGAGCTGGCACAGAAGAAGATCAATGAGAAAGTCGGCCGCAGAATGGTCGTCGGCACCGCTTCGCCCTCGCGCGCCTTCGACCGATCGGCGGAGGAAGTGGATCGGATCATCGGCGAGATCAACGGCTCGCACGCGAGCGTGCTGCTCGTCGGTCTCGGCGGCGGCCGCCAGGAGAAATTCATTTTCGCGAACCGGCACCGCCTCCCGCACGTGCGCCTGTACCTTCCCCTCGGCGGCACCATCGACTACGAGGCCGAGACTCTCAAGCGCCCGCCCGCGTGGGTCACGAACGCAGGCCTCGAGTGGCTCTACCGCGTGTGCCGCGAGCCGCTGCAGCGATGGCGCCGGTACTTCATCCATCAGCCGCCGTTTCTGTATCTTTTCCTCCTGCAGAAGCTCGGCCTGTACTCGAATCCGTTTGACCGCGTGCCGCTGAGCGAGCCCTGAGCACCCCGGCGCGCGCGTGCGCTCGCTTCGAGGGACCCGAGCCCCATGAGAGCAAAGCGGATACTCGTCCTCTCCCATTCATTCGGACCCAAGAGCCATTGGATCGACGACTTCTGCCGGCGCGCGGATTTCGAGTTCCGCAAGATACCGTATCCCGAGCAGGCCGCCTCCTGGCATCAGCGGGGCCAGACGACGCCCGCGGGTGAATGGCTGACGCATCTACGGTACATGCGCAGCGCGGCGGCGCGCAGGTATGACGGCATCATCACCTGCTTTCCGCAATTGACTCTCACGGCAGCCTCGGTTCTCAGGCTCTCGCTGAATACCCGCACGCGGCTCATCGGCTGGCATTTCAACCTCGGATCGCTCACACCGCCCTGGAAGGGTCGAGTGGCCGGGGCGCTGCTCGGGCGGGTCGACAGGTTCATCGTTCACGCCAGCGATGAAGTATCGAGTTATGCGAAATGGCTGCACCTGCCGGCGTCGCGCTTCCGCTTCGTTCCCTTTCAACGGGGAGTCGTGGAGCCGGTCGGTCCGAGTCCCATAACACGGCCTTACATCGTGAGCATGGGCTCCGCCAACCGCGACTACGCCACGCTGGCGAAAGCCGTGGCCGGAACCGGCATCAGGACGGTCATCATCGCCAAGCGCTCGTTCCTGGAGGCGCTCCCGGACAGCCCCGAGCTCATCAAGCTGCACGGACTCACCTATGCCGAGTGCCACGCCATTCTCGGCGAGGCCGTGATCAACATCGTTCCGATAACGGACTCCCGAACGGCCTCCGGCCAGGTGACGTTCCTCACCGCCATGCGAATGGGCGTGCCCACGATAGCCACGCGCTGTGTAGGGACCGTCGATTACTTCATCGACGGCCAGACCGGCCTTCTGGTGCCTCCGGGAGATGTTGCCGCACTGCGCAGCGCCATCGCCGCCCTTTGGCACGACGATGCGCTGCGATCACGGCTCGCCGCCGCCGGCAGCCGCCATGCCGAAGAGAACTTCTCCGACGAGGCGGCCGGCCGATTTCTGGCGCAGATCCTGGACGAGGTGCTGTAGCGACCTGGCTGATCAGTGATTCGCCTGGAAGTTCTTCGGCGACTGCGGCACGTCCCCCGACACGGCCCCGCGGCAGCCTTGCCACCAGCAGGGGGTGGCTGAGATGAAGTTCTGGATCGCCTGCCACTTGGGCGGCGAGCTGCTCAAGGGTTTGGTGGTGTCCATGAACGACTCGAGCGCACCCCACTCACCGTACTGGCTCGGCGCGTTGACGTCGTTGAATATGACGTAGGTCTGGCCCCCGTTGGCCTTCCATTGCTGCAGCGCATTGGTGTAGGTGGCGCCCATGCGCGGATCGCGGTTCGCCTGGATGTAGAGCTTCACTACCGGCGAGCCGTTGGACTGGGGGAAGCCCACAAGCGTCTGCCCGCCCTCATAGGCTATGAATGGCAGCTTGTACGGCGCGAGCGCGGCTTTGTAGGCGGCCTCCCAGGAGGAAATTTTGGCCAGATCCGCCCCCGCGTAACTGCTGTGGATCAGTGCGGCCTGATTCAGTTCCTGAAATAGGTTCGTGAGACCGCCGTCCGACGTGGACGTCCAGGCCGCCGGTGCCTGAAAGTCTGCGAAGTAAGGCGCAATTGCCACCGCATCGATGCCGTGCGCGGCGCAAGGCGCGTTGCCGGTGCCCTTCCAGAGCGGGCAATTCAAAGCTTCGGTGGCAGTCCAGGTATTGGCGGCCTGCGCACCCAATACGCAGATGACCCGCGAGCCATCGCCGCCCCACACCGACTTCCAGATGTCGCACATCTGGGCCGTTCGCATCCCGAACCAGTCGCGATTGTAGGTATAGGCGCTCACACCCGCGCCGGGCCAGGTCGCCTTACCCTGCTGAATCGCATAGTTGTATTGAGCGTAAGCCGAATTCCAAACCTCATTGCTGAATTCGATGTAAACCTTGAGGCTCGGGCTCAGCGTATTGTGAGCCAGTGTCGCCATCTGAGTGATGTAGTCGGCGTCCGCGTTGACCGGCACGTTCAGCCATGCGTCCGCCCCGACGGCGTTGGCGAGCTGGATATCCACCTCCAGCGGCACGCCATCGACCGTCCCCCACCCGGCATCGGTGCTGTGGGTTCGATTGCTCCAGGCGCCGACCATGCCGCCCGGCTCATCGATCTTCGACCACTGCATGAAGCGGATGACGTGGAAGTTCTTGAGCATCGCCAGGAACTGCGGCGCAAAGAGATCACCCTGACTCAGCAGGCCTTCCTCTTCCGCCTTGACGACCCGGATGTTCCTGAGGTGATTGTTCGGATCGGTCGCCGTGATCAGGAGCAGGACGCCGCCACCGGTCGTCGGCCTGGCGATGTTGATCACGTCCCGTCCCTGCGAATGCGAGACCAGCGTGGCATCGAACCCGTACGAAAGAGTTCCGTTGCCATCATAGAGAACGACGTATTGCCCCGGACGGTAAGGCAGCCCGGTGCCGGCGTTGGAATTGGGCAAGCCCCTCAGGATGAGGACACCCACGGCCGAGAACTGCTGGTGCGGGTCCGCGGAGCTCGCCTGCAGCGTCGTCGGATAGCCGTCGGCATCGAGCTGCAGGTAGGCCTCCTCACCCGTGTCCATCTTGGACCTCGAGTAGGTGAACCATCCCTTGGGAGTGGCCTTGCTGACTCCGGTGGTCTTGAAAATGTTGAGAAACGGCTGCTCCGGAGTGTAATAAGTCACCCCGGTGAGATTGATGCCGAGCGGAGAGTCCACGTTTGCAGACGTTTCCGCCCGCGCCCTGCCGCCCGGAATGAAGCCGCCGACGATGGCGGCGGCGGACAGAACCGCCATGGCGCGAACTGAAGCTGACATGTCAAATCGCATCACTGCTCCTCAAAACCCTTCTTGGGAGGCGCCGCACGCGAACCCGCTGCTCCCGCATGGAGCCGGAGCTTTCCCGCTCTCATCGCACGGCCAAGTTGTCGCGTGATCTCGCATCCTGGAATTGAACCTCAAGACGCTTGAGCGGAGCAACATGTCGCACATGAGAGACCCGGAATTGCAGCACGCGGCCCGCATGCAATCACGACAGCATAACCTGCGTGCAATGATTCTCCTCACGATCTGACAAATTGCCTCGCCATTGACAGCCTGTGCGCGGCGGAAGTGCGATGGCGATCTCGTTTCAATTCCTGCGCTCACCATAATCCGCCGCGGGCGCGCATGCAGCAGCGCTCGCCGCTCGCTCCCGTGACGGGTGGAGGCTGGAATTCGTGCCGTCTGAGCGCAGGAGGCCGGGGGGCGCGGCCGAAGAGGAGTCCACCTACCCCGGGCAGGATGGTATGCTCGCAACGATCATAATCAGCAGATTCTATTCCCTGAGTTCATGGGGCAAGACATCAGCCCAAGCACGGTCGGCGTGGTCGTCATCGGCCGGAACGAGGGGGAGCGCCTGAGGCGCTGTCTTACGTCCCTGCTGGACGATGCCGAATGCATCGTCTATGTCGATTCCGGCTCCAGCGACGATTCAGTGGCCATGAGCCGGGGACTCGGGGTCGAGGTGGTGGACCTCGACATGCGCACGGCATTCACCGCCGCCAGGGCGCGTAATGAAGGGTTTTGGCGACTGCTGCGCCTTCGCCCCGACCTCCAGTACGTCTTTTTCGTCGACGGCGATTGCGAGGTCATGCCGGGTTGGCTCGACACCGCGACGGCCTTCCTCGATGGGCATCCGGACGTTGCGGTAGTCTCCGGCCTGCTGCGGGAGCGTTACCCCGAGAAGTCCATTTACAACCTCCTCTGCAATATCGAGTGGGACAGCTTTCCGCTGGGAGAGACCAAGTCCTGCGGCGGCAATGCGGTCATGCGCGTGGGCGTATTCCGGCAGGTGAACGGGTATCGGCCGGACATGATCTGCGGTGAAGAGCCGGAGCTCTGCGTCCGCATCCGTCAGGCCGGATGGCGCGTCTGGCGCCTGAAGAAGGACATGGCATTGCACGATGCCGCCCTCTACCACTTCAGCCAATGGTGGAAGCGCATGGTCCGGGGCGGCTACGCTTATGCACAAGGTGCGGACCTGCACGGTGCCCCCCCGGAGCGCCATTGGGTGCAGGAGTCCCGCCGCATCTGGCTCTGGGGCCTATGGGTGCCCCTGGGCGTGCTCGCCCTCACGGCCGGCCTGGGCTGGCGAGCGCTGTGGTTTTTCGCGGTCTACCCGCTGCGGGCCGTCCGCTTCGCCGTTCGTGAGAGGCGCCCGGCGCGCGAGGCCTGGGCACATGCGTTTGCACTCGTTCTGTGCAAGTTCCCGGAGCTGCTCGGGCAGCTCAAATTCATGCGCGACAAGCACCGGCGAGTGCAGTCGACGCTCATCGAATACAAGTAGCAGAGCCAGATGCGCTCGCGGCGCCTCACCCGCTCATGACTCGCGAGCACAGCGCCCCGGGCACCATCGGTGTCGTGGTCATCGGGCGCAACGAGGGTGAGCGGCTGGTCCGCTGCCTGAGATCGCTCCTCGACCGCGCCGAGCGGCTCGTCTACGTCGACTCCGGGTCCAGCGACGGCTCAGTAGCGATGGCGCGCGGCCTCGGGATCGAGGTCCTCGAGCTCGACGGGAAGGTGCCGTTCACCGCCGCCCGGGCGCGCAACGGCGGCTTTGAAAGGCTGCTGCAACTACACCCTGCCATCAAGCACGTCTTCTTCGTCGACGGCGATTGCGAGGTCACCCCCGGCTGGATCGACGATGCCGCGCGTTTTTTGGACTCGCGCCCGGACGTGGCGGTCGTTTGGGGACGGCGCCGGGAGCGCCATCCGGACCGATCGGTTTACAATCTTCTCTGCGACATCGAATGGAACAGCGCCGCTCCGGGGGAGACGCTTTCCTGTGGCGGCGATGCCCTGATGCGGGTGGCGGCGGTCAGCGAGGCGCACGGCTTCCGGGCGGACCTGATCTGCGGCGAGGAGCCGGAGCTGTGCGCGCGGATGCGTACGGCCGGCTGGCGGGTCTGGCACCTCGACCGGGATATGACGGTGCACGATGCGGCGATGGATCGGTTCGGCCAGTGGTGGCGGCGCACGGTCCGAGTCGGGTATGGGTATGCGTTGTTTGTCAGGCTCGAGAGCGTTCGGGAGGATCGGAACTGGGTGTACCGGTCGCGGCGCGCGTGGACCTGGGGATGCTGGATTCCGCTGGCGATCCTGGCCTCGACGCTCGCGCTCGGCTGGAAAGCGTTGCTGCTCGCCGCGCTGTATCCGCTGCAGGTCCTGCGGCTCGCCCTCCAGGGCAACAGCTCCGCGCGCGCGAACTGGTCGCGCGCAGTTGCGATGGTGTTGGGTAAGTTCGCTGAAATGCAGGGTCAGTTGAAATTTCTGGTGGAGAAAGGCCGCGGCGTGCGCTCCGGCCTGATCGAATACAAGTAGCAATGCCGAAGATCGCCTACTTCGTCAACCAATACCCCAAGGTGAGCCACAGCTTCATCCGCCGGGAAATCCTCGCTCTCGAGCGGCAGGGTTTCGAGGTGCTGCGGATCGCGCTCTGGGGGTGGGACGATCCGCTGCCCGATCCGGCCGATCAGCGGGAGCGGGATCAGACCCGCTATGTGCTGCGCCACGGCGCCGTCGGCCTGCTGTTGCCGCTCTTCGCGGCTCTCCTTCGCTCCCCGACACGGTTCCTGCGCGCGTTGCGGCTCGCGATCCGGATATCCTCCGACTGTGATCGGCCGCTGCCGTATCACCTGGCGTATTTCGCCGAGGCCTGCCGCATCGTCCCGTGGCTCACCGCCTACGGCGCGACTCATCTGCACGCGCATTTCGGCAGCAACTCGGCCGAGGTCGCCATGCTGGCAGAGGTCCTCGGGGGCCCGCCGTACAGCTTCACGGTGCACGGCCCGGGCGAGTTCATGCAGCCCGTCGGCCTCGAGGAGAAGATTCACCGCTCGAGCTTCGTGGTCGCGATCAGCTCCTACGGACGCAGCCAGCTCTACCTGCGGGCCCGGCACGCCGACTGGCCGAAAGTGAAGCTCGTGCACTGCGGGTTGGAGCGCTCGTTCTATGGCTCGAGCGCGGTTGCGATTGCCGCCACGCCGCGCCTGGTCTGCGTCGGGCGGCTGTGCGAGGAGAAGGGCCAGCTCCTGCTCGTCGAGGCGGCAGCCCGTCTCGCCTCGCGCGACATTCCGTTCGAGCTCGTGTTGGCGGGCGATGGGCCGATGCGCCCGGCGCTCGAGGAGTTGATCCGCTCACACAACCTTCACCAACGTGTGCGGATCACCGGCTGGCTCAGCAGCACGCAGGTGCGTGACGAGATCCTCGCCTCGCGTGCGCTCGTGCTGCCGAGCTTTGCGGAAGGATTGCCGGTCGTACTGATGGAGGCCATGGCGCTGCGCCGGCCCGTGCTCACCACCTATGTCGCGGGCATTCCCGAGCTCGTCCGTCATGGGGAAAGCGGCTGGCTCTTTCCGGCCGGCTCCGTGGAGCACCTCGCGCAGGCCATGGAGGACTGCCTGTCGCGCAGGCCCGAAGAGCTGCAGACGATGGGCGAGGCGGCCCAGCGGCAGGTGGTGGCACAGCATTCCATCGACACCGAAGTCGCCAAGCTGGCGCAGCTCTTCAACACCCCGGTCGCCGTGACCGATGGTGCGCCCTGCGCGGACCGCGAGCCTGCGGGCGAGGCGTGACCGGCAGCGCGCCGGCGGACTGCCTCATGCTCCTTACATCGCTCTTGGTCGCCGCGGCGGGACTGTTGCTCCTCGTGCCCGTCTGCGTGCTGACAGTCGAGATCCTCGCGGCCCTGGCGAGTGAGGCCCCGTCAGATACACCGCCGCCGCCGCGGCCGCGGCTGGCTGTCGTGATGCCGGCGCACGATGAGGCACTCACCATAGCCGAGACGGTGCGCGCGCTCCTGCCGCAACTTGGCAACGCCGACAGACTCGTGGTCGTCGCCGACAACTGCTCGGATTCCACCGGATCGATAGCCGCTGCGAGCGGCGCCGAAGTCATCGTGCGCACCGACCCAACCCGCCGTGGCAAGGGTTACGCTCTGGACTTCGGCATGCGTCATCTCGAACGGGACCCGCCGCAGGTCGTACTCATCGTCGATGCCGATTGCCGTGTTGCCAACGGCTCCGTGGATCGGCTCGCGCGCGTGTGCATGGCCGAGGCCACCGCCGTGCAGGCGCGTTACCTGATGCGGGCCCCTCCAGGGGCCGGCACCATGGTGCGCATCGCAGAATTCGCCTGTGTTCTCAAGAACTGGGTGCGTCCGCTCGGATTGCGCCGGCTCGGACTTCCATGTCAGCTCCTCGGTACGGGGATGGCATTTCCCTGGGGGCAGATCCGCGACGCGGCGCTCGCCAGCGGCCACATCGTGGAGGATCTCAAGCTTGGCCTCGAGCTTGCCGCCTGTGGCGCCCCGCCGCTCTTTTGCCCCGAGGCGGAAGTCACGAGCACCTTCCCCGCCTCCGAAGAAGGCTTCAAGAGCCAGCGCACGCGCTGGGAGCATGGCTACCTCAGCGTCCTGACGAGGGACGCTCCGTCCCTCCTCACGCGGGCCACCCTGCGCCGGGATGGGAGACTACTGGCAATGGCGCTCGATCTGTCAGTCCCGCCGGTCGCGCTTCTGTCACTCCTCACGGCGGCGGTGTGGGGGATCTCTGCCCTCTTCTACCTGAAATCCCGGGCGGTGCTACCTCTCGCGGTGAGCAGCCTCGCGATGGGCTTGCTCATCGCGGTCCTTTTTGCGGCCTGGGCGCGTTACGGCCGGAATGTGGTGTCTCTGGGCAGGCTCATGCTGGCCGTCCCTTATGCGCTCTGGAAGATCCCGCTCTACGGTAAATTCCTCGTCGCGCGCCAGATCGACTGGGTTCGCTCGAAGCGCGATCAGGAGCGCTCGACCTGAGTCTCGCTGACCGTGCCGGCCGATCGCGTTGCCATCCTGCCCGAGGCGGCGCCCTTGCGCGCGGCAGCCGCCAAATGGCGCGACAGATGGCGTGCCGTGAATCCCGCGCCGAAGGCGAAGCGCAACAGCGGGCCGAAGCTGTTGGCGGCGGCGAGGCCCACGTAATAGAGGCCCGGCACCGATGACTGGAAGTTGCGGTCGAGAACCGGAGTCCCTTCGACCGTTTTCGTTCCCTGGACCAACGCAGGGTCGAGGAACGGCAGGCGGCGAATCTCGGGCCGGTAGCCGGTTGCGGCAATCACATGCTCGAAATCCCGGGTGTCGCTGCCGCCTGAGCGGCGCTCGAAGCCGATGCGGATGCGCCCGTCCCGGGCCTCGACCCGGCTGATCGAGGTGCCAAGGTGGAGCGGGAAGCGCCCGACTACCCGCTCCTTCATGAACCAGCCGAGAGCCGGCCCGAGGTGACGCTTCACCACGAGCAGCCGGAAGCGCTCGGGCATCGCGTGGAAGAGAAGCGGCGCGTCGGTGCACAGCCGCGAGCGCCATCCGATCCCTAGACCCGACCAGGGCGCCCTGATGCGCTCGAGCAAAGGCCGGGGCTCGGCCGTGCGATTGTGGAAGACGATGGCCTCGCGCCGGGCGATCACCTCGACGGCGGCGCCGGCCTCGTGCAGCAGGGCTGCAGTGTCGATCGCCGAAGAGCCGCCACCGATCACGCCCACTCGCCGCCCCTTGAAGCGCGCTGGCTCGGCATGCGCCGAGCTGTGCGAGACCAGCTCGGGCGGCTGACGCTCGAGCTGCTCCGGCACCCAGCCGAAATGAGTGATGCCCGTCGCCACGATCACGCGGCGGGCGCGATGCGTCTCACCGGTCGATGTCAGGACGATGAAGCCGCTGCCTTCCTTGCGTATGAGCCGCACCTCCGTGCGCTCGAGCTGGGGCACGAACCTGGCCTGGAAGGCCATCCCGTAGGCGATGAACCTCTCGATGGGTACCGGATCGCCGATGTCGCGGTACGGCAATCCCTCATTCTCACAATACTCGCGCAGGCTGAGCTCGCCGGCGGGCTGATAGAGGTCCGAGGCGAAGCCCTCCGACTTCAGATGCATGCCGCGCGGCATGCACTCGCGCCAGCTGCGCATCGGCTCGCCGAAGATCTTGAAGGCAATCCCGAGCGCATGGAGGTGCGCCGCGATCGAGAGTCCGTAAGGTCCCGCACCGACGATGATGACGGGCAGCTCAGAGTCGTACACGATGTTCAGCCCTTGATCGATTCCAGTGGCAGATTATTTGCGCGCCCGCTTCAGCGGGCATTCGACAGACGATCGACGTGCGGCGGCGCCGTTCCATTCTGGGACATGGAGCGCAGGAAGCCCACGATCCCGGGCAGCGGATTACTCTCCTTGCCTCTGACCCAGCCGAATAGGCGGCCGAGCCACTGCCGCGCGACCCAGCGGTTGCGCAGCAGAGACCTGACGAGACGGGGCTCTTCCCAAGGCACATCGTGGTGAGCTTGCGAGAGATAGGCACTGCCGGGACTGCAGGCCAGCGCCTGCGGATAGAACGCGACCAGCCTACCGGCGATGGCCGTGTCCGGCTGTGTCTGCGGTCGCGTACCGAGCTTCGCGCACAGCATTCCCGCAAGATCACCCTGCTCCGGGAGCACCAGATGCCCGAGCTGCGTGCAGCGTGCGTTGACCTCGATCAGGTAAGGCAAGCCCGTGCTCTCCTCGAGGATGAAGTCGAGGCCATGAAAGCCGGAGAGGCCCAGCCCTTCTACCAGCGCCGCCGAGGCGCGCGCCATGTCCTCATTTTGCATGAGTCGCACTATCGTGCTCGGAGCGGTCGGATCCTGCGCACAAAGGACCTCCACGCTGACCATGCCGAGGAGGCGCCCCTTCCAGGCGGCCACCATGGTGTTGGCCGGGCGGCCCGTGATGAATTCCTGGATCGACATCGCACGCGATTCGGGGCTGTATCCGGTCCCGAAGGCGAGCGGGTCGCGGTCGATGAGATAGCGCTTCCACGCCACGATGCTCGAGGGCTCGCGGGTGAACTGGTTCCACGCCGAGAGGGCCTCCGCCGCTGAGGCCACGACCCGCACACCCGTGCCGCCCCAGGTCCCATCCAGCTTCACGACCGCGGGGCCGGGGTGGTGGCGAAACCAGGCGAGGATGTGCTCGCGGGAGCTGATGAACTGCGTCTGCGGCACGCGTATGCCGAGGTGGGGCGCCCGCTGCATGAGCCCGGCTCGGCTGCGCAGCAGCAGGAACGATTGTGGACTGCCCATCGAGCACTCGATGAGCGGGCGCAAGTGCGGCCGCAGCTCGTGCATCTCGTGCAGCTGCCACACCGCCCGGTCGTCGCAGGGCACTACGATGCTCGGGCTCGAGGCCGCGATGGCATACTCGAGTGCCGCCATGGGGTCGCGCCCGGAATACGAGTGGATCGTCCCCATCCCCGAGATCTTGCGCAGCGCGTGCCCTCGCGGACAGAGGGCATCCACCGTGCAGCCGTGCCGGATGAGGCGCACCGCCAGGCGCGCGGACAGCGGCCAGGGCGTGGTGGCGATGATGAGGGCAACGGGGCGCCGCGGTGGGGCTTGCGACGTGCTCAAGGGAGTGATCGATCGGATTCAGACACGAATGAGGCGGCATGGGCCCATCGAACTACTATAGCAGGAAGCTATTTATGCAAACCGTGCGCAGAGGCCGGCGAATGCCGTCGGGCGAAAACCGGCTCCGGACCGCACTTTTGCACCGATCGAGTTGACAATAGCCTAAGGCCCGTGTTGGCTCCCCCCGGATATGCGTGATGTAAGCGTCGCGGTCGTCATCGTGAGCTACAGGTCTGCCCGCCTCGCGATCGAGAGTCTGCGGTCGCTCGAGGCCGAGCGCGCCACTGGCGCCTTGGCTCTCCGCGCCGTCATCGTCGATAACGCCTCGGGCGACCATCCGCAGATCTCCCGGGCCGTCGAGGAGAACGGCTGGGGCTCATGGGCCACGCCGGTGCTTGCTCCCCGCAACGGCGGCTTCGCATACGGCAATAATCTAGGTATCCGGCACGCGCTCGCGGACGGTCCGGCGGACTACCTGTATCTGCTGAATCCGGATACCCAGGTCCGCGCGGGCGCCATCGGCACACTGGTGCGCTTTCTCGAAAGCCACCCCGGGGTCGGGATCGCCGGCAGCAGCTTCGAGAACGAGGACGGGAGCGAGTGGCCGATGGCCTTCCGCTTCCCGACGCTCGTGAGCGAGCTCTCCCAGGCGGTCAGCTTCGGTCCGCTCACGCGCCTGCTCGGGCGTTGGGCGGTGGCGCGGCAGATGCCCCCGGTGGCGCAGCAGGTCGACTGGATCTGCGGCGCCTCGATGATGATCCGCGCCGCCGTGCTCGCAGCCGTCGGCGGGCTCGATGAGAGTTATTTTCTCTACTTCGAGGAGACCGACTTCTGTCTGCGGGCGCGCCGCGCCGGCTTTCCAACATGGTACGTGCCCGAGAGCCGTGTCATGCACGTCGGCGGACAGAGCACCGGAGTCACCGAGCGCAACATCGCGCCCCGGCGTCTGCCCGCCTACTGGTTCGCCTCCCGCCGGCGCTACTTCATCAAGGCCTTCGGCCTGCGGCACGCCATGGCAATCGATGCTGCGGTGCTCGCGGGTTATCCGCTCGGCTGGCTGAAGCACCTCGTCCTCATGCAGCGCCACAGGACGACTCCGCACTACTATCGCGACTTCATCCGCGGCAGCGTTCTGCGCCCGAAAAATCGCATGTGACATCCAATGTTACATCGACGTTACGCCCGCGGCTACGAACCGAGCGGCGAGCCCGCGCTGCGCGTCGGCCCGGTGCACCGCAAATGGCTGCAGCTGCAGTCGCGCCTGGGGTCGCTCCGCCACCGCCTCGCGCTCTACGGTCCGCCGCTCCTCATTGCGGACTTTGCCGCGCGCCGCCTCGGCTGGCTCGACCTGCAGAGCTCCACCCGCCGCGCGATGGATGTCATCGTGGATCAGAACATCAGGTGAGGCCGGCGAGACTCTCGTCGATCGCATTCTGGAGCTGGCCTGCCAGAGCGCTGACGTGCGGCTCCTGCAACATGCTCGTGTGCCCGCCCGGGGCGTCCACCGCGCGCGCCCCGCGAGCGCTGCGCACGTTCCAGCCGAGGAGCGGATCCTCGTAGAGCTCGATGAAGGGCGCGTCTATGCCCTCGCCGCGCGTCGCTCTGAAGAGTACGAGGTCTGCCTGCTCGAGCTGCCGGTCGGGCCGGTACTCCCGCTCGGCGTAAAGATACGCGATCGTCGCCGACACTTCTCCGAGGAGGCGTGGCGGCCGGCGGCCCCGATCGAGACAGCTCCGCAACACGCGCATGCGCGCGCGGTCGCGCATTTCCCGCCAGCTCCTGCCGAGCTGATAGGCCGCGAAGTTGCGCAGCTTGCGGGTGAGACTCCCGGCGACCAACGCCAGGCGGCGGGCCGGTGAGGCCGCCTGGGCGCGCTTCAGCTCGCCCGTCATCCTGTCGAAGCGCTGCCTGGCGAGGCGCCAGGGTCTGAGCGCCGCCGCCGGATCGGCCGCATCGAGCAGCGCCACCAGAGCGACACGCTCGCCCTGCGCCTCGAGTTGCAGCGCCATTTCGAACGCGATCACGCCGCCCGCGCACATCCCTCCCAACAGATAGGGGCCCCGGGGCTGCACCGCCCTGATCTTGCCGATGTGGTAAGCCGCCATGTCCCTGATCCGCGTGTGTGCCATGGGTATGCGCGACAACGCGTAGGGGTTCAGCCCGTAGACGGCGTGCCGTCCCTGCAGCCGCAACGCGAGTCCACGGTAGAGCAGAGTCTCACCGTCACCGTCGTGAATCAGGAAGAGCGGCGGGCCGCCCTCGCCTTCCCGGATGAGGATCATGGAATCGCGCGGCGCGCGCCCTTCGATGAATCGCGCCAGCTGCCCGACCGTCGGCGCCTCGAGGATCGCGCTGAGCGGGATCTCCATGCCAAGAGCGCTCTCCATGCGGCTGCGCAGGTCGAGCACGAGCATCGAGTAGCCGCCGAGCTCGAAGAAATTGTCGTTGCGCCCCACGCGCTCGACACGAAGGAGCGCCTGCCAGATGCGGGTGAGGCTCTCCTCGAGCTCGCCCTTGGGCGCATCGTAGCGGCGATGCAGCTGCGGTGCCTCATCGGGGCTCGGCAAGGCACGGCGATCCAACTTGCCGTTGGGAGTCAGCGGCAGGCGCTCGAGCGCGACGAAGGCGCTCGGCACCATGTACTCGGGCAGCATGCCGGCAAGATGGCGCTGCAGCGTCTCGATGGCCGGAGGTATGGCGGGATTCTGCGGCACGAGATAAGCCACCAGCCGCTTCTCGCTCTCGCCCTCCTCGCGGGCCAACACCGCTGCTTCTCTGACGTCAGGGTGCCGGACGAGCTGCGCCTCGATCTCGCCGAGCTCGATACGATAGCCGCGGATCTTCACCTGATGATCGGTTCGACCCAGGAAGTCGAGCGCTCCATCCTGCCGCCAGCGCCCGAGATCACCCGTCCTGTACATGCGCGCCGACGGCTCGGAGCCGAATGGGTCCGGCAGAAAGCGCTCGGCGGTCAGCTCAGCGCGATTCAGGTAGCCGCGCGCGACGCCGGCGCCGCCGATGTAAATCTCACCGGCTTCTGCCGCGGCTACCGGCTGCAGATGCTCATCGAGTATGTGCAGCCGGGTATTGTCGATGGGCCCGCCTATGGGCTCGGTGTGCGCCGTCGGCTCTGCGGCGGTGACCTGCCGCACGCACGACCAGATCGTCGTCTCGGTCGGACCATACATGTTCCAGACGGAGGCCACCCGCTCGATGAGCTTTCGCGAGAGCTCGGTGGTGAGCGCCTCCCCGCCGCAGAGCACCTTCAGGCCCTGGCGCCCGCCCCAGCCGCCGTGCAGCAGCAGTCGCCAGGTCGCCGGCGTCGCCTGCATGATGGTGATGGCCTGACTGTCGAGCAGCTGCGCCAGTGAATCGGCATCGGCTGCGGCCCGCGTGCCGGCCAACACCACTCTGGCGCCGGTGACGAGGGGCAGATGGATCTCGAGCGCGGCGATGTCGAATGCAACCGTCGTCACCGCCAACAGCCTGTCGGTCGCCTCGATCCCGGGCTGCCTCTGCATCGAGCGCAGGAAATTCACGACCGCGGCATGCTCGATCATCACCCCCTTGGGACGGCCGGTCGACCCGGAGGTGTAGATGACGTACGCCAGGTGTGCGGGCGTCAGCCCCAACTGCGCGGCGCCGAGGTTCTCCGCACTCTGCGCGGCAATCGCCGCCGCCTCGGTATCCACCGCCACGACTCGAGCGCGCGATGGCGGCAATTGCCCCCGCAGCTTCTCTTCGGTGAGCACGGCAGAGGGCAGCGCGTCCGCTAGCATGTGCGCCAGCCGCTCGGCCGGATACTTCGGATCGAGCGGCACGTACGCCCCGCCTGCCTTGAGGATGGCGAGAAGTCCGACGACCATGGCGGCGCTTCGCTCGAGGCAGATTCCCACGAGCCGGTCGGGCCCCACGCCCTGCGCGCGCAGATGCCGCGCCAGCCGGTTGGCTCTGGCGTTGAGCTGCGCGTAGGTGAGCGACTCGCCTTCGTACGTCAGCGCCACGGAGTGGCCGCTGGCGGCAACCCGCTCCTCGAAGAGCTGATGAATCAGGCTGGTCAAGGCGCCCCCGTGCGACGCGGCGCTGCTTCAGCGGACTGTAGCGGCCTTTTTGCGGGCGAGGAACGCGAGCCCCGGCGCCACGTGTTTGATCATGAAAGCCGGCAGCAGCGAGGCAATGGTGCGGATGCGGCGGCTCTCACCCTGCGGGACCTTGCGACGCTGCTCGGCAAAGTCGGCGGACTCGAATTGCAGCATGTGCGTGGGCCAGCGCATCTCGGGCGTGGCCCAATACGAATCGATGCGATCGAAGCCGACCTCGCGCAGGAGCGCGCGCAGCTTGCGATAGGAATGCAGGTGTCCCGCCGGGCGCCGTCCGCGCAGGAGGATACGGCTCAACCAGCGCGGCAGTGCGCTTCCAAACCGCATCTCGAACATGTGCTCGTCGGGGCCGCCGGTGAGCAGGCGCAGGCTGTAGCGGTTCTTGGTGGCGAGATAGAAGAAGCCGCCCGGCTTCACGACACGCGCAACCTCCGCGAGCAGCTTGCGATGCATGTCATCGTGCGATCCGGTGGACCGCCAGCCGCACCATTCCAACACGAGATTGAGAATGACACCGTCGAAGGCCGCATCGGCATACGGCAGCTCGCAATTATCGCCGCCCGCCGTGATCCTGATGTTGGCCGCGCCTTCCTGCCGGCTGCGCTCGGCGCAGAATTCCGCCTGTCCGCGCACGACCTCCAGGGCATCCACGGTCGCCACCCGCCGCGACAGCGGAATGGAAATCTGGCCCATGCCCGGACCGATCTCGAGGATCGCATCGCCGGGCTTCAGCGGCAGGAGTGACAGGAAGATCAGCCGCTCGGGGTTGTCGACATAGCCGAGCAGGCCGGGGTCGTACGCCACGGACACGCCGCTACGCCAGCCTTCGCGCTTCGCGACCGCATTTAACGTATTGAGCTGCGCCCGATCGTCGGGGCCATCATGATGCTTCGAGTCAGCAGAGACGAAGATGCCGTTCTGGAAGCGGGGAGCCGGAGATTTGTAGGGCGGAAACTCGCGCATCGCGGCAGCAGACATTGCAGGATTATTGCAGAATTGTTACGGATCGGCCATTCTTGCGGCCGTGGATAAGATAACCGACGCCAAATACGTCTCCAACTTCGTCGGTGAGAGACTGGCAGCCAAGGGACTGCTGCAATCGCCCGTCTCGTTGCGGCGACATCGCCAGGCGATGGAAGACGCCGACAGCAAGATCGTATTTCTCAGCAAGGGCAGGCACGGTCTCGTGGTGGTGGTCTCGCCGGCTCTCTTTCCCGAAGTGGTTGCCGAAGAATATCTCAAGGCCGCACGGATGCGGTCGCATCTCGGCGACCTCGGAGCACCGATCCTCGAGCCCTTGGACAGCGGCCGCATCGGGACATTGAGCTACGCGGTCCTTCCTTACCGCAGACCGCTCGCCCGGCGCCGCGGCCTGCGCTGGATAGATCGCAAGTGGATGAAGCGGTATGTGCGCGAGTGGCTGCTGCAGCTCGCGCAACGGCGCAGCACGCATTGCAGCCTGACTCGATACGAAGCTTCGCTCACGGCACTCGGCCGCACCGTTGCGGCCGACAGTGTAACCGCAGCGCTGCTGCGCTCGGCGGAAAAGTATCTTCGCTCCGGCCGCTTTGCTCCCCGGGCCTGCCCGATGCACGGCGATCTCTGGGGAGGCAACGTGCTGCACGGAGCAGCCTCCACGGCGTTCACACTCGTGGATTGGCGCGGGTCGGAGATAGACGGGTTCCCCCTCTTCGATCTCATCCGCACGGCGCAGTCGTTCGGCTTCTCGGCGAAAGCGCTGTACCGGGAGCTGCAGCTCCATCGGGCCGCACTCGGCTGTCAGCCGGAAGATCTGCCCGTTTACCTGTTGGGAGCACTCGGCCACTACGCCGCGCATCTCGGCGAGATGGCACCCCGGCTCTTCCGGGACATGGCGGACGAGTGTGTCAGGCACCTGTCGTTAGCGCTGGACTCAGCCGCCCGTTCCGGATCGGTGCAACGCTTGCAGGACGGCCCCGCCCGGAGCGCTGCATTCGATGGGCTGCCGCCGGCAAGCGCCCCCGAGAGCTCCTCCGGGAAATAACCGCGTCGCCGCGGACCGACAGCCGCTCGATGCAGCGGGCAGAATTTGCCCGCCATGGCATGGGCGTGCCACGGCACGATCCCTGCTCCGGCTCTGCTCCATGGCACGCACCATCCTCGTCACCGGCGCCACGGGCTTCACCGGTGGAAATCTGGCCCGGCGGCTCGCGGCGCGCGGCGATGCGGTGCGGGCGCTCGTGCGCGATCCGGCCAAGGCCGCAGGGATCGCCGCCGCGGGTATCGATGTGCGCGGCGGACAACTGACCTCTCTCGATGACGTGATTGCCGCAGCGCGCGGTTGCGACCAGATCCACCACATTGCGGCGGTGTTCCGGACGGCGGGACATCCGGACGCCTATTACCGCGACGTCAACGTGGGCGGCACCCGGAATGTGCTCGAGGCTGCGCGCCGGCTCGACTGCGAGCGCGTCGTTCACTGCTCGACCGGCGGCGTGCATGGCCACATCGCCGATCCGCCGGCCGGCGAGAGCTATCGGTTCAGCCCCGGCGACATCTATCAGCGCACCAAGCTCGAGGGCGAGCTCGCCGCCTCCGAGGCCGCGCGGCGCGGCCAACGCGTCGTCATCGTCAGGCCCGGCCCGATTTACGGCGAGGGTGACCTGCGCTTCCTCAAGCTCTATCGAGCCATCTCGCGCGGCGTTTTCGTCATGATCGGCAGTGGTGCGCCGAAGCTGCACTTGGTGCACATCGATGATCTGGTCGATGGAATCATGCTCTGCGGCAGCGTCGAGGCGGCAGTGGGCGAGATCTTCATCCTCGCAGGTCCCGAGGCGCCGACGCTCAATGAGATCACCCGGCACATCGCGCGCGCACTCGGGGTGCCGCCGCCCCGATGGCGTATTCCGGTCTGGCCGGTGATGGCGGCCAGCTACCTCTGCGAGTCGGTCTGCGTGCCGCTGCGCATCGACCCGCCGCTGCATCCGCGCCGGGTGGCGTTCTTCACCCACCATCGCGAGTTCGACTGCTCGAAAGCCGTGCGCCTACTCGGGTATGCCCCCAAGGTCGGAGCGGCCGAGGGCATCGGGCGCACCGCGGAGTGGTATCGCGCCGCCGGTTATCTCGGGCAGAGACGCACCCCGCCTCTGCGGCCGCGCGTCAGGGCACGGCCCGGTCAGCGCAGCCCCGCCTCGAAGTAGCGCCAACACCTTCCGCAGCAGGCCTCAGGCCACGCCCTGCGTCTCGAGCGTCTGGTAGGCCGCACACACCTTTTGGCGGAATGCCTCGAGCGAATAGCGCTCCGCAGCCCGGCAATGCGCCGCGGCACCGAGACGGATGCGCAACGGCGCATCGGTGGCGAGCGTGGTGAGCCCGTTTGCAATGGCCTGCGGAGTCGGCTCGACGAGCAGCGCGCAATCGTCATCGAGCACCTGTGTATGCGAGGCGATCCGGGTGGCGAGGATCGCGGTGCCCGAGTTCATGTACGAGTACACCTTCATCGGCGTGTTGCTGCCCCGCAGGCGCGGTGAGACGAGAATGTCGGCCTGCTCGAGGAAGCCGGTGAGCTGGGCGAGCGGACGCGGCCCGAGCAGGTACACCCGCTCCTCCAGGTGGAGCTTGCGAACCAGCGAGCGCATGCGGGCGACATCCTCCGGAGCGCCGCCGATCAGCACCAGCGTGAGATCGAAGGCCTTCGGCACCTGTGCCATGGCACGCACCACCTGCTCCACTCCCTGATAGTGCTGCAGATTCCCAACATAGAGCGCGAGCGCGCCCCGGATGTCCAACAGCTCCCGCAGCGGCTCCGCGCCACCGCAGAGCGGCTGCGACGGCAGCGCCACGTCCTCGATGAGGAACACCGGCACGCCCGGCGCATCCACGGTCACGTGCCGCGCCAGGTCATTGCAGACTGCGAAGACCGCATCGGCCCTGCGGATCACGGCCCGCTCCATCGCCCGCAGCACGCGCTCGGCGGGCCGCAGCAGCCGCCACTTGGAGACCAGCGACTCACCGAGCATCGAATCCATGTCGTAGACGACTCTGGCGCGCGCCGAGGAGCGCAGCAGTATTGCGGGAAATACCGCCTCCTCGACGGCATGTATCACATCGTAGCGGCGGGAGAGCGCGAGGCCCAGCAGCCGCCCCGAGAGCAGCAGATCGCAAACCAGCTTCTTCCATGAGATCCCGATCGGTACGTGCCGCAGTCCCGGCAACGCGGGCGTGCGCAGGATCCTCAGCCCGTCGATTTGGAGGTCCGCGCCCTCGTGGTAGGTCAAGAGATCGACAGCATGACCTTGGCCGCAGAGCACTTCGACGAGCATCCGTACGGCGATAGGAGTACCCCGCTCCTGGTAGAACGGCTGAGGCGCGACGAGCAGGATTCGCATGCTCGATCCACTCGAGCAAAGCCCATACCCAGGCCGCAAAGCTGTCGGCAAAAAGTGACGCCTCCCCTAACGCTCGGGCGCAAGACGGACGCGCGTCCAGCACGTCGGAGCGGTCGTCAGGCCTGGGTGCGCTCTTCGACCGCTCCTGCGCCGAACGTCCAGAGGCTGTTGCCGATGAAGTTCCAGAAAAGCACTACAGCCGTCGCGCATACCTGGGCCAGGAGATAGTGCACGCCTGCCCCCACCATCAGGTGCATGATGGCCGCGTTGATGAGGAGCCCCGTAACGGCCAACACTGCGAACTTGGCGGCCGCCGGCCCATGGGGCCGATTGCTGCGGAAGGTAAAGCGATAGTTGAGAAGGTAATTGGCGACGGCACTGAGCGCGAATCCGACAGATGATGCGGGCGTCGGCGCTACGCCGCAGCCGCGCACCAGCAGCACGAGTATCGCGTACTGAATCGCCGTCGCGATCCCACCCACCAGAGCGAACCGCACGAAGCGCTTGAAGTGCTCGCCGGCGCTCATGGCGCCGGATGCGAAGAGGCATCCCCGGTCGGGCGAATCGCAGCTCGGGCCGCCGCAGGATGCCCGACCCGGAACGCCTCCAGAAAATAGATGCCGCCGGGCTTGCCCACTTCCCCGATGGGGGTGAGCCACCGCTGCGCGACTCCCTGCCGGACGACGTTTTCCCACCCGTAGTGTAGAAAATCCGAATCGACGACGAGCACGCCCACTCTTTTCCAGAGCTGCGAGTGGACGATACCCGGATCCGAGCGCTCATCGAGTATGACGGGCGTACCGCCGTGCGGCGCGTAGAGCCAGATCGAGGTCGGTCCCACCGTCCAAGTCACGCCAGTTGCGGGAAACGCCTTTGCAAGAAGCGCCCGCACCTCCGCCCCCCCTACGTGCTGCCGGGTGCCCCGATAGATCTCGCTGGCCGCCTCGGCCGCCTTGAGTGCAAAGGCGAGAGCCGCGAGCACACAGAGAGCCATCATTGCACGCGCATGCGCGCGGGCGGCTGCGCGCGGCGCGTTCGGCTCGCCGAGCGGCATCGCCCAGCCAACCCCTGCCATCACATAGCCCAAGGCAATGAGCGGGATCATGTGCGTCGGTGTGAAATGCGGATCCGTGAACGTCAGGACCAGCACCCCGACGACCCAGCCCACCGCCAGGCAGAGCTGCTCCTGGCTCGTCAGCCTGCGCTGCCACGCCCGCCACAGCAGCAGCAGCAAGCCACCGGCGAGAAAGAGGAGCTGCGCGAAGTTGGCGCCGGCGAAGTATCCCGACCAGCGGTGCGCCTCCTTCACGACCTTCCAGCCTACCCCCCGATGAGCCACCTGCTCGAGCAGCACCGGCAAATCATGGCGGCCGGATACCTGCAACGTCACCGGTACCCTGCTCGGAATCAGCACATCCAGAATCGGCTGGCGCAACAGGAACACGGCGAGCACACCGCCTGCGATCAGCGCCGCGGCGAGCATGTGCGATCTCGAGAAACGGCCGTCGTGCGGAATGAGAGCGAACGTTGCGAGGCAGGTCAGGAGCATGGCCGCCGGCAGCACGCCCGTCGTATGAATGAGCGGCAACAGGGCGAGCAGCACCGCGCAGGCGCCGAGGCTCACGGCGCTACGCCGCCTGATGTAAAGGATCAGGAAAAGAAGGCTGGCAACCGCCGTTACCGCCAGCGGAATGTCGGGCCGCAGGTCCGCCAGGCTCTCATGGATGAGCTTCGAGTCGCTCAGGGCGGCAATGGCCGCAGCTCCGCTCGCCCAGGCGTTGCCGCCGCTTCGATACACCGCGAGCCCGATCAGCACCGCGAGCCCGAGCCACTGCAGAAGCCCGAAAATCCTGATGCTCCATGCGCCCTCGCCCGCGATCTCGAACCATGCCCAGTGGATGCGTGTCAGGAGAAATCCGCGGTTGTCCCATTGAAAGAGCGAGCGCACGCCCGGGGTGGCGAGCGATAGCTCATCGGGCGGCAACAGGTTCTCATCCGGATCGCGGCCCTGCGACAGCGCGTAAGCCGGATAGGAGTACCAGCCGCCGTCGGTGTTGATGACGTACCAGCTCATGCGGCCGGCCGCGATCACGCACGAGAGGGCGATCAGCGCAACCGTGAAGCCGAGAGCGATGCGCCGCGGGCTTAGAGCACCTTCTCGATGATGTATCTCGGCCTTCTCTTCGCCTCCTGGTAGACCTTGCCCAGATACTCGCCGATGATCCCAATACATAGGATTTGCAGCCCTCCCAACACGTAGATGGGCAGGAGCGTCGAGGTCCACCCCGGCACTGCCCGATCGGTGAACAGCCTCACCCACAGCGTCCAGAGGCCCATCGCCGCGCTGAAGAGGAACACCAGGAAGCCGAGGGCCGTGATGAGCCGCAGCGGCACCACCGAGAACGAAGTCACCGCATCGAGCGCCAATCCGAGCATCTTGCGCAGCGGATACTTGGATGTGCCCGCGAACCGCTCCGTGCGCGTGTAGTAAACGACGGAGGACTTGAAGCCGATGAGAGGAACGATCCCGCGCAGGAATAGATTGACCTCGCGGAAGTCCTTCAGGGCATCCACCGCTCTGCGGCTGAGCAGGCGGAAGTCAGCGTGGTTGTACACCGACTCCACTCCGAGCGCTCGGATCAGGTGGTAGAACCCCTGGGCCGATGATCGCTTGAAAACCCCATCGCTCGCACGGTTGTCGCGAACGCCGTAGACCACCTGCATCCCTTGCGCATGCTGCGCGAGCATGTCCGCGATGACCTCGATGTCGTCCTGCAGATCCGCATCGACGCTGATGAGCACGTCACCGTCCACTGTGAAGAGGCCTGCGAGCAGCGCATTCTGATGGCCCCGGTTGCGGGAGAGCTTGATGCCGCCGATCCGCGCGTCCTCGCGCGAGAGCGTCTCGATCAGCTGCCACGTGCGATCGCGGCTGCCATCATCGATGAAGACGACCCGGCTCTCGGCGCTGATGCATGCCCCCCGGCGCAGCCGCTCGAGGAGATCGAGCAGGCGCTGCGCGGTCACCGGCAGCACCTCTTCCTCGTTGAAGCACGGCACGACGATCGTGAGCGCAGGCAGCGCCGGTGCGGGCGCAGCGGCTCCTTCCGTGGAAGCCTGCTCCCGATAGTTCCCCACCCTCTCGCGCAGTTGCGTGGCCACGTCAGGCTCCCGGCGCGCACCCTTGCGCGACGGCAGCCCGTGTCCGTGCCACAGTGCGCGCCCGTTGGGACGTGTTGGCAGGCGGGGCGGCCGCCGCAGCCGTCTGCACGATGAGCAGCAGATTGTTATGCCGCCATGCGAGCTGCCCGGCCGAAAGCATCGAGGTCAGGAAGGCGGCGAGGCGCACGGGACGGTTGCTCGCGTAGCTGCACAGACGATAGAGCTCCGGCGCAGGGAGTTGGCTGCGCTGACAGAACTCGCGCAGCCCGCGCTCGGAGACGACCTCGTCGTAATACGTCCGATAGGGCCCGTGCCCGGGCGTGCCGGCCAGGGGAAATCCGAGGAGGTGGCGATAGATCAGTACGTGCGCCCAGAACGGCGTCACGCGCGTCAGAAAACCGTAGGCTGAGTCCCTGTCGGGGACTTTGATGATGAGCATCCCGCCCGGAGCGAGCCAGCGCAGGAAGCGCTCGAGCACCCCTTGCGCGCCGCTCACATGCTCGAGCACGAAGGCGTTGTAGATGACGTCGAAGGAGTTGGGAGGGAACTCCGCCGTGCGCAGATCGCCGACGACGGCCTCATCGAGATCCGTGCGCGCGGCGAGAGCATCGCGATCCAGATCCAGTCCGGTGAGCGTGTACGGAACCGAGAGCTCGAGCGGCCAGTTGCGGCCGCATCCCGCCTCGAGAATGCGCAGCGGGCCGGGAAGCGCCTCCAGGCGCGCCCGTAGCAGCGCGTTCATGGCGGCGAAAGACAGGTGCTCGGCTCGCATACGCTGTCACGCGATGTGCGGCTGCGACTCGCCGGCGGCCGGCTCGCGCGCAGGCGGCGGCAGCCGTTCCCCGGAGAGCGGCGCCGGGTAGCGGACGACTTCCTCGATCTGATAATCCTTGATGTCGCGCGCGTGCGTGAAGATGACGAGCTCACCGAGGAGCCCCAGTGCGAAGAGCTGCATGCCGAGCACCACGAGGAGCGAGGACAGCAGCAGCGCCGGACGATCGGCGAGCGGATGGCGGAAGATCAGCCGGTCGATGGCGAGCCAGGTCACGAGCACGGCACCGATGAGGAAGGTGCTCACGCCCACCATGCCGAAGAAGCGCAACGGCTTCTTCGTGAAGCGGACCAGGAAGAACACCGTGCAGACATCGAGTGCCCGGCGGATGTACTCCCGCAGCGGATAGCCGCCGCTGAAGCGGTCGAGCGGCGACTGATGCAGCTCGATCTCCATGACTTTGAACCCGAGGCGGCTCGCGAGCACGGGCAGGAAGCGGTGCTGGTCGCCGTAGAGGTTGATTTCCTCCAGCACCCGCCGCTTCATCGCCCGTGCGCCGCAGCCCAGGTCGTGGAACCGTTGCCCGGTCACCGATGCGAGGAGACGGTGGAAGAGATCGCGCCGCCACGTCTCGAATCGGCTGCCGGCACGCGGCCAGCGCCGCCCGATCGCGAGGTCGGCGACACCGAGCGCCCGCACGAGCTTGCCGATCTCGCTGCCACGCACCTGTTGGTAGGCCGGCAGCGTGACGATGACTCGGCCCCTCGCCCGTTGGAATCCGGCGACGAGCGCCGTCGCTTCGCCGAACTTGCGGGTGAGGCTGATCACCGAGATTCGCTCGCCCGAAGAGAGCAGCCGCTGGACATCCGATGCCAGCTCCGGCCTCGGCCCGTCCAGCACCACGATGACCTCGTACGGCGCACTCAATGCCTCGAGTCCCTGCCGGTACTCGGCAAAGAGTGCCGGCACGTCGGCCGCATGGCGGCTCCCCACCGGGATGATGACCGAGATCTCCACGCTTGCGCTGGCGGAATCAGTCATGGCTGGCAGCGCCTCTGACGAGCAGGTGTTGGGTGAGGCCGGAGAACTGATGCTCGCGCAGGTCTCCGAGCTTGTAGATGAGCTCGCCAATCGCGCCGGCGGCGAGCAGCATCACGGTCGAGGTGAGGAAGATCACGCCCGTCCCGGCGATGGACAGCGACATCCGGCCCTGCGCCGCGAGCGTGAAGCACGTCCACCCCAGCGCCAATGCAGCGGCAGCCAGCATCGGCAGCGACAGCATCCCGAACCAGAGCATCGGCCGTGTGGTGAACGAGGCCACCGTTTTGATGACCATCAGGTCGAGCAGCACCTTGTAGACGCGTGACAGCCCATACTTGGAGCTGCCAAAGCGTCGCGCATGATGGCGCACGCGGATCTCGGCGATCCGCGGGCCGGCAATCGAAGCCATCGCGGGGATGAAGCGGTGCATCTCCGAGTAGAGCGGTATCTGCTTGATGAGGCAGGCCCGGTAGGCCTTGAGCGAGCAGCCGTTGTCGCGGATGGGCACGCCGGTCACCTTGGCGATCAGCGCGTTCGCGATACGCGAGGGGACCTTGCGCGTCCACAGCTTGTCCTGGCGGTCGTGGCGCCAGCCGACCACGATGTCGTTACCCTCATCGATCCGCGCCAGGAGCTCGCCGATATCCGCCGGATCGTTCTGCAGATCGCCGTCCATGGTCACGATGATCTCGCCTCTCGCCTCAGCGATGCCGGCCGCCATCGCCGGCGTTTGTCCGTAGTTGCGGCGGAATTTGACGAGACAGACCCGGGGGTCGGCGCGCGCGATCTCGTCCGCGGCCCGCACCGTGCCATCGCGGCTGCCGTCATCGACGAGCACGATCTCGAAGGTGATCCCGAGAGGCTCGACCCCATTGACGATCGCGGTGTAGAGAGGCCGCACGCTCTCCTCTTCGTTGAAGAGCGGGACCACCACCGAGAGATCCAGTGCCATCAGTAGTAGGGACTGTCGTTGTGCTCCGTGGAGCGATTGAGAACCACGCCGAGGAGATTCAACTCCGACAGCACCTCCTTGGCGTTGGCCAGTGTGCGCCGTGCCGTATGACCCTGGGATACCACCAGCAGGAAGCTGTCCACCCGGGGGGCGAACGCCAGGACGTCGTCGCTCACGTTGAGCGGCGGCATGTCGAAGATGATGATGCGGCGCGGTGTCTGCGCCTCGAGAGCGTTGATGAAGTCGGCCATCCGCGCCGACCGCAGGTGCTCGGAGGAGGTCTCGACCGACGTGGCATTCGGCACGACCGCGAGGCGCTTGATGCCGATGTCGTAGACGACCTGCTCGAGCTCCGCCTGACCGGTCAGGAAATCGGTGAGGCCGTACTCGTAGTTCATGCCGAGATAGGCGCCGAGCTGCGGGCGCTGCAGATCGAGGTCGACGAGGAAAACCCAGGCGTTCGGGTCCTGCGCCAGCGCCAGAGCGAGATTCACCGCGGTGATGGTCTTGCCCTCGCCGGCCGTCGTGCCCGTGATCCCGAGCGTCGTCCAATTGTTGGCCGCCATTCGATGCAGCACCCGGGTGCGCAGGATCTTGTAGGCCCGCGATACCGCCACATCCTGGATGCGCAGCAGTACCCGGTTGCGCTCCATTGCCTCCGGATCCACGGCCGCCGACCGGTACTGGGGGGCCACCGCGTCGGGGGCCGGCGCCAGAATGGGTCGCGCCACACGCGCAGCGGAGGCCATACCGCCTGCGACGGGAGAGAGTCCTCCCACCGCGGCACGCTCGTGCGCCTGGCGGCGCATCACTTCCTCAATCAGGCTCATGGGTCGCTGTTACCTCTACCGCTCGAGCAGCTCGTCAGATCACGAGTAAAACGTCCGTGCGGTCACCAGCACGGCCGCGCTCCCGAGGAGCACGCAAATCGTCAGCATCGCCACCTGCAGCCGATGCCGGCGCGCCGTGGCCGAATCCTGAATCTCCGGAATCACCCCAAGTGGTGAGAGCGCAAGCACCCGCCGCACATCGCGGCTGCCGCGGACGCTCTGGTCCACGCTCTCGGCGATCACCACCGCTGTCAGTCCGAGCAGGATCGCAAGCATCAGTCCCACGGCAGCGATCGCCGTACGCTTCGGTTTCCCCGGCCCCATGGGCACGGCGGGTGATTGCACGATGCGGATCTGATCGCTGCGGCCGTCCTGAATGGCCGCGCTCGTGAGCTGCGCATCCATCTGGTTCTTGAGCAGCTGATCGTACTTGGTGCGCGCGAGCTCGAGGTTGAGCGAGAGAGATTTGTAGTCGCGCTCGACCTGGGGCGTAGCCTCGATGCGAGACTCGAGATTGCTGAGCTGTTGCTTGAGCTGCGCCTGCTGCCGCTCGAGCGCGCGGGTCTGATTGCCGTTCGCATTGAGCTGGGTCTTGAGCTGGACCACTGCCGGGCTGCCGGCAGCATTCCCGGCGTTGGTCTCGCCACTGGCAATGCGCGTCTTCACGATCTGGATCTGCCGCTTGATGCGCTGCACGTCCGGGAAGTTGTCGCTGTAGCGCAGCTTCGCCTGGGCGAGTTGTCGCTGCAGGGCCTGAAGCTGCGCGGGGAGGGAGAGACTGTCCACCGCACCGCCGCCGGCGCGCAGCGCATCGATCTGCTGGCGCAGCGCGATCATGTCAGGGTGGTTCGGATCGTAGGTCGCGAGCTTGCGGTTGTACTCCGCCTGCAGCTGGGCGAGCATGCCCGCATCATCGCTCGAGTTCTTGGCCTGCTCGAGCTGCGTCTCCAGATATATCCTGCTCTGTTGCAGCGCCTGGATCTGCTGGGTCACGGTATCCAGATCCCGCTGCGTCGTCTGCATGATGTTCATGTTGAGATCGGTCAGCCCGGGCAGCTGGTCGTAGTTCTTCGCCTTGAAGGCGGCAAGCTTGCCCTCGATCGCGGAGATCTGCTGGCGGTAGAGCTGCGTCTGGCCGTCGTAGAACTGCTCGGCTGCCTTCGCCCGCACCAGCCGGGTACGGCGGCTCTCGAGCAAAAAGGCGTTGGTCAGCCAGTTGGCCACGCGGGCCGCGAGCTGCGGGTTGCGGCTGTCGTAAGAAATGGTGAACGCCGAGATGATGTTGGTGTTTCGCCCGGTGTTCGGATCCAGCACGGGCGTGCGCACCGTCTCGACCCGTGTATGGCTGATGATGCTCTGCACTGCGTCGTAGGTATCAGTGCCGGGCGGAGCGACTTCGGGGATGTCCTTGACGAGCTTCTGCAGCGTGTCCTCATTCAGCACCCCGCTCTCCAGGCTGTCGACATAAGCATCGCGATACTGCTCCTGCTGCCGCCGCACGGCATCCTGATCCGCGTTGACCTGCATCTCCCCCGGAACGGTGGAGTCCGTGAACGTGAAGAGCCCGGAGGAGATGTAGACGTTCGGCAGCCCCACGGCGAGTGCCGCGGCGATCGCCAGAATGGGCAGTGCGATCGTCGCGAGGAGCATCCGCCGGCGTTTGACCGCGGCGAGATAGTCCGAAAGGTCGGGGGTCGGGGATTCCACAGCTTCCGTCATGGCTAACGCTCCCGCGGGATTCCGGTGAGCTCAGGCAGCGGCTCGTACCGGCTCAATGGCTGATAAATGATCGAGAGCGCCACTGCGTTCGACTGCGCGGACGGCTCGGACTGGAACCGCTGCCAGATGTAGTCGTAAGTGGCCTCGAGCCGATAGGTCTGCGTCACCTGGTAGTCGACGCCCACCTCGGTCGTGAAGTAGTCCTCGCCCTGCACGGCGAGCCCCTGCCGATTCGAGACGCCCCGCACCCGCACGCCGCGCGCGCCCACGAAGCCCGAGAAGCGCGGCTTGAACGCATGCAGCACGCGAAACCGGATCTCATCATTCACCGACTCGTTGCCGGCAGAGCTCGGCGAGACCGCGCGCAGGGCATCCAGCACCACTTCCGTGATCTGGTAGCGCCACTCGACGCCCATGCCGCCGGTGACCCCGGTGACGGCGACCGTGCCGTTCGCCGTGTCGGCCGTAGTCCGGGTGCCGCCGATGCGCGCGTAGAACTGCATGATCTGCGACTCGCGCAAGTCCCATTCCAGGTTCGCACCGGCGAGGTTGGCGCTGGTGCCGCCGGTTTGGGGCGAAAAGCGTCCGCCCTCGCCGCTCACCGATATCGTCGAGCGCTGCGTCACATCGAAGAGCAGCCCCGCCTGGCCGGTCACGTTGTTGAAGCCCACCTGCTGCAGCGCACTCTTGTCGAAGGTCGCGCGGTCGTATTCGGCCTGCAGGTTGAGATGCGTCCGTTGGGTGAAATCGTAGATGTAATCCGGCACCACGCGTACGAGCTGCTCGCGGTTCGAGACGCTCACCCGCCCGGTCTCACCGCCCACCGCCTCGCCGAGATGCACGCCGGGAAAGGTGGCCGGCAGCAGCTGGGAATAGATCACCGACTCGTTCGAGTACTGCGCGAGGCCGGTGAAGCGCGATCGCAGCGTGCGGTACTCGCCGTCGATATCGAGGTAACCGTCGGTCGACTGATCCGCATGATCCTTGGGAAAGTAGTCCGAGCGCACCCGCGGGGCGATCTCGAACTTTCCCCGCTGCGTCACGTAGTCGGCGGCGAGCTGCGCATCGATGAAAGGCCCGTACACCTGCAGCTTGTCGGCATCGGTTTGCGCCAGGCGGTAGTTGTCGTTGAAGGTTCCGCCGACCTGAATGCGCGGCAGGAACTCCCAGTTGTCGGCGCGTGAGCCGGGAGCGAGGCCGAGGAGCGCCCCGGCGCCGAGCACCACGTACGCCTTACGGTACGACGACGACATCACCGGCCTGCAGTGTTATGTTCTGGGAAAGGTCGCTGCCGTGTATCACGTCGTTGTAGTTGAACGGCATCGCCACCTGGCCGCCATTGTCGGTGTGTCTCAGGATCTTGATGTTGCCGAGGGAGGCGAACGGCGTCGTACCCCCGGCCATGCTGAGCGCCTGCATCACATCGACCCGGGGATTGACGATGAAGTCGCCGGGCTTGTTCACCTGGCCGATGACATAGATGCGGTTGCCATTGATCTTCTGCACGGAGACCGTCACCACCGGATCGGTGATGAAGCGGGCGAGCCGCTGCCCGATCATCTGTTGCAGTTGCTCGACACTCTTGTCGCGCGCATCGATCTCCCCGCACAGCGGGAAAGTGAAGGTGCCATCAGGCTGCACGAGCACCTGGCTCTGCAGCTCCGGCTCCTTCCATACTGACACCTTGAGTATGTCGCCGGGTTTGACGGTGTAGACCGCATCGGGCGGCGGCGCAGCCACCGCGCTCGCGGCGGCAACGGTGAGCACGAGCCCGCATACCCAGCGGGAAAAACGCGATTGCATCAGCATGCTCCTCCTGTTCTTCTAGCGGGCGGGGAATCCGCACCGCGCGGGATGCGCTTCGGGAGCAAAATTTGAGCAAGTTCCGTTCCCGCCTACGGTCGCCCGCGCGGGCGTTCGCACGGAACGATCGGCCGCGCACCACGTTTGTTCGGCTGCGCGCGTACGCATCCCAATGACCAACTTGCTCCAACCGGCTCCGGCGAGCCGCAGCCCCTTGCGGATCTGCTTCGTTGGCCTCGGCAATCTATCGGTCCTGGCTCGCCCGTACTCCCATCTGCGAGCCGGCGGCGCTGAGCTGCAACAGACGCTCCTGGCCCGCGCCCTCGCCCGCCGCGGGTGGTGCGTCTCCATGGTCGTCGCCGATTGCGGACAGGCGGATGGCGCGGTGTGGGACGGCATCAAAACTTACAAGGCCTACCGTCCGGACGAAGGTCTCCCAGTGATCCGCTTCCTCTATCCACGCTGGACGAAACTGCGGGCCGCCATGGCGCGCGCCGACGCACAGATCTACTACGCGAGTTGCGCCGGAGGCCAGCTCGGTCAGGTCGTGCAGTTCGCGCATGCGCGCGGTCGGAAAGTCGTGTTTCGCATCGCCAGCGACTCCGATTGCGATCCACGCTCGCTCCTGGTGCGTTACTGGCGGGACAGGCGGCTGTATGGTTGGGGCTTGAAGCGCGCCGACCTCGTGCTCGCGCAGAGTCCGGCACAACAGCAGGCGCTCGCGCGCAATTTCGGCCGCGACAGCCGGTGTCTCGACTCACTCCTCGAGACATCGGGCGCGGCGCCCCCCTTCGAGGCGCGCGACATCGGTGCGCTGTGGGTCGGGAACCTGCGTGCCCTCAAGCGCCCGCAGCTCTTTCTCGAGGCGGCGGCACGGCTGCCGGCGCTCTCCTTCCACATGATCGGCGGCCCCATGCCCGGCGCGCAGCGCCTTTACGATGAGTGCCGCGCGCGCGCGCAGGCGCTGCCGAATGTCACCTTCCACGGATTCGTGCCGCAGCACGAGATCGCGGGCTACTTCGAGCGGGCCCGGGTGCTGGTCGGCACCTCGGAGGTGGAAGGATTTCCGAACATTTACCTGCAGGCCTGGGCCGGCGGCACGCCGGTGGTCGCCTTCCTCGACCCCCAGGACCTCATCAGCCGCAACGGGCTCGGGGCGGTCGTCTCGAGCCCGGAGGAGCTGCACGCGGCCATCGAGCGCCTCGGCGCCGATACCCCCGTCTGGCAGGCGGTGAGCGCGCGGGCGCGCAGCTTCATCAGGGAGCGCACCGCCGGCCGCAATACCCTCGGCGCGTACGAGGAGGCGCTCTCGGGCCTGCTTCATGCGTCCGCGATCGGCACACCCTCAGCGGCTCGCAAGCCATGGCACATCTCCTCGCCCGGTTGAAGCGCGTCGGTCTTGCCGACCGGCTGCTGCGCCGTCACCCGCTCTACTACCCGAGAGCCCGGCAGGAGCTCTCGCAGTTCGACCGGCTGGGCACCGAGGCGCGGCGCCAGTGGCAGCACCGCAGGCTCCGCCGGCTGCTCGAGGCGGCGGGCTCGAGCGAATATGGGCGCCAGCTCGGTGCGCCGCCCTTCCTCGGCGACTGGCCCATTCTCGACAAGGATGCCGTTCGTGAGCACCCGGAGGCATTTCTCAGCGGGCGCGGCTGGCTCAGCGCGCCGGCCTCAACCAGCGGCACGACCGGTACGCCGCTCCTGCTGCGCCGCTCCCTCGCATCCGTAGCCTGCGAGCAAGCCGTCATCGACCGCCTGGTGCGGGCGGCGGGCATCGACCCCATCACCTGCCGCGGAGCGGTGCTGCGGGGCGATGACATCAAGAGCCCGGCAGACCGCAAGCCGCCCTTCTGGCGCGTGGCCAATGGCGGCAAGCGCCTGATCTTCTCCTCGAACCATCTCGACGGCGAGACGGTCGGCGCGTTCGTCGAGGCGCTGCGCCACTACGCCCCGCAGGTCATCTTCGCCTACCCGACCGTGCTCGAGTCGCTCTGCTCGCTCATGGCACAGCGCGGGCTCACGCTCCCGATTCCCCTCGCGGTTTGCGGCTCGGAGGTCCTGACGCGCGAGACCTGCGCGCTCGCCCGCGCGGCTCTCGCTGCACGGGTGGTCAGTTACTATGGCCAGGCGGAGCGGGTCGCATGGGCGGACGGCGACCCCGAGAGCGGCTATCGGTTCCTCGCGAGCTACGGCGTCACCGAGCTGCGCTTCGTCGAGACCACGGCCGAGGAGGACGTCTACGAGGTGATCGGCACCGGACTGTGGAACGATGTGATGCCGCTCGTGCGGTACTTCACCGGCGATCGCATCCGGCTGCGCAAAGGCAGCAGCCCGGCCGCGGTGGAGGAAGGCCGCGAGACCTTCCTCGACATCCTCGGACGCAGCGGCGATTACATTCTTTCCCCGTCCGGCGCCCGCCTCCTCGGCATCGATCATATCCCCCGCGATGTGCCGCACGTGATCCGCGCGCAATTCATTCAGGAGTCGGCGGATTCGGTGACGCTGTTGGTCGTGCCCGCGCCGGGCTTCAACGAGGACTGCCGCCGGCTGCTGCTCGAGCACGCGAGCCGGAAGCTCCCGCCGTCGATGCACCTGAGGATCGAGACGACGAGCCGCCTGGTGCGCAATCGCGCCGGCAAGGCGCCGCTCGTGGTGCGGCAGGTGGACGGGACCGCCTGAGATGATCGACTGCAGCACGACCGACTCGCCCAAGGAGGTGTTGACCCCGGCCAGGACGATACCCTGCCAGTCCGTGCTCATGGTCGGCACCGACCTCGGCGGAACCGGCGGCATTCGCGCCGTCGTGTCGGGGTACGTCGCCGCAGGCCTCTTCGACCGTTTCGCCGGCACCTACGTGGCGACCCATCGTCCGGGCAGCCCCTGGACCAAGGCGCGCGCGGCGCTACGCGGCTGGTGGCGTGTCGCACTCTCTCTGGCCAGGCTCGACGCTCCGCTGGTGCACGTGCAGACGGCGTCGCGCGCCTCCTTCTGGCGCAAATCGATCGTATGCCTGATGGCTCGCGCCGCCGGACGCCCATACATCCTGCACGTTCACGGCGGCGAGTTCATGAAGTTCTACGAGCGGGAATGCCGTCCGCCCGCACAGCGTTACATCCGTTACATAATCGCCCACGCCGCGCTGGTCATCGCGCTCTCCGAGCAATGGCGCGAGCGGCTGCTGACGATCGTGCCCACGGCCCCAGTCGAGGTGTTGCCGAATGGCGTGACGCTTCCGGACCTCGCGGCGGTCTCGCGTGACGGGGATGGCGAGCAGACACTGCTCTTCGTCGGCGACCTGAACCGCGCCAAAGGCACCTACGACCTCATCCGGGCCTTTGCGCGCGTCGCCGGCCGCTTCCCCAACCTGAGGCTCGTCTGCGCAGGCGGCGGCGCCACCCAGGCCGTGCGCCAGTTCGCCGCGCAGGCTGACATTCAACACCGCGTCGCCTGCCCCGGCTGGCTCGGTCCGGAACGCCTGCGGGCGGAGCTCGCCAAAGCCACGATCTTCGTGCTGCCCTCGTACGCCGAAGGCATGCCGATGGCGCTGCTCGAGGCCATGTCCTGGGGACTGCCCGTGATCGCAACGCCCGTTGGCGGCGTGCCGCAAGTCGTTCGTCCTGAGGTGAACGGCGTACTGATCGCGCCCGGCGACATCGATGGCATGTCTGCCGCCATCGCCCGGCTGATGAGTGACCCTGCGCTGCGGTCGACTCTCGGCACGGAGGCGCGGCGGACCATCGAGGAGTCCTACTCTCTCGAGGCCACGCTCGAGCGGCTCGCCGCCATTTACCGCCGCTTCGGGCTCGAGCCGCGCCAGGACCGCGCCGAGCCGGCGCGCGCCGCTGAGCCGCAGGAGGGGCATCGTTGAGCAGGCCAGGCGTGCTCTTCGTCGTCAACTCGCTGGCCTTCGGGGGCGCGGAGAAGCAGGTAGTGACCCTCCTCAATCACCTCGACCCCAGGACGTTCCGGCTACACCTGGCCTATCTCAAGCGCAGCGACGCTCTGCTGCCGCAGTTGCGCCCCGGCATTCTCGAAGACATCGTGTGCTGTGATGCGGGCCGCGGTCTGGACGCCGGTGCCATCAGTCGCCTGCGGACGCTGATCGCCGCCAGGCACATCGATGCCATCGTCTGCACCAACTCCTACTCCATGTTGTACGGATACCTCGCGCGCGGCAGGCGCAGCGACGTGCGCCTCGCGGCAGTGTTTCACACGACGCTGCTCAAGAGGTGGAAGGAGAAGGCCCAGATGCTGCTCTACCGCCGGCTCTACAATCGCTGCGACCTGCTCGTGTACGTCTGCGAGAGCCAGCGGCGCTACTGGAGGGATCATGGCCTGCGCCCGGCCGCCGATGAGGTGATCTACAACGGAATCGAGACCGACTACTACACGGACCGGCGTCCGGCCGAGCAGCGGCAGGCTGTGCGCCGCTCTCTGGGCTTCGAAGACCGGGATTACGTCGTCGGCCTCTGCTCGACGCTGCGCCTCGAGAAGGCCCCCGCAGACCTCCTCGCCGCGATCGCCGAGCTCAGATCGCAGGGGATCCGCGCCAAGGCGCTGCTCATCGGCGACGGCCCCGAGCGCGAGGGCCTCGAGCGGATGGCAACACAGCTTCATGTTCGCGAGCACATGGTCATCACCGGCATGAAGGAGGACGTACGTCCCTTCATCGGGGCGTGCGATGTCATGACACTCGTCTCTCACAGCGAGACGTTCTCCCTGGCTGCGCTCGAGTCCATGTCGCTCGGCAAGGCTCTCGTCATGAGCGATGTGGGCGGAGCGCGCGAGCAGATCGTCCACGGCATGCACGGGCTCATCTTCGAGCCCGGCAACGTTGCGGCGCTGGCCATGTGTCTGACCCGGCTGACCTCCGAGCGCCTGCGGGCGCTGCTGGGTCAGGCTGCCGCCCGCCGGGTACGGGAGCGTTTCACCGTTGAGGCCATGGCCGCGCGCTTCACCGAGTCGCTGCACGGCCTGCTCGAGGAGTCGGCGCGGCCCCGGGAGCAGCCGGTAACTCTCAGGCCGTGATGCGCGCTTCGGCCGGCGCGGAGGCTCTCGGGCTCTCGCGGCGCGCCGGCCGCGAGTGATGTGAGATCTCCTCGTACCACGCCTGGAACATCAACACCGTCCATAGGTGCGAGGACCAGTCGGCTTGGCCCCGCTGATGCTGTCGCCAGCGGCGGGCAACGACGGGGGCGATGAAATGCCCCTCGCCTCGCAAGCGCGCCGGCTCGAGCAAGCCTTCGGCCCACTCCCGCAGCTCACCGCGCAACCACTTGGCAACGGGGACGGCGAAGCCGCTCTTCGGGCGCTCGAACAGCGCTGGGGGAAAGTGGCGCTCGAGGAGCTGCCGCAGCACCCATTTGCCGCGGCCGTCGCGCATGTGCATGCCGGTCGGGATCTTCCACGCTGCCTCTGCGACGGCGACATCGAGAAGGGGCACGCGAGTCTCGAGCGAGACGGACATGGCGGCGCGATCCACCTTGACCAGGATGTCATCGGTCAGATAGCGCCGAGTGTCCGTGTACATCATGTGGGCGAGAGGATCGACACCGCACAGCGCCGATGGCCCATGCGCCGCCAGACCTGACGCCCCGATCACGACCGGCTCGCCCGGCTGCCAGAAGGAGGTCATCGCATCGTAGAGCTCGGGAAAGGAGCCGGCCGCCCAGCTGCGCGCGCGCTCCTTCACGCGCTGCGGACTGCGCAGCCGGCCATGCGAAGCAATGCGGAAGACGGGCGCGAGCGGGGCGAGCAGCCCGGCCGGGAGGCTCGCGATCGTGCGCGCCGCCCCTCGCCGCCACACGCCCGATCCGCTCTGCAGCTTTCTCCAGCGGTCCGCGGCCTCGATGTAACGCGCATAGCCGCCGAAGAGCTCATCTCCCGCATCGCCTGAGAGCGCGACGGTCACCTCGCGGCGCGCGAGCGCGGCAACGAGCGATGTTGGAATTTGCGAGGCATCGGCGAAGGGCTCGTCGTAGATGGCCGGCAGCCGGGGTATGACGGCGAGCGCATCACGTGGGGTCACCGTGAGCTCCGTGTGGCGGGTTCCGAGACGCTCTGCCACCTGACGCGCATGGACAGTCTCGTCGAACTCCGCTTCCTCGAAGCCGATCGAGAACGTCCGCACCGGTTGTGAGCTCGCCCGCTGCATTTCCGCCACGATCAGCGACGAATCGATGCCGCCGGAGAGGAAGGCGCCGACCGGGACGTCGGCCACCATCTGCAGGCGTACCGCCTCCGCGAGCGCCGCGCCCACCTCCTCGATGAGGGTCGCTTCCTCGGCCGGCGGCGGCGCTTGGCGCGCTGCAATCCCCGCAGGCTCCCAATAGCGCAGCTCCTCGAGCTGCAGGCTCCCGCCCCGCTCGCGCACGTTGAGCGTGCAACCGGGCATGACTTTGTGGATCCCGCGGAAGATCGATCGCGGCGCCGGAATGAACTGGAAGCGAAGCAGCTGCGCGAGCGCCTCGCGATCCACCTCGCCTCGCCAGCGCCCATGGGCGCGCAGCGCCTTGAGCTCCGAGCCGAAGACGAAAGTGTCGCCGAGCTGCCCGTAGTAGAGCGGCTTCTCGCCAAAGCGGTCGCGTGCGAGCGAGAGCATGCGCTCGTGGGCGTCCCAGAGTGCGAGGGCAAACATTCCGCGGCTGCGCTGCAGCGCGCGCACGAGGCCCCATGCCTCGATGGCAGCAAGCAATACTTCCGTGTCGCTGCTGCTGTGAAAGCGAGCGCCATGCGCGCTCAGCTCGGCGCGCAGAGCCCGGTAGTTGTAGATCTCGCCGTTGTAGGTGATCGTGAAGCGCCCGCTCGGGGAGCGCATCGGCTGGGCGCCGAGCGGCGACAGATCGATGATCGCGAGGCGGCGGTGGCAGAACGCCACCGCCGCCTCTGCATCCAGCCAGAATCCCTCGTCGTCAGGCCCGCGATGGCGCAGCGCGGCCGCCATCGCCGCGAGCTCCTCGCGCGACCGCTCGGCCGAGAGGCCGCCGCCGAGAAATCCAGCGATGCCGCACATGCTCCGTAGAAATCCCCGGGGGCGGCATCGGTTCCGCTGGAGCCGCTTTCAGTCAGCGGCGCTCAGTTGCCGGCGCTCACGCCCGAGGGCGCCATCGGCTGCTTGAGCGGCGCCTGGCGCAGCAGGATGATGCCGTCCCGGTCCTGCAGGGTCACTGAGGTGACCGTCTGTCCGCTGTTGACCGACGGTGCCTGCGAGCCCTTGAGCTTCACGAAGGTACCCCCTAGCTGCACCGTCTGCGCGCCGTTGCCCTTGGGATTGACCAGCGCGATGCCGTTGGTGAAGTCGCGCCGCCAGACACCCTTCTGCCAGGCGCTCGTCGGCGGAACGGTCGTCGCCGTACCGAGCTTCGCGTTGTACTCATCGAACCACACCACGCCGTTGTAGCCGCCGGAGGTGCTCGAGAAGCTGTAGTACCCGTCACTCATGAGACAGGAAGTGAGGCCATAGCGCATCGCCTGGTAGTCGGTCGGGCTGCCCCACTGGTTGAAGATCCCGAGCTTGGGAGCGTTCATCGCCGCCATGATGGACCGGTACTGAGTCATCATGGCCTGCCAGCCGCCCCAGCCCTCGATCGAGTACGACTTGCCGATCATCGCCTCCATCACCCCGCCATCGACCATGCCCTGGTAGCCGCTCGGGATCGTGGTGCCGCTCGAGGCCCAGGTGGCGACGTTACCGATCTGGTACTTGCCGGGCATGAGCTGGCGCACCAGGCTGAACCAGCGCTCATAGCCGGCCTGCAACGCCGCGCCCGCTTTCGGATCAGAGGGCTGCAGCACGACGCCGTTGCGG
>DASRDO010000052.1:0-114661 GCA_035652555.1 Steroidobacteraceae bacterium | reverse complement strand
GGGCACGATCGCGATCGTGACCATACTCGACATCCTGCCGCAGGAAAGCCGCGGCTTTGTCACCTCCACCATAGCTTTCAACAACATCCTCCTCGGATTCAGCCTCGGGCCGACGCTGGTTGCGCTCGTGACCGATCACGTCTTCCACGATTCGCGGGATGTCGGATACGCGATGAGCACCATCATTGCGCCGTCCGTCATCATGGCAATCCTCCTCTATGCCGTCGCGATGGTGCGCGCAAACCATCTTCGCGCTCCCTTGCAGAGCCCTTCATGATCAGCTCGCAGCCTGACATCCTGGTCGTAGGAGGAGGCATGGCCGGCGCCTCGGCCGCGGCCGAGCTCGCGCGCACCCATCGGGTGATGCTGCTGGAAGGTGAGGATGCGCTCGGACTTCACTCCACCGGCCGATCCGCCGCAGTCTTCTCTGAAATATACGGCAACCAGGCGGTCCGTGCCCTGACACGGGCGAGCCGGGACTTCCTCTACGACCCGCCGGCGGGCTTCAGCCCCTATCCCCTGCTCAAGCGCCGCAGTTGGCTGCACGTGGCCTCTGCAAGCCAGGCGCCCGCGCTGGAGGATCTTCTCGCGAAGGAAGACGTTGCGCTTCGTGTTCGCCGGATCTCCCCGCAGGAGGCTCTGGCACTGTTGCCGCTCCTGCGACCGGAGACGGTGGCAGCCGGAGGCGCCTATGATTCGGACGCTGCCGACATCGACGTGGATGGCCTTCATCGAGGTTATCTGCGCCTCCTGCGCCAACACGGGGGCGCGATACTCACCAATGCTCAGGTCACGGCCATCGTGCGCCGCGGCGGCAACTGGCTCCTGGAGAGCACGGCGGGAACCTTCCAGGCGCCGATCCTCATCAACGCCGCCGGCGCCTGGGCCGATCGGATCGGCATGCTCGCCGGCATCGCACCCGTGCGGATTCAGGCCTGCCGCCGTACCGCCGTGCTGGTGGAGCTTGCGGGTGGCGAGATCTGCGCCGAGTGGCCGCTGATCATCGACATCGACGAGGACTACTACTTCAAGCCTGACGCGGGGCTCCTCCTCATCTCACCTGCGGATGAGACGCCGGTCGAGCCCTGCGATGCCCAGCCCGAGGAGCTCGACGTCGCGACTGCCATTGATCGCGTCGAGAAGGCAACACTGATGACCATCAAGCGGGTGCGCCGCAGTTGGGCGGGGTTGCGCTGCTTCGCACCCGACCGCTCACCGGTGATCGGCTTCGATGAAGCCGCACCGGGGTTTTTCTGGCTCGCCGGACAGGGCGGCTACGGCATCCAGACCGCGCCCGCGGCGGCGGGGCTGGCCGCCGCGCTGGTCCGCGGCGAGACACTGCCGCGATCCCTCCTCGGTCTGGATCCGGCCTGCGTTGCGCCCGGGCGTTTTACCCGCAACTAGAAGATATGGGGAAAGCCATGCGCCTCTTCACGGCTGGACTGAGTACCGAGAGCAATACGTTTGCGCCCTGGCCCACGGGCAAGCGGGGATTCTCGGAAATCGGACCCTTTCGCGGTGATGCCACCACACGCGGGCGTGATGATGAGACCGGGCTCATCGCCGGACTGTGGAAGGAGCTGGCTATGCGCGACGGCCACGAGTTCGTGGAAGGATTCTTCGCCCACGCCCAGCCCTCCGGACCGACGCTGCAGTCGGTCTACGAGGAATACCGCGATGAGATGCTGGAGGAGCTGCACGCAAGGATGCCATTCGACGTCGTGCTCTTCTTCCTTCATGGGGCCATGGTCTCCACGGGCTGTGAGGACTGCGAGGGGGACATCCTGGAGCGGGCTCGCGCCATTCTCGGGCCGAGCGCGAAGATTGGCGCGCTACTCGATCCGCACTGCCATCTCACCCCGCAGATGATCGCCGCTGCCGATGCCATCGTGCTCATCAAAGAATACCCGCATATCGACTACCTCGACCGCGGCCGCGAGCTCTATGAGATTTGCGTGCGCGCGGCCCGGAGACAGTGCCGCCCGGTCATGCATCTTTTCGACTGTCGCATGGTGGGCTTTTATCCGACGACCATCGAACCGATGGCAGGACTGGTCAGGCGCATGAAGGAGGCTGAGCAGCGGCCCGGGGTCCTGTCGGTCGGCTTCGGGCACGGCTTTGCGTGGGGAGACACGCCGGAGACCGGCTCGAAGGTGTTGGTCGTCGCTGACGCTGATCGACGCCTCGCGGAGTCGGTCGCAACGGAAATAGGCCATGCGATCTACGACCTGCGCGAGTCCCTTCTCGGCCAGTACCCGGACATCGCCACGGCGCTCGCTCGTGCCCAAAGGATCGAGGGTGTCGTCGTGCTCGCGGATACTGCGGACAATGCCGGCGGCGGCGCGCCGAGCGACAATGTCTCTCTGCTCAGGGCCATGCTCGAGGCCGGCATCGAGAAGGCGGCGTACGGCGGCATCTGGGATCCGGTGACCGTACAGGTCTGCGCCGAAGCCGGCGTCGGGGAGACGATCTCCCTTCGTCTCGGCGGCAAATGTAGCCCGGCCTCGGGCGATCCCATGGATGTCGTTGCTATCATCAAGTCCTTCGTGCCCGGCCATAGTCAGCAGGGTATGGGCCCGGAGCGCTGCTCCATGGGGGACTCCGTTTGGTTGCAGATCGGCGGCATCGATGTCGTGGTCATGAGCGTGCGCACGCAGATCTTCTCCCCGGATGCATTCACCGGCCTCGGCATCGACCTCACCTCGAAGCGGATCATCGCCGTGAAGTCGAGCTGGCACTTTCAGGCGAATTTTGCACCCATCGCGGACGAGTTGATCGCCGTCGCGACTCCCGGCGCTCTGCACAAAGATTTCGGTGCGATCGGGTACCGCAAGAAACGCGATCAGGCGTTCTTCCCGCGCGTGGCCGATCCGCTCGGGCGCGGCCGAGGCCCCAATGTCAAGTGACTACCGGAACGGCTCGATCTGGATGGACGGACGACTCGTGCCGTGGCACTCGGCAAACACCCACATTCTCTCGCACACGATCCATCATGGTTCCGGGGTCTTCGAAGGCCTGCGTGCCTACGAGACGCCCGCCGGCACGGCCATCTTCAGGTTGCAGGACCATACCAGTCGTCTGTTTCGTTCCGCCCACATACTGCAAATCGACCTGCCATACGACACCAAGACCATCAACGACGCCCTATGCGAAGTTGTGCGTGCGAACGAGTATCGCGAGTGCTACATCCGGCCGCTCGTGTACTTCGGAGCAGAGCCGCTCGGTATCTGCTTGCGCGGGAACATCGTCCGCGTCGCAATCGCGGCGTGGCCTTGGTCCGCATGTCTGGGGACCGAAGCACAGCACGACGGCATTCGTGTCAAGACCTCATCGTTCTCCCGTCACCACGTCAGCTCAGTGATGATCCATGCAAAGGCGAGCGGCCACTACATCAACTCCCTGATGGCAAACCGCGAGGCGTTGAGTGATGGATACGACGAGGCGCTCATGCTCGACACCCAGGGTTACGCGGCGGAAGGGTCGACTGAGAACCTCTTCATCGTCCGCAACGGAGCTCTGCTAACACCCGAGACCGCCAACGTACTCGAGGGAATCACGCGGGATACGATCATCACGCTGGCGCGCGAGCGTGGTCTGCCAGTCACGGAGAAGCGAATTACGCGCGATGAGATCTACTGTGCCGATGAGGCCTTCTTTACCGGCACCGCCGCCGAGGTGATACCCATCCGTGAGCTCGACCGCCGGCGCATTGGCACAGGGCAGCCTGGCCCCATTACCCGGGCGCTACAGAAGGATTTCCTCGCCGCGGTACGGGGGCAAAACCGAGCGCATTCCCAGTGGCTGACGCCGGTAGCCGCTGCCTAGCGGCCCGCTTGCTCGCGTTGGGATTCAAGAGCCCGACGAGCCACCTGCAGATCATGACCAGCGATCCCGCCGCCAATCCAGGTCACCATCGTCAGGACGAGTACGGTGAGACATAGCATCCTCATCCAGGTGAGAGGCGTCCCCTGCGGGTTCCAGTGGCATACTCCGCGACGTCCGCAGTGAGCCTAGCTGCGATGTTCGGGTCTGCCGTTCGCTACCGTCACATCGCCATGCTGCCGACCCTTCAAGCAATGAGCGAGCTCGATTCAAGTCTCATCTCGAGAATCCAATCGTCGAGCAAGGCGCGCCTCATCGGCTGGCAATTTGCCGCTGACGGACGATGGGACGTCGCCGAGCGTATCTTTCTCGAGCGCACTGTACCGCTGACACCTTCCGGCATAGAACAGTGGCTTGCCATGCAAACCAGCGGGGATATTGCATTTGAAGCCCTGTTGGAGTCGGAAAGTGCCGAGCGCCTTTTCTTTGGCGTTCGGATTGCTCATCTCACGATGCAAGGAAAGGCTGAAGTCATAAAAAAGGTGATTGCGACCGGTAGAAAGGACGACGGCATCGATACCACTGTTCGAAACACACGATCCGTGCTTGGCGATGAGCGCCTTGCCGGTGCACGCCCAGACTATCTGGAGCTGGGGGTTTTCGATTTATGGAACAGGGTCAAATCCGTGGTGGTTTGGCGACAGGGCACGGCGCCCAGGCGAAAATCAGAGCTGGTGATGCCCGAAGACCTGGCTGATAAAGCGCAAAGCCCGGATGCAGGCTTCGCTCCTCTGCACGAGCCCCAGCCGAAGCCGTTGATGCTGGAAGCCGCATGGAAGAGGAATCCCGGCGGCGGCAACGGCCATCAATGCTGGATAGGCCTGCCGGTCAGTGACAGTGATGCCATTGGAGGTAAATACTGCCTGTCCGAAAGGAGATACCTGGCAGCGGTTTCGACATTCATCGGCGAAACGAGGTCATGACGGACGGGAGGTCAGAAGTTGCAAGTATCATGGGTGCACTTGCGGTGCACGTCGATGCGCGCCGGTGGCGCGAGCTCGAGGCTCTCTTTGCTCCGGAGCTGCAAGTCGACTGCACGGCGCTGTTTGGCGGTGCCCCGCAGCAGCTCAATCGCGAGGAGCTCATCGCACAATGGCGAGGATTGCTGCCCGGCTTCACGCGGACCTGCCACCTGATCGGTACGCCGCTCGTCGAGGTGACTGGCGCGATCGCGTCGGCTGCCGCTTCGGTCGTCGCTACGCACTGGATTTCAGAGCCCTCTCCTCCCGGTGGCGATAAATGGATCGCGGGCGGCTGCTACGAGCTGAGCCTGATCCGGCTCGACGGCGCGTGGCGCATCGCCACACTGACACTGGCATGCGCCTGGCAGGAAGGCGCTCGCCCGCGTCAGAGCGGAGCTGGGCGATGACGGCCCGTACCTGTACGCAGGCAATTACGCGCAGTGGGGCGATCGCCAGCGGGCCGCTTTACGCTCGACATGTCCATGCCGATGCCGTGTGGCTTCGGAAAGTGGCACTCATTGGCACCAACCTTCAGGCTTTTACTGCCCGCTGGTCCCTCGGTCGCTCATGCACGCGCCATCCTGCTCGTGTAAGCCTTCCGCGCAAGTCCACCCGTTACCGGTATAGTCGATATACGCGCCCGCAGGGATGACCAGCCGTACGCAGGAGGCGCCTTGCTGTCTGAATCCGCGCTCGCAGACCCAGTCGTCGCCACTCCTGTCCAGATAGCCATTCGCCGGCACTACGACGGCCACACATGAATCGGCGGCTTGCTTGAATCCGCGGTCGCACGCCCATTCATCATGGTCACCCACCAGGAATCCGTGGACGGGCGCTCGCACCGCCATACATGCCGCTCCCTTTTGCCGGTAGCCGGGATTGCACTCCCAATCTCGATCAAGGGTCACTTCCGAGTAGTACGCGTTCGTCGGCACGAGGACCTGCGTGCACCGGTCATTGACTTTGTGGTAATGGCGGTCGCATTCCCAGCCAGCGCCAAAATCCTGCTCGCCGTCCGCATGAGCATTCGCCGGTATCTTCACGGACTTGCACCCCAGGCGCTGATCGTCCTTGATGTATCCCCGATTGCAGTCCCAGTCCCTGCCGGAGGAATCCAGATAGGCATTCGCCGGCACTCTGATCGGCGCACAAGCGTCTCCCACTCGGCGAAACCCTCGCGAGCAGTCCCAGCCTCCATAGGGGCTAGCATGAGCATTCCGAGGCAGCACACGCTCGTCGGCTTGCGATGAGACACCGGCAGCCGCGGCGAGCAGAGACGCCCCCAAAAGCAGGCATGTCGAGATGGTGAGCAGTGGTCTTGGATCGATACGCATCGGAATTCTCCTCGAGTGGGGTCGGTGGTGGATTGTCGGCGGCGATCGGCGATGGTCACGCCGCGGCCGGACGCCGAACCATCTCGGGCTCACGTAAACTCTGACTCACGAGCGCTAGTGACACGATGGACGCCGACGGCCGCAAGGCCGCCGGCTATGCCGGGGAGCTCCAAGGGTGTCGTGATCGGGTTCATGCTCGCTACGCGTATTGCTCTGCAAGCCCGTAAGCCTGCGCGCCAACACGAAAGCCGTCGGTTCGCTGCCGCACCAAGCCTGCCGTGATCGTGCAGGGCTCGAGGAAAGATCACCGCGCGGCGCCGGCACCCCTCTCGCCTGTCCCGCCCTATGTACGCTGGCGCACTGACAGACGCATTTGGCGCTGTTCATCCTCATGCCGCCGCGCCCAACTATCACACATTACCTGTGCCGTGCCGATGGCGGTCAGCTGCGGACAACAATCGAGGAAGAACAGCCCGAAAAGTCGCGTATTGGCGCCTGATGAACCGATAGCACTCGCAGGACTTCCTCTCCAAGCCCCGGCGCTCGAGAACGCAGATGCGACCGCGCCGATAGGCGATCAGGCGTTGCGCCTGAAGGTTGTGGGCCGCCACGCTCACGCCCGCGCGACGGACGCCGAGCAGGGGCGCGATCGATGCCTGCGGCATCGAAAATTCCCCCGAGCCGGCGTAGTTATCCAGGGTCAACAGCAGACGCGCCAAGCGCTGCTCTATGTCATGGTGCTGGCTGCAGGCGACCGACTGACTGATCACGGCCAGGAACGTCCGCGCATAGCTCAGAAGCAGCTGCTGCAGCGGGTTGCCGAAACGGAGCTCGTTGCGCAGATCTTGCGCGCGCATTCTCGTAGCGCGGCCTGCAAGTTGCACAACCGCCTTGTCGGGAGTGGTGACCCCGCCGAGGAAAACATTGAGACCGACGATGCCTTCGCGGCCGATGATCCCGACTTCGACGGTCCGGCCATCGTCGGTGCTGTCGATCATCGCGACGACGGCTTCCTCGGGAAAGTACACGTCCTCAATGTTCTGCTCGGCGCGATAAAGCGTCTGACCGCTCCGCAGCATCACATGCTCGAGTTTGGGCAGAACGCCGTTGTACCCGGTGGCGAGGAGCGCTGCGAGGACCCTGTTCCTGATCGGCAGGACCGCGGGTGCGGTCGATCGCCTCCTCTCCTTACCTGCGCGGATCATGGCTATCCCCTTTGCCGGTTTCTGCGCGTGCGCGACTGCCCGAGGGTCTGCAGGCCCCATCGGCCATCAACTGACGCTGCCGCATTCGCAAGATCGCAGCTCGTCGGGAATATGAACGTGCCACTACGCAGCCAGCGGCAGACGAACGGCAAACTCGCTTCCCTGCCCGAGGCCGGCGCTTGCTGCCGTCACGCGCCCGCCGTGCAATGCCACGAGACTGCGCACGAGCGCGAGACCGACGCCGAGCCCCGCCCGGGAGCATGGAGCCGCCGCATCCGCCTGCGTAAACAGATCGAACACGTGCGCCAGGGCGTCCGACGCGATGCCAATGCCCGAATCTCGGAAGCGAATGACGACTTGATCGTTTCGCACGTGCACATAAACGGCCAGCTCACCCTCCACGTCCGTACATCGTGATGCGTTGGCCAATAGATTTACGAATACCTGCTGCAGGCGCCCCGGGTCGGCTTGCAGCCACACTGGGGACTGTGGCAGCGCGACGGTCATCTGCTGGCGGCGCTCACTGAATTCGGGCGCGAGCGTCTCGACCGCGTTGCGCAGGACCGCACGCAGGTCTATCCGTTCGCGTTGCAGACGCAGCTCTCCCTTGCTCACCCGAGACACGCCCAGCAGGTCGTCGAAAAGCCGAGTGATGCAGGGGACCCGATGTTCGCGTGGCGCGGCGTCACCCGGGGCGCCGCCGAGGGCTTGGCCGTTCTCGCTCACGATAGCAATAACGGGTGAGCTCCGCATCCACCGCGCTATATCTAGCATAAGCCCTCCCGCTTCCGCCATGGCTGTTGATCGGCTCGAACCGCAGGTTATGCCCGCATCGGGACTCCCTCTGTGCGGTATTGCACATAGGCAACTCGCAGCACATGGATGAGAGCGAGAGCTGGGGCCTACGAAGGCTGGTATCGCACGGCGATCTTCAGATCGAGGTCCCTTCCGTCGTCCAGCCGATGTCGAGCTTTCCGTTCATATTCTCGTCATGAAGGACGACCAGTGCGTAGGGTGCCTGAAGGAATGTCCCAAAGTTGCAGAGCGCCTCGCCGCAAAAGGCATGCGCACGGATCGCTCCTGTCGGCAAAGACTTCACTCATGGCGGCCCGCGACCATGTTGATCATGACATCTTCACGGTTACTGGCCTCTCGGGAGACGCCCCGTACCGGTTGGGCAGTAGACGGTCGGTTTCTCTCTTTACCACGGCGTAGCACTCGCAGCACATCTGCTCCAGCTGTGGACGGTCCAGCACCGTTATGCGGCCGCGGGAGTAACGGATGATCCCGAGCTTCTGCAGCTTGCCGGCAGCTTCCGTGACCCCTTCACGGCGCACGCCCAGCATGTTTGCAATGAGCTCCTGAGTCATGGTCAATTGATTGGAGGACAGCCGGTCGAGTGACAGAAGCAGCCAGCGACAAAGTTGTTGGTCGACGGAGTGGTGCCGGTTGCAGACCGCGGTCTGCGCCATCTGTGTGAGCAACGCCTGCGTGTAGCGCAACAGTAGAAGCTGCATCTCGCCGTTGCGGTGAAACTCGTCCTTGAGCCGCTGCCCGATCAACCGGTACGCGAACCCCGCGCTTTGCACGACCGCCCGGCTCGGGGTGGTCTCGCCACCCATGAACAGAGCCACCCCGATCAGCCCCTCGTTGCCCACCACCTAGATCTCCGCCGAGGCACCGTCCGCCATCACGTAGAGCAGCGAGATGATGGCGTCCGTCGGAAAGTAAACGTGGCGCAGGAGATCCCCAGATTCGTACAAGACCTTGCCGAGCGGCATCGGGATCAACTCCAAATGCGGATAGACTCGCTCGCGCTCGAGCGGGGGTAACGCCGCCAGGAGGTGATTGTGAGAGGGAGCGTGAGGTCCGGCCATGGGAATGGAGATCGTTGCAGCGGCAGCCTCGCCGGGCTCGAGGCGCCCGCCTCTGATCGTCGCGAAGTCGCAACATGATAACAGAGCGAGCTGCTCCTGTGTACGGCAGCGGACACAGGGTAGGCGAATACCGCGAGCAGCCCCGCCAGTCCGCGCGGGGGAGCGGCGCCGTCCGCTCTGCTCCTGCCGCTGGAGGGTATGGCCCGGATCGTCGGACGTGTGGGCAAGGACGGCGTGACTGGCCGGATCGATCTTCCGGTTCAATCGCCCCGATTTCGCGCTCTCATTCGGCAGCAGCCGCTTTCGACATCGAATGGTCTCGAGCGAAATTCGGTGTTGGCTCGCATGAGCTGACCTCCGCTCAGGCGGGCTCAGATGAGTCGACCGCAGCGATAGCGTTCACGCCGCCGCGACCCGTATCGACCTCCCGCGGGCCTCATGCTGGTCAGCTCGGCGGACCGGATCCAATCGCCGGCCGTTTGTATGCTGGCGTACGGGCATCTAACTACCAAAGGTGTATATTTTATGCCGGCCTGTCGCCGGGCCGGCGTGAACGCAGGAGATCGAATTGGGCGCCGTGGCCACGCATACCCCCTCTGGGCCTGGGGGCGTCGGAGCCCGGGACGACATGCCGCGCATTTTGGTCGTCGACGGCAACGTCGCAGCGGCGAACGCACTCGCGGCGTTGATCGAGGCGGCCGGGCACGGTGAAGCTCGAGTCGCCTCCTCTGGCCAAGCGGCTCTCGCCCTTGCCCAGACGTTCGTACCTACGGTTGCTCTCCTGAGCCTCGACCTGCCGGATATGAGCGCCTATCACGTCGCCTTGCACCTTTCACAACACCCGCGGCTGCAGAACCTGCGACTGATCGCGTTGAGCGGCAGCAGCGAGCACCCTGGCCGCGAGCGAGCTCGCGAAGCAGGGTTCGAGCGGTACCTGAGCGACCCGCCCGATGCCGCGCAGCTCGACGAGCTGTTCAGCTGACATTCCCCGGTGCTCGACCCTTCCGGCCCCGACGGGGTGTGTCTCCCGCGATGCGAACGGCACGGTTGCAGGCACCTTATGTGCAGTACCGCACAGAGAGCAGTCGCGCTGTAGCGATAGCTTTCGGCGTGAAACACGCTATCGATTCGGGCAGGGCCCACGGAGCACTCCGCACGAGCTCCTGCGCCGCTGTAGCAACTCGCCAGTGAGCCGAGGGAGAAATGTCGAATGGCGCGCATTCGAAAGAATGAGGGAAATACCGCAGAAATGATCCTCGGCCTCGACCAGCTCCGCGCAGGCTTCTGCGAGCCGTCGCTGCGTTGCGCGATCTGGCAGCTGACGAACACGCTGCCTGCGTTCGTGCTCTTGTGGCTGCTGATGGCTTGGACTCTGCGCGCCGGCTGGAGTTATGGCTGGACGCTGCTGCTGGCGCTGCCGACCGCAGGGCTGTATGTGCGCCTGTTCATCATCCAGCACGATTGCGGACACGGCTCGTTCTTCGCCAGCAGCCGCGCCAATCGATGCGTCGGCGGCTGTCTCGGCCTGATCACTCTGTTCCCGTTCGGTTACTGGAAAAAGACCCACGCCGTGCACCACGGCACCTCGGGGAACCTGGACCGGCGTGAGTTCGGTGACGTCCGAACGCTGACCCTGAAGGAATACCGGGCACGCTCGCAGTGGGGTCGCCTTCGTTACCGCCTATATCGCAGCATGCCGGTCATGCTGGGGATCGGGCCGATCTATCAGTTCGTGATCAAGCATCGGGCCCCCTTGGACCTGCCGCTCTCATGGAAGCGAGAGTGGGCCAGCGTGCTGTTGAATGATGTGATGCTTCTGCTCATCGGGGGTGCGGGCGCACTCGCGCTTGGCTGGCGGACGGTGTTACTGGTTCAGCTGCCAACGGTTCTGCTCGCGGGCGCGCTGGGCGTGTGGCTCTTTTACGTGCAGCACACGTTCGAGTGCTCGTACAGGTCGAGGAACGAAACGTGGGACGCGACTCGAGCCGCGCTCGCGGGGAGCTCGTACTACGACCTGCCGCGCGTCGCGCATTGGTTTACCGGCTACATCGGCTACCACCACATTCATCACCTCGCGCCGCGCATTCCGAACTATCGCCTGCGCGCCGCGTTCCAGTCGAGCCCGCAGCTGCAGTCCGCACCCCGACTCACGCTTCGGACCAGTCTCGATTGCGCGCGCATGAAGCTTTGGGATGAAGACCGGGGCCGGATGACAGGGTTTCCGGCAGACCACCGACCCAGCATGCCGTGAAGGATGCGCGATGTGCGGCGCCGTGACCGCCGGCATCGGAGTCAATCCCGTGTACAGCCTTGCAGCGATGCGGCCGTCACGCAGCCGGCCTCGTATGGACTAAGGTGCGCAGCATCAGAAGCCCAGCCGATGCTGAGACGACGGACGCGACGAGAATACCGATCTTGGCGGCATTCAGCATGAGCGGGGCATAGGCCTGCCCTGCAATGAACAGGGATATCGTGAAGCCGATACCGGTCATCAGACTGCCGGCCGCCAAAACGGGCCAACTCAATCCGATGGCTCGGGTCGCAAAGCCGAGGCGAACGGCGAGCCAGGCGAAGGCGAGCACGCCGATCGGCTTGCCGAGCACGAGCGCCGCAAAGATGGCGGCGGACACCGGCTGCCAGAGATCCACCCTGGAGATTGCGACTCCGGCGTTGGCAAACGCGAAGATCGGCATGACCGCGAAGCCGACCCACGGATGCAGCATCTTTTCCAGCCGCTCAACAGGTGAAAGTGCCTCCGCTACCGCCGTGCCGGCACGCTGAAGGTCGCGGCGTGCCGCGGTATCCCCGCTCCAGTGCTCCCTCCTCTCATAGGCAAGGAGGCGCCGCAGGATCGCGCGCAGTCGTGCGTCGCTTACCCATGCCCCGGTCGGTGTCATCAGACCCAGAGCGACGCCGGTCACGGTGGGATGGATCCCGGACGCATCCACGCAGAGCCATATGGCACCTCCGAGAGCGAAATAGACCGGAATACTTTTGACCCCTATCCACGCCGCGCCTGCGACGATGGCGAGGACGATCACGCTCAGCACGAGGGCGAGCCAGTTCAGCGTGTGGCCATAGCCAAATGCCACCACCAGGATCGCGCCCACATCATCGAAGATGGCCAACGACAACAGAAACAACCGCAGCGTCGGCGGGACTCGGGAGCCGACGAGCGCGAGGCACCCGATGAGGAAGGCTGTGTCGGTGGCCATCACGGCGCCCCAGCCCTGAACACCGGGACGACCTGCCATCAACACAATATAGATGGCCAAGGGCACGAGCATGCCGCCGAGCGCACCGGCGAAGGACAGCGCCGCCATACGCAGGTGGCGCAATTCGCCCAGCACGAGCTCACGCTTGAGCTCCAGGGCGACGACAAAAAAGAAGAGCGTCATCAAGCCATCGTTGATCCAACCGCGTAGCGGCCGGGCGTAATCCCACCCACCGAAATGCAGGCCGAGCGGTGTCTTCCAGAAGGCCAGGAACGATGCAGACCATGCGGAATTCGACAGAGCCAGTGCCGCAAGTGTCGCAAGCAGCAACGCGGCGCCAGTCGCCGCCTCGATCTCGAGGAAGCGGCTGAAGGGGCCGGTGAAGCGGTCGACCACCTCGTGTGGAAGGCCCGTGGTGTCCTCGGACATTGTGCTCGATGCTCCCCTGGCCCCGCCGGCGTCAACGCCTGATCCGCCGCCGTGGGTCGTGATCATTAATGCACACTCTGACTCCCAAGTCGCGCCACTCAGCGAGCTCTTTCGAGGCGCTCGCAAGTGTGTGCGGTGGAGTCCATAGCGAGATCAAAGTCATCAGGGACTGAGGCCAGGCTCAGGACTGGGTGAATTCATCATCCCAAGCGCCACGCCTCAGGTATGGCGCGGCCCAATTGCGGGAGCTCGTCGGCGCCACGGTACTCGTTGATCCGTCGTCGCCGGCGTGATTGCTACCTATGTTCGCCGCCGCACCGAGCCCGTCTCGATTCGCAAGTATGCTCGAAGCCGATCGCGAGATGCCCGCCACTCCTTGGCATTGCTCGACTCGCGTAGCTGCTGGAGGTCAGGATGTCAGTCTCCTCTTGGATCATTTTCGGGCTCATTGCCGGCTTCGCTGTCCGCAGAATCATCAACCAGGGAAGGCCTCATCATCGAGGTGCTGCCTGGAATCGCCGGTTCGATGATCGGTGGGTATGACGGTCGCACCTCCTGCGCCGGGGCTCCGCTCCACCGGGCGGGCGTCCTCAACTCCCACGTCGTCAACCTGGTAAACTTCATGGCAGTCGAGCAGGCCCGAGTCCGCCTCGTAACCAAGCCCTGGGGTCGCACGGACCTGCGGCCCTGGAACGTCCACCACGATGCCGACACCGCGATAGGTGAGGCTTGGTTCGAACGCGCCGACACGCAGGCTCCGTGCCCTGCCTTGCTTCTCAAGCTGATCTTCACGAGCGCGCCGCTCTCGATTCAGGTGCATCCGGATGATGAGTTCGCGCGCTCGATCGGTCTGGCGCACGGCAAATGCGAGGCATGGTATGTCCTCTCCGCCAATGCGGGTGCGGAGATAGCCGTGGGATTGAAGCATCGCCTCACTCCCGCACAACTGCGAGCGTCCATCGGTGACGGCTCGATCGCCGAGCAAATTCGGTGGCGCGCAGCGCGCAGCGGTGACACCGCTCTGGTGCCCCCGGGGACGATTCATGCCATCGGCGCGGGATTGGTCTTGGTGGAGATCCAGCAGAGAAGTGACACGACGTTCCGGCTCTTTGATTACGGCAGGGGACGGGAGATTCACGTTGATGCCGCCGTTGCGGCCGCGAACGCCGATCCGACCGAGCTGCAACCGCCTCCGCGCAAGCTGACTGCCGCAAGAACCTTGCTGGTTGCCAGCCCGCACTTCGTGCTCGAGCGGGTGGGACTGCCGCCTGAATCGGTCTGGGAACTCAAAGCGACGGGAGAGATGTGGCTGTTCATCCTGACGGGCCGCGCCTGCGCCGGTGCCATCGATGTGCAAGCCGGCAGCGCGGTCTTTCTCGAGGCTGACGGAACGCGCGTCGACGTCGGTTCCGATGGTCTCGAGTTTCTTGTTGCCTATGCAGGCGCCATTTCCGCCTCGGACCTGCTCGGCCGTCTGAGCGGGACGCACGCACTGGACATGGCCCACGCTCGAGAGCGAGCGCACTTTCGAGCCAACGCGACGTCCGTGATTCCGCCCCGTTCCAGCGGGGGGGCACGTTGAAGCCGCCCGAGCGGCTCGCGTTCGTCGGCAATTCGCTCCCGCGCCGCTGCGGCATCGCCACTTTCACGACTGATCTGCAGCAGGCGATGGAACAGTTGCGGCCACATGAGCCGTCCTGCATCGTCGCCATGACGGATCCTGACCACGCTTACGACTATCCGCCCGCCGTCCGGCTTCAGATCAACGATCGCCATCTCGAGGAGTACGAGCATGCGGCGCACGTCTTGAACCTGGCAGGGTGCGAGGTGGTATCTCTTCAGCATGAATTCGGCATATTCGGCGGCGAGGCGGGCGCCCACATCCTCACGCTTACCTCGCGGCTGACCATGCCGCTCGTCACGACCCTCCACACTGTACTGTCGCAGCCAACATCTGCACAGCGCCGTGTTCTCGGAGAGATCGTCGATACTTCCTCGCGCGTCATTGTCATGGCCGAAAAGGGCAAGGAACTGCTGCGCAGCCTGTATCGTGTGCCGGCCGAAAAAATCGAGGTCATTCCGCATGGGACTCCCGATTGCGCGTTCGTCGAGCCCGACGCGGCGAAGACCGCCCTCGGCTTCGCCGGTCGACCAGTCATTCTGACCTTCGGCCTGCTCTCCCCCAGCAAGGGCATCGAAGTCATGATCGATGCGATGCCCGAGATCCTGAGAACCAACGCCACGGCCGTCTATGTGGTGCTCGGAGCCACCCACCCGAATCTGCTCCGTGATCAGGGCGAGGCCTATCGGGAAGCGCTCGTGAGGCGGGTGCGAGAGCTCGGAGTCGAGAACCATGTCGTCTTTCTCGATCGATTCGTCGACCAAGCGACATTGCTGCGCTTCATCTCCATGTGTGATGTCTACGCCACTCCTTATCTCAATGAGGCGCAGATGACATCCGGCACGCTTGCGTATAGCTTCGGCTTGGGTAAAGCAATCGTCTCGACACCCTATTGGCACGCCCGGGAATTGCTCGGCGAGGGGCGGGGCATCCTCGTTCCTTTCGGTGATGCGACGACCCTCGGCCGCGAGACCGCGGCACTGTTGAGCGACGAGCCGCGCCGATTGGCGATGCGCGAGCGTGCCCATGCGGCCGGCAGATCCATGATTTGGCCGAGAATAGCCGAGCGCTACCGTGCCGTGTTCGCGAGCCTGGGCAGAAGCGACCGGCAGCCGCTCCCTGCGCGGCAGGACGCGGCCAGAGCTCCGCGCAACCATCAGCCTTCCCGGGCCATGCCGATCGGGCACTTACTGTCGATGTGCGATGATACCGGCCTGCTCCAACATGCCGTACATTCCGTGCCGGATAGGTCGCACGGCTATTGCACTGACGACAACGCCCGGGCGCTGCTGCTCGCCTGTGCTCTCGGCAAGAGCGGCGAAGCGCCTCTGCCCCATCCCCTGACGAGCCGGTTCGCCGCGTTTCTCCAGCACGCCTGGAATCCCGATGCGAGACGGTTTCGCAACTTCATGGATTTCGATCGACGCTGGCACGCCGACCCGGGGTCGGAGGATTGCCACGGGCGTGCCCTCTGGGCATTGGGCGAGTGCGCGCAGAGCGATGGCGAGCGGTCGCGGCGGCAATGGGCCGCGTCTCTGTTCGCCGAGGCGCTGCCTCCGGTGGAGCGCTTTTGCTCGCCGCGCGCATGGAGTTTCACGCTGCTCGGCTTGGATGCCTATTGTGCCGCCGTCGCGCAAGACGCGGACGCGCGGCGACTTCGAATGCTTCTCGCCAACAGGCTGCTCGCCATTCTGGCGGCGGTCGAGACCCAGGATTGGGCTTGGTTCGAGGAAGGCCTCGCTTACGACAACGCGCGCCTACCCCAGGCCTTGATCGTGACGGGATGCTCAACCGGGACATCCCACTACCTCAGCGCCGGCTTACGATCGCTGCACTGGCTCATGAGCCTGCAGATGACCCCGGCAGGGCTCTTCAGACCCGTCGGCTCGAGAAGCTTCGGCGCCAAGCGGACGCGCCCGTCGGCCTTCGACCAGCAGCCCTTGGAAGCCACCGCAGCGATCTCGGCGTGCCTCGCCGCCAGCCGAGCCGACGGCGATGTCACCTGGCGAGTCTACGCAGAGCGGGCGTTCGCCTGGTTCTGCGGCAGCAACGATCTTTCCTTGTGGCTGATCGATCCGGAAACCGGCAGCTGCCGCGATGGGCTGCACCCGGACTGCGCCAACGAGAACCGGGGTGGTGAATCCGTCGTGTCCTACCTCCTCAGTTTCGCTGAGATGCGTCAGCTAAGCGATCAAAGTGACGACCACGCGAAATATCCGCTGCAGCTCGCCGTCGGCGCCTGACGATCGCGCATGACGTGTCGCTATCCGGAGATACCTTGTATCAAGCAACATCGGTGAATCGGCAGGCCCTCTATCTTTGTCCAGACCCGACGAGAGTGGTGATGCGCCATTTCAGGCCGAGCACCGACCCGCCGGACCTCCACCCGACTGACATGAGGCGGATGAGCCACATCGTACATCGGGTCCTGGAGCTCGATCCGCAGACCGTTCGCCAACAGTTGGCGGACGTGGTGGAGGCCTTCCAGGGCCGTCATCGCCACCTTCTGGCGACTCTCGAGAGGCGTACCGACACCATGGAAATCGCTCACTCCATGCATACTTCCCTCACCGATACGCAACGCCAACTCATCGGTGCATACTTCCTGCACGAGTATTCCTTCCAAGCTGCGGCACTGTTCAATCCGAGCATCGTCGCCCATCCCGATCAATCCGGCGTGCCGGGCGGCAAGCGACGCTTCGTCCTGAGCCTGCGAGCAGTCGGCGAAGGTCACATATCCTCGCTGACGTTCCGGTCTGGACTCCTCGCTGCCGACGGCACCGTGACGGTCGACCCCATGGCGCGGCTCGCGTCGACTCCCACCTGCAGCGGCGAGCTCCCGGCGCGGCGCAGGATTGCATCGACGTCGTGTTCGAGCCCGATAGCGACATCAGCGAGCGCGTGATCTTTCCGGTGACCGAGGCGCAGTCGAACGGGATTGAAGACGCCCGTTTCGTCGAGTTCGACGACGGCGGCCGCAAGACCTTCTACGCAACGTATACCGCCTATGACGCCAGGGCGATCAGGTCGGAGTTGCTGGAAACCACCGACTTCGAGCACTTCACGATGATGCCCCTGACAGGCTCGGCCGCGCGCAACAAGGGGATGGCCCTCTTCCCGAGAAGGCTCAACGGCCAATATGCCATGATCGGGCGACAGGACAATGAGAATCTCTATCTCATCTACTCGGACGATCTTTACTCCTGGCAGGAGGGCGTGGCTATCCTGAGGCCCCAATTCCCATGGGAGTTCGTCCAGATCGGCAATTGCGGGTCGCCCATCGACCTCGACGAGGGCTGGCTGTTACTCACCCATGGTGTCGGCCCGATGAGAAGATATTCGATCGGCGCGGTCCTGCTCGACAAGCAGGACCCATCCAAGGTTCTCGCCCGCTCGCCCGAGCCGCTGGTGCGCCCCGAGCCTTCCGAGCGTGAGGGTTACGTCCCGAATGTCGTCTATACGTGCGGGGCGATGCGCCACGGCGATAGGATCATCCTGCCCTACGCGATCTGCGACACGTTCTGCAACTTCGCGACGATCGAGATCCCCGCGCTGTTGGCTGCGATGGGTTCATGACTCAAGAGGCGAGATCACGGACCAAATCAGCACGGACTTCGCATCGCTCATGCCGCGATCGCCGCGTCGTAATGGAGCTTCAGCACCCCTTGAGCGCCCTCTGGCGACGGCTGAGCTCGGCTCGACCGAGGGGCACTGGTTCGCGCGGAGCCGGTGTACATCGCTGCGCCCATCCGTCAGGCCCTCGCCCAGGCTGAACGGCGCAGACAGTCATGCTGCGATTCGCCCTAGCAGCGGATCGTCGGGCGACTCTATCCACTCGGTGCACCGACGCACGGCCCTCGGCGGAGCGGCGCCGTCCATTTTTCCACCCCACATTCGACCGCGCTCACCGACCTGAGCTCATTCGCTTTTCACACGCCGCCCATCCCGCCCATTCCGCCCGCAGGCGGCACGCCGCTGTGGGCATGCTCATCCTTCCGAGCCTCGGCCACCATGACCTCTGTCGTGAGCATCAGGCCGGCAACCGATGCCGCATTCTGCAGCGCGAGCCGCGTGACCTTGGTCGGATCCAAAATGCCCTCTTCGAGCAGGTCGCCGAACTCACCGGTGGCTGCGTTGTAGCCGTAGGCGCCCTTGCCGGCCTTCACCTGATTCAGGATGACCGCCGCATCCTCGCCCGCATTCTCGACGATATTGCGCAAGGGCTCTTCGATCGCCCGCGCCAGGATACGGATGCCGGCAGCTTGATCCTCATTGGCACCCTCTAACTTCTCGAGCGCCTTGAGCGCTCGAACGAGTGCAACACCCCCGCCCGGTACCACGCCTTCCTCGACGGCTGCCCGGGTTGCGTGCAGGGCGTCTTCCACCCGTGCCTTCTTTTCCTTCATCTCGATTTCAGTGGCTGCACCGACTTTGATCAGCGCGACTCCGCCGGAGAGCTTCGCCACACGCTCCTGAAGCTTCTCCTTGTCGTAATCGCTGCTCGCGTCCTCGACCTGCTTGCGGATGGACTCGACGCGGGCCGCTATATCCGTAGCCTTACCGCCTCCGTCTATGATGGTCGTGTTCTCCTTCGCCACCACAATCTTCTTGGCCTCGCCCAGATCGTTCAGGGTGACCTTCTCGAGCGAGAGTCCCAGCTCATCGGAAATCACGGTACCGCCGGTCAAGGTCGCAATGTCCTGCAGCATCGCCTTGCGCCGATCACCGAAGCCTGGAGCCTTCACCGCTGCCACCTTGAGAATGCCCCGGATATTATTGACGACCAGCGTCGCGAGCGCCTCTCCTTCGAGGTCCTCAGCGATCACCATCAGCGGACGGCCCGCTTTCGCGACCGCCTCCAGGAGCGGGAGCATCTCGCGGATATTCGAGATCTTCTTATCGCACAGCAGAATAAGCGGCTTGTCGAGTTCGGCCGTCTGACTCTCCTGCCGGTTGATGAAATAAGGGGACAAATATCCGCGGTCGAACTGCATGCCATCGACCAGCTCGAGCTCGCTTTCGAGTCCTTGCCCTTCTTCGATGGTAATGACACCTTCCTTGCCGACTTTCGCCATCGCGTCGGCAATGGTCTTGCCGATGGACTCATCCGAGTTCGCGGAGATCGTGCCGACCTGGGCGATAGCCTTGGAGTCCCTGCAGGGCTTGGAGAGACGCCGCAACTCGTCGGTCGTGACGAGTACGGCCTTGTCGATGCCGCGCTTGATGTCCATGGGATTGCGACCTGAGGCGAGGGCCTTGAGGCCCTCGCGGATGATCGCCTGTGCGAGCACCGTCGCCGTCGTCGTGCCGTCGCCGGCTTCATCCGACGTATTCGAAGCGACTTCCTTCAGCATCTGCGCGCCCATGTTCTCGAACTTGTCCTCGAGCTCGATCTCCTTTGCCACCGAGACGCCGTCCTTGGTGATGGTCGGCGGTCCGTAGGCCTTCTCGAGGACGGCATTGCGCCCCTTCGGCCCGAGCGTCGCCTTCACCGCATTGGCCAGTGTATTGAGCCCCTTGAGCATACGCTGACGCGCGTCACTGCTGAACCTTACGTCCTTCGCTGTCATTGTCGTTATCCTCGAGTTATTTGGATTCAATCACGGCCATGACGTCTTCTTCCCGCATGACCGTGAGGTCCTCGCCCGCGACCCGCACCTCGGTTCCACCGTATTTGCCGAAGAGGATCTTGTCTCCAACCTTGAGATCGCAGGGACGTACGTGTCCGTTTTCAAGAATCTTACCCTTGCCGACCGCGACTATCTTTCCGTGATGAGGCTTTTCGGCCGCCGTATCGGGAATCGCGATGCCGCCGGGCAAGGTACGATCCTCTTCCAGGCGCTTCACGATGACACGGTCATGGAGCGGACGAATCTTCATAGTTGGACTCCTCTGGCTATCCTTATGATCGTGACGCAAGGGCCGATTTCAAGCTCGGCGGCTGCAAGACTTCGTTGCAAGCCGCAGTATTGTTGAAGCGACCGCCAATTGACACACCGGCTAACATCGCGGCCGCGCTGCATCCGCGACGAGTGCCGCGAGATCGATGGCCGCGACGGGCTTCAGAAGATAACGCTCGAATCCGGCTATCCGGGCGCGCTCGCTGCCGGCGTGTTCGCGGCCGGACGTCAGCTCAATCAATCGCACGTCATGACTTCGGGCGCGCTCGCGCAATATGCGGGCCACATCATAGCCGCTCATGTCGAGCAGCCCCACTTCCAGCAGCACCATGCAAGGTTGAAAGTCCGCCGCAATGGCCAGCGCGGCGTGGCCGGAGTAGGCAACTCGCGTTTCCGAATGGCCCGCTGCGCGCAACATCAGCTCCAATGAGCTCGACGACTCGATATCGTCATCGACGATCAAGATTCTCAGGGGTTCCGTGAGGCGCTCCGTGGGGAGCTGCGAATTTCCGCCCTCATTCTCCCAAGTCGCCACCTGTTGCGCCTCGTTAACGTCGACCGGGGGCGCCGGCCCGCTGCAAGCGCTGCGGGCATCGGCGCACTTGCGCGGCTCGTCGGAGAGTCGCCTCCAGCTGGAGGTCACCGTATCCAATTTTCTCCCGCTATTTAGAGCGTGCCCTACGCGATGGCCGGATCCTGCCCGTCGCGGGCGCTAGCAGCCTTGCGATTCGATCGGCTCCGCGCGAGGTAATACTACAAGGACGCATCGCACGCATCCGTACGGCAACGCACGGACCTCGCGGACTGGTTCCGCACGTCTGCCGCTCGCGGCAATCGAAGTCGTGCTGTTCAGAGGGAAGTGCCGCGCCGTCCAGCGCAGGCGTATGAGCGCCAATGCGTTGCCCGCCGGTGTGCTGCGAACGGTTCAGGCCAGCGCTAAGCCAATGCGCGCCGCGGAAGGTCGATGGTGAAAACACAACCTGAGCCGGGTACGTCGCGGACGCGGACAATTCCCCTGTTTGCTTCGACGCTGCGCCGGCAGATTGCCAGCCCGAGGCCGAGCCCGGATCTATCTTTGTCGCCCTGCTTGAAGGCCAGGAACATTCGGTCGGCGCTCCCCGGTGGCAGGCCACCACAGTGATCCTCGACATCAATCAGGATCCGATCCGCGACTGCATAGGCGTGCACCGAGACCTCAGTGCCGTGTTCCGTGAACTTGAACGCGTTCTGCAGCAGGTTTCCGACGGCCGAAAGAAGCATGTCGCGGTCGACATCGACCGCAAGCCGCTCATCGACGGCGGACACCGTGAATTTGCACTCACGGGCATGCGCCTCGAGCACCGCGGAGATCCCGATTTGATCCATGAAATCGGCGAGCGAGATGAGCTCGTGCCGCGCCGGCAGTCCGGCGGCGACTCGCACGTCCGCAACCGATCGATCCACCAGCGTGCGCAGCCCGATCAGGGCACGCTCCAGCGCCCTCCCGGTTGCCCCGGTCACCCCGAGATTACCCGCGTTGAGGGCGGTGAAGGCGAGCGTGGCCGTATGGGTGAGATTCCGCAGCTCGTGCGCGAGAAAGCCCAGTCTCTCACTCAGCGCCTGAATGCCGCAGTTCGCCGCGACAGAAGAGCGCTGGTAGGAATATTCCGTCACGGCATCGGCAATGCCGTTGTCGAGGCAACGGTTGAGAGTTTGAAATTCGTCGATTTCGATCGGCGCTTTCACTTCCAATGCCAGATCCGTGATGGCCTGGCACAGATCGCCGTAGTCGTGAACGACCTGATCCACCGTAAAGCCCTGCTGCATCAGCTCGCGCCCGTGCAGCGCCGCAGCGGCACCCATCTCCGACGACACTGGGCCGCCACCGGCCGGGCCGGAAACCCTGCGGCTGCGCATGGGGTCCGAGGTCTGCTCGATCTCGAGCGTCTTGATCAGCTGATCGAGAAACAGCGGAATGCCGTGTGTGAGCTCAGCTTCGGTCACTCGGGGCGCGGACCGTTGAGCCACTTTGATACGGCAGCGTTCTATGAGATCAGCGCGATTGCTGGTGAGAAACTCGTGGAGCATCGGGGTAGCTTACGCTGTGTGATGTCCTGCCTATGTGCGGTTTCGTACATACGTGCCAAGCTGAAGGGAATGGGTCTATGTCTCCTGCGGCCACATTGCCGGCGCGCCAGGGATGGCCGAGTGCATATTCGAGCCCGCAAGCGAGGGCAGCCGTGGCAGACCTGCCATCATCAGCGGCCGCCCCTCCCGGCGAGATCAAGAGGTAGGCGCCGCGAGGTTTCCGCACGCGACGGTCAGCTCATGATTGGCGGGCGAGGCCTGAACGCTCACAAAGTACTCGCCTCCGCTTGGGGTGTCGAGAGCTATAGTCGCCCTGGAGGAGCCCGTGCCATCGGCTCCGACTCGCAGCGACGGGTAGTCCTCCGCAGCACCGAACACTCCCTCGTCCGCGCCACACTGACCGAGGTGAATGGCCCAAGGGTGCACGCCCCCCGGCGTTGTGTTTCCGAGCATCATCACAACCTCCGTGGTTCCCCGCTTCACACCGGGCGCCATGGAAGCTGATCCGTTCATTTGCACGGCGCCCGCAAGCTCCGACGGGCTGGCGACGCGCGCGTGCCAGCTGCTGTTGAGAGTTACGTCCGTGGCCTTCATCTCAACCGCCGACTTCTGTTGGAACATGGTGCAGGCACCGAGCGTGAGCGCTGTGGCGAAAAGAGCCAAGGCTCTAACGCTTTTATGCCCAGGTACTTCAACGGCGGTAAATTTCATGAGTTTGTCCAGTTACTTCTCAACGACCTCGCCAGGAGCTGTGCGCCACACGTGGTCCGGAATGAGGTCATCCCACCATGGTGGTCGCGGGCCGAGCTCCTGTTTAGGTCGGCCAAATCCGGTCTCTGCAGCATATGCCACCGACCGCGTGCGCTCTGTGCGCCGGCGCACCGTAGGCAATGCTCGAATGCGCCCTCCCGCAATATGCGGCGCGTCGGTCAGTGACTCGCGCACCATCAATGCACCAGGGTCCGTGCGGTCTGTGAAATGGCGAGAGCGATCGTCGCGAGTGCTCCGACTCGAGCTTATGTAACTCGCAATCCGCCTCAGCGGCCACGATGAAGTACGTGGTAGACGAATGCGGGCTTCGGTCCAGACAGCCGTCGGAGCGATCCCGGGCCGCAGGGCCCGCACAGGCATGCCAAAAAACAAGCCGGACGCGAAGTCCGGCTTGTTCTCGTACGCCTGACGATCCGCGTGCTACTTCAGGTCGAGCTCCTGTCCGGTCCACGAACCGAGAACTCGACGGATCTTGGCTCGATCGACCGCGCCTTCGTTTGACGCTGTCAAAGTTCCTTCCACTTGTTTCGCTATCGCATCGGCCCTGGCTGTCGCGCCATCAAAGGCGGCCCAGTTCTTGTAGTTGATGACCAGGTAAATGTCCGCATCATTTTCGCCGCGTGCTTCCACGGTGACCACCCTGTAGCTGATGATGTATCCCGCCTGCTTGGCGGCTTCCTGCTCGGCCTTCCAGGTGGTGTCGAGATATTTCATGTACTCATCGAACTTCCCATATTCAGTTCGAATCGCCGCCACGTTGACAACGGGTCCATCAGTGTATGCGTGATCATCCGCAAACGCCGGGACGCTCATAACCGCGAGCCCAATAAACGCCGCAAACGCGGCACTGTAACGCTTGATATTCATGATTTTTATCCTGATTGATTTCGGGAGCGGGGCCCGGGTCAAACCCAGAACCGACCCAACTGAGCAGAATCCTGCGCGCAGCGGAGAGCCATGTCTGTTCGCTGCCGAACATTGAATCCAGACATCATGTCCTGCCCCCCCCCGGGACCCCCTCGCCTGCCCGTAATCGGCACTCGCTTCGGCACGATCGCGCGGCGGCGCTTGAGCACCGGCGAGAGCATGGCTACGCCCTGTTCATTGAAGGCGCACGGCGGGTAGCGGCGGCCACACCAGTTTTGGTTGGTGGTCCGTCCGCTGCGGACTTCAAACAGCTCGCACAGGCGCCGGATAGCAGGCGACCATTTCGTCCGTAGTCAGCAGTATGATGCCCTCCACGAGGGCCTGCGCGACGAGAGCTCGATCGAAAGGATCCTTGTGTAAAGGCGGCAAAGCATCGATCGCAACCACGTGCTCACTGGCCATGGGCAGCTCGGTGTAGCCGTTGTCGAGCAATCCTCGCCGCAGCAGCCTCGGATCCACCTTGAAGTCCTCGGTATCCGGCTCGCAACGCCACGAATCGCTTGGTCGCCGGCGAAAAGTCGTCTCTACTCGCCATGTGCCTGCCTGCAGAGCGCGGCCATCGAACTGGCCATGAGGCCGGCCCACCGAGCCAAAGCATAATCCTGTGCGAACTGCCCATTCTCTTTTCCCAGCGCCCGGGGTATCGTCATCTCAATCTCCGCTCGACAGCGGCCTCCGTGTCGTGCGTGTTCGCCTCGTGTTCGTAAGTGCTCTGCACCTGCCTATGAATTTTCGAGGCGATGAACGGGTGCGTGATTTCAAGCGCGTCGCCCCATCTTCTGTACCTTTCGGCAATGGCGCGTTCTTGACCTCCGCCCTCGGCACGCCAGTGAGCGCCCCGAGAGTTGTAAAGCGCCGTGGTAATGCCGGAGGCAAGCTCTTGATTGGATTTGCTCGATAGCTGCCCTGATCGGCTCAGGCGGCCAAATACCGTCCTCACCTGGTTCGGCGTTGGAAAACAACTTACCGAGAGAAAGGTCGCACACGGCCAGCCGTCCAAGTTCGGCGCATGAAGTGCGTACTTTATGGATCCAGCCCAGCAACCGATTGCGTCGTTCCTCTTCTGTCAAAGCATCTCGCCCCGGAATACGCTCCAATGCGTCCAGGAGTTTGTAGCCTCGATGTGCGCGATTCGTTCGGTCTTCCGACGTATCCGCGGCAAGCTCCGGCGGATCCTCTTCTCCGTCCGAACGCTTGTAGGTCCACGCGACGGCTTGGACGAATAGCTCGGGGTGGGACTCGATGTATATCTCAAGGTTCGGGACACCCCGCGCATCGCGTTGTCCGATACTCCTCGACAGCGCCTCGATGTAAGGAAACTCAAGAGTCGCCATCTTTTCGACGGAGAACTCGTTGCTCTTGTCCATAAGCTGGAAGGCTTGTGAATCGACCACGGCTCAAGCTGGTAATGCCCAGCTTGTTCGTCGCCCCCGAGGGCGATGTCCAGCATGACTTGATACAAGAGCCCTGGAACGACTTTTTCGAGTCTGCGATTGACCAGCGCGAATGCAGCTCGAGGGCGCTTCGCCTTTAGGAGACGGCGAATTCCATCGTTGATCTCTTCCTCCCTCTGCCCATCCCAATTCGGAGCGACGTCCGACCAATAGACAGCCTGCGTGGCATCGGCTAGCCCATCGACCAGGCCCCATGTGGCCGCCGCGAATGGAGCCAATTGCAGCACCTTCGCAAGGCGCTCTTCCGGCAGGGCCCTTTTGACTTCATTGAGCACGTAGAGCCTAGCCGAATCGTCGGAGACTGACCTGCTCGTGGATGACCGGCTGATTTTGTCGGAACGTAGGTAGGCCCAGCCACATATGATCGACAGCGGTCGTCTGGTTCTCGGGCGGTTCAGTCTTGAATGGGCTGGAACAGTTCGATAGCCGCATCGGCGGTAGCCGGTAGTGATACGTCCAGCTGATCAATGACCTTTCTCGTCTCGTTCTGACCGATGCACCAGTTCTCGATCTCGCGAAGCGCCAGACTCTTCCCAGAATTGTTGGGGCCAACGAGCAGTACGACTTCTGGATCAGTAATTTCAACTCCACCGTGACCTGGGCTCTGTCCTGCTATGAGAGATAGCTTTGTTAACTTGATCACTGCTCACCACTAGGATTCCTAGAACTCGTCCGGGGCATGAAGGAGAATCGACCGGGTGGCGGGAGCGGCGAATGTCACCCTCACATGAGGGCAGCCACATCCCGAGTGTTCAGCCACATCGATGTTTGCACGAAGCCAGATGCCTGTAAGCGCTTGGCAATGTCGTCCACTGTCCAAGGCGGATTCTTTTTCCTGGCGCGTAGCTCACGGAAAGCAGCCACGGCGCGTTTCTCGTTGAGATCGATCAGATCCATAATGAAGTCATCCGGATGAATGACCTCGATCTGCAATCGCTCTTTCAGATGGTCGGCGGCAAAATCCTTCACGTTAAAAGTAACGATTGCATCCGCATGGGCGGCAATTGCCGTCGCGACAACATGGCGGTCTTTGGCGTCCACGGGCTCAAGTGCTGGCAGCTCAACCAGCTCCACATCGACATCAGCGTCCGGAAAGGCCGCGGTCATTGCCGCTACAATGCGGTCCACTCGCTTCTGAGCATCACCGTCGGCCGACCGTTCCTGCATTTGTGCGAGGAGGTTGCGGGTCCATTCGTCGCGAATGCGCGCCGACCACTTAGGGCTGAAGAACTCGTGCGCAGCCAGGGTCAACAGGACATCACGCGCCAGCATGGGAAAGAGCGTGCACGCGTCCAGTACGACAGTAAATCGATCATACGGCACCATTAAAGATCGTATCCGCCGATGTCCTCACTGGCCTTGACGAGCTCATCCAGTGCAGCGCGGCGCTTGATCTGCATGGTCTTCTTGTAGGCCAGAACGTCCTGCATCAGGACACGCCGATGACGTCCCACCTTACGGAACGGGATCTGCCCGGCCTCCAGGACACGGATCAGAAACGGGCGTGAGACACCCAGCACCTCGGCCGCCTGCTTTGTCGTCAGCTCCGATGATTCCGGATAAAGCACAAACGTCTGCTGCCGAGCCATGAGCGCGAGGATCTGGGAGAGCAGCCGTAAAGTCGCTGGCGGCACCTCGAGGCGAACGACATCGCCTCCATCGTCTCTCTCCTCGACCAGCGCAATCCGGCGCGCCCTCGAACGGTCGAGCGCTTCCCCCATCAGCCGACTGGCCTGCGCCAGCAACTCAGCGTCTCGATCGCTAAGTGATACTCGATCAGCGGTAATGCTCATGCCTAAGTCCTCCGAACGAGTGCATTATATGAAGTAAACGAATTATTCGCAACTAGAACCGGTACTCAGGCCGCTGAGATCTCACGATCTCACCGGCCGCTACAGAGAATCATTGGCGTCGAGATCGACTTCCATTCACCGACGCGAGCCGAACCGTTTTGGCCGCACCGCCTCATTGGTCTCTTTCGAAACCCTCACGCCGCAGCGATGTTTGTTTGGGGTAGATCCAATTTGGGGTATCTGGCATCCGCGTTTGCCGAGCAGCGTTTCTACCCCAAAAATCTACCCCAATAAATTTGTGGCTGTCCCCGGAACGCTCCGACATCGAGCGGCCGTCATTTGACATTTTGGATTCTGGTAGACATGTCGCGGCACCAGATCGGATGGTAGGCGGTCGCGCGTAATCTATTGAGTTTTAGGTAATTTTTTAAATGGCGGAGAGGGTGGGATTCGAACCCACGTGCCGGTTTTACCCGACCATCCGATTTCGAGTCGGCGCCGTTATGACCGCTTCGGTACCTCTCCGTCCCTGCCCGAAACCCTCGATAACGCCGCATTATGGCGAATTGGCGCGAGTGAGCGCCATGCGGTGGGACCCCGGGGACGAGGGCTGGTATTCTAGCCCAAGCATTTGAGACCAGTGGGGTTTTAGCGTTGGCGCAGGCAGGCACCCAGGCGCACTTCAAGTGGGCCCGAGCACGAGTGGCAGCCGCACTGGCGCTCGCCTTCCTCGCGGGCTGCACGCAGGAGCCCTCGGCCCTGCAGCAGGTCCGCACCCGCGGTGAGCTGCGGGTCGTGACCCTGAATCTGCCGACCTGCTACTACCTGGGTGCCCAGGGACCCGAGGGACTGGAGTACGCGCTCGCCAGCCGGTTTGCTGCGCAGCTGGGCGTGCACCTGAAGATCTACGCAGTCCCGAACGAGACCGCGCTGCGCTCGGAGCTCGCATCGGGCCATGCCGATATCGCCGCCGCGCAGCTCACTTCCACCCCCGCCTGGTGGAAGGTCGGAAAGGCGGCTGCCCCGTACGCCCAGGTTCCGCAGCTCGTGGTCTACCGCCGGGATGAATCGCAGCCGCGGGAGACACTACAGCTCGAGACCGCCAAGCTCGCCGTGCGTGCGGGCAGCCCGCAGGAGCAACTGCTCGCGCGGATGAAAGCAATCCTCGCCCCTCACCTCACGTGGGTGGAGACCGCGCCGAGCGCCGCGGACCCGCTGGAGGACGTGGATTCCGGGCAGGCGCGCTACGCGATCGTCGATGCCCGCGCCTACTCCTACGCTCATCATCTTTATCCGGACATCAGAGTCGGCTTCACTCTGCCCGAGAAGCGGCCGATCCAGTGGATCGTGAACCGACACGAGGACGAGCTCGTCGCGGCCGTGGACAGCTTCTTCCGCGTCGAGGCGTCCTCGGGCGAGCTCGCCCGCCTGATGCAGAAGGAATCGGGCGATGCCAGCACGTTCCACTACGAGGAGCTACGCCTGCTGCAGGTTTCCCTGACGCAGCGCCTGCCTCATTACCGCGCCTGGTTCCAACAGGCCGCCGCCCAATACGGGCTCGACTGGCGGCTGCTCGCAGCGATCGGCTTCCAGGAGTCGCGCTGGGAGCCGGATGCTGTCTCACCGAACGGCGCCATGGGCGTCATGATGTTGACTTCCAACACCGCGGAAGCGATGGGAATCAAGGATCGGGCGAACGCCCGGGAGAGCATCTTCGCCGGAGCACGCTATTTCGCCCAGGTGCGCAGCATGGTTCCGACACACATCCCGGAGCCCGACCGCACCTGGTTCACCGTCGCCGCCTACAATGTCGGCTTCGGGCACATGGAGGATGCGCGCATCATCGCTCAGACCCTGGGTAAAAATCCGGACTCCTGGGCCGATGTCAGCAAGGAGCTGCCGAAACTCGCCGAGCCCCGCTGGTACACCAAAGCAAAGTGCGGCTATGCGCAGGGATGGCAACCGGTCGAGTACGTCGGCCACGTCCGCCAGGTCATGCGGCTCCTGGAATGGCAGCCCGAGGACGGCGTGCCGCACATGACCGTCGCCGACGCCGCGCGGCCTGCGAGAGGCAGCGGCAACGGCTTCTGACGCTCAGCCGCGACGGGCGGCGAAGAACTCTCTGAGGAGGCCGCCGCACTCCTCCATCAAAACACCGCCGAACACATCGACCCGATGATTGAGACCCGGGAGCGCGAAGATATCGGCAACGCTCCCGGCCGCCCCCGCGCGGGGATCCCAGGCGCCAAAGACCAGCCTGCGCACGCGTGCATGGACGATGGCCATCGCGCACATCGGGCAGGGCTCGAGCGTAACGTACAAAGTCGTATCGGCGAGCCTGTAGCTGCCGAGCGCCTGCCCTCCGGAGCGCAAGGCCTCGATTTCGGCGTGGGCGGTGGGGTCGTTCGACCCGATGGGGTGGTTCGCACCACTCGCAATCACGCGATCTCCGCTCACCAACACCGCACCCACCGGGACTTCCCCGGCTGCCCGCGCCCTGCCGGCCTGTTCCAGCGCGAGATGCATGAAATCGATATCGGCGGGCACGGATTTTCCCGTCAGGAACCCCGCGAGCCCGTCACCCGGGCCTGCAGGAAACCACTCGCCAGGTGCGCCTCGATGTCCTCGCCTGCAGGCACCGTGCGGGCATCGGTGACGACCGTCCCGTCCGCGCGAGTCACGATCGCAAAGCCGCGCGCCAGAGTCGCCTGCGGACTTGCCGTCTGGAGCGTCCTATGCGCCAGGTCGACGCGATGCTGGCGGCGTGACACGTACTCGCCGACCGCGAGCCGAAGGCGCAACTCCAACGCCTCGTGGCGGCGGCGGTACTCCCGCGCAAGACGCTCAGGCGAGTGCTGAATGAGGCTGGTGAATGCATCGTTCACCCTGTGCCGACGCATGTGCAGCACCGTGCTCGCAGCGCCCATGAGCCGCTGCTCCAGATCATCGAGGCGCTGCGCCTGATGGACCAGGCGCATGCCCGGATGCGATTGCTTCAGCCGGGTGCTGACATTTGCAAATCGGGTCGATACGACGCGCAGCTCGCGCTTCATACACGCGTTCATGCGCGCCTCCATTCGCGACAGCGCCTCCAAACATGCATGCCTATCTGGTGCAACGAGCTCCGCGGCTCCGGACGGTGTCGGTGCACGCGCATCGGCTGCGAAGTCGGCGATAGTGAAGTCAATCTCGTGACCAATCCCCGTGGCGACCGGAATCGCGCACGCGCGGATCGCGCGCGCGACGCGCTCGTCATTGAAAGCCCATAGGTCCTCGAGCGAGCCGCCACCGCGGGCGAGGATCAGCACGTCGCAGTCCAGACGCGCGGAGGCGAGCTGCAGCGCCCTTACGATGGCAGGTGCCGCGGCATCACCCTGGACGGCGGTTGGATACACCAATACCGCAGCGGGCGGAAAGCGGCGTGCCAGGATATTGAGTACATCGCGCACGGCTGCCCCGGTGGGTGAAGTGACAAGGGCGATGCGGCGGGGAAAACGAGGCAGGGCGCGCTTGTTCTCGCTCGCAAACAGCCCCTCTGCGGCGAGCTTCGCTTTCAACCGCTCGAACTCGCGCTGCAGCGCGCCGACGCCGGCTTCCTCCAGGTAATCGACGATCAGCTGATATTCGCCTCGGGGCTCGTAGAGACTCACGCGGCCGCGCACGATCACCTGCTGACCACCCTTGGGCACGAATCCCAGACCCACGTTCTTCACCCTGAACATCGCGCAGCGCACCTGCGTGTCGCGATCCTTCAGGGAGAAGTACCAGTGCCCCGAGGAGGGCTGGGAGAAATTCGAGAGCTCCCCTCCCACCCAGACGACCCCCAGGCTCCGCTCGAGCGCTATCCGCACCTCCCGATTCAGCCGCGTGACCGTATAGACGCTGCGGCCGGGAGCGGCGTCGGGCTCTGTACCGGGGGGAGGACTGGCAGGCATGGCCGGGCACCATAGCACGTGGTTTACCGGGGCGCCCTTCATGCGTAGAATTAGCTATGCGAATCCTCGAAGAAGCCCTCACCTTCGACGACGTCCTCCTCGTCCCGGCCTACTCCGAAATACTGCCCCGGGAAGCGGACCTCTCGACGCGCGTCACCCGCCGCATTCGGCTCAATCTGCCCCTGCTCTCGGCCGCCATGGACACGGTCACCGAAGCCCGCCTGGCGATCACGATCGCTCAGGAAGGCGGCATCGGCATCATTCACAAGAGCATGACCATCGAAACGCAGGCGCGCGAGGTCGGCCGCGTGAAGAAGTTCGAGAGCGGCATCATCAAGGACCCCATCACCGTCTCTCCCAATACGACCATCCGCGAAGTGCTCGACCTGACGCGCTCACGTGGCATCTCCGGCGTGCCGGTGGTCGTTGGCAAGAAGGCCGTCGGCATCGTCACCCATCGTGACCTGCGCTTCGAGCAAAAACTCGATGCGCCCGTCTCCTCCGTCATGACACCGAAGGAGCGGCTCATTACCGTGCGCGAGACCGCGCCCAAGGAAGAAGTGCTGGCGCTGCTGCACAAGCATCGCATTGAGAAAGTGCTGGTCGTCAACGGCGATCACGAGCTCACCGGCATGATCACGGTGAAGGACTTCCAGAAGGCGACCGAATTCCCGCGCGCCTGCAAGGACGAGACGGGGAGGCTGCGCGTGGGCGCTGCCGTCGGCACTACGCCCGACACCATGGATCGCGTCGCCGCGCTGCGCGAGGCGGGAGTCGACCTCGTCGTCGTCGACACTGCCCACGGCCATTCCCGCGGTGTGATCAGCACGGTGGAGCGCATCAAATCGCAATGGGCCGATCAACAGGTGATCGCCGGCAACATCGCCACGGGTGAGGCCGCGCTCGCCCTGGTCGCCGCTGGCGCCGATGGCGTCAAGGTCGGCATCGGACCGGGCTCGATCTGCACGACGCGTATCGTCGCCGGCGTCGGAGTACCGCAGATCTCTGCGGTCGCCAACGTAGCTGAGGCTCTCGACGACAGCGATGTGCCAGTGATCTCAGACGGCGGTATCCGTTTCTCCGGCGACATCGCCAAGGCGCTCGTGGCCGGCGCTCACGCGGTCATGATCGGCAGCCTTTTTGCCGGAACCGAGGAGTCCCCGGGCGAGGTCGAGCTCTATCAGGGCGCTTCCTACAAGTCCTATCGCGGCATGGGCTCGCTCGGCGCCATGGCGGAGCGCCACGGCTCCGCCGACCGTTACTTCCAGGATGCTTCGACGGAGCTGGAGAAGCTCGTCCCCGAGGGAGTCGAGGGCCGTGTCCCCTACAAAGGCAGCGTCGTCGCCATTCTGCAGCAGCTCGCAGGCGGACTGCGGGCGGCAATGGGGTACACCGGCAGCCGTGATGTCATGGAGATGCGCACGCGCCCGGTCTTCGTGCGTGTCACCAACGCCGGTGTCCGCGAGAGCCACGTTCATGATGTCGCAATCACCAAAGAGGCGCCCAATTACCGGGGGTCCTAGGAACCCATGGCCAGCGTTGCCCGACCCGCCGCCCAATCGGCGGCAACACACGCGGACATCCACGCACACCGCGTCCTCATCCTCGACTTCGGAGCCCAGTATACGCAGCTCATCGCCCGTCGCGTGCGGGAGCTCGGTGTCTACTGCGAGATCCATCCCTGGGACATCACCGACGCTGAGGTCCGCGCATTCCAACCGCGGGGCGTGATTCTCTCCGGCGGGCCAGAGTCGGTCACCGACGCCAACCCTCCTCGAGCTCCCGAGTCGGTCTTCGCTCTCGGCGTTCCGGTGCTCGGAATCTGCTATGGCATGCAGACGATGGCGCAGCAGCTCGGCGGCCGCGTCGTAGCCTCTACGGAGCGGGAGTTCGGCTATGCCGAAGTCACCGTGACTGGCTCGAGCCGGCTGCTCGACCACCTGGAGGACCGGCGCGATGCCCAGGGCCGAGCTGTCCTCGATGTCTGGATGAGTCATGGCGACCGGGTAGGCGCACTGCCCGAAGGTTTCATCGTGAACGCATCGACCGGATCGATTCCATTCGCGGCGATGACGGACGAGCGGCGACGCTTCTACGGTGTGCAGTTTCATCCTGAGGTGACGCACACGACCCAGGGTGCCCGACTGCTCGAGCGCTTCGTACGCGAGATCTGTGGCTGCGACGCGCTCTGGAGCACCGGCAATATCATCGAGGATGCGATCGAGCGGGTACGCGCCCAGGTCGGAAGCGCCAAGGTCCTGTTGGGGCTCTCGGGAGGCGTCGACTCATCCGTGGTCGCCGCCCTGCTCCACCGCGCCATCGGCGATCAGCTCGTATGCGTCTTCGTCGACCACGGGCTCCTGCGCCTCGGCGAAGGCGATCAGGTCATGACCACCTTCGCAGAGCATCTCGGCGTACGCGTCATCCGCGTGGACGCGGAAGCGCGCTTCCTCATGGCTCTCAAAGGCGTTGCAGACCCGGAGGCGAAGCGCAAGGTCATCGGGCGCACCTTCGTCGAAGTGTTCGACGAGGAGGCTCACAAGCTCTCCGGTGTCGGCTTCCTCGCCCAGGGCACGATCTATCCGGATGTCATCGAGTCTGCTGGCGCGCGCACCGGCAAGGCACACGTCATCAAATCCCATCACAACGTCGGTGGGCTACCCGAACAGATGCACCTGAAGCTGGTCGAGCCGCTGCGCGAGCTCTTCAAGGATGAAGTGCGGCGGCTCGGCGTGGAGCTCGGGTTGCCACGAGAGATGGTGTACCGCCATCCCTTCCCTGGCCCTGGTCTCGGCGTCCGCATCCTCGGTGAGGTGCGCAAGGAATATGCAGACCTGCTACGCCGTGCCGATGCGATATTCATCGAGGAGTTGCGCAGGCACGATCTCTATGACCGCACGAGTCAGGCATTCGCAGTGTTCCTGCCGGTGAAATCGGTCGGTGTCATGGGCGACGGGCGGCGCTACGACTACGTCGTGGCGCTGCGGGCCGTGGAAACCATCGATTTCATGACCGCGCACTGGGCGCGGCTTCCCTATGAGTTTCTCGAGCACGTGTCCCGGCGCATCGTCAACGAGATTACCGGCATATCGCGCGTGGTATATGACATCTCGGGCAAGCCGCCCGCGACGATAGAGTGGGAGTGATTCAGGTCGAGCCCGCCACTCGGGGCTTACGGCCCTAACCCAGCCGGGCTGACATTGCATGTTCGCCCCGGACCGCGGAGAGGTCGATTTCGCGCAGGCGCTCGGGGTCTGCGAGTATGTCTATCTCGACGATCTTCGAGCCGGCGATGGTGAAGCTCATCACCGAGAATGGCCGTCCCTTGGAGAGCACGACTGCTCCGATCGTCCCGTTGGTCAGAACAGGTATCCGCTCAAGCGGAAGGCGGGCGAAGGCGATGGCGCGCCCAATGACGCCGCTCGGTCCGCGCATGAGCACCGATGCGTCAGGGCGCTGTGGTCCGGCATCAGCCCGCAGCACAACCTCAGGATCGAGCACTGCGATTAGGCGGTCGAGGTCGCCGTCGTGGGCTGCGGCAAAGTAGGCATCAACGACCTCGCGCTGTCGCGTCAGATCGCGATCGGGAGCCGGCGCGCCCTTACGGATGCGGCGGCGCGCCCGGCTCGCCAGCTTTCGCGCGGCTGTCGGGGTGCGATCGATCACTGGCGCGATTTCCTCAAACGGTACGCCAAACATGTCGTGTAAAACGAACGCGACCCGCTCGCCGGGAGCCAGAGTGTCCAGCACGACCAGCAGCGCCAACCCAACCGAGTCGGCCAATAGCAAGCATTTCTCCGGATCGTCACCGTCCGGGGCGCTAATCAAAGGGTCGGGCACGTGGGTGGCGGTCGGCGCCTCGCAGCGACGTTTGCGGGCGCGCAGCATGTTGAGCGCGACTCGTGCTGTGATCGTCGTCAGCCAAGCGTGGAGATTGTCAACCGCGCCGTTGTCGGACTGGCTGTGGCGCAGCCACGTCTCTTGGACGGCGTCTTCGGCCTCCGCGACCGAGCCCAGCATCCGGTAAGCCACGGCCCGCAGGTGCGAGCGCTGCTGCTCAAACTGCTCGACCTGCCATTCGTGTGAGCCGCCCACCTGGTCACATCCCTCCGTCTTCGCGTGTCTCTATCGAAAGACCACTCGGCCACGGCGAGGTGACCCGTAAGGAGAGGCAGTATCCCGGCCGCCGCACGACCGGCATCTGTCAATGCCCAGCCGGGAGGCGTAGTTCCCGTCTGGCAATCCAACTGAGGTCAAGACGTCGCCCGGACTTCGACAGGAGTGACTTCATGAGCGAATTCACACTCTTTTTTCGTGGACGGCAAAGCTCGAGCTCCAAAGCTCCGGCCCCGGTCAGGACACCGCACCTTCCGACCGACATTGAGCAGCCCACCGCGGCAGGACGCCGCCCAATGAACTCGACGATGACCGTTCAGGCATGGCTCGCTTTCGCGGCCTTGGGCCTCGCCTGGGGACTACCCTACCTACTGATCAAGATCGCTCTCTCTGGGATCGCGCCCCTGGAAGTGGCTTGGTGGGAGCTCACGATCGGTGCCCTGGTACTGCTGCCGCTCGCCTGGGCCCGCGGGGCGCTGGCCGGTGTCCGTCAGCACTGGAAGCCCATTGGGGCGTTGGCGCTGCTTCAGCTCGCGCTGCCATCAGCGCTCATCCCGATTTCGGAACAATGGATCCGCTCGTCACTCGCCGGTGTCCTTGCTGCGACCGCCCCGTTGCTCATCGCCGTTCTCGGACCGCTCTTCGGCGCGCGAGAGCGATTTGGCGTGCCGCGGATTACGGGGCTGCTGATCGGCTTTTTGGGTGTGGTCGTGCTGCTGGGCCTCGATGCACCGCACGGAGCGCAACGGATCGGGTTGGCCTGCATGTTATCGGCCGCGTTGGCTTACGCACTCGCGCCGCTCGTCATCCAGCGCTACTTGCACAGTGTGGCGGGACTTGGGCCCTCCGCGGTCAGCCTGGCGATCGCCTCGCTGCTCCTTTGTCCCGCGGGTCTCGCGTACCTTCCGCCGTCGCTGCCATCGGGCCGCGCAATCGCCTCTCTCGTTGCGCTGGGCGCGGTGTGCACCGCATCGGGGATGCTTCTCTACTTCTTCCTGATCAAAGCAGCCGGAGCCGCCCGCGCCGGCGTGGTCAAGTACCTCAGTCCGGTAGTGGCAGCTCTGCTCGGCACCATGGTGCTGGGTGAAGCATTTCCGTTCAGCTCCATGGTCGGAACGATCCTGATCCTGAGCGGCTCATGGTTCGCGACGCGCGCGGGCGCAACATGGCATGTTCCACAACAGGAGAGCACAAATGAGTGAGCAACACCCGGGTCACGCGGCGCCATCATCCCGACCGGGGGCGCATCTGCGGAAGGTGGCGAAGGCGAAGATAGTCGTTCACGAGTCCGAAGCCGAGCCCTACGACCAAACCGCGGGCCCAGAGCTGGTGGAGCTCCGTCTGACGGAAACGTTCACTGGAGACATCGAAGGTGAATCCCCCGTCAGGGCGTTTCAGGTCCTGCGCCCCGACAGGTCCGCGTCCCAAGTGAGTATTCAGCGATTCCGCGGAAAATTGGCCGGACGCCAGGGCACGTTCGTCCTTCAAGGGTCGGAAATCGTCGAGAAGGGCAGGATCAAGGCAACGTGGTTTGTTGTTCCGGGATCAGGAACGGACGAGCTTGTCGGCCTGCGCGGCGAAGGCGGCTTCGAAGGCAGCTTCGGCAAAGGGTCCGACGGCTCGCTGGATTACTGGTTTGAATAGCCCTCGTCCGGCGGCTCTCTGCGCACGACGCGGCATCGGATGGGCGGCGTCCTGCTTCGACACCAAGCCGCGGCCTAACCTGCGCAACCGGGACTAGCCACAATGGGGGATGGCCTGCACCCGCAGGAAGCGGCAGTATCGATCCACCCTGTCAGGAGCAAAACGGGCGCCAGTTCTATGCTGCAGAAGCGAGTATCGGCTTGTCTCGAGCGAGCGGTGGCAGAGGAGCGTCTCGTCGGCGGTGTCGTCATCGTGGCAAAGGACGGTGAGAAAGCCGTCGAGATCGCGGCCGGGCTTGCCGACCGCGAAGCCGGCCGCAAGATGACCGCGGACACCATCTTCCGCTACTCCTCACTCACCAAGCCGATCGTGGCCGCTGCGGCCATGGCGCTGGTTGAGCGCGGCACGATCCGCCTGGATGATCCGGTGACGCGCTGGCTGCCGGCGTTTGCGCCGAAGCTTCCGGGCGGAGATCCGGCGCGGATCGAGGTCCGACATCTTCTCACCCATACGGCCGGTCTCACCTACGGAATGTTTCAGCCCGCAGGCGGCCCCTATGACGAGGCGGGTGTCTCCGACGGGCTTGCCGAGCCCGGCCTGACGATGGCCGAGGAGTTGACGCGTCTCGCACGTATTCCGCTCGAGTATTCACCCGGCTCGGCGTGGGGCTATTCGTTGGCCTATGACGTGCTCGGAGAAGTACTGACGCGCGCCGCCGGCGCCACTCTGCCGGAAGTCGTCGCCTCGACCGTCACCGGCCCGTTGCGTATGCGCGATACCGCGTTCTCCATCGTAGATCCTTCACGACTGGCGGTCCCCTATGTGAGCGGCAAGCCGCAGCGCCGGATGCGCGATCCTGAGGCGGTGCCCTTCGTGCCCGGCACTGCAGGTATCCGCTTCTCGCCATCGCGAATATTCAACGCGGAGTCGTTTGTCTCCGGTGGCGCCGGCATGGCAGGGACAGCAGGCGACCTCCTCAAGTTGCTGACTGCACTCGGGTCGGGCGGCGCTCCGATTCTGCAGCCGACATCGACACGCCAGATGATGACCAATCAGATCGGAGCGCTCCGCATCACGACGGAAGAAAAGCCGGCCTGGGGGTTTGGATTCGGAGGCGCCGTGCTGATGGATGCCGCGCTGGCAGGCACACCGCAAGGGTTGGGAACCTGGAAATGGGGCGGCGTCTATGGCCACCACTGGTACGTCGACCCGGTCAATGGACTCACCGTCATCGCAACGACCAGCACCGCGATAGAGGGAATGGCAGGGGGCTTCGTCGGCCAGCTCATGGCCGCCGTCTACGGCGGCTAGTCACGAGCCGGCCGGATCTGCGGACCTACGCTCCCACCCGCGACCCGAAGAGCTCCAGATACAGTTGCCAGTGCGCACCATCCCCACGGGTCTTCTCGGCGCTGTAGTGGAAGGATGTTGCGGTGATGGATCGGTAGCGCCAGCGAATACTCACGCCGCCTGCGAGCTTTCCCTCCATCTCGATCCCCTGCTCCCGGCGGCGGGCTGTCAGGTGCGCACTCGTTTCCGGCGCCGCCGGATTGATGAAGTCGACTCTCCATGCCCGCAGGACCCGATCATATGTCCTGATGGTCGTGGCGTATCTGTCGCCGCTTGCCGGCAAAGCGGAGGCCCGGTCCGAGCGTCGTGGGAAAATGAACAAATCCTGGATGGCGCGGCCTTCCAGGACCCATGCGGCATGCAGCTCACCCTTGCTTCGTTGCGTCTGTCCCGTCGAGTGATGCAGGACGGCCTCGAGATCCCAGCTCCCGATGAGGAACCCGAAGAGGTCATCTACATCGGCAAGCTCCGGTGCCCGCGCTGACGACACGAGAGCATCAAAAAATGCGTTTGACGCCTTCATTCCGCCATCACTCCTTGAACATGAAGCCGTGCACGGCCACGTCCTTGCGAGCATGCGGCGTACCCGTCCATTACATGTGTGCGCGTGTCACAGCACGCTGCTCAGACCTCGGAGTAGCTCGCTTCATACGCAATTGGAAAATTCACCGACCTCGCGATGAAGCAGTAGTGATGCACCTCTGCGTGCAGCGCGTCAGCCGTTGCGAGATCCGCGCCCCGCTCCACTGTGATCCTGGGACGCAACGTAGCCCGCAGGAAGCGGCCTTCGCCGCGCGGCCCGGTCTCACCCACCCCGAGCGGGTTGTCTTCATAGGCGCGTACGACGATGCCGGCTTTGCTTGCCAGATGGAGATACCAAAGCATGTGGCAGCTCGCCAGACTCGAGAGCAGCAGGTCCTCGGGGTTCGGCTTGCCGGCATCGCCGCCGAGCAGCGGGTCGTTCGAGCACTCGATCGGCAACTTGCCAGGGGTCGTGATCCGCCAGGTCCGGTCGTAGCCCTTGAAATGTCGGGTTCCCTGTCCACGGTCTCCCGTCCAGATGATCTGCGCCAGGTAGTCATGAGTCTTGGTCATTGACGTCGCTCCATGTATACGTGTATACATCTTAGCAGATGACCCCGGAAACGATAGCGGCAGAGCTGAGAAGAGAGCTGCTGGCAGGGAGCCTGGCTCCCGGTGCCGAGCTGTCGCAGGTCGGTCTCGCGGAGCGATTCGGCGTCAGCCGCATCCCGGTGCGGGACGCCCTGCGTATCCTCGCCGGTGAGGGACTCATCGAAATGGAGCCCAATCGCGGCGCCAAGGCGATCACTCTGACACCCGGCGAGGTGCAGGAAATCTACGAGCTGCGCGTGCTGCTGGAGTGCGATTGCCTGCGTCGCGCGGCCGAGAACATGACGCCTGCCGCGCTCGAGGAGATAGATCGCGTCCGCCGCAAGTCGGACCTGGACGCGAGCACCCCCGGCTGGGCTGCGGGTGACTGGGCCTTTCACGAGGCCATGTATCGGCACGCGGGCCGGCCCCGGCAGCTCGTGATGATCGAGACGTTGCGGCGCACCTGTCAGCTCTTTGTCAACGCGTACTCCACGATGACGGCAAAGAAACCGCGCTGGCTCAACGATCACCGCGCCATACTGCAGCACCTCGAGTCCGGCGCAACCGACGATGCCGTCGCCGTCCTTCGAAGACACCTGCAAGCGGCGGCTGCGCACCTTCTCGCCCGGATGAATGCGGAGTAAGGCCGAGACGTCGGGGGTCGTTGGAGAGAGATGTGGCGCTCGAGATGCGTGAGCACTGTGAGAAATGCACGAAGAGCTTGCCTGAAGACGCCAGGGACGCTTTCATCTGCTCTTACGAGTGCACCTTCTGTGCGCAATGCGCCGAGGCCATGACGCGGATTTGCCCCAACTGCGGCGGTGAGCTGGTACCGCGTCCCATCCGGATCCGCAAGCCATGATGCACGGCAATGTTCGCGGCCACGTCGGTTTCAGGACGCGACCGAGAGCCAAATGACGCCGGCCATCGTGATGCGTACCCGGCTCAGGTGTATTGGTTCACGGACATGGCAACAAAAGAATTCGCGCTGTAAGCCAGCCGGGAGCCTGAGCATGGCGGAGCCCGTGATTGCAGCTCCACGAGCTCAGCTTGCGACTGCTCGGAACGTCGGGGCAGGCAAGCAGTTATAGACGTCTTTACATCGAGGCCACGCCATGCCCCAGCCACGCAAAGTCGCCCTGATCGTCGGAAGCCTGCGAGCGCGCTCCTATTCGCGCCAGATCGCCAATGCACTCATCAATGTGGCACCGGCCACTCTCTCCTGTCGGATCGTCGAGATCGGCGAGCTCACGCTCTACAACCAGGATCTCGATGACGCGCCGCCGGCAGCGTGGACAGTTTTCCGGACCGCCGTCAACGAATCCGATGCGGTTCTCTTCGTCACGCCTGAATACAACCGGTCCATACCAGGCGTACTGAAGAACGCGCTCGATATCGCCTCCCGGCCTGGCGGCCAAAGCGTGCTCAAAGGACTGCCTGCCGGCGTTGTCAGTGTTACACCCTTCAAGTTGGGCGCCTTCGGCGCCAACCATGCGCTGCGCCAGACCTTCGTCTTCCTGAACATGCCGGTGATGCAGCAGCCGGAAGCCTATATCAGCGACGTCGGTTCGCTGCTCGACGAGTCCGGCCGACCCAAGGACGGGAAGACCTCCGAATTCCTTGCGCAATTCATGAGCGCGTTCGCGGATTGGATCGAGACGGCGGGGAAGCGCGACGATCGCGACCGTGAGCCGTTCGCAGCTCTCATGGACCGGCGCCCCGATATCGCCGCGGCTTACGTCGATGGCGAATTCACACCGCTCGAGGGCATCCTCACTCGCCGCGATCCAGCGACATTCTTCTCACCGCGTGGCGATGCCACGCAAGGCGCGCAGACCGTCGCCAAACGCTATAAAGAGGACGCGCGCTCTTTCGCGCCAAAGGGCGAAAGCCGGCTCGAGGTACTGCAGGCCCGAGCCAGCGGTGACCTCGCTTTTTGGACGGGTTACCAGCACGCGCGAGTACACATGGCGGCGAAGCCCGGCGAGGCCGTGCCGATGACCATCCGTGTCACCGAAATCTTCCGCTACGAGGACGGCGGTTGGAAGTTGGTCCATCGGCATGGGGACCCGCAAAGCAAGGCATAACGCTGCAGGGATACGAAAGGAGGATCCACATGTACGCCGTCGTTCGCGAATCCACGTACCCTGAGGACAAGCCTCTGGCCGAGCGGCCGGAGTTCGCCGCCTTTCAGGATGCACACGCGTCGCAGCCCGGATACCGGGGCACGATCGTCACTCACCTCGGCAAGGGGCGCCACGTCACCGTGACACTCTGGGATACGGCAGAGCACATGGACGCCGCGCGCAACGCCATCGGGCCTGCAGTAAGGACACTGATCGAGCCAATCATGGCGCAGCCAGCCCGGCTCCTGGGAACCGGGGAAGTCGCCTACAGCGACATCGACCCGGACGACACCGACTCTGACTGACTCGCGCGTCCGCAATGACGGCAGCCCCATTCGCGGCCCAGAACCGCGCCTTCGTGCTCGAAATGCTGAGCGCGAAGAAGACTACCCCGAGCGGGTGGATCCGCGCCTGACGGTCTACGAGCCGGCCGCGCTTCCGTTCGGAGGCACTTACACGGGCATTGCGCAGTTCACGCGCTTCTATGACAAAGTCCGGGAATTCTATGACTTCACTACATGGCAACTCCTGGAGGTAGTGTCCGAAGGCGATATCGTTTTCTCGACGTCTCGGGTCCGTACCGCTGGGCGCAATGCGACGATGCACATTGCGGAGCGCTTCCGGTTCCGCGGCACCACACTGATCGAAGTGCGGGTTTTCACCTGCGACGAGGAAGCTCGCGAATAGCGCGCGGCACTGGGCAGCGCCTCACGATAGACTTGCGATTCTCGCGGCAGGCCATCTGTCCTCATCGCAGGAGATACGACGTGAGTAGACTCTGGGGGACCGCGATGCTCGCGGTCATTCTGTCGGGCGGCACCGCCGCCGCCGCGGATCTCACCTTCCTCAACCAGGGGCACCCGGTGCTGGATGCGCACAATTGCTATCCATACGACGGCCGCTGGAGCGATCGTGCGCGTCGTGCGCTCGATTCCGGCTTTCCTGTGTCGATCGAGCAGGATCTTGCCTGGTATGTGGACCCGAAGAGTGGTCAGGGCCGCGTCGTCGTGTCCCATACGCCCCGTCCCACGGGCGAAGAGCCGACTCTGCAGGCCTATTTCTTCGATCAGGTGCGCCCAATCGTGCAGAAGGCATTGGCCCTGAACAGGCGCAGCGAATGGCCGCTCATCATCCTGCACTTCGACTTCAAGGATACCCAGCCTGCGATCCTCGAGGCCGTATGGCACCTGCTCGGAGAACATGAGCCTTGGCTCTCCACGGCCATCAAGACCGCCGATCCAAATCACCTGTCGCCCATCGATCGCAAGCCCATCCTGGTCGTGACCGAGGATTCCGATGCGCAGGCGAAGGTCTTTTACGATGACGTACCGGACGGCGGCCGTCTGCGCCTGTTCGGCTCCGCGCATACCGCGCAGCCACCGCCCGATATGAGCCCGCCGCAGAGCGCGCATTGGTACGCAACGGCCGCACCCGCTCAGCTCCTGGCGACGCACGCGACCGACTATCGCCGCTGGTGGAACAACAATTGGTGGGTCGTCGAGGAAGGTGGCCAGACGCGGGCCCATGCCTGGACGTACGCCGACGAGCGGCGCCTTCGTGCTCTGGTCGACTACGCGCACGAGCAGGGTTACTGGATCCGCTTCTATACGCTCGACGGTTTCGATGCGAAGGCGGACCGGGGTTGGGACGAGAGCTACAACTTTGGATCCATGCGCCGGGTGATTCCACGCTGGCGGGCCGCAATCGCCGCCGGCGTCGACTTCATCGCCACCGATCAGTACGAGGCGCTGTCACGCTATCTCGATCAGCGGGATCGAGCGCTCCGTCCGGCCCGGTTGGGGGCAACAGCCGTTCACTAGGCGAGAACGCGGTCGGCAGCTGCAGCCGGCAAATTCAACAAACCGCCCGAGATTGCGATCGATGCGCCCGGCAATAGATATGTCGCGACCTGCACAGCGGCGCTCATGTCGGTATGGCGGCGACAAACAATCTCCACTGACTCGGCGGAGGGCACGAACGATCCGCTTGACACTCTCTCCTGGAAACGCAATACTTTTCCAACTCACAAAGTGTCTGATCCCGGCAGCCCGCACATGTCTACCGTCGATCGCCGCACCGCCGCGCTTCTCGCCTTATTCGGCCCGCTGCTCGCGGTGCCGGCGGCCCGCGCAGCTCCGCCCTCATCGCGGCCGAGGACCGGCAGTTCGCAGGTGCCGCCTGGCTGGGTCCGCCACGACGTGATCGCCCAGCTCGTCTACCCCAACATGACCGCGCTCGATCTGGTCGGGCCGCATTACATGTTCGCGCTACTGATGGGAGCAAAGGTGCATCTGGTCGCCAAGACACCCGATCCCGTGAAGAGTGACCTGGGCCTGACGATCACGCCGACGACCACGTTCGCGGATTGCCCCCGGGATCTGACGGTGCTGTTTGCGCCGGGCGGTACTGGCGCAGTGGCGGCCGCGGGCGATCCGCAGACGCGCGCGTTTATCGCCGACCGGGGGAAGCGGGCGAAGTACGTGACGTCGGTCTGCACCGGATCGCTCATCCTCGGCGCGGCGGGCCTGCTCGAGGGCTACCGCGCCACCTCACATTGGGCCGCTCGCGACCTCCTCGCCGATTTCGGTGCAATTCCGACCGACCAGCGGGTGGTACGAGACCGCAATCGCATCACCGGCGCGGGCGTGACTTCCGGGCTCGACTTCGGCTTGACGATGGTGAGCGAGCTGCGGGACGCCTTTTATGCCGAGTGCGCGCAGCTTCTCGCAGAATACGACCCGCATCCGCCATTCGACTCCGGGTCGATGCACACGGCGCCCGCGAAGGTTCGCCAAACCATGACGCCGTGGTTCGCCGACCTGCGGGCGCACACTCGCGAGCTCGCCCGCCGGCTCAAGGCTTAACGGCACCCGGACGCCGTGGAGACATCACGGAGCTGATGGCCCCCTTTCCGGTGCCACGCGATATGGAACGACCGCCGCCCAATGACCGCCATCCAGGCAGTCGACAGGGGCAGCAGGGACATCGAGAACAGGTGCGCAAAATGTGAGCCACAGAAACTCCCTCCCCCGCCAACTGCGAGGCGCTGCGCGCCTCAAGCCGGAGACGACGGTCTGGCAGTACACCCACGGTGTACCGGACCCCACGCTCGTCTCGCCCGACGGGTTCTCGCTCGACAACTTTTATCTGGCACGCCCGGGAATCGACGAGCTGCAGCTGGACCTGTTCGGCGAGTACAGGAGCAACGTCGCCCTCTATCCGGCTTTTCAGAACTACTTCAGGACCCGCCGGCCGCCCTTCCTGGCCGTCTGGGGTAAGAACGACCCGTTCTTCCTCCCGGCCGGTGCGGAAGCATTCAAGCGCGATATTCCCGGTGCAGTGGTGCGCTTCGTCGACAGCGGCCACTTCGCGCTGGAAACACACGCCGCCGAGATAGCGAGCGCCATCGTCGACTTCCTGGGCGAGGTGAAGCGGGTCTGATATGGGCTCAGGCCGCCGGCGAGGACCGGATGTCGGCCAGGTCCGCGTGCTCGTCCTCCTGCGCAGCCCCCGGCTGCACCTCCTCCTGCCGCGCGACCGGATTGAAGCCGCCCGACTGCTTGCGCCAGAGCTCTGCGTAAAGGCCGCCCTGCAGCAGCAGCTCAGCGTGCGAGCCGTCCGCGACGATGCAGCCGCGCTCGAGGACGATGAGACGATCCATGTCCATCACCGTGCTCAGCCGGTGAGCGATGGCAATCACCGTCTTGCCGTCCATCGCCTCCTTCATGGCCTGCTGGATCATCTGCTCGCTATGGCTATCCAGGGCACTGGTCGCCTCATCGAGCAGCAGGATGGGCGCATCGCGCAGGATTGCCCGCGCGATGGCGATGCGTTGTCGCTGGCCGCCGGAGATCTTGATGCCACGCTCGCCAACGAGCGTGTCGTAACCCTGCTCCAGCTCGACGATGAACTCGTGTGCGTGCGCGCGCTTGGCGGCCTCGACGACCTCCGCGTCCGTCGCATCCGGCCGCCCGTAGCGGATGTTCTCGAGGAGACTGCGATGGAAGAGGTTCGTGTCCTGCGGGATCAGCCCGATAGAGCCCCGCAGGCTCTCCTGCGTCACCTCGCGGATATCCTGCCCATCAATCCGGATGGTTCCCGCGGTCACATCGTGCATACGCATCAGAAGGCCCATGAGGGTCGTCTTTCCAGCACCGCTCGGACCGACGAGTCCGACGCGTTGTCCGGACGGGATGTGCAGCTCGAAATCATTGACGATGTTGCGGGAGCCGCGGCCGCGCCCCCGGGGCTCGTATGCGAACGCAATGCGATCGAAGTGAATGGCGCCGCGGGTGACCGACAGCTCCTTCGCGCCAGGCCGGTCCTGCACCGTCGCCGGTACGATCAGCGTAGCGATGCTCTCGCGTGCGGCCCCGAGCTGATCATAGAAGTCAGGTATGCGCTGGCCGAGGTTGTAAGCCGTCTGCAGCAGGGAGCCCGTGAGCGCGGTCACCATGACGAAATCGCCAGCAGTCATGAGTCCGTGGACCCAACCGTAAAGCGAGCCGCCCACGAAGCCGATCCACATGAGGATATCCATGCCGTACTGGGAGCAGCGCAGACGCACTACGGAACGGTAGAGCGCCATCCGCCGCTCGCGCTCTTCGCCCGTGTATCGCGTCAGCTCGCGATCCTCGAGCGTCTGATTGGCGAAGCAGAAGACATTCCTCACATTGGTGATGACATCGACGATCCGGCCGGTCACCGCTGCCCGCGTCTCGTTGTTGGCGGCGGCGCGCCTGGCGCATTCCCTGCCGAGCAGGAGGCTGCCGGAAAAATAGATGACGATGCCGACGCTGGCCGCGGCGCAGAAGGCCGGGCTTGCGACATAGAAATACGCTGCAACGAAGACGAAGAACATCGCTCCCGGGATGAAGTCGAACACCGTCATGTCGAACAGCATCAGCATCTGATCGGGCAGCATGACCGCGCGATGCGCAATCTTCCCGGAGAGCGTGCTCTCGAAGTATGCCGGCGAGAGGCGTTGCGCATACGCGAACACCTCTTCCTTGACGCGGATCAGCATGGGCGAGCGTGTGTTGTAAGAGCAGAACCACATCGCCGCATCGCAGAAGAACCGCGCGGCCACGAGCCCGGCAAAGAGGAGGAACGGAGCCGTGAGCGCGCGGCCCGCCTCATGCACCGGGCCATGCAAGCCGAGCACCGTGTCCGTCAGCCGCTTGGTCGCAAAGGCGATGGACGCGAATATCGCCCGCCCGAGAACCGGAAAGACGAGCAATCCCAGGCAGCCCCAGAGAAACTGCCGGGCGAAATGCAGGAAGAACCGGTCGAGGCGATTCGGTAGGGCGGGAGCGTTCATGCGGGAGCGTCAGGGGGCAGCAGTGCGCCGCTGCGGCGGGCTCGGTAGGCGGGGACACCATGTCCCAGCTCCGTGTGAGCCTATTCGGTCCAAGTGCCCGCCGGCAAGCCCAGAGTCCGGGATTGTGGCGAGTCTCTCCCTTCGGCTCGCCGCGATGGCGTACCCGCTGGCGCCCGCCGCGCCCGCTCCCAATGGCTCGCGAGGTAAGTCCGCGCCCGTGGCTTGCTCGGCGGGGAGCTCAGGCGGCTTTGGCCATCTCGGCCACCCTCCCAGATGGTTGCCTCGAGGCTTTTACGGGCGCTCACGCGGGAGCCACGGCGGCAAATTGGCACGCTCGGCGGTCAGTGCAGACCACGCCCGCGTCTGATGATTATCAAGTCGAGCAGGTGGCGGCGCGTGCCCGCATCAACGTCCAGGCGGCTGCCGCGAATACCAGTATGTTGGCGACAACCACCGGCTTCGAGGCGATCAGCACGCCAAACGTCATCCAAAGCGCCGCACCCAGCATCTGCAAGCCCCGCAGCATGGTCGGCTTCGGGAAGAAGTACGATGCGACGAAGACAGCGGTCGCAATCCACCCCACGCTATCCGCGAGTGACATGCTCATCTCCTCGCCGCTTGGCGCTGCTCCCGAAGGAATGGCCGGTCGATCTGGCCAGCATAGTATTCGATGTCCTCTTGCGTCACGCCACAGGCGGCGAAATGCTCCTTCCAACCGTCCACGACTGCCGCGACTGCGCGGGCTTCGCGCACTGCCTCATCCGTTTTCAGCCCGAACAAAGCGGCCATCGATAAAGCATTGGCGACGGTGGAATCTCCGGCCTGCTCGCCGACGCGCATCTGTTGAAATCCCAGAGCCTGCCCGGAGGGCAGTACATCGAACGCGGGAGCCAGCTCATATTGCTCCCTCTCGCTCCTGATCAGCGCGTGGTTCTTCTCGTGATCATCCGTATTGTCGATCAGGATATTGAACACCATGCGGCGAAAAAGCTCCTGCATGTCGAGTGCGTACCTGCCGCCGTGCGCGACTCCCCGGCGCCGCAGCAACTGCGCCAGCTCAGGATAGCCGAATGGCTCACTGGCAGCCCTGAGCGCCACTAACGCCGAGAGGCAGTGGCGGCGGCCCGTGCCAGTGCGGTCGAAGCGCCTGATTGCCACCGCGTGGCCGACGGTCAACCGGACCGCCATCGTGTCAGCGCTCCGTATGCTTGCCTTGCGTGCCAGAGTCATCGTTGCATGCTCGATAAGGGGGGTGTCCGCGGGCTCGCCGTCGGAGAATTTGATGACCCATTGCTCGCCGTCCATATCGAGCAGCGCCTTTGGCCGGGCGCCGCCCATGGTGGCGCCCGGGGAAACGAGCCTGCGCAACTCGAGCGGGATCGGCTCGTTGTCCTGGACCCTGCGGATGAGCTCGTGGATCCGGTCAGCCTCCTGCAGGGCCGGCAGTGGGCCGAGACGTCGGGGCAAATAACGGTCGGGGGAAGTCGAAACTCCGAGCGCGCCGAAACGATCATCACCGGCGAAATAGAGGTACTCGAGCAGCGAGAGGCGCGCCGGTTTGTCGATGAAGCGGATGACGCGCTCGCCCCAACGATCGGGTCGCGCATCATCCACCGCACCCGCTGCGGCATTTCTTTCGCTGGGCAAGAACTCCTGGTCGATGAGAGGGAGATCCTCGCTGAGCTCGAATCCGTGCTCGAGCCAATACGGAAAGTATTTCAGGGAGACGCCTTGATTCGAGCGCATCAGGTTGAGCTCACCGACGACATCGGGCCGCACCGGATCGAGCAGCGACCAGAGGTAAAGCCGATCGGCAACCTGGTACGCGGATGGACCCGGGTCGGCTGCAGTCGTTGAGCTCATCCTCGCCCCTTCTCCGGTCGCTCTCGCGCCATCCGTGCGCGTGCCGAGGCCGCGGAGCGGGCGGCACGCCGCTCGAGCGCCTCGCGCACATCTCCTTCGAGCGCTCCGCGATCTTCGGCGGGCGCCGCAAGGGCGGGTAGGCCGCTCACTCTCCCAATCAACCACAGTGCGGTTGCGTAGAGCCCCGCTCCAACGGCTGGATCGCCGCGCTCGAGGCGGATCAGGGTAGGCACGGAGCAGCCCAGGCGCCCTGCCCACTCGCGCTGAGATTCCCGACGCCTGAGCCGTGCGATAGCCAAATTCTCACCCAGGCCGCGAAGCGCGCGAGCGGCCGCGGGAGGGAAAGTAGACAATGAGAGGGTGCTCTTCGGCATAGCAAATATAGTTTATCGTTCTAGCAATTTCGAGCAAGTATATATTAGTCGATGAAAGTCAACGACAATGATAGTACTGTTTTTTGACTTTATCCGCTGCGCAGGGTAGCCTGAAAGCGTGGCCGATCGAAATCCTCAGAGTGGCGCCATCCCCCTGCCAGCGCTTCTCAGGCATGCGCGCACCGCCTACGGCTCTGCCATGCGCTGCGCCCTTGAAGAGGCTGGCTACGGTGACATTCCCAAGAACGGGCTCTACGTCATTGGGGGCCTGGCGCTCGAGGCCGGTGACGTGCCGCTCGCAGTGCTGATCCGGGACCTGCGCATCTCGAAGCAGGCCGCCGGCCAGCTCGTCGAAATTCTGGTGAGCCGCGGCTACCTGGCGCGCACCGTCGACGGGGAGGATCGGCGCAGGCTCATCGTGACCCTTACCGACCGCGGCCGTGCTGCCGCTGCAACGCAGGCGGCTGCGCGGGAGCAGGTCGATGCAGCCTTGCTGGCGAAAGTAGGAGCGCATTGCATCGAGCAAACGCGTGTGGCACTCGCGGCGCTCACCGAGATGGCCGGTTGGGGCGCAGCTCCCGCGGACGAAGAGGCTAGGAGGACTTAGATGTTGCGACCGGGTCCCGTGATCGTCATGCTCTGGGTGGTCTTCTGGATATCGTGGCTCGTCGCTGCCGGCTGGAGCGCGAAAACCGAGCGTCGTGTTGGTATGAAAGGCGAGCTTGCCTACCGGCTCGTGCTCATCGTCGGGACGCTGGCTTTCCTGCCGCCGGCACATGGTTACTACGGACCGATGCGGCTCTGGCTCGTCTCCCGTGATCAGGCCTGGGCCTGCACTGCCGTCCTCGCTTTGGGACTCGCATTCACCTGGTGGGCGCGCATCCATCTGGGCACGTTATGGAGCGGTTGGATCACGCGCAAGGCCGACCACCGCGTCATCGACACCGGTCCCTACGGCATCGTACGCCATCCCATCTACACCGGACTTCTGCTGGGTGTCTATGCGACCGCCGCAGCCAAGGGTACGATACTCGGCCTGCTCGGCGCGTTGCTGATCACTCTAGGCTTGTGGATGAAGGCACGGGTCGAGGAAGGCTGGCTGCGCAAGGAGCTCGATCCGGGCGCCTATGACGACTATCGCAGCAAGGTGCCCATGTTGGTGCCTTTCGGACCGAGGTGATTATGGACGCGCGACTCATCACGCCGTATCTGATAGCTGCCCTCATCGCATGGCGTCTCTATGCTCGCACGCGGCGCTCGTTCGGCCGCCAACGGGTAGCCGAAGGACGCATGTGGGTCAGAATCGGCATCCTGGCCGCCCTGACGGTCGTCGTCGTTACCCTTGCGATCACCGGGCCGGCACACGACCTCACCGTTCTGGAAGGCTTGACTGCCGGGATCGCCTGCGGCGCCGCACTCGGGTACCTGGGCCTCCGTCACACGAAGTTCGAAGTCACTTCCGAAGGCCGCTTTTACACGCCCCACACCTACATCGGCCTGATCGTTACCGCACTCTTCGTCGGCCGGCTGCTCTACCGATACCTGTCCGTCTACGACGGCACTGTCCCTACCGCAACGCAGGGTGGCGGAGCCGGAGCAGCGTTTCACGGTCCCCTCACTCTCGCGGCATTCGGCGTCGTAGTGGGATACTACGTCCTCTACTACCTCGGCGTACTGCAACGGACTCGGGTCACTCCCTCGGCCATTGCGCCGACACCGCAGGCGTGAGCTCACTCCTGCCCCACCAACGGCGCGCGCGGCTTCAGCCGGCCAATCCGATCTGTGCAGCCAACCGCGCGAGCTGCGCGCTGTTCCTGGCGCCGAGCTTCTCCCGGATCGCCGACTGATGATTGGCAACCGTCTTCTCGGAGAGGCCGAGCCTCTCGCCGATGCTCTTGACCGTCTCACCCTGCACCAGTAGCCGCAGCACCTCGAACTCGCGGGGGCTCAGCGCAGCGATCTCCAATTTCCCAGGCTGGGCTGCAGACCGCGCCACGTTGGCCGCCACGTCCGGACTCACATAGCGCTGCCCGCGGGCGACCGAGTAGATCGCCTGCACCAGCACTTCCGGCGCGCTCGCCTTGCTGACATAGCCGAGGGCCCCCGCCTCGAGCGCGCGGGTTGCATAGATTGCATCATCGTACATGCTGAACATCAGTATCCGCAGCCGGGGTTGCTCCTTGAGCATGCGGCGTGTCGCCTCGATGCCGCTGGTACTCGGGAGAGCGATGTCCATGACCACCACATCCGGACTCAACTCGCGCACGCTCTGACACGCTTGCGAAGCATTGCTCGCCTCACCGACGACGAGGATGCTGGGCTCGCCCTCGAGGAGCCGCCGATAACCCTGACGAACGATGGCATGATCGTCCACGAGCAGAATCCGGGTCGTGCCCATCACCACTCGTGCTCCAGCTCAGCGGCGACGGGGATCCGTGCGGAGAGCTCAAAGCCCTGTCCGGGACTGCTCGTGAATGCGAGGCTGCCCTGCAGCGCCATGACCCGCTCACGCATGCCGATGAGTCCGAGTCCGCGCGTCGGGATTCCCGTGACTGTGCCGACGCCGTCATCGGCGACGGTCACCTCGACTCTTTCGCTGTCCACGCCGGGCTCTCCCGCACGATCCAGGCGAATGGCTACATTACGCGCGATAGCGTGCTTTGCGACGTTGGTCAATGCCTCCTGGACGAGGCGGTACAGAGTGACCGCGATCCCCTCCGGGAGGGTCGTGAAGTCTCCGTTGATCGACAACGCGAGCGACACATCCGGCAGGCGCGTACGCCAGGTCTGCACGCAGTGCTCCACGGCAGCGGCCAGGCCCAGCTCATCCAGGCCCGCCGGCCGCAGCTCCCGCATGAGGGTCGCCAGAGCTGCGTGAGTGTGGTTGCAGTTCTCGACGATGGCGCTCGCCTGTCGATGCACCGCCTCCGGCGATGCTTGGTGCTCATCTCGAAGGCGGACCGCATCGAGCTTGATCACATTCAGATACTGCCCGAGCTCGTCATGCAGCTCGCGCGCGAGCGCCTTGCGCTCGGCTTCCTGCAGCTCGACGTACTGCTGCGCCAGACGGCGGTTGTCAGCCAAGGCCGCGGCGAGCTGCGCTTCCGCCGATTTCCGCCGCGCGATTTCCTGCCGGGCTTCGCCGTACCGGCGGGTGGCGAACCAGGTGAGACCCAAACCCAGCACGAGCAGCATCGAGGGCAGCTCATCGAGCTGGTACCGCTCGTACGGGCCGGTCAGGTGCCGCAGCGTCTCGGTAACGTTGAGCAGTCCGCACAGCACCCAGGTGCCGAGCGTCACCATGGCGATGAGGATGACATCGCACAACTGCGCCCTCTTGAGAGGGTCTCTCGGCAGCAGCGCGCCGAAGAGCGATGCAGGCTCGCTGCGGCCGTCCGCGGGACGGACCATTCTCGAATCGAACACAGGATGGAGTCGAGCGCCCATGGCGGATGCTCCGATTGTCGTTGAGCCACCTGGCCTGGCAAGGCCGGTGAGGCTCAGTCTAGCGCGGACTCCACGCTAATCAAATGCGAGCCGAATGCCGGCCCACAACGCGAACGGGGCGCCGGGCGAGACGGCATTCTCGTTCGTCCATTCAGCCGGATCGAAGCGGTAGGTGCCGTTGGGATTGAACGTGTTGGTGTTCAAAAAGCCCGCCGTCGCGTAATTGCGATCGAGGAGGTTCGCGCAACGCGCGAATATGTCGAACCGAGGTGAGACGTGGTAGGTCGCCCGCAGGTCTATCACCGCATATCCCCCGATATGGCCCGAGCCCATGATGTACCGCCCCTCGCCGTTGGTGCCTCCGGCCCGGTCGGCGTTGTTCTCATCGCCGTGCAGGTAGGAACCGGAGGTCACCACCACGCTTGCCCCGATACCCAGTTTCGACGTGAATCGGTAGTCCATCGTCAACTTGCCGGTATGGCGGGGGATGAGCGGAATCCGGTCTCCGGCCCTGACCAGAATGTTGCCATCGGCATCCGCGGTACTGTTCGATTCGGCGCTGACCTCGAAATCCGACTGAAATGTCGCATCGATGAGGCTGTAGCTGAGATTCCAATGCAGCTTCCCTTCCTCACCGCCGAGGGCGAGGTCGACCCCCTCGCGCCTGGTATCGCCGACGTTGCCGAAGTAGCCGGAATTGGTGGTGGTGGCGATGAACTGGATGTCGTCCCGGTTCACGGTTCGGAATGCATCGGCGCTCCACCTCAGCCGCTGATTCGCAAGATTGCCGCGCAGTCCCATCTCGAAGCTGCGCGCCACGACCTCCTTCAGGTCCGGATCGCTCGCGAAGTCGTTCGGCAGCCCGCACGGACGACTGGGATTCGAGCAGCCCAGCTCGATCACGGTCGGCGCGCGGCTCGCTTCGTTGTAGTTGAGGTAAAGGGTAGTGCTTGCGGTGGGCGTATACGTAAAGCCGATGGCGGGATTCAGCCGGGCATAGACATGAGCGCCCGTGACCGGCGAGGAATCACCATAGCCGTCGCCGAAATCCCCGAGGTCGTTGTCGACACTGTAGCCGTCCAGCGTCTCCGTGCTGCGGTTGTAGCGCGCAGCGACGTTCACATGGAAATGGGTCGCGGGAGAGAACGTATCCGTGAGATAAATGCCGAAGATTTTGTCGCTGCCGCTGACGGAGATGGACGGCGGCGCGTTGAAGGGGCTCTGCACATAATCGAGCAGGTGCCGTGCATCGAAAAAGCCGTACAGGAACGACTGCGCGAAGCCGTTCTGCGAGTCGCTGTAGGCCGCTCCGACGATGACCTGATTAACCTTCCCGAAGAGGTCATCCGTGCCGGTGAGCTGCAGGCCGGCGCCGCTCGATCGCTGCACCAGTCGCGAGATCTCACCCGCTGCGTTCGTGCAGTAGGCCAGTGAAGCGCGATCGGTGAGGGGCGCGCTGCAATCGATCGCCGGCCCGGGATAGTCTCCATTCAGGTAGTTGTCATTGTCGCTGCCGTTATTGCTGCCGGTTACGAGACGCCGGTAATACGCGTTGCCTGACAGAAGAAGATGCCCGCCGAGATTCTGCGTCCCGGTCAGATTGACGAAATGCAGCAGGTTCTGCGTGATATCCGGGGTGTAGCTCTGTTCCTTCAGGTAGTCGTACATGCTCTGAGGGATGGCGCCGTTGCCGGACAGGTAGGTATCGGCGTAGGTGTAGCCGAGGTGCAGGTCCGTCTTTGCAGTCCGATAGCCCACCTTCCCGAATATCTGGTACACCTGCGACCTGGAGATATCGCGCCACCCCGTCTCGTAGAAGTAGCTTCCGGTTACGAAATAATCGAACGGTCCGCGTGACCCGCCCGTCCGCGCTTGAAACGAGCGGCGACCGAAGGAGCCACCGTACGCCTCGAGCTCGGTACCCGGGTTGTCACGGCCACTCCTGGTCTGAATCGACAACGCGCCGCCCAGGGTATTGAGGCCGAATACGGGGTTCGAGCCCGAGATGAGCGACACGCTGTCGATGGCGGACTCCGGAATGAGATCCCAGTTGACGGTGTCACCGAAGGACTCGTTCACCCTGACACCGTCCACATAGACCGAAAGCCCCTCGGGAGTGCCTACCAGGGATGATGCAGTGAAGCCGTGGTAGTTGATGTCGAGCTGAAAGGGATTGTCGGCGCTGTCGCTGACGTTCACGCCCATGAAGCGCTCGCCGAGATAGTGGGCAACGTCGTTGACCTGTGCGCTCTGCAGATCCAGGCTGGTGGCCGTCTGCACGTTCGCCGGTATCTGTGTGAGCGGCAGCCCGAAGCCCGGCAGCGGCGCATTGGCGATGATCAGCACCTCCTGCAGCGCCGTGCGGGGGTTGGATGCAGCGGAGCTCTCGGTTCCCGCATCCGCCGCGTGAGCGGCCGCGGCTGCCGTGAGGCACACAGCCGCGGCGATACCACTCGCTCTCAACCATCGCACCGATATTCCCCCTACAGCCGGCGAGGCAGTGCCGGCAGTTTCCGGCGCCAGCGATCAGGGCCGACGTCCTCGCCCATCCCGGCGAATATATCCCGCACGGGACCGGGAATTTTTCCCGATTGATCTCGGCGCCGCCTTCCTGCGGGATAGGTGTGTCGGAGGCGGCGCATGTGGCGCCCCGCCCGGGATCTTGGCGGCCTGAGAGCTCAGTTCCAACAGGAGGCTGGATCGAATAACGCCGCCGCCACGTCCGGATTGGAGGGAAAGTATCCGTGGAAATAGGTTGCCACCAGGCGCTTGCGGCGGTAGATGGCCTCGCCCGCGGAGGAACCCCGCGCGCGCTCGGTGTGCGCTGACGGCGCGAGGGTCGTCGAGAGCGTGGAATGATGGAAGCTGTGGCCTCGCAGAATCCCGCCCGGCAGAGGCGCGCTCTGGTAGCCGATCGCCTGCAGGCGCGCGTGCAGCTGCGCATGGCCGGGGAGAATGCCCGCCAGCGTGGCGCGCCTGCCGTGGGCGTCCGTCAACGATTCGAGCAGATAGAGCATCCCGCCGCATTCGGCATACACCGGCTTTTCCGCCTCGATGTGCCGCTGCAAAGCCTGCGCGAGTGTCCGGTTTGCGCTCAGTTGCTCTAAGTGCAGCTCCGGGTAGCCGCCTGGCAGATAGACGCTGTCGACCAATGGCAGATCCGTCGCTTCCAACGGGGAGAAGAAAACGACTTCGGCGCCCATGGACCGCAGGAGGTCGAGGTTGGCCGGGTACAGGAACGAGAATGCCCGATCGCGCGCGACCCCGATCCGCACGCCTGCCAACTTGGGCTCCGGCGCAGGGACGTCGGCTTCAGCCGCCGACAGCTCGACCGCCGGCGGCAGGCTGGCGAGCTCGGTGCCCTCCAGTACCGAGGCCGACGCCGACAGCCGTTGCTCGAGGTCGGCGATCTCCTCGGCCTGCACGAGGCCGAGATGCCGATCCGGCAGCTCGATGGCGGAGTTGCGGGCGAGGCCACCGAGGAAGCGCAGGCCGGTGGAAATGCCCTCCCGGGTGAGGTTGGCGTGCCCCTCGCCCGCGACCCGATTTGCCAACACCCCGTAGAAGGGAAGCCCCGGAGGATAGTGCGCGAGCCCATAGGCGATCGCGCCGAAGGTCTGCGCCATCGCTGCGGCGTCGATGACCGCGAGCACCGGTATCCCGAACAGCCGCGCCAGATCGGCGCTGCTGGGCGTGCCATCGTAAAGACCCATGACGCCTTCGATCAGGATGAGGTCCGCCGTCCCGGCCGCCTCGTAGAGAAGCTTACGGCAATGCGCCTCACCCCCCATCCACAGATCGAGCTGATAGACGGGCCTTCCGCTCGCACGCTCGAGAATCATCGGGTCGAGAAAATCAGGACCGGTCTTGAATACCTGGACCGTGCGCCCACGGGAGGCATGATGACGCGCCAGTGCAGCAGTCACCGTCGTCTTGCCCTGACCGGAGGCCGGTGCGCTGATGAAGAGAGCCGGGCAGCTCCTCGGCAACACGATCAACGCGCCTTGGGCCGCGACCCGCGGCGAGCTCTGCGAGACTTGTCATACGGGTTGGAATCCGTGCGGTACTCGATCACCACGGGCGTCGCGAAAAGATCGAACCGCTTGCGAAAGATGTTCACCAGGTAGCGCGTGTAGGCGTCCGGTACGGATGAGGTTTGGTTCCCGTGGATGACGATTCGCGGTGGATTCCGGCCGCCTTGGTGGGCGTACCGCAGCTTGATCCGTCGGCCGTGCGCGAGCGGCGGCTGATGCACCGTCAGTGCGTGCTCCAGCGTCCGTGTCAGCTCTTTGGTCTGCATCTCCCGCAGCGCCGCCTCGTAGGCCCGGACGGTCGACTGCATGAGCTCACCAACTCCCGTGCCGTGACGCGCCGAGATGAAATGCAACGGCGCAAACGGCACGAAGTCCAGTCTCAGGGCGAGCTGGCGATGAATCTCCTCGCGCTGATCCGCGGGGATCCCATCCCACTTGTTGATGGCGATGATGAGCGAGCGCCCGCGCTGCAACGCAACCCCGAGGACGCTCGCGTCCTGCTCCGTCACGGTGTCGTGTGCATCCACGACGAGGATCACCACGTGCGCCTCATCGATCGCTTGCAGTGTCTTCGCCACGCTCGCCCGCTCGATGAGATCCTCCACCCTGGCGCGGCGACGCATGCCGGCGGTATCGAGAAGCAGGAACTTTCGCCCGTCGCGCTCGAATGGCACGAGAATGCTGTCCCGGGTGGTGCCCGGCTGATCGCTCGCGATGACCCGCTCCTCGCCGATGAGGCGGTTGACGAGCGTCGATTTGCCGACATTGGGCCGGCCGATGATGGCGATGCGGATACCCTCGGCAGCAGGATCCGTCAACTGCGCCGGCTCCGCCTCGATGCCGGCGAGCGCCTGGACCAGCAGATCCTCGCATCCCTGTCCATGACTCGCCGCGATTGCGAGCGGTTCCCCGAAGCCGAGCGCATGGAAGTCGGCGGCCACCACATCCGGATCCAGCCCTTCCGATTTGTTGACCGCCAGCGTCGTCGGCTTGCCGGACTTGCGGATCTCTCGCGCCACGAAGTCATCCTGCGGCGTGAGTCCGGCTCGGGCATCGACCAGCAGGATGAGCCGGTCGGCCTCGGCCACGGCACGCTCCGTCTGCGCGCGCATCTGCGCTTCGATGCCCTTCGGATTCTCGACCAGGCCGCCGGTATCTATGACGACGAAAGGCATCGGTCCCACGCGCCCGAAGCCGTACTGGCGGTCACGCGTGAGTCCCGGCACATCTGCGACGATGGCATCACGCGTGCCGGTGAGCACGTTGAACAGGGTCGACTTGCCGACGTTAGGTCGGCCTACGAGAGCGACGATGGGCAGCATGTGGCTGCTGCTGGTGTTATTTGCGAGGTGAGATGCGGTATGCCCTGATGCTACCGTCGTCATTCATCACGACGATCTCGTTGCCCTCGGCGACCGGCGGGTTGCTGATGCGCTGGCGACCGCTTCGTACCCGGGCGATGATTGCTCCGGTGCTCTTGTCCAGGAAGTGAACGTACCCCTGGAAGTCGGCCGTCACCACGGCATCATCGCTCACCGCCACGGCCGTGAGTCCGCGGAACTTGAGTGCCGCCTGCCGCCAGATGACGGAACCGTTGGTGCGATTTAGGGCGAGGATCTCCCCGTCTGCTGTCGCCATGTAGACCGCATCGGCGCCCAGCGCCAGGGGACGATAGCTCGAGTTCTTGTGGGCCCACCAGGTCTGGCCGCTGTCGAGCGCCAGCATGGTCACGTTGCCGTGATACCCGACTGCATAGACATCCTTGCCCGAGATTCTCACAGCCCCATCCACATCCGCGAGCCTTTCGATCTCCGTGCGTCCATGGGGCGCCGCCACCGTGGCCTGCCACACCTGCGAGCCATCGGCCGGATTCACCGCGAGCACCTTGCCGTCATCGAAACCGCAGATGATGAGGTCGCCCACGATTACCGGGCTCGAAGTGCCGCGAAGCGACAGCGACGGTACGTCCTGCCCTGCCTCCCAGAGCTCGTGGCCGTCGGTCGGCGAGAGGCCGCGGAGTTTGCCGTCGACCGAGCGCACCGCCACCACCTTGTCGGAAATGGCCGGCGCGGAGATCACCGCGCCGTTGATCTGCACCGTCCAGAGCGGCTTGCCGTCACCGGCGTTCAATGCGACGACGCGGCCGTCAGTCGCCCCCACGACCACCAGGTTGCCACGCTCCGCCGGGCCGCCCGCGAGCGGGAGTTTCGTGTAGGTGCGCCAGAGCCGGTGACCCGTCTCCAGGTCGAACGCTGCAACCTCACCCTTGTGACCCGAGGCGAACACCCGATTGCCATCGATGTCGATCCCCAGGCCCAGGCGCAGGCGCTTGGCGCCGCGATCGGAAACCGAGGCGCTCCACATGTGCTCGACCCGCAGGGTCGATTTGATCGGACCCAGCTTCATGGGCTGGTCGGGCGCCTTGTTCTTGGAGCAGGCAGCCAGCAGGCACAGGGCGGCCGCCGCAAGGACGGTCCAGCAGCGCATCGATCTGACGGTGTTGGTTTGCAAGGCGGCGCTCACGGTTTCTTCGCAGCCACATCGGCCGAGAGGTCGGAAATCTTCAGATCGAGCAGCCCCGAGTCGGTTGCATCGCCGCCCGTTGCCCGCGCCAGCTGATACTGCACGAGCGCGGCGGATTTGTTACCCATGGCGTAGTACGCATCGCCCCGTGCCTCCGCATACCGTGGTGCCAATGCACCGGGATTGGCACCGTTCAGAGTAGTCAGCGCCGCGGCCGCTTGATGCTGCGCGGTCTGCACTCGTGCGAGTCGCAGGCGGGCAATGAGCCGCAGGATCGAATCCCGGGAATGGTCCATGACGTCTCGCAGCTCGTCCGCTGCCTTCCCGAGGTCATTGTCCTCGACAAACGCCTTCGCCGAGGCGAGCTTGGCCTGATCCGCATAGGGTGAAGAGGGATACTGCCGCTCGAGATCCCCCAGCAGAACGAACGCCCGGGTGCGATCCCCCTGTGCGAACGCATTCTCCATCTGCACGTACATCGCGCCGGCGGCGAGGTCGGCGCTGTTCTCGTGGGCCTGCCACCATCGCCAGCCGCCGAGCCCGAGCGCGGCGATGGCGACGCCGGCCACCATGGCCGGGCCGTTCTCCCGCAGCCAGCGCTTGAGGGCTTCCCATTGTTCTCGCTCACTCAGTAAATAATCGTCCACCACCCCTCCGGAATCATTCTGTCGGCGCCGCGGCGCCGGCAAGCGCCGCTTCGATCGCCGCGGCTAGCTCAGGCAGCGGGCACTCGCTCTGACCCGCCTCGCGGCGCAAAGGTTTCACGGCCGCGACGCCGCGCGCCAGCTCGTCATCGCCCAGGATCACCGCCAGCGCCGCGCCGCTGCGGTCGGCGCGGCGAAACTGCGCCTTGAAATTGCCACCGCCGAGATTGAGATCGAACCTCCGTCCCGGCAGCTCATCCCGCAGCCGCTCGACCAGTCCGGTACCCGCCGCCGTCGCGCGGGCGCCACTGACCACTACGTAGACGTCCGCCGGGCGCGCCGAAGGGACCCGACCAGTCTGGACGAGGAGCTCCACGGCCCGCTCCATCCCCATTGCAAACCCGATCCCTGGCGTCGGCTCACCACCTAGCTGCTCGATCAGGCCATCGTAGCGGCCGCCGGAGCATACGGCATCCTGGGCGCCGAGTGCGTCCGTGATCCACTCGAACACCGTGCGGCTGTAGTAATCCAGGCCTCGGACCAGCCGCGGGTTGACGCGAAACGCGATGCCCATGGACGTCAGTGCGGCGCAGAACGCCTCGAAGTGCTCACGCGACTCCGCGTCGAGATGATCGGTGAGGAGCGGCGCACCGGCGATGATCTCGCGCATCTCGGGATTCTTGCTGTCGAGGATGCGCAGCGGGTTGCCCTCCAGCCGCCGCCGGCTATCGGCATCGAGCGCGCCCTCGTGTGCCCGGAAATACCCTACCAGCAGCTCGCGATAGGCGCGCCGCGAGGCGGGCGTGCCGAGGGAGTTGACCTCGAGCCGGATCCGCTCGATGCCGAGGCGGCGCCAGAGCCGCGCGGTGAGCGCGATCAGCTCCGCATCGACGTCGGGGCCGGGGATACCGACCGCCTCCACATCGAGCTGATTGAACTGCCGGTAGCGGCCTTTCTGCGGCCGCTCGTGGCGGAACATGGGGCCGATGCACCACAGCTTGTGCCGCTGGCCGCGCAGCATGCCGTTGGAGATCAGCGCGCGCACGATGCCGGCGGTGGCCTCCGGGCGCAGGGTCAGACTCTCCCCGCCCTGATCGGGGAAGGTGTACATCTCCTTCTCGACCACGTCGGTGAATTCGCCGATCGCCCGCTTGAAGAGCGCCGTGTGCTCCACGACCGGCACGCGGATCTCCTCGTATCCGTAGGAGGCGAGCAACTCGCGTATGCAAGCCTCCAGCCGCTGCCAGGCGCCGATCTCGGCGGGGAGCACGTCGTTCATTCCGCGGACCGGCTGGACTTCGACCGTCAACTCAACCTCCGTTCTTCCGCGGTGCGGCAAGCGCGCGTCCGTCGGCGGCAATCAGGAATCGGGCAGTGTGATCGGCGCGCACGAAGCGCGCAATCGAAGCGGCGTGGCCGCCGACCTCGATCGACACGTCGCCCGCATCTCCCAACATGACGCTGAGCGGCGGCACCCCCTCCAACTTACGCATTGCATGCGCCGCCGAGAGGCCGTAGAGCAACCGTCGCCCGGTAGCATCGTAGACTTCCGTCCAGCTATCGGCGGAGTAAGTGAGTACGACGGCGATACTTCCTTGCGCAACCGGAGGCGCTTTGGCGTCTGCGCCGGCCAGAGCCAGCCGCACCGGCTGCGCCGCTGACGACACTGCCTGCTGCACCGGGAGGTCGGCCTGGACCGTGACCGGTACCGGGCGTGGGGCAACCGCGCTCCATTGCTGATGCGACAGTGACAGCACCCACCAGACGGTGCCCGCCACTGCGAATCCGATTATCACGATCACCGCCGGCGCAACGAACCTGCCGGGATCTGCCGGCGGGGCCTTGGGGATGCGTGTCAGGTCCGGTTGTGGAATCCGCGCGCCCTGCGAATAGAGATCGAACAGCGCTTCTGTCGACTCTCCCACGAGCTCGGCGTAGTGACGCAAATGCCCCTTGACGTAGACCTGCGCGCCGAGCGCCGCGAAATTCTCCGCCTCGAGGGCCTCGAGAATGTCCGGATCGACGTGCAGCTTCTCGGCAGCCTGCAGAATGGTGAGGCGGCTGCGCTCACGGGCGCTGCGCAGCCGCGCACCGATGCCTTCCGCCATGGCGGTCAGCCCGGGTTGTGACCGAGATCGGCCAGCGCGTGAGCCTGGGCCGAGTCCGGGAAATCGAGCTGCAGCCGGCGCGCGTAGAGCTCCGAATCGAGCTTGTCCCCCTGGGCCCGGGCCACTTTCACGGCAAGCAGCAGCAGATCCGGGGTCGCCTGGTTGGAAGCGAGGAAGGTGTCGATGCCCCGCCGCGCCTCGGTCAGCTTGCCCTGTGAGAAGTCGAGATCCGCGAGCTGCCACAGGGCCTGTGCGAAGTTGGGCCGAATCTGCAGCGCATCGCCGAACATCTGCGCGGCCTCGACGTCCCGATGTGCAGAGCGCAGGCACACCCCTGCATTGTCGTAAGCAATCTCCGGGGTCATGTAGAGCGGGTTGCGCCCGGCCTTGAGGAAGCTCTGCACGCCCTCATCCACACGGCCGACGCTGCAGAGATAGACCGCGTAGTTGTTCTGATAGTCCGGGTTCTTGGGCGCGAGCCGCAGGGCCTCACGGAATTCCCGGTCGGCCTGCTTCGGATCCCGCAGCCGCGCGAACAGCAATGCCCGCGCGCTGTGCACGTTGGGATCGTCGGCGTTCTCCTCGAGCGCACGGTCGAGCTTGCTTTGCGCGATGGCCAGATCGCCGCGCCGCAGATAGGCGATTCCAAGCTCGGTGTTGTAGATCGCCGCGTCCTTGCGTTGCCGCACCTCCTGTTGACTCGCGCAGCCCGCCAAAACGCCTGCGAGCAGGGCGGCGGCAGCGAGCGCAATGAGCGGAGTGCGAGCCGATGGCTGGGCGGTCGTTGCGGTCATGCCTGCACCGCGAGTCCGAATACCCGGCTGCCGAGCCGCACGGTGGTGCGGTCGATCACCCGCCCGGCGAGCTGGCCGCAGGCGGCATCGATGTCATCGCCGCGCGTGCGGCGGACCGTAGCCAACACGCCACGGCGAATGAGCTCATCACGGAAGCGCTGCACCGTATCGGGCGCCGAGCGGTGATAGCGGGTGCCCGGGAAGGGATTGAACGGGATCAGGTTCACCTTCGCCGGATGGCCGGCGAGGAGCCTGGCGAGCGCACGCGCCTGAGCAGGCGAGTCGTTGACGCCGGCGAGCATGACGTACTCGAACGTGACACTGCGACCGTTCTGCTCGTCGATGTAATGCCAGCAGGCCTCGAGCAGCTCTGCGATCGGATGCTTGCGATTGATGGGCACGAGCTCGTTGCGCAATTCGTCATCGGGGGCGTGCAGGGAAACGGCGAGCGCCACATTGCTGCGCTCGGCGAGCTTGTAGATCTGCGGCACCAGCCCCGAAGTCGAGAGCGTCACGCGCCGGCGCGAGAGATCGAAGCCGAAGTCATCGAGGAAGATCTCGAGCGCCGGGACGACGTTGCGGAAGTTGGCGAGCGGCTCGCCCATGCCCATGAGGACCACGTTGCTGACGATGCGCTCGCGCGCAGCCTCGTGGGCGAAGGAGCCGGCGAGCTCGCGGTTCGCGAGCCAGACCTGCCCGACGATTTCGGCCGTCGTCAGATTGCGGTTGAAGCCCTGCTGTGCCGTCGAGCAGAACGAGCAATCGAGCGCACAGCCGACCTGCGAGGAGATGCAGAGCGTCCCGCGGTCCGGCTCCGGGATGAAGACCATCTCGAACGCCTGCGAGGCGTCGGCCCGCAACACCCATTTGCGGGTACCGTCGGCAGACTGCTGCGCAGTGACGATCTGCGGCGTGTCGATGCACGCGCGCTCGGTGAGCCGGGCACGGAAGTCCTTGGCGAGGTCGGTCATCGCCTCGAACGAAGACTCGCCGCGCTTGTACACCCAGTTCATGAGCTGGCGCGCCCGGAAGGGCTTGCTGCCGAGCTCCGCCACGAACGCCTCGAGCGCGGGGCGCGGCAGCCCCAGCAGATTCGTCGCGGTGGTGTCGGAAGAGGTCATGACAGCTTCGGCGGCTTCAGCCGCGCGGATGCAGCTCCGTCGCGCTGAAGAAATAGGCGATCTCACGGGCGGCCGTATCCGGCGCATCGGAGCCATGGACGACGTTCTGCTCGATACTGAGCGCAAGGTCGGCGCGGATGGTGCCCTGAGCGGCTTTCTTCGGGTCGGTGGCACCCATGATCTCGCGGTTGCGGGCGATGGCGTTGTCGCCCTCGAGCACCTGCACTACGACCGGGCCGGAGGTCATGTAGCGCACCAGATCCTTGAAGAAAGGACGCTCCCGGTGGACGGCGTAGAAGCCTTCGGCCTCCCGCTCGGACAGACGCAGCATGCGGGCGGCAATGACGGTGAGACCGGCCTTCTCGAAACGACGATAGACCTCGCCGATGAGATTGCGGCTGACGCCGTCGGGCTTGACTATCGACAGGGTGCGCTCGAGCGCCATTCGGGGTCCTTTCAGGGTAGCGGATCGGAACTAGCCCTACAGTTTACCCTTTGGGCTACCCGGGCCGCTATACGCTGAAGCTCTCCCCGCAGCCGCACTCGCCCTTGACGTTGGGGTTGCGGAAGCGGAACGCCTCGTTGAGGCCCTGCTTGACGAAATCCACCGTCGTGCCGTCGATCAGCGACAGGCTCGCGGGGTCGACGTAGACCTTCACGCCCCGATCCTCGAATACCACATCGTCGGCCTGGACTTCATCGGCATAGTTGACGACGTACGCGAAGCCCGAGCAGCCGGTCTTGCGCACGGCGAGCCTGAGGCCTATGCCATGCCCTCGGGCGGCAAGAAAGGCCCTGATTCGGTCAGCAGCGGATTCAGTCAGAGAAATAGCCATTGAAAGTGCTTCATCCGGGCTCGGGCCAGTGCCGGGTACAGGCCGCAAGCGCATCCTCGATCGCCAGCAGGCGGCCGAGCTTCTCGACGGGAACGTCCAGGGCTCGGGCCCATTCCGCAGGCGTCCCCGGCGCCAGGTCCGCGCGGCTCCGGCCGCGCAGCCGCTCGGCAACCCACGCGGCAACGGCAACAGTATGGGGACAGCCGTAAGCCTTGACCAGTGCCCTTTTCACGATGCCGTCCTCGACGCCGAGCCTGAACCTGACCCAGACCTCCTGCGCGGGCCCCCCGGCCTCGCCGACGACCTCCTCACCCAGCACTGCTGCAGGCTCTGAGGCGGGCGAAAGGGCTCGCAGCCGCTTGACCTCGCGGTGTATGACCGCCACCGCCAGATCGATGTGCTCCGGGGTACTGAACCGCCCGAAGCTCAATCGCAGCGAGCTCTGGGCGAGCTGCGTGTCCCGGCCCAGGGCACGCAGCACGTAGGAAGGCTCAGCGGACGCAGAATTGCACGCCGAGCCGGTGGAGATCGCCAGCTCACCTACTCCCGTGAGCAGGCTCTCGCCCTCGACGCCCTCGAAGGACACGTTGAGGATTCCCGGCACGCAGGGCGCCCCCTCTCCGTTGGCGTGCACGCCGCCCAGGCTGGTGAGACCCTGCCAAAGACGCTCCCGCAGGCTGGCGAGCCGCGCGTGCTCGGCGGCGAGCCCGCGGCGAGCCAGCTCGCAAGCTGCTCCCAGGCCGACGATCTGGTGAGTAGGCAGCGTTCCGGGACGGAGTCCCCTTTCCTGGCCGCCGCCAAAGAAGATCGGCAGCAGGTGCGCCCGCGCTTCGCGCCGCACGTACAGCGCTCCGATGCCTTTCGGCCCGTAGAGCTTGTGTGCAGTAATCGACATGAAGTCGAGCGGCAATGCATGAACGTCGAGCGGGATCTTGCCGGCCGCCTGCGCGGCGTCGGTGTGGAAGAGGATCCCGCGCGAGCGGCAGAGTGCGCCGATCGCCGCCACATCCTGGATCACGCCGATCTCGTTGTTGACGAGCATGACCGATACGAGAGCCGTGTCGGGACGCAAAGCGGCAGCTATCGTGTTGGGATACACCCTGCCGGCGCGGTCGGGCGTCACCAGGCTGACGGTGAAGCCCTCCTTCTGCAGGCGCTTCAGCGGATCGAGCACCGCCTTGTGCTCGATGCGGGAGCTCACGAGGTGCCGGCGCCCTCCGGGCTCGGCGCGCGCGGCGCCGAGGATGGCCAGGTTGTTGGACTCGGTGGCGCCGGAGGTGAAGACGATCTCCTCGGGCTCAGCGCCAATGAGCGCCGCGACCTCAGCGCGCGCGCGCTCGATACGCTCGGCCACCCGCCGGCCGAAGACGTGAGTGGCCGAAGAGGCATTGCCAGGCTCGATCAGAGAGCGGCGCATCGCCTCGGCCACTGCCGGGTCCACCGGCGTCGTCGCGGCATAGTCGAGATAAACGGGGTCCGCTGCGCTCATGGCCTCTCGTTGCCGGCGCCGGCGCGGCGCCGGCGGCTCTGCACCGCGGTGAGAATTCCCCGCAGGATGTTGACTTCGTTGCGATCGAGTGTCGCCCGTTGGAAGAGCCGCCGCAGACGCGCCATGAGATGGGTGCCGCCCTGAGTGCGGTCGCGGAAGTCGATCTCCTGCAACACCTGGGCGAGATGCTCGTACAGCCGCTCCATCTCCACGGGATCTGCGAGCGGACCTGCTGCCGGTGCGGTCTCGATCTGCACTCCGCGCGCCCGGTAGAGCTCGTAGGCGACGATCTGCACCGCCATGGCAAGGTTGAGCGAGGGGTAGGTGTCACTCGCCGGAATCCGGATCAGGAGATGTGCGGCTTCGAGCTGCTCGTTGGTGAGACCGGCGCGCTCGGCGCCGAAGAGAACCGCTGTCGGGCTGCGTCGCGATTCCTGCAGCACCCGCTGTGCAGCATCCCTCACATCCGCCACGCGGAAGTATTGGTCCCGCGTCCGTGAGGTCGTGGCGACGATGAAGCCGCATCCTGCAAGGGCCTCCGTGACGGTCTGCACGATGCGAGCCTTCGCAAGTACGTCGTCTGCGCCCGAGGCGCGCGCGATGGCCTCGCTGTGCGGAAACTGTCGCGGAGCGACGAGAACCAGCTGCTCGAGCCCCATGTTCTTCATGGCCCGGGCCACGGCGCCGATGTTGCCGGGGTGCGAGGGTTCCACGAGAACGATGCGGATATCGGGGGTGTCCATGGCGACCTGCTACGCTGTGTTACCCTAGGGCGGATCAGCGGCGGCCGCAAGGGCCCCGCCCCTTCACGCGAGCTTCCGTGCACCCGCTTCTCAATATCGCAGTCCGCGCCGCGCGCCGCGCCGGCGAAGTCATCGTCCGCAGCCTCAACCGGCTGGAGTCCCTCACGATCACCTCGAAAGGGCGTAACGATTTCGTCAGTGAGGTCGACCGTACCGCCGAGCAGGAAATCATCGGCATCATCCGCCGCCACTATCCGGACCATGCGGTCCTTGCCGAGGAGAGTGGCCGCAGCGGGGACCACGATACGGTCTGGATCATCGATCCGCTCGACGGCACCACCAACTTCCTGCACGGCTTTCCGACTTTCGCCGTGTCGATCGCCTGCCAGCAGAAAGGCCGCCTCGAATGTGCGGTGGTCTACGACCCCATGCGCCAGGAGATCTTCAGCGCAACGCGCGGCAGCGGCGCGCATCTCGAAAATCATCGGATGCGGGTCAGCAAGCAGCGCACGCTGGAGGGCGCGCTCATCGGCACGGGTTTTCCGTTCCGCGCCAATACGAGCTACATCGATGCCTATCTCGAGATGCTGAAAGCGGCGATGCAGAGCACGGCCGGCGTGCGCCGCCCCGGGGCCGCGGCGCTCGACCTGGCTTATGTCGCCGCAGGCAGGATCGACGGCTTCTGGGAAATCGGCCTCTCTCCCTGGGACACGGCGGCCGGAACGCTCCTCATTCAGGAGGCCGGCGGCCGGATCGGCACGCTCACGGGGAGCGAGTATTGCCTGGGCGGTGACGTGCTCGCCGGCACGCCCAAGGTGTATGCGGCGCTGCTGGAGCTCTTTGCCCCGCACGTCCCGGAAGTTCTGCGCACCGCGTAGGTAACTGATTTGCGCCGGGCGGCGGCGGCAGCGCGCTCGCCGCAGCCCGGTTTGCTGGCTTTGCCGCAGTCGCTTGTGTAGAGTCCCGGCGCATGACAAGCCAACTTTTAGCCTGCAAATCGATCGCCGAAATCAAGGAAGCCGACGCGAAGGGGCAGCAGCTGCGCCGCACGCTCTCGGCCACGGCGCTCACCCTTCTCGGTATCGGTGGGATCATCGGTACCGGGATTTTTGTGCTGACCGGAACGGCGGCGGCCGAGCACGCCGGGCCCGCACTCGCGCTCTCCTTCATCATCGCCGGCATCGGCTGCGCATTCTCGGGACTCTGCTACTCAGAATTTGCAGCCATGATTCCGGTGTCGGGCAGCGCGTACTCCTACTCGTACGCGACCCTCGGCGAAGGCATCGCTTGGTTCATCGGCTGGAATCTCATCCTCGAGTATATGTTCGCAGTTGCCACTGTCTCGGTGGGATGGTCCGGGTACCTGCTCAACCTGCTCGATCTCTACCACATCCACCCCCCGTATGCGCTGTCTCATGCGCCTTTCGCGCAGGCTGCGCTCGACAGCTACAACGTGATTCGAACGGGCGCGATACTCAACGTGCCCGCGGTACTCATCGTCGCCGTGCTCGCCACTATCTGCTACATCGGCATAAAGCAGTCTTCGGTATTCAACTCCATCATCGTGGCCATCAAGGTCGCGGTCGTGCTGCTCTTCATCGTGCTCGGGGTCAATTACATCCAACCGCACAACTGGCATCCTTTCATTCCGCCGAACGCCGGTCGGGGCGTCTACGGCATCAGCGGTATATTCGCGGCCTCGGGTGTCATCTTCTTCGCCTACATCGGTTTCGATGCCATCTCCACCACGGCGCAGGAAGCCAAGAACCCGCAACGTGACATGCCGATCGGCATTCTCGCCAGCTTGATCATCTGCACTATTCTTTACGTGGTCGTCTCCGTGATCCTTACTGGCATGGTGAGCTACACGAAGCTAGACGTCCCGGCGCCGATTGCGCTGGCGCTCACGACTTACGAGCCGCGACGCTGGCTCAGCTCAGTGGTGGACATCGGCGCCCTCGCGGGAATGACCTCGGTCATGCTGGTGATGACTTTGGCGCAGGCCCGCATCTTTCTCGCCATGTCGCAGGATGGTCTGCTGCCGAAGTTCTTCGGGCGGGTACACCCGGTTTTTCGCACGCCCTCGGTCGGCACCGTGATCACCGGGGTTGCCGCGGCCATTATCGGCGGCTTGTTTCCCGTGGGCATTTTGGGCCAGATGGTGTCGATTGGCACGCTGGCGGCCTTCGTCACTGTGTGTCTCGGCGTACTGGTCCTGCGTTACAAGCGCCCTGACCTGCCCCGTCCCTTCAAGGCGCCATGGCCGTGGCTTACCTGCCTCGCGGGCGCCGTTATCTGCTTCGCGATGATGCTCTTCCTCGGCGTCGGCACCTGGGTCCGCCTGGTCGCGTGGACGATCATCGGCGCACTGGTCTACGGCTTCTACGGCTACCACCACAGCAAGGTGCGGGCGCAAAATGGGGCGGCCAAGCCGGCCCGAACGATCGCTGGCTAGCGCTGCCCAATTCCTACGGGAGGTGATCGACAGCGGTCTTCTTGACCGTGGGGAAGATGTGCTCCGCGGTCAATCCGCACTCGAGCGCCACGGCGCTCGAGATGTAGATCGAGGAGTACGTGCCGGCCAGGATGCCGATGAGGAGCGCCTCCGAGAATCCTTTGAGGACGGGGCCGCCCAGCACGAGCAGTGCCACCACCACGATTGCCGTCACGACCTTCGTCATGATCGTTCGTGACAGCGTCTGGTTGATGGACTGATCGAGCACAACGTTCGGCGGCAGGCGGCGGTTGCTCTCGAAGCGCTCGCGAATCCGGTCGAACACCACCACCGTGTCATTGAGCGAGTAGCCGATGACGGCGAGGATGGCCGCTACGACCGCGAGATCGAAAGAAGTCTGCGAGACCGCAAACCAGCCGAGCACCAGGATCGGGTCGTGCAGCACCGCGAGAATGGCGCCCAGGGACAGCCGCCAGGTGTGGAAGCGGAAGGCAATGTAGAGAAAGATCAGGATCAGGGTGAAAACGAGCGCCCAGGCGGCGCTCGTCTCGAGCTGACTGCCCACCTGTGGTCCGACCACGGAAAGCTGCTGTACCGTCGCACCCGAGTTGACGGCCTTGAGCGCGCCCTCCAGACGCTCCCGCAACACATCCTGAGAGCTCAACTTCCGGTCGGGCGGCAGACGGATCGCGATGTTGCGCGAGGAGCCGAAGTTCTGCACCTGCGGGTCGCGGAAGCCCGCGGTCACGAGCTGCTGGCGCACGGCGCTCAGATCGGCAGTGACCGGGAAGGTGGCCTGCGCGCTCACCCCTCCCGTGAAATCGATGGCCAGATTGAGGCCGCGCGTGAAGAGCATCACGATGGAGGCGATCATGAGGATCGCCGACAGGCCGTACCACACGTGCCGTGTGGCCATGAACTTGAAGTCGGTTTGATGACTGAAGAATTCCACGAGTGAGTCCTGAGAATCGAACCGGGAGCCGGTGCGAAGAGTGACTAGATCGGTAGGCGGGCGACCTTGCGCTTGCGCCCATACATGAGGGTGACGAGCGCGCGGCTGCCCATGAGCGAGGTGAACATGGAGGTGGCGATGCCCAGCGTCAGCACCACCGCGAAGCCGCGGATCGCTCCGGTGCCGAACACCCACAGCACGATCCCGGCGATCAGGGTCGTGATGTTGGAATCCGCGATGGCCGAGAACGCTTTCTCGAAGCCGGCGCGGATGGCCGCCTGCGGCGTGACTCCCTTGCGGAGCTCCTCGCGGATGCGCTCATAGATCAGCACGTTGGCGTCCACCGCGATGCCGACCGTGAGGATGATGCCCGCAATCCCGGGCAGCGACAGCGATGCGCCCATGAGGGACAGCAGCGCCGTCAGCAGCACCACGTTGGCGATGAGCACGAGATCCGCCACCAGGCCGAAGAGCTTGTAGTAGATCGCCATGAAGCCGAGCACCCCGGCCATGCCGATGATGAGGGCGGCGATGCCGGTCCTGATGTTCTCGCGGCCGAGGCTGGGACCCACGACCTGCTCGGAGACCAGGATGATCGGGGTCGGCAGGGACCCGGAGCGCAGGAGGATGGCGAGGTCGGTAGCCTCTCCCGTGCTGAGGCCGGTGATCTGGAAGCGGTTGGCGAAAACGCCCTGGATCGTGGCATCGTTGATGACCCGCTGCTCGGTTACCTCGCGCGTGACTTTCTTGCCGTTGACGGTGGAAGTCTCCTGGCGTTTCTCGATCAACACCACCGCCATCTGCTTGCCGACGTTCTGGCGCGTCGTACGCAGCATGTTGTCGCCGGCTTTGCTGTTGAGGGTCACTTCGACCTCCGGGCCTTCCTGACCCTGGCCGGCCGTCGCATTGGTAAGCTGATCTCCGGTGGCGATGACCTCGCGCTTCAGCAGCAGGGGCATGCCGTTCGGCGTCTTGGTGTAGAGCTTGTCGCCGAGCGGCACATTTCCCGTCTGCGCCGCAGCGACCGCATTGCCGGTCGTGTCATTCAGCCGGAATTCGAGCGTCGCGAACCGGCCCAGGAGATTCTTCACCTCCGCGACGTTCTGCACGCCGGGCAGCTGGACATCGATCCGATCGAGCCCCTGGCGCTGCACGATGGGCTCGGAGACGCCCATCTGGTTGACGCGGTTCCTGAGGATCGTGACGCTCTGCTCGATGGCGTAGTCCTCGCGTTGCTTGAGGAGCGCCGGTGACATCGTGGCCAGTAGCTGCGGGCCATCCGGGCCGCTCTGCGTCGTAATAGTGAGCCCTTGCAAGGGGGTAGCGAGCGCCTGTTGCGCCGCGGCGAGATCGGCGCCGGGCGCGAAGCTGATCTGAAGCGCGTTCTGCACGGCGCTGCCGCCGGCCTTGGTGAACGTGATGTTACGGAAGGGAATCTTCGCCGCTGCCAGGGCGCGGCCGGAGTCCTGCGAGTAGTTCTGCAGCGTCTGGACGATCGCGCTGTTGACATCCACCTGATAGAGGAGGTTGAGACCGCCACGCAGATCCAGACCGAGCGGCATGGGCTTCAGCCCCAGAACGCGGAAGAATGCCGGGGCGCGCGGCACCATCGACAGGGCAGAGATATAGGTATCCTGATACTTGGTATCCGCAACGTCGCGTGCCTGAAGCTGGTCCGAGACGTCGGCAAACTGCACCATCAGGCGGCCGCTGCCATCGACGTAAGCCTTGTCGAAATGGATGCCATGCTGGTTGAGATATTCCGAGAGTGACTTCGCCTCGGCAGCGGTTACCGGACTGTGATCCCTGTGCGCCAGCTGTAGGGCCGGCGCCGAGCCGAATACGTTGGGCAGCGCCAGGATCAGCGCCAGGACCAGCACTGCGGCAATGAGGATGTACTTCCAGCGTGCGTATTCGAGCATGTCTCAAGCGCTCTTCAGTGTGCCCTTCGGCATCAGGGCGCTGACCTGGGTCTTCTGCACCTTGATTCGCACCCCGTCGGCAACCTCGATGGTGACGAAGTTGTCGCCGACATCGGTGATCTTCCCCAGGAGCCCGCCGGTGGTCACCACCTCATCCCCCGTTGCCAGCTTCGAGATGAGCGTCTGATGCTCTTTCTGCCGCTTCTGCTGCGGTCGCATCAGCAGGAAGTAGAAGATGACGATGAAGACCACCATCACCAGCAGCGGCGCGAACTGGCCTGTGGCCGAGGCCGGCGCGCCCTGCGCCCAGGCCGGGGGGATCAATGAATTCATGCACTCACCACGTCTGGAAGTCGTCTACTGGCCGTGAAACGCGCCATTATGCCACAGCGTCCGCTGCCGCCCGGCGCGCGAGGTAAGCCGCGGCAAAGGCCGCCGCCCGTCCCTCGGCGATCGCCTGCCGGAGCGACCGCATCAGCCGCAGGTAGAAGGCCAGGTTGTGAATCGTATTCAGCCGGCAGCCGAGGATCTCGTTGCAGCGGTCGAGATGCCGCAGGTAGGCCCGCGTGTAGTGCCGGCAGGTGTAGCAGTCGCATTCCGGGTCGATCGGGCCCAGGGCCGACTGATGGACCCGGTTGCGGATGTTGATGACGCCGGCCTCCGTGAAGAGATGCCCATTGCGCGCATGGCGCGTCGGCATCACGCAATCGAACATGTCGATACCACGTAGGACCGCCGCGACGATGTCTTCCGGACGCCCGACGCCCATGAGATACCGTGGGCGGTCGGCGGGCATGTGAGGGACGACCGTCTCCAGGATCCGCAGCCGCTCCTCCTCGGGCTCCCCCACGGCCAGACCACCCACCGCGAGACCGGGCCAGTCGAGGCGCAGCAAGGACTCGAGCGATGCGAGCCGCAAGGCTCCATGCATCCCGCCCTGGACGATGCCGAAGAGTCCCCCGGGAGGCTCATCACGGTGGTAGCGCGCATGGCTGCGAGCCGCCCAGCGCATGGACCGCTCCATCGACTCCCTTGCCTCGGGCTCCGTCGCCGGATGAGGCGTACAGTCATCGAGCGCCATGGCAATGTCCGAACGCAGCCCCAACTGCACCTCCATCGAGTCCTCGGGCGTCAGCCGCACCTCGCTTCCGTCCACGGGCGAGCGGAAGCGCACGCCCTCCTCCGTGATCCGGCGCAGGCTCTTGAGGCTGAAAACCTGAAAGCCGCCGGAGTCGGTCAGGATCGGCCGCTTCCAGCTCATGAACTCGTGCAGGCCGCCGTGCGCCGCCACGATCTGCACGCCGGGGCGCAGCATCAGGTGGAAGGTGTTGCCGAGGACGAGCTCGGCGCCCAGGCCATAGAGCTCCTCGGGCGTCATGGCTTTCACGGTGCCGTACGTGCCGACGGGCATGAAGGCCGGGGTCTCTACCAGCCCGTGTGCCGTCTGCAGCCTGCCGGCCCGGGCCGCACCGTCCCTCGCGGTGAGCTCGAAGGCCGGTCTCAAGGATCCACCTGGGTAGTCACCAGCATCGCATCGCCATAGCTGAAAAAACGGTACCGCTCTCCGACGGCATGCCGGTACGCGCGCAGGACCGAGTCGCGGCCGGCAAACGCGCAGACGAGCATGAGGAGCGTCGATTCGGGAAGATGGAAATTCGTGAGCAGCGCGTCCACCACCCGAAACCTGAAACCCGGCTTGATGAAGAGTCTCGTCTCACCCGACCAGGGTGCCAGCCGCAGCGGCGCTGCGCACGTCCCGGAACGCTCCTCCTGCGATTGAGCGCTCGCAGCGGCCGATTCCAAGGCTCTCACGACGGTGGTCCCGGCGGCTATGACGCGCCGCCCTGCGGCGCGCGCCCGCATGATGGCTTCGCAGGTGTGCGCACCGACGACTACGCGTTCTGCATGCATCACATGCGATTCGAGGTCATCCGTCCGCACGGGCTGGAATGTACCCGCACCGACGTGCAGGGTCACGAACGCAAGACCGATGTCGCGCGCTTCGAGTTCCGCGAGCAGAGGCTCGTCAAAATGCAGGCTCGCCGTGGGCGCCGCGACTGCGCCACGCTCCCGCGCGAAGATGGTCTGGTATCGCTGCTGGTCCAGCTCAGCCGCCGGACGCTGGATATAGGGCGGCAGGGGCACTTGGCCCCACCGCTCGAAAAAGTCGAGCACCGGCGACGGCAGGCGAATCCGCCAGAGGTCGTCCTCCCGCCCGAGCACCTGAACGGCGCCACCCGCCGTGGAGATCTCGAGCCCCTCTCGCACCGGCTTGCTCGTGCGCAGCTGAGCGAGCGCCTCGTACTCGCTCACGGCCCGCTCGAGGAAGATCTCGACTCGCCCGCCGGAGGCTTTCGAGCCAAATACCCGCGCCGCCACGACCCGCGTGTCGTTCAGGACCAGCAGATCACCTGGAGCGAGGAATCCCGGCAGATCGCGCACCCGGCGGTCGGCAAAGACGCCGGTCTGCCGGTCGAGCACGAGCATTCGCCCAGCGGAACGCTCCGGGAGCGGGGCCTGGGCGATCAGCTCGGGTGGCAGGTCATAGGCGAAGTCGGTGCGCAGCACGCGCGCATGGTAATGGCGATGCCTCCATCGCCGCCATGCAAGTGACTGCCCTACTCGTTGTGCATCATGAGCATCCGCGGGGCATCGCCAGTCTCCTGCGGCACCGTGGTGGCGAACGAGATGTCGCGGTGCTGCCGCACCACCTTCATGGTGATCTTCTCGCCGGGATCATAAGAGCCGAGGATCCGAACGACGTGCGAGCTGTCGATGGGCTTACGCCCGTCGATCGACAGGATCACATCGCCGTCCTGCAGCCCGAGCGCTCCTTTGGGCGGCGCGCGCACCACCAGCACCCCCGAGTCGGTGCCGAAGTAGCGGCCGAGCGCCGGCGTGAGTTTGGCAAGCTCCATGTCGGCCACGGGACCGCCGATGATCACCGGCCCATCCCAACCGGAGAGCCTGAGGTTGGGGACCTCTATCTGCGGCAGCCGGATCCGGCCCGCGAAGAAGGCATCGTTCATGCTCGGGCGGGCGATCAGGGTCAGATCGTGCATTTTGCCGGCTCTCGACACCCGCAGATCCACCTTCTCTCCCGGTGTGACACCGTGCAGCCGCTCGATGACCTGCAATGCAGGGTCCTTCCCCTTTACCTCAGCGCCATTCACCGCGACGATCAGGTCTCCGGTGCGCACACCCGCCTGCTCCGCCGGCCCCCCGGGGCTCACCTCACGAACTCTCGCCCCCGGCTCGCCTCTCGAGCTCTCGAGCTGCAGGCCGATGAGGGCATGCGGGGGTCCCGCCAACATCTCGAAATGCTGCATCCGCCGCATCATCGGGCCGGACATCTGCGCCGAGAGAGCCGCGAGCTGCTGCGCCGCCACTTCCAGTCGCCGCTGCGCGTCATTCACACGCGCCTGCAGCGCGGCCTCGTCGATGTTAGGAGGGTTGGGGACGTTGGGGACATCGACGGCCACGGCGTAATCAGGCGGGACCTGGGGAACAGAGGGCGCCGAGGGAGCTGGAGGGGCCTGAGGAGACACCGGCGATACCGGGGACTCAGGGGCGGCAGCAGATGCGGGCGGTGTCGCCTGCGCGTTGCCGGCGAACACGGCGGTCGCTGCCAGCGAGAAACACAGGGTCAGGACGATCGAAAGGGGTCGGGGATGCATTCTCATGGGTTATCTCGCTCAAAGTGCTGCCGATGCCAACATCTCCGCATATCGGACCTGGGCCAGTGAGGTCACGAGTTGCGCCCGCTGGTGCTCGAGCGCATCGAGCCTGCCCGGCTGCGCGCCCGCGGCCCGCTCCGCGCTCATCAGATCGTCCAATGCGGCAATCTGGTCCTGGAGCCGGCTCACGGCCGCATGCGCACCGACTCTGACGACTGCCGGATCGTGCGGCAGATTCGCGAGCCACCCTTCGAGCGCGCGGGTACGTTGCCGGGCCAGCCGATCCTGCGTTGCCCGCGGGGTGTTGTCGTGTCCTGTATCGGCGCCATCATTGGCCTTTACAACAGTTCCCGACGGCGCCAGCTTCGATGCTCGGTAATGGCTCAGCGTCGCGATGGCAAACCCGGCCACCAGCACGGCTGCAGCAGCGGTCGTCGCGAAAACACCCGGGCGAGTGCGGCCGTCGCGGTCCGTGGGGACGGCGCGCGCATTTCGCCTGCGCTGAAACTCAGCCCAGCCATAGGGAGCATGATTCTGGGTCTCATCGGCCCGCGCCCGCAGGCGGCGCGCGATGAGCTTCTCGATCAGATCGTCGTGCATGCCTCTTCCTCCTGCGGCGCCAGCGTCTGGCGCAGTCGCGCAAGCGCGCGTGCGAGCTGCGACTTGGAAAAGCTGACAGAGCGTCCAAAGAGGCGCGCGATCTCCTCGTGCGAGTAACCTTCGACCTCGAACAGCCAAACCACCGCGCGCCCGACCGGCGTCAGCATCGCCATTGCGCGCTCGACATCGAGTGCATCGCCCGGCGTCGCCAGCATGACGGGTGATACCGCAGCGCTCGGTGGCGCGTCGTCGTCCGTATCCCACTGGAGCCGCGCGCGATGCCACGGCGAGCGCAGGTACATCAGGGACCGGGTAACCGCGATCTGCCTGAGCCAGGCGCCGAGCGGCGCCTCACCGCGAAAATCACCGAGCCGCTGGAACAGCACCATCATGGTGTCCTGAAAGAGGTCCTCGGCCACCGCCCTGTTCACCACCAGCCGGCGAATCAGCGCGAATACGGCCGGCCCCAGCGCACCATAAATCGCCGCCTGCGCGGCCTCTTCTCCACGGCGCGCCCGCTCGATCAGCTCATTGGATATCGGTATTTCGGCAAGTCGGCTCACGACACCTTAGATGCATGACCTGAGCGAAAGGTCGCACCCATATGCTTCCCCCACCCCCTCCCCTATACTTGCGCCCCAGTGCCCGAGTGGCGGAATTGGTAGACGCAGCGGACTCAGACCATCTCATTGAGCCCCCGGGGAGAAATCCCCTGGGTGAAGCCCGTCAAAGTCGGTAGAGGCCCTGAAGCGCGCCGCTTCGAGCTAATGCCGAGCCAAGCCCCGGAGTCTCCGGGAAAGGTGTAGAGAGCAGACGGCGGGCACCTAAGGCCGCAAGGCTAAGGTGAAGGCGTGCTCCAGCCCACGAACCCCGCGGTTCCCCCGTGCGGGGCGGCGAAAGCCGCAGCGGGATGAAAATCCGCCGCCCTTAAAAGCGTGTCGGTTCGACTCCGACCTCGGGCACCACGCCAGCCTTTCTGTCGGGTAACTCGCCCGAATACCCCGTATTCACTGTGCCGTGGGCGGCCCGGACATCGTCGTCGTGATGTCGAGCCTGCGGTGCTCGCGCAGGATGACCAGCTCGATCTTCTCACCCGGATCGTAGGAGGTCAGGATTCGAATCGCCTGGGAGCTGCTCGCTGGAGTGCGGCCGCCGATCGAGAGGATCACATCCCCGTCCTCGAGCTTCAGCACCCCGTGAGTCGGGGCGCGCACCACCAGGATGCCGCGGTCGGTCCCGAAGTAGCGGCCGAGCCGCGGCGTGAGCGCGGTGAGCTCCATGTTGCCCGGCCGCCGCTGCCCCAGCGCCTGCACCGGCCCTGCTACAGGCAGCGGCAGCGAGAGCGCGGCCAACTGCGCATGGGTGGCGATCCTCGCGCGTGCGGCATCGACCTGCGCTTCGGTTCCGGCCTGCTGGGCGGCGAGCTGGCCCTCGAGTCTCGCCTGATTGGCATCGAGCTGCGCCTGAACTTTGGCCTGGTCGGCGGCGAGACGCGCTTGGGCCTGCGCCTGCTGGATGCTCATCTGGGTCTGCAGCCTCTCCTGGGCGGTATTCGGGACGAGCGGCACCGGCAGCACCGGCGGGCCCGCCGCCCATGCCGCCGGCGAGACGGCCGAAACCGCTACTGCGCATAGCGCCAGATGGATGGAGAGTCTCGCCACACCTATTAGACGCGCGAGCCGCGAAAAGGTCGCACGGGCGCCGTCGATTTCCGGCGCGCTGCTTCGTCTATTGAGCGAGGAACGCAAACCCCTCCCTGGAATGATGTGTCATGAGCCCACGAATCGCCAACATCATCGCCTGCATCCGCAGCGCCGCGCCATACCTGGCCATCGAGCTCATCCTGCCCGGCGGCTCACTCATCGCCCTGATTCTCTGGATCTCGAAGAACCGGGGCATGCTGAAACAGAGGCTCGCGCGGATTCGTGTGCGCGCGCTGACCGTCACTCAACTCGTGGCGGCGTTCCGGCCGGCGGCCGCGTCCACGCCGTGAGCCTGCGCTCCGGATCTCAGCACCATGACCAACATCAGGAGCACGCCGAGGATCACCGCGATGCTCGCCGCACCCAGCACCGGCCCCAGCTGCTCTTCCGAAGCCGCATGGCCGAAGAGCAGGAGCAGGCCGCCAAACATCGCGAGGCCGCCCGCCTGGTGCAGAATGAACTGGACCGTCGCGAGCGCGCGCGAGGGCGACGGCAGCCACAAACGGTGAATCACCGCGTAAATGAGCGAAGTGACGAACCCAACCAACATGATGTGCGTGTGGGTGATGAATTGACCGTGATTGCCGGACATGGCCATGAAGATGCCGAGGCCCATCCCGGCGGCAGCATAGCTGAGCGCCCAGATCAGATACGGTCTATCGAAGCTTTTCATCGCAGCCCCCGATTGTTGTAGTGGCAACAGTCTGGCGGCGGGCGGCGACGGATGTCAAGGGACAGGCCAACTGCCGGCAGGTGCGCCGGCTGGGCGGAGCCTCAATGGAAAGCGCCGCTGCGGCCGATGCTCAGGATTGCAGCGCGCGCTGATTGCCTGACCTCGGGGCTCGAATCGCCGAGGGCCTGGCGCAACTCAGGCAGTGCGCTGCGCGCCGCCGAGCCGATCCCGCCGAGGGCGCTGCAGGCGCTGCTGCGCGAGCCCGGATCCTGGCTGTGCAACATCGCGCGCAAGTGCGGCACCGCCGTTGCTGCCGCTGCCCCGATGTCGCTGATGTCCTGCGCAGCCCACGCCCGGACACCGGGATCGGCGTCCTGAAGTGCCGCAAGCAAGGCCGGCAACGCCGGGCGCATGTCGAGCTTTGAGCCTCCGTCGGCGAAATGCCACCAGCCACCGCCTATGACATCCAACGCCACGGCGGCGTCGCGCCGCATCTCCGGATCCGGATCGCGAAGCGCATGCGCCAACGCAGGGACGCTTGCCGGCCCCAGCGAGTGGAGCTCGTCATAGACCCGCTGACGTTTCGACTCGAGCTCGGGCAACGGGGGCGGAGTTGCTTTCGCGGCGCTCGCCCGGGCGGTCCCTCGCGGAAATGCCTGCATCGGCAACGGCAGATTTCGCAGCTTGGCGACCAAGGCGTCAGCCCTGGCCGCCTCCGAGTGCGCCGCGGGTGGTTGGGCGGCGGACGCTCTGGTCGCCCCCGCGCTCGCAACCAGAATGGTGACAGCCACCGCGCTGCAGCAACGAATGGACAGCCCTCCGCCGCCGGCCTGTTGGTACTGTCGCTGTCGTTTGGCTCGCGCGCTCAAGCCCTCATGATAGCATCGGGCGCCTCTGCCGGAGGCTCGGCGGTGGCGCGCCTGCGCGGCTCGAACAACACGATGTCCCCCGGCGCATTGGATGCGACGATGCAGTTGCGGCCGCTGGATTTGGCCCGATAGAGCGCGGCGTCCGCCGCGGCGATCAGATCTTCGATGCGCTCGCCATCCTCGGGATACGAGGCAATGCCGAGCGAGGCGGTGACGAGGGGCAGCGCAGTGCCGCGCGAGAATACGTGCAGCTGCGCAATGGCCTCACGGATGGCCTCCGCTTTCGAATAGGCATCATCCACCGAGCAGGCCGACAGGACTATGAGGAATTCCTCGCCACCGTAACGGCACGCGACATCCTCCACGCGCGTATGGCGCTTGAGCACGTGTGCAACGTTCCGCAACACCTCGTCTCCGGCGTCGTGGCCATTCGTGTCATTGAAGGCCTTGAAGTGATCGACGTCGAGCATGATGAGGCTCACCGAAAAGCCGTGCCGCTGAGCGCGGGCCAGCTCCCGGTGGAGTGAGATCTCCAGGTGGCGCCGGTTGTAGAGGTCGGTGAGCGGATCGCGCTCCGAGCCGCTGCGCAAGGTCTCCTGGAGCCTCAAGTTGCCCACCGCGAGCGAGAGTTGCTCGGCCAGCACCGAGGCCAGCCGCCGCACGTCCTCCGAAAGACTGCCCTCGCCGTCCGGGCGCAGGTGCAGGACCGCCAGGGTGTCACCTTGCGAGGCGAGCGGTACACACAGGCAGCTGTCCTCACTCTGCCCGACATGGCGGCAGACCGTTGCGGCACTGACCGGATCATAGAGATGCGGCCGCCCGCGGCGCAGCGCCCAGCAGTCCTCGGACGCAAAGCTCTGTGCCGCTGAGATCGACCCCCACCCGACCTGCAGCTCCAGGGTGGCATCGTCGCGTCGCGAGACATACAGCGCGCCGCTGACGCCCGGCAGGAGCTTCGGCAGCGCACCGTGGATCACGATGTTCGCCTCGGCTTGCGAGTGGCAGGTCTGCAGCAGCTCCACCATGGTGCTCATGGCGGAGATCTCCTCGAGCAGCCGGCTCTGCCGCCGGATCGTCCCCTCGAGCTTGAACTCACTGCGGCGGCGGACGATGGTTTGCAGGGCGAGCAGCGTGCTGAGGAATATGCAGAGCCCGAAGAGCGCAGGCAGCCCGATCGAGGTGTGATGGGCCCCGTCCTGGGCATGAGCGAGCACGAGGGCGCCGAGCGCCAGGATGTTCAGGGCGAGGCAGGCGAGGATCGTGGCAATGACGAACGGCGCCCGGCCGCGGTCGGCTGACCGCACCAGCTGGTTGCTCGATTGGAACCCGGGAACGCGCATGAGAACTGAGTCACACCTGAAGACATGTACTTCACATAGTTCTTCGGCATGCGCGGCCTGCCCTTTAGGCCTTCCGGGCGAAGTGTGACGCAGGTTCGCCGCTTACCCCAGCGGGGGACGATACGGGCGCCGCCGCGCGCAGAAACTGTGCTTCGAGCTCCGCCGCCGTGAGCGGCCGTGCGAGCAGGAATCCCTGTGCCTCATCGCAACCGCGCGCACGCAGCCACTCGAGCTGGCTCGGCCGCTCGATGCCCTCGGCGGTGACGACCAGGCCCAGAGTCTTGGCGAGCGAGAGGATCGCGTTGGCAATCGCTGCATCGCTCGCCGAGCAGTCGACGTTGCGCACGAACGCCTTGTCGATCTTGAGGCGGTCGGGCGGGAAGCGCGTGATGTAGGCGAGCGAGGAATAGCCGGTGCCAAAGTCATCGAGTGCAATGCGGCAGCCGAGCTCGCGCAGCCGCTCGAGCGCCTGGCGCACCTTGCTCGAGTCCTGCACCAGGACCGACTCGGTGATCTCGACCTCGATGAGCGCGGTCGGAACGCCGGCGGCGGCCGCCTCCGTCTCGAGGATGCGGGCCGGATCACCGTGCAGCAGCTCTTTGCCGGAGACGTTGATCGCCACCGGAATGCGAAAGCCCGCATCGAGCCACTTGCGCAGCTGGCGACAGGCCGCGCGCACGACCCAGCTTCCCATCTCGAGGATGAGCCCGCTGTCTTCGGCGATCTCGACAAAACGGGTAGGCGAGACTTCGCCATGCTCGCTGTCGTACCAACGCAGCAGCGCCTCCACTCCCGACAGCCGTTGGTCCTTCAGGCTGAACTTGGGCTGATAGCGCAGCTGCACCCGGTCTTCCTGCACGGCGCGGCGCAACCGCGCCTCGAGCTCGAGCCAGTCCCGCAGGCGGGTGCTCATCGCCGGCGTGTACAGCGCGATCGGTGCGGCGTTGCCGGTCTTCGCCTGATACATCGCGGTGTCTGCATGCTTGAGCACGGTGGCAACATCGCCGCCGTCCTGCGGATAGACGGCAACTCCTATGCTCGGGGTCGAGTAGAACTCGAGGCCCTCATGGACGATGGGCTCCTTGAACGCGGCGCTGCACTTCTCGGCGAGGCGCAGCGAGAGCGCTCCCGCATCAGGGTGTCTCACCAGGATCACGAACTCATCTCCACCGAAGCGCGCGAGCGATACATGCGCAGGGTTGCCTTCCGGTGCCTGCAGCGAGTGGGTGAGCTTGCCGGCAACGGTGCGCAATACCGCATCGCCCGCCGAATGGCCGAAGGTGTCGTTGATCCGCTTGAAGCTGTTGAGGTCGAGGTAAACCACCGCAACGGTCTCTCCCGAGCGCGAAGCCTCGGCGAACTGCCGCTGCGCCGTCTCGAGGCAACGTTGCCGGTTGGGTAGTCCGGTGAGTGGATCGAAATAGGCGAGCCGCTCGATCCGCTCCGCGGCGGCTGCGTTGCGCAGGATGTACTCCAGACGCCGGGGCAGCAGCGCCCAATTGACAGGTTTCGACACGAAATCCGTGGCACCGGCATCGAAAGCCAGCGTGATGGCCGCGGAATCCTCGTGACCGGTCACCATCACGATCGGGATGGTGGTGAAACGCGGATCGCTGCGCAGCCATCGGCAAACAGCGTAGCCATCCATCCCGGGCATCTCAACGTCCAGAAGGACGATTGCGGCACCGTATAGGCGTGCCGCCTCCAGCGCGTCAGTACCGTTGTCGAACATGAGAGGCGCGAGCCCCACCTGCTCGGCAGACTCGGCGAGCAGGAGCCGCCCGGTCTCCTCATCGTCCGCAATGATCGCTATGGGCTTCCCGGTCATGCGATCTCTCTTCGCTCGAATCCGGCCAGCTCCGCAATGAGTGACGGATGAGCCGCGTGCAGACGCTCGAACACACTCCAGGCTGCGGTCACATCCGCCGCCGCGCACAGCTGCTCGAGCCGGCGAACGTCCTCAGAGAATGCCATCGCCCCAACGTTCGCAGCGCTGGACTTGAGCTTGTGGCAGATCGCGCGCGCCGCCGCGAGGTCGCCACCGCGCAGCGCCGACTGCAGCTCACCGAGCGCCGTGGTCGAGCCGGCGCGAAAGAGCTCGACCAGCCTGACATAGAGACTGGTCCGGCCTGCAACGCCGGTGCCGCGCAGCCGCACCACGGTCGCCGGGTCGATCTTCGCCAGGTCTTCGGCCGGCGGAATGGCTCGCCCATCGCCCGTGTTGGGCACCTGCTCTCGCCCCTGCGTGATCGTTCCGGTCATCGGTCCGCCACTCGGTTGCATGCGGGCTCGAGGCTTGCGATCGGAGGGCACCCAGCGCCGCAGCATCTGCTCGCAATCCTCTGGTGTATATGGCTTGCTGAGCACGTCATCGATGCCGGCTGCCTCGCAGCGCGCGCGAACCTGCGAGGGGGTGTGCGCGGTCAGGGCAACGATGGGGACGCGACGACCCGTTCCGGCCCGCTCGCGCATCAGCCGCGCAGTCTCGTAGCCGTCGAAGGCGGGCATGTTGATATCCATCAGGATCAGGTCGAAACGCTCGCCCGCGCTGCGTGCAAGCGCTTCCGCGCCATCCTTGGTCCAGACGGACGTACAACCGAGCGCTTCGAGATAACCTTGCGCGACCGCCGCGTTGACCGGCTCATCCTCCACGAGCAGAACGTGGGCGCCGATCGCTCCGGTGGATGCATCCGCGGTATGGCCGGCCGGCTCCGCGGCCGTGGCCGTGGCCGCCGGATGCGATGCGGCCGCGCTCAGATCGAGAGGCAGGCGCACACGGAAGGTCGAGCCTGTGCCCGGTGTGCTCTCGACAGTGATGCTTCCGCCCATCATCTGCGCGAGCTCGCGACAGATCGCAAGACCGAGGCCGCTGCCGCCGAATCGCCGGCTGGTCGATTCGTCGGCCTGTGTGAAGGGCTGAAAGATCTTCTGGACGGTTGCCGCCTCCATGCCGATGCCGGTATCGGCAATGGTGATCTGAACGGCGGCCCGTTCCGCGTCCACAAGGTCGATGTCCCCCTGCACCAGGATCTCGCCGTGCTCGGTGAACTTCACCGCGTTGCCGATCAGGTTCATCACGATCTGCCGTATCCGGAACGGATCGCCGATGAGGCTGCGTCCCCGCAGTGCATGCTGAGCCGGCGTCGGCGGCCGCACATCGAGTTGGATGCCCTTGGCCTGCGTGGTGCCGCTGAAGAGCCCGGCGCACTCCTCCAGGATCCGGTCGAGCTCGACGGGCAGCTTCTCGAGCGCGATCTTGCCGGCCTGGGCACGTGACAGATCGAGCAGGTCGTTGACGATGCGCAGGAGGACCTGCGCGGAGGAGCGGATGGTCTGCGTGAGCCGCGCCTGGGTGCTCGACTGCGGCGTGCGAGCCAGCAGCTCGGTCATCCCGACGACGCCATTCATCGGCGTACGCAACTCGTGGCTCATCCGGTCGAGGAAGTCGCTCTTGGCACGCGCCGCGTCGGCAAGCTGGCGGTTGCTCTCGGAAAGCTCATGGGTGCGCGCGGCGACCTCCGCCTCCAGCCGCTCACGCTCGCGCACCTGGTGCCTGCGCTCGAGCGCCTGCTTGCGGAGCCGATGCGCGGCAAGCCCGAGAATCGCGAGCGCATAGAGCGCGTAGGCCCAGGGTGAGGCCCACGGCGCCGGGTCGCGGTGCAGCGTGATCTTCAGAGGCGCGCTCCACACGGAGTCGGAGTTGGCGCCGCGCACCTCGAGGACGTGATTCCCCGGTTCGAGATTGGTGAGCGTGATGCGATGCTGCGCGCCGAGGTCGATCCAGCGGTCGGTGAGCCCGGCCATGCGGTAGGCGATGCGGTTGTGCCTGGGGGAGGTGAAATCGAGCACGCTGACATCGAGCGAGACGATGTTGGCGCGGTAGTCGAGCGGGATTCGCTGACGCCGCCAGTAGGGTGTCGCGCCCGGCGCCGCAGCTCCGCCGATCTCCACACGTGTCAGCGCGAGAAGCGGCGATTCCGAGCGCTCCGTGAGATGCGACGGCTCGAAGATGTTGAACCCGCTCGGGCCGCCGAAGCAGAGCCGGCCGTCGCGCGTGCGGAAATAAGCGTTGGTGGTGAATTCCTCGCCTGCGGCCCCATCCGCGACGTGAAAGGTCTTGACCGCGCCGGTGTTGGGATCGAGACGCATCAGCCCCGCATTGCCGCTCAGCCAGATGCGGCCATCGCCATCGACGAGCACACCGTAGATGGTGTCGCTCGTGAGTCCCTGGCCGAGGGAACGCGTCTGGAACCGGATCGCCTGCGGCGCCGAGGAGCCATCCCTCGCGACAGCGAGCCCGCCGCCGCTCGTTCCGACCCAGACCCGATCATGCGGGTCCACCGCCAGAGCGTACACCGTATCCGACGGGAGGCTGGATGGGTCATGTGCATCGTGGCGGAACACCTTGATCACGGTGCCATCGGGGCGGGCGAGATCGAGGCCCCCGCCATCCGTCCCGATCCAGAGGTTCCCCCGGGAGTCCTGCGCAAACGCAGTCACGCTATCGGCGCTGACTGCACCCGATGCCGATCCGTAGGGCAACTGGCGGACCAGGCCCGTTGCCGGATCGATGACATTCGCACCACCGCCGAAGGTCCCGACCCATACCTCTCCGTCACGGGATTCGAAGATCGTCATGACTCCCGCAGCGCTCAGGGAGTGCGGGTCGCCGCGCTTGGCGCCAATCCACTTCAGTTGGTTGTTGCGGCTCAGCGTTGCGACGCCCCTGTCCATGGTTCCCACCCAGAGCATGCCGTTGCGATCTTCGCGCAAGGACATCACCGGTACATCATCGAGAGCCGTTTTCCGGCCTGTGACCGTACTCAGGTCGAGCTTGCGGCCGGTATCCGCGTCGTACTCGACCAGGCCACCCCCCATCGATGCGATCCAGACGCGGCCCTCCGGCGCATCGGCGAAGGCCGTGACGAACTTGCCGAGCCAATCGGGCCGGCGGGCACCGAGCTCCGCGCTGCGCGGATCCCAGCGGCTCACCCCTCCCGTGGCCGTGCCGATCCACACGAGCCCGGCGCTGTCCTGATAGAGAGAAAAGACCGATGAATCCGGCAGGGATCCAGGGTCCTGGCGCAGGTGGCGATAGTGAACGATCGCGCCCGTCGCACGGTTGAGCAGATCCAACCCATCCGTGGTCCCCACCCAGAAGCGCCCCTGACGGTCCTCGAGCAGCGCCTGCACCTGATCGCTCGCGAGCGAGTCGGGCCGGCGCGGGTCGTGCCGCAGGACCTGCAGCACATGGCCGCTGCGATCCATCCGATCGAGGCCACCCCCGTACGTGGCGACCCAGATCGAGCCGCTCGAGTCCTCGAGCACCCGCCAGATGTCGTTACCGCTCAGCGTCCGCGGATCACCGTCCACGTGGTGGAAATGGCGGAAGCGCTTTTCGCCGGCCTCGAGCTCATCGAGCCCCTGATCGGTGCCCACCCAGAGATTGCCGGCGCGGTCGCGACTCAGCGTGGTCACGTGATCGCTCGCCAAGGAGCCGCTCGCCGCGGCCTCGTGCCGCAGGCTCTCGAATCGGCCGGTCCGCGGGTCGAGAATGTCGATACCCGCGTCGGCCATTCCGATCCAGACCCGCCCCTTGGCGTCGATCGAGACGGTGTTGACCTGGTCGCTCGCGAGGGAGCTCGGGCTGTTGGGATCGTGGCGATAGACCGTGAAGCGATCCTCCGCCCGGCTCCAGCGCGCGAGGCCGCCATTGATCGCAAACCACAGATCGTGGCGCGGACCTTCGACGATCTGATTGATGTAGGTGCCCGGCAGGCCGCGAGCCTCCTCGCGCGAGTACCCGTAACGGACGAGCTCCTGCCCGTCGTAGCGGACCAGGCCGTCCTCTGTGCCGAACCACATGAATCCCTGGGAATCCTGCAGGACCGCGTGCACGCCGCCCTGCGGCAGGCCGTCGGCGGTCGTCAGCTGCGTGAGAACGAGCGGGGGCGCATCGGCCGCGGCAGCCGTGGAGGCTGCCGCGATCGACAAGAGCGTCGTACCGATGATGCGCCGCATCGAGGCCCCGGCGCGGGCTATCGTGCTCACGGCATCATGGTATGCGCTACTGGTTGGGCACCCACGGCACGATGGGGGCGGGTGCCTTCGGGGCCGGAGCCTGTGAGTTGTTCCACCACGGAACCGTGCGCGCCCAGGCGAAGTTGCGGGCCCAGGCGAAGTTCCTTGCCCAGGCGAAATTGTTCGACCAGACGTAGGCCTGCGTCCACGCGAATCCCTGGCTCCAGGGGTAGGCCTCGCTCCAGGCGTATCCCTGGGTGCCGGCATACGAGCTCGACCAGGTGAAGCCATCTCCCGGCTGCGCGGTCCCCGCCCTCGATGCCTGCATGTTCATGATGTAGTAGTTGCCGCTCGCATCGCGATTGGCCGGGCCGCCGAAGTGCTCCGTACCGGCGAGATCGGCGCCGATATCGAGCCCCTGGTTGGCGCAGCCGACCGCGGAGCTGTTGACTGCCGCGACCGCATCGATGAGGCCGGCTCCCTGCTGGAAGACGCTGTAGGCGAGAGCGCCGGCGGAGGTCACGGCGGCCCGCGCGGAGGCCATCAGGCGACACTTCACGTCGTCCGGCCTGAGCGTCGGATCCTCCTGCAGCATCAACGCGACGACGCCGGTGGTCACCGCAGCCGCCTGCGAGGTGCCGGACATCGTGAACATCTGCTCGACGACGTCCATCGAGTTGGGGTCGATGTTGGCGAGATAGCTGCCGCTCGCCATCGAGGCGACCATGTGCCCGCCGGGAGCGACCATCTCGGGCTTGACGAAGCCCTCGTACGTGGGTCCCGTGGAGGAGAACGAAGCCAGCCGCCAGTCGTTCGTGCTGTAAGGCTGGTAGTTGTCCGTGAGCGCGCCTGTTGTGATGACGTAAGGCACGTTGCCGGGCACGTCGATCGTCATGGGGCTCGGCCCGTCATTGCCCGCGGCTGCGACCACGACTATGCCCGCCCGCCAGGCGGCCATGACGGCCTGATCGAGAGGGTCGTCCCAGTAGAATGACTGCGGGGTGGCCCCGAGCGACAGGTTGAGGATCCGGATGTTGTATTTCTGGCGGTTCGCCACGATCCAGTTGATGCCCGCGATGATGTCGGAATAGCTTCCGGCGCCATCAGCGTCGAGGGCACGCACGATGACGAGGTTCGCCTTCGGCGCGATGCCGAGATACTGCCCGGCGATGTTCTGCGCGCCGCCGGCGGCGATGGAGGTGACGTGCGTGCCGTGACCGTAAGGATCGCCGGTTACCTGACCCGAGCCGCCGTTGGTGACGTCCCGGGTGGCGAGGATGCGCGAGCCGTAGTTCTGCAGGACGTCCTGCCACAGCCCGGAGTCGAGTACCGCGATGGTGACACCCTTTCCCGTGATACCGGCCTGCTGCAGCGTATCCGCGCCGACCAGCATCGGATAGTTCGTCTGATAGGTCAGAGTGAGCCCGAGCACGCCCTTGCCGTCCTGTGTGGCCGTGCCGGCACTCAGCGTCGAGACGAGGGGCGCCGTCACCGTGCTCGTGAGCGAGTTGCCGGTGACCGTCGTGACGAGGGGGACCGCCGTACCCGTGACGCTCGATACCAGGGGGCTCGTGGCGAGGGTCTGATTGAGCGAGTTCGTCGTGGTGCTCAGAGTCTGGGTGAGACTGCCGAGAAGCGAGCTCGCCGCCACGTGCCGATCCTCGAAGAGGCGCAGCCCGGAAGTGGCACGCAGGCGCGCGGCCTGCTGCGAATCGAGGCGCGCAGCCACGGCGTGGATGATCGTGAGGTCGCTCTGCAGCACCCCATGCACCCGCAGCACGCTCGCGCGGGCGGCCGCCGAGGTAGGCGCCTGCACGATGTACAGGCTGGTATCGGCAATGACCGGCGTCGCGGTGGCGGCCAGCGCCAAGGCCAGTATCGAAGTGGGAATCAGTCGGGGGATGCGCATTGCGGCGACCTGTGACAGCGTTTTTGTTGACGCGCATTCTGGGTGAGTGTGACGCGGCTCGCAGTCGAGCCGGGCGCATCGACCCCGGCGGCAACGTGACGGCAGTCACATAATGGCCCCGTCAAATCGGTTGGCTGTTATGTCCAATTCATCGTCCCGATAGAGATCGCCGCTGCCGTAGATGCAGCCGAGCTCGATCAGGGCATCCCGCGTCTGCGCATCATCGACTCCGGTCGCGAGCGGCACGAGCCCGAGCGCGGCGGCCATCTCGATGCCGGCCCGGCAGACCCTGCGGGCGATGGGATCGGTGTGCAGCGCGGCGACCCAGGCGCGATCGAGCTGCAGGCCCCAGATCGGCGCGCGCGCCAGTGAGTCGAGCGATCCCATGCCACGCGCCACCTCATCGACCACCAGCCGGACACCCAGGCGCGTCAGCGCCTCGGATTGCGTCCGCTCGCGCGTAATGAAGACTTTCTCGGCGATTCTCAGCTCGAGCCGTTTCGCCGGTATGCCGCCCTCGTTGATGAGCAGCGCCACATCGCTCAGGAACTCCTCGTGCAGCACGTGATGGCGCAGCGCGCCGAACGAGATGCATACATCAGGGTCGCAGTGGGCGGCAAGCACGGCAAAGTCGCGGCGCAGGTGCGCGAGCACGGCGCGGGACAGCGAGGCTGCCAGTCCGGTCGCCGCAGCGACGCGCAGGAATTCCGCAGGACGGATCTCGCCGCGCAGCGGGTGCTGCCAGCGAAGATATCCCACCCAGGCGGCGAGGCGCCCGCTCTTGAGGTCGTGGCGGCCCGTGTAGCGCAAACGGATGTCGCCGTTCGCGATGGCGTTGCGCAGCTCACGCGTCAAATCGATACGCGCGAGAGTGCGCAGCTTGATGGTGTCCGTGAAGAAGCGGATGCCCCGCGTAGAACCCGATCTGCGTGCCTCCATCGCAGCAGCACGCGCCTGCTCGAGGAGGAGCTTGGGTGTGGAGGCGTCCTGGCCGAGAATCGCAACTCCGGCGTAGGGAGTCAGGTGGAATTCGGCATCGCCCGTACGGATCGGCTCGCGCAGACTCGAGCAGACTTGAGCGATGCACGCCTCGATCGGCTCCCGGTCGGCGCTCTCGATGACGATCGCGAGCAGGCCTTCGCTCAGCTGCCCGAGGTACCACGGCGGGCTCGAGCCCGCCGCTCCCGTGCCCTGAGGGGGCGGCAGCCTGCGGATCGCCGCGCTCATGACCTGCTCGGACACCTGGGAGGCCAGCACCTGTGCGATATCGGTCACGCCCTCGATGTGGATGACGGCGAGCGCGATCGGCGTTTCGCGCAATGAGGCCCACGACAGTGACTCCTTGAACCGCTGCAGAAAGCCACGGCGGTCGAGCTGCGGTGCGGGATGCGCGCCCGTCTCCGCGGTGTCTTCTACGGCGATGTTGGGGACTGCCCGGATCACACAGACGGCCCGGTCTGGACCCCGCGCCGACGCCTGCGCGGCGTACTCGGTCCTGTCCCGGAAGAAGCGCGCCTCGACCGCTGTACGCTGTGCGATCGCCTTGCGGGCGAGTTGCCGCAGCAATGCGGCAATGGGAGCCGGCCACGAGGCTTCCAGCGGCTTGCCCACGGGATCGCCCTGTGGCCGCAACGCGGCCGTTTCGCGGCCCCCACCCTGAGCCAGCACGACGCCATCGCGCCCGATGAGAAGCGCGAGATCCGGCAGGGCTTCGACCAACACTTCGGCGGCCTGTCCGACACTCCGGCGCGATGACGGATCGCCGTCGGGCGCTGCCGCTCGGGCGCGAAGAGGCGCGTTGTCACGCTTCGCGGAAATGAGATCGCTCCCAAAACTTGGTCAGGCTCGCGTGAGCAGCCGGCCGTGAGCTCCTCATGCTCCCGGCAGCGTAGCCGAGGCAGTCCGATCCCTTCCGGGACGCAGCTCCCGGTTGCACGCTGCCTGCAGAGCCAACCTAACCACTGCCGCCGGCGCGCCGCTGCGGAATGTGACCCGCGTCACGCGAGTGCCGCGGATCGCCGCGCCCTGCCGCGGGCCGTGGATTGCACTCATTTGGCGCGCCCGCCACTCGTCCGAGCCCGCGGAAGCGTGAAGTCCGATGGCGCCAGCGGACGAGGGAGAACGGTAAGGTTGCGGTCTCGATGCGCAGGTTCGTTTTCAGCCCCGGAAAGCCACGCAAAACGGCGACCACCGCGCCGGCGGCGTGCTTCGTCCTGGCGCTCTGCACGCTGACCCCGATGGCGGCGCGGGCCGACTGCTTCCCCGTCGCGGATTCCGCCTACGTGACGCTCGATCCCACGGTGGACAAGAACGCCATCCAGACGCTTACCACCCTCGCCGTCCGCTTACGCACGGTCGAAAGCGCCTCCCCGCCGGCGGGCTCGCGGCAGCTCGCGGCGCTCTACGCCGTACAGGCGGATGCTTATTCCGCGCTGGAGCTCGATCACGAGGCGCGCGCGACGGCGCTGAAGGGACTTGCGCTCCTCAGCGGCGCGACGGACCCGTTGCGCCTCGAGCTGCTCGCGACTGCCGCCCTCAACATCTACACTCAGGACGGCATACGCGATGCGATCACCGCCATCGAGTCGGCGCGCGGCCACCTGCCCACGGACTCGATGTCCAACATCTGCCTCGCGATCGCGCTCGGTGACCTCGAGCGCCGTGCGGGTGAGAACGCCCTGGCCACGCGGATCCTGACACAGGCCTACCACGATACGGAGTTGCCAGGACGCGCCGCGGCGCACTCCAAGGCGGCGAGCGCGCTCGCCGCCGCATTGCGCACGGTCGGCGACTACCCCGAAGCGCTCACGCTGCAGCGCCAGAGGATCGCCTGGGATACGGCGCACGGCAATTCGCTCTCCCTCTCCGTGTCCTACTACCTGGAGGGCGCGATTCTCGAGGCGATGCGGGAATACGATCCCGCGATCGATACCTTCCGGCAGGCCCGCGGCATCAGCCAGTCGCTCGGCGACACGCAGGGCGTGGCCTTCGCGGACATGCGCATCTGCGAATCGCTGACCGAGCTGAGTCAGTATCAGGCGGCGCGCCCGAGCTGTGACAGCGCCGCGCGGATATTCGCCGCCAGCAACACCACGGACGTGTTGAAGGAGACTCAAGGCCTTCTGGCAATCATCGACCTGAACGAGGGCCGGGCGAAAGAAGCGCTCGGCATCCTGAATGGCGTGCTCGACCACAACGGCACCGACATGGCTCCGCGCGGAGTCGGAATCGCGTACCGCACGCGCGCGCGCGCCTATGCCGCCGAGCGTAATTACAACCTGGCGTATTCCAACCTCGAGGAATTCGTCCGTCGCGATCGTGAAGAGAACCTCGCACGCAGCATGCGGATGCAGGAGACCGTCAAGGAGCGGGCGGTCGCGGACCGAGAGATCGCACGCAACGCCTTGCTGCAGCGCCAGCTCGAGCTGACGCAGCAGCGCGAGAGCCGTCAGAAGGAGACCCTGCGCTGGGTGGCCGTCGCCAACACGGCAGGCGTGCTGATCATCGCGCTCCTCTCCTACATCCTCTACGCCTACCTGCGTCATCGCCGGCAGCTCATGCGCCTCGCGACCGAGGACAACCTGACCGGCATCCCGAACCGCGGGCGCACGATCGAGCTTGCCACCGCTGCGCTCGAAGCCGCAGTCGCGCACTCGCGGGCGCTGACGGTTGCGATCATCGACCTCGATCATTTCAAAGCCATCAACGACCGCTGCGGCCACGCGGCGGGCGATCACGTCCTGCGGGAATTCGCCCGTGTCGGCCGCGGCGCACTGCGCGCCGCGGACGTCCTCGGCCGCTGGGGCGGTGAGGAGTTCCTGCTCATCCTGCCGGAAACCACGCTGGATGCTGCACTCGCGACCGTCGAGCGCCTGCGGGTCCTCGCGCTCGCCATCCAACTGCCCGCCGCCGGCAAGGAAGCGCCGCCGCTGCGCATCACCTTCAGCGCCGGACTCGCCACCACGGCCGACGGAGCGCGCTCGCTCGATGAGATCATCGCTCGCGCCGACGCGGCCCTCTACGAAGCAAAGAACGAAGGGCGCGACCTGGTGAGGATCGACCGCGAGAGCTACCAGAGCGCCTCGACCGGCGTGCGCCGCGCGCTGCACCTGCGGTAGCGCCTCGCGCAGCCCACGGATCAGCAACCCCGTGAGTCGGGGGCTCGGGCGGCCTCGACTCCATGCCGCCTGGCCATCGACAAGGCTCCTAGCGGACCGTATCCTGACGTCACACCATGAATTTCTGCACTCAGTGCGGCGCCCGGGTCGATCTTCGCGTGCCGCCGGGCGATCACCTCGCCCGACATGTCTGCGACGCGTGCGGGACCGTTCACTATCTGAACCCGCGGCTCGTCGTCGGTTGTGTACCCGAGCACGACGGCCGCATCCTCCTTTGCCGGCGCGCCATCGAGCCGCGACGCGGCTATTGGACGGTGCCGGCCGGCTTCTTCGAGAACGGTGAGACCCTGCAGCAGGGGGCCGCTCGCGAGTCCCGGGAGGAAGCCTTGGCTGAGGTCGAGGTCGGCTCCTTACTGGCTGTCGTCCATGTGCTCCACGCACAGCAGGTCCATGTCTTCTTCCGTGCGACATTGCCCAAGCCGGAGTTCGGCGCCGGACCCGAAAGCCTGGAAGTCGAGCTCGTCCGTCCGGAGCAGATCCCCTGGGAGGAGCTGGCCTTCCCGAGCACCGACTTCAGCCTGCGGCACTACCTGGAGGATCGCGCGGCCGGTGTCGAGCCGTATCATTTCGCCTCGCTCGATCGACGCCTGAGACAGTGAGGGTCTTACCTCATGCCGGAAGCGACTTTGCGACCGGCCCCGCACGCATGGCAGAATATGTCTTTTGGCGCGCGCCCGCCGCGCGCAGCGCACACACTCATGACCTTTGTCGTTACTGAAAACTGCATCAAGTGCAAGTACATGGACTGCGTGGAGGTCTGCCCCGTGGACTGTTTTCACGAGGGGCCGAACTTTCTCGCCATCGACCCGGATGAGTGCATCGACTGCACGCTCTGCGAGCCGGAGTGTCCGGCGGAAGCGATCTTCTCCGAGGAAGAGCTGCCGCCCGGTCAGGAACAGTTCAAGAAGCTCAACGCCGAGCTCGCCAAGCAGTGGCCGGTGATCACTGAGAAGAAGGATGCACCGCCTGATGCCAAGGAATGGGATGGCAAGCCCGACAAGCTGAATCTCTTGGAGAAGTAGGGCTCGTGCCGGTGACCGTCCGGGGCGGCAGGGCGCCCTGCCCGGTCATCCATGGACCCGGCTGCCCTTACCCGCGAGGGTGATGCTGCGCGTGCAGCTCTTTCATCCGCTCGCGTGCGACGTGCGTATAGATCTGTGTAGTCGACAGGTCACTATGTCCCAGCAGCATCTGGACGACGCGCAGGTCCGCGCCGTGATTGAGCAGATGCGTCGCGAACGCGTGGCGCAGTGTATGCGGCGAGAGATCTTTGGAGATCCCCGCCTTGCGGGCGTAGCGCTTGATGATGTGCCAGAACGCCTGACGGGTCATGCGATCGCCGCGCCGCGTCGGGAAGAGGAAGTCCGTCTGCCGCTCGAGCAGGATCTCACCGCGCGGGCCGTGCTCGAACTCCGTCAGCCAGCGCACCGCCTCTTCGCCCAGAGGAATCAGCCGCTCGCGGCTGCCCTTGCCGAGGATGCGGATCACGCCCTGATTGAGGTTGACCTGGTTGTGCCCGAGATTCACCAGCTCCGAGACGCGCAGTCCCGTGGCATAGAGCACCTCGAGCATCGTGCGATCCCGATTGCCGAGCGGATCGCTCACCACCGGGGCGCCGAGCAGCGACTCGACCTCCTCCTCCGTGAGCGACTTCGGCAGCGAGCGGCCTATCTTCGGCATCGCGATCTGCGCCGTCGGGTCCTCGTGGATGCCCCCTTCGCGCACGAGGTAGCGGAAGAAGCGGCGGAAACTCGACAGTTGCCGCGCCGTGGAGCGGGGCCGTGCTCCCTCGCGCACCCGCCAGGCAATGAAATCCTGCAGGTCCGCGCGCGAGGTATTGACGATCGGAACCTTGCGCTCCCCCAGCCAGCGCGCCAGCGCGGTGAGGTCGGCCCGATAGGCAGCCAGTGTGTTGGGCGACAGGCCTCGCTCCAACCAGACGGCGTCGAGAAAACGGGACACCGCCGGGTCCGTGGACTCGGCCTGAGCGGTCATGGCAATTGCGGCAGAATGGTTCGACAATTCCGTTCTCGGCCCGCAGGTCGCGGTCAAGCTAGCGACCGCAGTATGGTGAGTGCGGCCGAGCGACCGACGTGATGACCTTCACATCCGAGTCCGAGCATTAACATAAAGAGAAGCGGATCACATTTGCGAGCACGCGGCTGGGCGCCTGTGCTGCTGGTCTACGCGCTGTACGCGGCGATCTCGTTCCTCATTCTGGGGCTCGCCGCGCTCGCCGCGACATTGATCCTGCCCGGGGTGTACCGTCGCCGCGCGGCGGCCCGCGCGCTCGCACGCACCTTTCTCGTGGTGGCCGGCATGCCGCTCACCGTCCGCGGGATGGAGCGGCTCGCGTCCGGACAATGCGTGGTGGTGGCCAATCACGCGAGCTATCTCGATGGACTCGTGTTCACGGCCGCACTGCCCGCCCGCTTCAGCTTCGTCATCAAGCGCGAGATGTCGACCGTGCCGCTGGCAGGCCTCTTCCTCAAGCGCATCGGCTCGGAGTTCGTGGAGCGTTTCGACCGCAACCGGGGGGCGGCGGATGCCCGGCGAGTGCTGCGCAACGCGGCGAGCGGTCACTCACTGGTGTTCTTTCCCGAGGGGACCTTCACCCGCACCCCGGGTCTATTGAAGTTTCACACCGGCGCCTTCGTGACCGCGGCGCGTGCCGGCTGTCCCGTCATCCCCGCCGTAGTGCGCGGGACGCGTGCCGCATTACCGCCAACCGGCGGGCTGCCGCGACCGGGACGGATCGAGGTCGACATCCTGCCGGCGGTAGAGGCAGCGCCGGATGCCGGCGAGGCTTCTTCCGCAGCGCTGAGAGACGGTGCGCGCGCAGCGATCCTTCTCGCCCTCGGGGAGCCGGACCTCACATGTTCCGGCGATAGCGCCCGCCCACCTCATACAGCGCCTGAGAGATCTGCCCGAGCGAGCAGGTCTTGACGGACTCCATCAGCTCCGCGAAGACGTTACCGTCACCGCAGGCGGCCTGCTTGAGCCGCCCGAGTGCGGCGGGGGTCCGCTCGGCGTTGCGCGCCTGAAAGGCCCGCACGGCGGCGACCTGGTCCTGCTTCTCCTCTTCGGTCGAGCGGATGAGCGCCGCGCCGGCATGCTCCTCGAGCCCGTCGGACTTGGAGAGGAAGGTGTTGACTCCGACGATGGGCAGGCTTCCATCGTGCTTCTTGGTCTCGTAGTAGAGCGACTCCTCCTGGATCTTGCCGCGCTGGTACATCGTCTCCATCGCGCCGAGCACGCCGCCGCGCTCGGAGATGGCATCGAACTCGCGGTACACGGCCTCTTCCACCAGATCCGTCAGATATTCGAGCGCGAATGAGCCCTGCCAGGGGTTCTGCGTCTTATTGAGCCCGAGCTCACGATTGATGATGAGCTGGATCGCCACTGCGCGGCGCACGCTCTCCTCGGTGGGGGTGGTCAGTGCCTCGTCATACGCGTTGGTATGGAGGCTGTTGCAGTTGTCGAAAAGCGCATACAGCGCCTGCAGGGTCGTGCGGATGTCGTTGAAGGAGATCTCGCGCGCATGCAGGCTGCGCCCGGAAGTCTGCACGTGGTATTTGAGCATCTGGCTGCGCGGCCCCGCGCCATAGCGCTCACGCATTGCCCGCGCCCAGATGCGGCGGGCCACCCGGCCGATCACGGCGTACTCCGGGTCCATGCCGTTCGAGAAGAAAAACGACAGGTTGGGCGCGAAATCATCGATGGCCATGCCGCGTGCGAGATAGTACTCGACGATGGTGAAGCCATTGGCGAGCGTGAAGGCGAGCTGTGAGATTGGATTCGCGCCGGCCTCGGCGATGTGATAGCCGGAAACCGACACGGAGTAGAAGTTGCGGACCCGCCGGTCGATGAAGTACTGCTGTACGTCACCCATCATGCGCAGCGCGAACTCCGTCGAGAAGATGCAGGTGTTCTGCGCCTGATCCTCCTTCAGGATGTCGGCCTGCACCGTGCCGCGGACCGCCTGCAGCGTATCCGCCTTGATGCGCTCGTAGACCTCCGGCTCCACGAGCTGATCGCCGGTGAGGCCGAGAAGCGCGAGCCCGGAGCCGTCGTGACCGGTGGGCCGCTCGCCTTTGTAGGCGGGCGGCGCGCTGCCGCGCTCGCTCGCTGCCCGGTGGAGCTCCGCGATGCGCTTCTGCGCCCCGCTCCAGCGGCCCTCGGAGCGCAGGTGTCGCTCCACCCGCTGATCGATCGCGGTATTCATGAACATCGCGAGAATCATGGGCGCCGGTCCGTTGATCGTCATGGAGACGGAAGTCGAGGGCAGCGTCAGGTCGAAGCCCGAATAGAGCTTCTTCATGTCATCCAGCGTCGCCACCGAGACACCGGAGTTGCCCGTGCGTCCGTAGATGTCGGGCCGGGTATCGGGGTCCTCGCCGTAAAGCGTGGTCGAGTCGAAAGCGGTGGAAAGGCGGACGGCGCTGCCGCTTCGCGCGAGGTAATGGAAGCGGCGGTTGGTCCGCTCCGGGGGGCCTTCCCCGGCGAACATCCGTGTCGGATCCTCCTCCTCGCGGCGGTAGGGATACACCCCGCCCGTATACGGATAGTATCCGGGAAGGTTCTCCGTGCGGATGAAGCGCAGCAGCTCGCCCCAGTCGCTGAAGCGGGGCACCGCGATCTTCGGCACGCGCTGGCGCGACAGCGTCTCCGTGTAGTTCTCACCGGTGACCTCGCGGTCACGCACCTTGTAGGAGTAGGTCGCCTCGGTGGCGCTGCGGACCCGCGCCGGCCAGGCCTTGAGCTCCCTGAGGCCATCGGCGCCGACCTCTTCCAGCGCCTGGTTGTAGGCGGCTCGCAGCTCCCGCCGGGTCGCATCGGCGCCGGCATCGGCCAAAGCCGCATCGCCATAGCGGTCGAGGGGCGCGGGGAGGGCGGCATCCTCGAGTGCCTGCAACGACTGATACAGGCCGAAGGCGCGGCGCGCGGCCGCAGCCTGCTGCGCCGTCGTCTCACCGACTGCGCGGCCGCTTTGTGCGATCTCCGCGAGATAACGCACCCGCCCACCCGGGATCAAGGGCTCGCGCGGCGTGACCTCCACCGGGCCGGGATCGGCCACCTGCCAGCTCGAGGTGCCGATCGCCTTGGAAGCAATGGCCCTGCACAGCGCCGCGAAGAGGCGATTGACGCCAGGATCGTTGAAGCGGCTGGCGATGGTTGGAAAAACGGGCAGATCTGTGTCCGGCCGGCGGGCCTCCGCCGGATGATTCCGCCGCCATTGCTTGCGCACATCGCGCAAACTGTCCTGCGCGCCGCGCTTGTCGCTCTTGTTGAGAACGATCAGATCGGCGTAGTCCAGCATGTCGATCTTCTCGAGCTGGCTGGCCGCGCCGTACTCGCTCGTCATCACGTAGAGCGACACGTCGGCAAGATCCACGATTTCCGTGTCTGCCTGACCGGTACCCGCCGTCTCGACGATGATGAGGTCGAACCCCGCGGCCTGATAGAGCTGGATGACCTCCTTCAGCACGGCCGAGGTCGCAAGATGCTGCCGCCGCGTCGCCAGCGAGCGCATGAAAATGGCCTCCGCCGAGAGGCTGTTCATGCGGATGCGATCACCGAGCAGGGCCCCACCGCTTCTGCGGCGGGTCGGGTCCATGGCGACCACGGCGATCTGGCGGTCGGGGAAATGTCGGGTCAGGCGCGCGAGCAGCTCGTCGGTGAGGCTGGATTTGCCCGCGCCACCGCTCCCGGTGATACCGATGACCGGGGCGCGGCTGCGCGAGCGGGCGATGGCCCGGCGGATCTGCTCCACATCGCCGCTGCCCGGCAGCGAATTCTCGAGCAGAGTGATGGTGCGGGCGATCTGCGCGTGGTCCCGTGCATTGAGAGGCCGGGACTCGTAAGCGGGCTTGACCGCCGAGCGGACGCGCGCAAAAACGTCGTCCACCATACCGTCGAGCCCGAGCTTACGCCCGTCCTCAGGCGTATAGATGCGCTCGACGCCGTAGCGCTGCAGCGCCTCGATCTCGTGGGGAGCGATCGTGCCACCACCGCCGACGATGACGCGGATATGCTCGCAGCCGAGCTCCTTGAGCATGTCCACCATGTAGGCGAAGTACTCGTTGTGGCCGCCCTGATACGAGCTGGCCGCGATGGCATCCGCATCCTCCTGGATCGCAGCGCGGACGATCTCCGCGACGCTGCGGTTGTGGCCGAGGTGCACGACCTCGGCCCCGTGGGCCTGCAGCAGCCGGCGGATCATATTGATCGCCGCATCGTGGCCATCGAAGAGCGAGGCCGCGGAGACGAATCGAAGCGGCGGGACGGCGCCCTCGGGGACGGACTGAGCGGCGGTCTGGGCGCTGATGCTGGGCTTGGGTGCCATAGGGATGCTCGCTTGCAAGCTCGCGGCGGAGGGAATACTTTACGCGCCGGTAGAATGGCTACCGGCGAGTATGGTGCATGGCCGGCCCGCGGTCAAACCACGCTATACTCCGGCTCCACGAACCTCGCGATCCGGACCGAGATGCCGAGCAACCGCCCCAAATCAGGCTCGCCGCAGGCGCCCTCACCGGCTGCGGCGCGCGGCGATGCGCCGCCGTCCCCGTGGCGGGACAGCCGCGAGCGGCTGCGCGACCGCGAGGTCAAGCGTGAGGCCGTCATCCGCGCGGCCGCGCGCGCCTTCAACCGCAAGGGGTATCACAACACCTCACTCGATGACATCGCCGCGGCGCTCGAGGTGACCAAGCCCACCGTCTATTACTATGTCAGCAACAAGGAGCAACTCCTGTTCGAGTGCTTCGTCGCCGGCATCGAGGGCATCCGCGCCGCCTTCCGCGATGCGCGCGCGCGCGAGGCGCCGGCGCGCGAGCGGCTGCGGGCGGTGCTGCGCCATTACGGGGAGGCCGTCGCCTCGGAGTTCGGCTGGTGCATGGTGCGCGCGGAGGACCAGGATCTCTCCCCCGACATGAGCGCCCACATCAAGGCGATGAAGTCCGAGATCGACCAGGGCATCCGCCGGCTGCTGCGCGAGGGCATTCAGGACGGATCGATCCACCCCTGCGATCCGAAGATGACCGCCTTTGCGCTCGCCGGCGCGCTCAACTGGATCGCCCACTGGTATCGGCAGAGTCAGTCGATGACCGGGACCGAGATCGCCGAGGCATTCATCGCGGTGTTCGAAAGCGGGCTCAGGCCCCGCTCAGAGGTTTCCAACGAGGATCCAACATGTCGCAAAGCGAAGTCGTCATCGTCTCGGCCCGCCGTACCCCGATCGGTGCGTTCCAGGGCGCCCTCGCGGCGGTAACCGCGCCGCAGCTCGGCGCCGCCGCGGCCCGGGGCGCCATCGAGGTCGCCGGCATTGCCGCGGCCGACGTGCAGGAAGTGCTCTTCGGGTGCGTGCTGCCGGCCGGACTCGGCCAGGCGCCCGCCCGCCAGGCGGCCATCGGTGCCGGCATTCCGCTCGCCACGCCCGCCACCACCATCAACAAGATGTGCGGCTCGGGACTGAAGGCCGTGATGATGGCCGCGGATCAGATCCGGGCCGGCAATGCCGACCTCGTGCTCGCCGGCGGCCTGGAGTCGATGACCAACGCGCCCTATCTCCTGCCCAAGGCCCGCAGCGGCTACCGCATGGGTCATGGGGAAGTGCTCGACCACATGTTCTATGACGGCCTGCAGAGCCCGTTCGACGGCAAGCTCATGGGCTGCTTCGCCGATGCGACCGCGAGCAAGTACCGCTTCAGTCGCGAGGCCCAGGACGCCTTCGCGGCGGAGTCGGTGCGCCGGGCGCTGCGGGCCGTGGACTCGGGTGAATTCGATGCCGAGATCTCGCCGGTGACGGTGAAGGGCAGAAAGGGCGACACAGTCATCGCCCGTGACGAGACGCCGGGCACCTGTGACGTCAGCCGGATCTCCTCGCTGCGGCCTGCCTTCGGCAAGGATGGCACCGTGACGGCGGCCAGCTCCTCTTCGATCTCGGACGGTGCCGCAGCACTCGTTGTGGCGAGCGCCGCGGCCGCCGCCGCGCGCGGGCTGAAGCCGGTTGCGCGCCTTCTGGCGCAGGCCAGCCATGCACAGGAGCCGGAGTGGTTCACCACCGCTCCGGTGGGAGCCATGCGCAAGGTGCTCAATCAGCTCGGATGGAAGCCGCACGATGCCGATCTCTATGAGATCAACGAGGCGTTCGCGACCGTCACCATGGCCGCGATGCATGACCTCGACATCGACCACGCGCGCGTCAATGTCAATGGCGGCGCCTGCGCACTCGGCCACCCGATCGGCGCCACCGGCGCGCGCATCCTGACGACGCTGATCCACGCTTTGCGCCGCCGGGGCGGCCGCCGAGGGATCGCCTCCTTGTGCATCGGCGGAGGCGAGGCAGTGGCGGTCGCGGTCGAGCTGATCGGGTAGACTTCGGCACTCATCCAGGGGGAGACAATGAAGATCCAAGACGCCCGAGCCGTCGTCACCGGCGGCGCCTCGGGACTCGGCAACGCGGTCGCTCGGCGCATCATCGCGCTCGGCGGCAAGGTCGTGATCCTCGATGTGCAGGACGGACCCGGCCGGGCCGCTGCTGCGGACCTTGGCGGCGATGCCGCCTTCGTTCGTTGCGATGTCACCTCCGAGGCCGAAGTCAACTCTGCCATGGAAGCCGCGCAGGGCCGGATGGGCGGTATCAACCTCCTGGTCAATTGCGCCGGCGTGATCGGCGCCGGCCGCGTGTTGGGGAAGAATGGCCCGATGGCGGGTGACTTCTTCACCAAGGTCGTGCACATCAATCTGATCGGTACGTTCCTGTGCGACAAGGCTGCCGCGGCGCTGATGCAGCACAACAGTCCCGCCGAGGATGGCGAGCGCGGGCTGCTGGTGCACACGTCCTCCGTGGCCGCCTTCGAAGGTCAGATCGGCCAGGCGGCCTACTCCGCGACCAAGGCGGGGCTTGCCGGCATGACGCTGCCGATCGCGCGGGAGCTCGCGAGATTCGGTATCCGCTGCGTCTCCATCGCGCCGGGCATCTTCCACACGCCGATGGTCGACTCCATGAGCGCGGATCTGCAGGCCTCGCTCGCCAACCAGATCCCCTTTCCGAAGCGCCTCGGCAAACCCGAGGAGTTCGCGCAACTCGTCATCGCCGCCTTCGAGATCCCGATGCTGAACGGCGAGACCATCCGCCTCGATGGCGCAGTCCGCATGCAGCCCGCCTGATATGAACGCCTCGGCGCCTGAGCAGAACGACATCCAACGCGACGTCATGGAGTATGACGTCGTGATCGTGGGCGCCGGGCCTGCAGGGCTGTCGTGCGCCATCCGGTTGAAGCAGTTGCAGCACGACCTCAACGTCTGCGTGCTGGAAAAGGCAGCCGCCGTGGGGGCGCATGCCCTGTCGGGCGCCGTGATCGAGCCCGGGCCGCTGGATGCGCTCGCGCCCGAGTGGCGCGACTCGCCGCCTGAGATCTGCGTCCCGGCGCTGCGGGATGAATTCCGACTGCTCACCGCCAAGGGCAGCATGAAGCTGCCGTTACCGCCGCAGCTGCACAATCGCGGCAACTTCATCGTCTCCCTCGGCCTACTGACACCCTGGCTCGCCCGCAAGGCCGAATCGCTCGGAGTCGATGTCTTCCCGGGCTTTGCCGCCGCGGCCCCACTCGTCACGGGCGAAGGGGCCATCGCGGGCGTGCAGCTCGGCGACATGGGCCTCACCAAGAACGGTGAGCCGGGCCCCAACTTCACCCCGGGCCCGGAAGTGCGTGCGCGCACCACCGTGGTCGCGGAAGGTGCGCGCGGGAGCCTGGCCAAGCAGCTCATCCGCCGCTTCAGTCTCGATGCCCGCTCGAGCCCGCAATCCTACGGGCTCGGAATGAAGGAGCTGTGGCAGTTGCCGGAGGGCCGGGCACAGCCCGGCCTCATCCAACACACGCTCGGCTGGCCGCTCGATTCGCGCACCTACGGCGGCAGCTTCATCTATCACCTCGACGAGAACCGCGTCTACGTCGGTTTCGTGGTCGGCCTCGACTACCAGGACCCGCGCCTCATGCCCTTCGAGGCGTTCCAACAATTCAAGCACCACCCGCAGGTGAAGCCCCTGCTCGAGGGCGGGGAGATCCTGGCGGCCGGCGCGCGTACCATCGCCGCAGGCGGCTGGCAGTCCATTCCGCGGCTCGAGATGCCGGGCGCGATGCTCATCGGGGATGCCGGCGGCGGCGTCAACGTGCCCAAGATCAAAGGGGTGCACCAGGCCATCCGCTCCGGGATGTTGGCCGCCGAGCACCTGGCTGAAACCGGCACCTCAACGGGGTTCGACGCCCGCTGGCGCGCCTCTCCGGGCGGCCGCGAGCTGCGGGCCGTGCGCAACTTCAAGCCCGGCTTCAAGCGCGGACTCTGGCTCGGCATCGCCAACGCCGGCCTGGAGACCCTGACGGGCGGACGGACGCCGTGGACACTCGCCAACCGCATCGCCGATCATGCACGCCTCGAGAAATTGAGCCGGTACGAAAGCCCCGACCGCGAGTGGGTGGAGCGGACCCTGCCGCCGCGCGACCGATTGGCGTCGGTGTTCTTTGCGTCGACCAGCCACGATGAGAGTCAACCGGCGCACCTGAAGGTGCTCGACACCAGCATCTGCATCGACCGGTGTGCCAAGGAATTCGGCAATCCCTGTCAGCGCTTCTGCCCGGCGAACGTCTACGAGATGGTCGATGACGGTGCGGGCGGCAAGCGGCTGCAGATCAACGCGGCCAACTGCGTGCACTGCAAGGCCTGCGACATCAAGGATCCGTACGAGATCATCAACTGGACGCCTCCGGAGGGCGGCTCCGGACCGAACTACCAGTCTCTGTAGCAAGAGCTCCATGAGCGAGATCTGGCGCCCATCGGCGGCTCGCATCGCCGCCTCCAACCTGTCGCGGTTCGCTGCCTGCCTGAATGCGCGCAAGGGCATGAAGCTCGACGGGTACGAGCAGATATACGCCTGGTCGGTATCGCATCCGGAGGAGTTCTGGACGGAGCTCGCGCGGTTTGCCGACGTCCGCGCCGACTGGGGCGTGGGCCCGGTGCTCGAGAATCCGGGCCGCATGCCCGGCGCGCGGTTCTTCCCCAACGCCCGGCTCAACTTCGCGGAAAACCTCCTGCGGCACGACGATGATCACGCTGCCATCGTGTTCGTCAACGAGCGCGGCACGCGCCGGCAGCTCACTCACCGCGAGCTGCGCCGCGAGGTCGCGCGCATCGCCTCGGGGCTGAGGGCCGCCGGTGTCGCTGAGGGCGATCGAGTCGCAGGGTTCCTGCCCAACCTGCCGGAGACCGCCATCGCCATGCTCGCGACCGCGAGCCTCGGGGCGACCTGGACCTCCTGCTCCCCGGACTTCGGTATGCATGGGGTGCTGGACCGCTTCGGGCAGATTGCTCCCAAGGTGCTCTTCACTGCGGACGGCTACTACTACGCGGCCAAGACCCTGGACTCACTCGCCTCGATGGCGGAAGTAGCCTCGCAGCTCCCAAGCGTGGAAGTCCTCGTCGTCGTTCCTTACGTGGAGCCGGAGCCGCGGCTCGAGCGCCTGGGCTTGGCCGCATCACGTGCCAGACTCTGGCAGTTCTTCGGGGAACGCGGCGCGCCTCTGCGCTTCACTTCCGTGCCATTCAATCACCCGCTCTACATCCTCTACTCCTCGGGCACGACCGGCGTTCCGAAGTGCATCGTGCACGGGGCAGGTGGCACGCTGCTGCAACATCAGAAGGAGCATCTGCTGCACACGGATTTGAAGCGCGGCGACCGAATCTTCTACTTCACCACCTGTGGCTGGATGATGTGGAACTGGCTGACGAGCGCGCTCGCCACGGGTGCGACCATCGTCCTCTACGACGGCAGCCCCTTCCATCCCGACGCGGGAGTGCTCTGGCGGATGGCGCAGGAAGAGCATGTCAACGTCTTCGGCACCAGCGCCAAGTACCTCTCGGCTCTGGAGAAGAACGGCTACACGCCAGCACGGAGCGTTGACCTCACCGCGCTGCGGACGGTCCTCTCCACCGGCTCGCCGCTCCTGCCCGAAGGCTTCGATTTCGCTTACCGCGCGATCAAGCCGGATCTGCACCTTGCCTCCATCTCAGGTGGAACCGACATCGTTTCCTGTTTCGCGCTCGGCTGCCCGACGCTGCCCGTGCACCGAGGGGAGATCCAGTGCCGCGGTCTCGGGATGGCCGTCGACATCCTCGATGATGACGGCACAGTGGTACGCGGTGCGCGCGGCGAGCTGGTGTGCACGGCGCCCTTCCCCTCGATGCCGGTGGCTTTCTGGAACGATCCGGATGGCAGGCGCTATCGGGCAGCTTACTTCGAGCGGTTCCCGGGGGTCTGGCATCACGGCGATTACGCGGCGCTGACCGAACATGGCGGGGTCATCATCTACGGCCGTTCCGATGCAGTCTTGAATCCCGGTGGTGTTCGAATCGGCACCGCGGAGATCTACTCCGCCGTCGAGAGCCTGCCGGAGATCGTCGAGGCGATCGCCGTGGGCCAGGATTGGCGCAACGACGTACGCGTGGTGCTCTTCGTGCGCCTACGGCCGGGAACCGGCCTCGACCGGCCGTTGCAGAGGCGGATCCGGGAGGTGATCCGCACGCAAACGACGCCGCGGCACGTGCCTGCCAGAATCGTTGCGGTCCCCGACATCCCGCGCACCGCCTCCGGCAAGTTGAGCGAGCTCGCGGTGCGCAGCGTGCTCCACGGGCAGCCGGTCAAGAACGCCGACGCGCTCGCCAACCCGCAGGCGTTGGAGCACTTCAGAAACCTGCCCGAGCTCGCAACGGACTGATGCCAAGATGACCGAGGTGGGCGCGGGGACTTTGCGCGAGATCTACGAGCATCAGATCGCCGAGCGCGGCTTCCGTGCAGACCCCGCGCAGCTTACCGTCGTGGCCCGGCTGGAGGAGCTGCGCTCGCGGCTGATCGATGCGCATCATTCCGACGCCTCCCTGGGTGGTCGCCTGCGGCGCGCCGTCGGGCGGCGCAGTACGCGGACCCCCGAGCGCGGCATGTACCTGTGGGGCCCGGTCGGCCGCGGCAAGACCTGGCTCATGGACCTTTTTTTCAACAGCCTGCCGTTTCCGGAGCGCCGCCGCCGTCACTTCCACCGCTTCATGCACGACGTCCACGCCGAGCTCAAGGGCCTGACTGACGTAGAGGCGCCGCTCGAAACGGTCGCCGAGCGCCTGGCCGCCGAAGTACGGGTGCTCTGCTTCGATGAGCTCTTCGTCACCGACATCGCGGATGCCATGATCCTCGCCGGCCTCTTCGGCGGACTCTTTCGGCGCGGCGTCACGCTGCTCGCCACCTCCAACATCGCGCCGGATGATCTGTATCGCAACGGTCTGCAGCGCCAGCGCTTCCTGCCGGCGATCCGGCTCATCAAGAAGCACGTGGAAGTGGTCCCGGTCGCCGGTGATCGCGATTACCGCCTGCGCCAGCTCACTCGCGCCGGCACGTACCTGTCGTCCATGGAATCCAACACGGGCGAGCGGCTGCGCACGCTCTTCTCCGAGCTATCGGACCACGGGGATGCATCCGACGGCACGGTGGAAATCGAAGGCCGGCCGATACCGGTGATGTGTCAGAGCGAGAGCGCCGTCTGGTTCGATTTCGAGGCCATCTGCGCCGGCCCGCGCAGCCAGGACGACTACATCGAGATCGCGCGCAACTACCAGTCCGTCGTGGTCTCCGGCGTTCCCGTGTTCGATCCGTTGCGCGAAGATGCGGCCCGGCGCTTCATCGCTCTCATCGATGAGCTCTACGATCGGTGCGTGAAGTTGGTCGTGTCCGCTGCCGCACTGCCGGATCGGCTCTATCGCGGCGAGCGCCTGCGGCTGGAGTTCCAACGCACCGCCAGTCGTCTCACCGAGATGCAGAGCGAGGAATATCTGGCTCGGGAGCACCGGCCGTAACGAGAGCCGTGCCGCTGACCGCCGTGGGGACGAGCCGCGTCGGCGATCCGCACCGGGGCGCTCAGACCTTGACGTCCTTCACTCCGGCACCCACCTTCAGCGGCGCTTCGGTACAGCTCACGATCTGCTCCACCGCGACGCCCGGAGCGCGCTCGATCAGCTCGAGCCCCGCTGCCGTCACATCGATCACCGCCATATCGGTGATGATGCGGTTCACGACGCCCAGGCCGGTGATCGGCAGCGTGCAGCGACGCTTGATCTTCGACTCGCCGCCCTTGGCGCAGTGCTCCATGACGACCACGATCCGTTTCGCACCGGAAACGAGGTCCATCGCCCCACCCATGCCTTTCACCATCTTCCCCGGAATCATCCAGTTGGCGATGTCGCCGGCCTCGCTGACCTCCATCGCGCCGAGAATGGCGAGATCGATGTGCCCGCCGCGGATCATCGCGAAGCTCTCCGCGCTGTTGAAGATCGAGGCGCCGGGCAGCATGGTGACCGTCTGCTTGCCCGCATTGATCAGATCCGCATCTTCCTCGGTCTCGTAGGGGAACGGCCCGACGCCGAGCAGCCCGTTCTCGCTCTGCAGCACCACTTCCACTCCTGGCGGAATGTAATTGGCGACCAGCGTCGGGATGCCGATGCCGAGGTTTACGTATTGACCGTCTCTCAGCTCCTGCGCCGCGCGCATCGCCAGTTGCTCTCGCGTCAGCATGTCAATCGCCCTCCGCTCAGCCCACGATGTTGGGTCGCGTGGTGCGACGCTCGATACGCTTTTCGTGTTTGCCGACCACGACGTGCTGCACGAAGATTCCGGGGGTATGGACGTGTTCGGGCGCGATTGCGCCCACTTCGACCAGCTCCTCGACTTCCGCCACGGTGATGCGGCCCGCCATCGCGCACAGAGGATTGAAGTTGCGCGCCGTCAGACGGTATTGCAGGTTCCCCAGCCGGTCGCCGCGCCACGCCTTGACGATCGCCCAATCGGTGCGGATCCCGCGCTCGAGTACATAGGAGCGGCCATCGAACTCGCGCACTTCCTTCTTCTCCGCGACCACCGTGCCGACTCCCGTCGCAGTGTAGAAGCCCGGAATGCCGGCGCCCCCGGCGCGCAGCCGCTCCGCCAAAGTGCCCTGCGGAACCAGCTCGACCTCGATCTCCCCCGCCATGAGCTGTCGCTCGAATTGCTTGTTCTCGCCGACGTAGCTGGAGATCATCTTGCGGATCTGCCGGTTGGCGAGCAGCAAGCCCAGGCCGAAATCGTCGACGCCGCAGTTGTTCGACGTTATGGTCAGATCACGCACGCCCATCTCGCGGAGCGCCTGGATGCACAGCTCCGGGATGCCGCACAACCCGAACCCGCCGGCGGCGATGCTGGCGCCGTCGCGGATCCCATGCAGCGCCTCAGCGGCGCTCGCTCGTACTTTGTTCATGGCCGTACGCAGACTATTCGAAGGTGGCGCTGCGAGAATACCCGAATGGCGGGCGCGCTGCCTCAGGTCTCCGGGAAAAGTCTCGGAAGAGCGCATCCAGCGTCTCGACGGGAAAGCGCAGCGTTACGGCACCTTTCGGCGTGTCGGAGCCGAGCAGACCTACTGAAGTCAGCTCGTTGAGGACTCGGCGCGCGGTGCGCTCGGGCAAACCCGTCATGCGACCGACTTCGCCGCGCTGGAATTCACCGTAGGATCAGCGCCTCTTCCAACAGACTCGCGGCTTCAGGCCTGAGTCTGTCGCTGCGCTGATTTTGGCCGATCTTTTGGCCGGTCTTTCTCATCCGTAACCGTTTGATCAGCATGAGATTCCATCTGCCGGACGCAAACCGCAGCATGCTGCTATTGGCCGATCCTAGCCCCTCGCCTCGGCCCTCGCCCGCTCGAGCTGCTCCGCGAGACGTTGCTCCGAGACCCGCATGACGGTCTTCAGATCCTGTGCGTGCAACGAGACCCGGAACTCCTCGATCATCCAGCGGAGTTGCTGCAGCTCGCCTTGCGGCCGCACCTCGAAAGACTTCGCCGCGAGCTTGCTGACAGCCTCCGTCAGCGGGTGCACACGAGCGGCGAGCTGCGCGTCACGCGGCCCTTCCGCGGGCAGCCGTCCGAGCCGGCGCACGATCGCCTTCAGATAGCGCGGCAGATGGCCAAGCCACGGTTGCGGTGTCGACTCGATGAAGTCGGGCGGCAACAGTGTGGAAAGTTGTGCGTTGATGTCGGCAACGGCCGCAGCGGATGCGGGATTAAGCGACGCATCGAGAGCCGCGCGTACTGCGCGCCATTCCTTGAGCACGCCTCTTACGATCTCGATGAGTCGCCCACCGATCTCTTCCAGCCGGGTCCGGCCCTCCTCCAGCCGCTGAGCGAACGCCTCGCGACTGCGTGGCAGCGGCGCCTCCACCGAGGCGAAGCAATCGGCGAAGATGCGCTCGCCAACGGCATCGGCCAGAGGCTGGGCGAGCTCGAGGCCGCGGCTCTGCAGCACGAGCTCACGATCTTCCGCCACCCGCTTTTGCCAATAGCGTGCCTGCTGAGGCAATGCGAGCAGCGCCAGACGTGCCACGCCCCGCCGCGACAGCTCCTCGGCATTGATCGGGCCGCGGGCTTCCACGAGTGCGACCGCAGTACGCCTGTCTTCGATTGCCGGATAGACCGTCAGCAGCAGTCCATTGCGCTCGATCTGCCGGCTGGCAGGCAGGTCGCCGAAGTCCCACTGGCGATGCAGCGCGCTCTCCTCTGCCACCCTGCGGGCGCTCGCCGCAGCTCCCAACACCTTGCGCCTGAGAGCCGCCAGATCGCGACCTTCGGCCAACACCCGATCCTGCGCATCGACGACCCGGATGTTCATCCGCAGCCAATCGGGCAGCGGTAGAGCCGCGAGGTCCGCTGGCGCAACCGTTGCGCCGACCCGCTCCGAGACCCACGCCGCCAGACCGGCATAAAACCCGTGCAAGCCGCCCTGCCCTGCGCGACCGCGCGCAGCCGCTGTCGTTCCGCGGCGTCCCATACCGTCGTCCGCAAGAAAACCCGCACTCGCCGTCAGCTCTTCGAGAGCCCTCCGGGCGTGCTCCGGAACCGGCACCAGAAGCTTGCGCTGCGCCTTCGGCAGCTCGCGCAGCACGGCGATGACCTTCTCGAGTCGCCAGCCTGGAACCAGCCACGCCAGCCGATCCGCCTCGAGCGAATCGAGCAGAAGGTCGGGAACCACCAGCGTCACGCCGTCCTCCGGCTCCGCGGGCTCGAACCGATACTGCAGCGGCAATCTGTTGCCGCCGACCTCGAGCACATCGGGGTATTGGAGGTCATCGACCTCTCCTGCCTCGCGTTGCATCAGGTCCGCGCGCGACATGTAAAGGAGCCGCGGCTCGCGGTGCTCCGCCTGCGCGCGCCATTGCTCGAAGTCGCCGATCGAGCTGACTCGCTCGGGAATGCGCGTTGCGTAGAACCCGACCTCACTCTCCTCGCTCACGAGGATATCCCGCCTGCGGATCTTGGCCTCCAGCCCCTCGATCTCCCGGCGCAGCCGGCGGTTGGCCGCGAGAAATTCCCCGCGGACCAATGCTCGGCCCGTCCCGGGTGCAGCGATCAGCGCCTCCCGAATGAAGATGTCCCGCGCTTCCTTGGGCGCGACCGGACCGTAGTTGACACGCCGTCGCGAGGCGAGAGACAGCCCGTATAACGACACGGACTCATACGCCGCTACGAACCCGCGATCGGCCACCCAGTGAGGCTCGCTGTAGGTGCGCTTCGCGAGATGCGCGCCGGCGCGCTCGATCCAGGCGGGATTGATCGATGCCACCATCCGCGCGTACAGCCGGGTGGTCTCGATGAGACTGCCGGCGACGACCCACTTGGGTGGCCTGGCGGCGAGCGGCGAGCCCGGGGCGATCACGAAGCGGATACCGCGTGGGCCGTCGTATTCGCGCCGCTGATTGACCGTCCCGACCGAGCCGAGAAAGCCCGTCAGGATCGCCTGGTGCAGCTCCGCGTAAGCCGCGGGGGCGTGATTCGGCTGCAGATCGAGCTCGCGGACGCTGCGGGTCAGCTGATGCTGAAGATCCTGCCACTCGCGCATGCGCAGGAAGGAGAGGAAGTGCTCGCGGCACCACTTGCGCAGTTGATTGCCGGAGAGTGCTGCGGCCTGCTCGCCGAAGGCACGCCAGAGATTGAGCACCGTGACGAAGTCGGAACGGCCATCCGCGAACAGAGCGTGCTTCTCGTCCGCCTGCTGTTGCATGTCGGACGGGCGCTCACGCGGGTCCTGCGTCTCGAGGAATGCCGCGATCACCAGCATCTCCGTGAGGCAGCGCTGTCGCGCCGCGGCGAGCAGCATGCGGCCGAGCCGCGGATCGACCGGCAGAGCGGCGATCTTGCGGCCCAGGCTCGTCACGCGCCGCGCGTCATCCATCGCCTGCAGCTCCTCGAGGAGCCGCACGCCGTCGTTGATGAGCCGCGTATCGGGCGGATCGAGGAACGGGAAGCTCTCCGGGTCCCCGAGCCCCAGCGTCGCCATCCGCAGGATCACGCTCGCCAGGTTGGTGCGCAAAATCTCGGGAGGCGTGTAGGCCTCGCGCGCGGCGAAGTCCTCTTCCGAATAGAGGCGGATGCAGATGCCCTCCGCCTCGCGGCCGCAGCGCCCCTTGCGCTGATCGGCGCTCGCCTTGGAGATTCGCTCCACGTGCAGCCGCTGCACCTTGCCGCGCACGCTGTAGCGGCTGATCCGTGCCAGCCCCGAGTCGATGACGTGGCGGATACCTGGCACGGTGAGCGAGGTCTCCGCGACGTTGGTCGCGAGGATCACACGGCGTTGCGCGTGTTTCTGGAAAATCTTCGCCTGATCAGCGGCCGCCAGCCGCGCGTAGAGCGGCAGCATCTCTGTGCCCCCCAGTCGCGCTTTCGACAGAGCGTCCGCCGCCTCGCGGATGTGCTTCTCGCCGGGGAGAAAGACGAGGGTATCCGCGCTGACCCCTCCCGAGCGCAGGTCGAGCTCGCGCACCGCTTCGATAACACCCTGCGGTAAGGACAGCTCCGCTGCATCCTCATCTTCGGCAACGAGCGGGCGGTAACGAACCTCCACCGGATAGCTGCGGCCCGACACCTCGATGACGGGCGCCCCGCCAAAAAAATCCGCCAACCTGCCCGGATCGATGGTTGCTGACGTTACGATCAGCCGTAGATCCGGACGCGTCGGCAACAGCCGCTTCAGGACCCCGAGCAACAGATCGATGTTCAGACTGCGCTCGTGTGCCTCGTCGATGATGAGGGTGTCATAGCGGCGCAGCTGTGGATCGCTCTCGAGCTCCTGCAGCAGGATGCCGTCGGTCATGAGCTTCACGCGCCCCTGTGGGCCGGTGTGATCGGCGAACCGCACCTGGTAGCCGACGGCGCCGCCGATCGTCGTCTCAAGCTCCTCCGCCAGGCGTGTGGCAAGAGCGCGCGCCGCAATGCGCCGCGGCTGCGTGTGCCCGATGAGGCCCGAGGTGCCGCGTCCCGCCGTCAGGCAGAGCTTCGGCAGCTGCGTCGACTTGCCTGAGCCCGTGGCCCCGCACACGATGAGCGCGGAATGGCGCGCAATGGCCGCGACGATCTCCTCGCGGTGCGCCGTGATCGGCAGCGCCGGATCGTAGTCGAGCCGAATCGGAAGTGCGGGCCGCGGCGATCCTTCATTGGCCGAAACAGGCCTGCGGCCGTTTGCTCGGCCCGTCCTGGGCCTCGCCCCTTCGGGGCCGTTACACGTCCAAAATCGCTTCCGGCGATTTTGTCGGCGAGCGCGCCCTATCACTGGTTTGACTCCCGCGGGCAAGGGAGCGGCCCTTGCCCGCTCAACGGCAGGCGAGTCGCGCTTTTGTCACGCTCTCGAGCAATTGCTTGAACCCGCTAGATGACACCGCGGCGGATCTGATCCTGCTCGATCGACTCGAAGAGCGCGCGGAAGTTGCCCTCGCCGAAGCCTTCGTTGCCCTTGCGCTGGATGATCTCGAAGAAGATCGGGCCGATCACGTTGCGGGTGAAGATCTGCAGCAGCAGGCCATCGCCGCGCTCGGGGTTGCCGTCGATCAGGATCCGGCGGCGGCGCAGCTCCTCGAGCGGCTCGCGATGACCCGTGACGCGGGCATCGACGGCTTCGTAGTAGGTATCGGGCGTGTCCTGGAACGCCAGCCCGCGGCTGCGCAGCACATCGACGGTGCGGTAGATGTCATCCGTGGCGAGCGCGATGTGCTGAATGCCCTCACCGTGATACTCCCGCAGATACTCCTCGATCTGGCTCTTGTCGTCCTGCGACTCGTTGATGGGAATGCGGATCTGCCCGCAGGGACTGGTCATCGCGCGGGAGAACAGGCCGGTATGCTTGCCCTCGATGTCGAAGTAACGGATCTCGCGGAAGTTGAACAGCTTTTCGTAGAAGCCCTTCCACTGGTCCATGTGGCCGCGCTGCACGTTGTGAGTGAGATGATCGATGCACGTGAGACCGGCATTCTCCCCGGACGGCGCCGGAACCGGTCGGAAATCAACATCGTAGATTGAGCGCTCGCCGTACCGGTCGACCAGATACACGAGCGAGCCGCCGATGCCCTCGATGCAGGGAATGTTGAGCTCCATGGGACCTGCGCTCTGCGGCCCGGGCTTGGCGCCGAGCTCGAGGGCGCGGCGATAGGCGTACGCCGCATCCTTGACGCGAAAGGCCATCGCGCACGCGGACGGACCGTGCTGGCGCGCAAATTGTTGCGCGAACGATTCGGGCTCTGCGTTGATGATGAAGTTGATTGCGCCCTGCCCGTGCAGCGTCACGTTTTTGGAGCGGTGCTGTGCCTTTACCGGGAAGCCCATCCGCTCGAATAGCGTCCGCAGGAGCTGCGGATCGGGCGCGGTGTACTCGACGAACTCGAAGCCGTCGGTACCCATTGGATTGTCACGGGACTGGCTCATTTGCCTCTCCGCTGCCATCTCGTTGCGCGTGCAACTATTATACAGTCCTCAGCCCTCGCTGCCCATGCACGTGCGGCGGGCAAGGCCGGCTATACGTGCGCGGCCGGCGAGGCCGCCCATACGTATATAATCGCGCCCCACCATGCATGCACCAGACCCCTCGTCAGACGACAGTCGTCTTCTGCGCAGCATTCCCCCGGCCCGCCTCGCGCTGATCGAACGCATCGCTCGCACCCGCCCCGGCACTCAGCGGGGGCCTTCTGCGGCCTCGGATGCTGCCCTTTACCGTGAGATGCAGCAACGATTCCTGCGGACATATTTCCGCGGGGTCGGCGAGGAAGACCTCGCGGAGCGCGCGCCTGCGACCCTGGCCGGAGCGGCCCGCTCACATCTGGAGCTGGGCTGGCGCCGTGCCCCCGGCCAGTCCCTGGTCCGGATCTTCAATCCCGATCGCGAGCGCGACGGCTTCGAGTCGCCGCATACGCTCGTGCAGATCGTCACCGACGACAAGCCCTTCCTGGTCGATTCCGTC
>DASRDO010000051.1:0-18715 GCA_035652555.1 Steroidobacteraceae bacterium | reverse complement strand
GGCCGGTGCCGCGCTCTCAGCCGGCATCGATCACGACCGCTACCACCACTCCATCGATCCCGTTCCCGAGCCCGTAAAAGCCGCACTCGTAGCGGATTTGAAGTAGGGGCGCAGCGCAAGAAGGCTCTTGGCCCAGACGCTGATCGCCAGGACGGCGATCCGCGAGCCTACACGGACGTACTCGCGGCGTTCTGGCCAAGAGCCTTCTTGTGATGCGTCCCGGGCACAAAAGCGCCAAGCCCGTATTGCTGATGCGCTCCGGGCGCGAAAGGGTAAGATTCGCGCCTTTAGTGCGAGCGAGAACCTCGACCGACCGATCCCGATGAACAGTTCCTATACTGCCTCCGACATCGAAGTCCTGAGTGGCCTGGAGCCCGTGCGCCGCCGCCCAGGCATGTACACCCACACCTCGCGCCCCAACCACCTGGCGCACGAGGTCATCGACAACAGCGTCGATGAGGCGATCGCAGGCTACTGCAAGCAGATCGACGTAACGCTCTTCAAGGACGGCTCCCTGCAAGTCTCCGACGACGGCCGCGGCATGCCCGTCGACGTGCACCCCAAGGAAAAGGTGAGCGGCGTCGAGCTCATCCTCACCCGCCTGCATGCAGGCGGCAAATTCTCCGACAAGACCTACAAGTTCTCCGGCGGCCTGCACGGTGTCGGCGTCTCCGTCGTCAATGCGCTCTCAAAGCACCTCGAGTGCTGGATCAAGCGCGGCGGCAAGGAATACAACATCAGCTTCAAGGACGGCAAAGTCCACTCCAAGCTCGAAGTCGTCGGCACGGTCGGCCAGCGCAATACCGGCACCACGGTGCGCTTCTGGCCGGATCCGAAATTCTTCGACTCCGACAAGTTCTCCGTCCCCCAGCTCAAGCACACCCTGAAGGCGAAGGCCGTCCTCTGCGCCGGTCTGCGCATCACCTTCAGCAACGAGGCTACCGGCGAGAAGGACGAGTGGTTCTACACCGGCGATCTCGGCGCTTATCTGCTCGAGGAGCTGGCCGACAACGAGCGCCTGCCGAACGAGCCGATCACCGGCCAGCGCGAGGAGGAGAGTGATGCGGTGAACTTTGCGCTGGTGTGGGCACCGGCCGCGGAGATGGCCATCGGCGAGAGCTACGTCAATCTCATCCCGACCACCGAGGGCGGCACGCACGTCAACGGATTGCGCTCGGGCGTGGCACAGGCGGTGCGGGAGTTCTGCGAGTTCCGCAATCTCGTGCCCCGCGGAGTGAAGCTCACCCCCGAGGATGTCTGGGACAAGGCGTGCTACGTGCTCTCGGTCAAGATTCACGAGCCGCAGTTCGCCGGCCAGATGAAAGAGCGTCTGGCCTCGCGCGATGCCGCCGGCCTCGTCGAGGGCTTCGCGCGCGACTCGGTGGCGCTCTGGCTCAACCGTCATCCCGATGCCGGCGAACGCATCGCGCAGTTCGCGATCGCCAATGCGCAGGAGCGCGCCAAGGCCGCACAGCGCGTCGTCCGCAAGCGCATCTCCGGCGGCCCCGCGCTCCCCGGCAAGCTCGCCGATTGTGCGAGCCAGGAGCCCCGCCGCTCCGAGCTCTTCCTGGTGGAGGGCGATTCCGCCGGCGGCTCCGCCAAACAGGCGCGCGACAAGGACTTCCAGGCCATCATGCCCCTGCGCGGCAAGATCCTGAACACCTGGGAGCTCGAGCCCGGCGAGATCGGCTCCTCACAGGAAGTGCACGACATCAGTGTTGCGCTCGGCGTCGACCCCGGCTCCCAGGACCTGAGCCAACTGCGCTATCACAAGATCTGTATCCTCGCGGACGCAGACTCGGACGGCCAACACATCGCGACCCTGCTCTGCGCGCTCTTCCTGCGGCACTTCCGTCCGCTGGTCACCAACGGACACGTGTACGTCGCCATGCCGCCCCTCTACCGCATCGATGCCGGCAAACAGGTTTTGTACGCCCTGGATGACAGCGAGCGCGACCAGCTTCTCAAGCGTATCGAAAAAGAAAACGCGCGCACGAAGCCCATGGTGACCCGGTTCAAAGGCCTGGGGGAGATGAACCCCGCGCAGCTGCGCGAAACGACGATCGATCCGCGCACTCGCCGCCTGGTCCAGCTGACGATCGACGGTAAGGACAACACCGACCAACTGATGGACATGCTCCTCGCCAAGAAGCGCGCCAGCGACCGCCGCGACTGGCTGGAGCAGAAGGGCAATCTCGCGGACGTGCAGGTGTAGCCATAGCACCGAAAAGGCCAAGAGGAGCTTCGATCGAAAAAAATTTTTCCGGGAGCCTCAAAACAGGATGTTTTTGCGGCAGCCTACAGGGACGTATTCACGGCGGTCCCGGAAATTTGTTTTTCGAGCGAGGCTCCGGACGCAAACCCACGACTCGGCACGTAACAGTCGAGATCCAAGCAAGATCATTCCATGCAAGACCAGGAACTGAACTTCGAAGGCGTAGAGCGCCAACCCCTGCGCACCTTCACCGAGAAGGCCTACCTCGACTACTCGATGTACGTCATCCTGGATCGCGCCCTCCCCGCGATAGGTGACGGCCTGAAGCCCGTCCAACGGCGCATCATCTACGCCATGGGCGAGCTCGGGCTCGCTGCAGCCAACAAGCACAAGAAGGCGGCGCTGACCGTCGGCGACGTGCTGGGTAAGTTCCATCCGCACGGCGACACCGCCTGCTACGAGGCCATGGTGCTCATGGCGCAGCCCTTCTCCTACCGCTATCCGATCGTGGATGGCCAGGGCAACTGGGGCTCACAGGATGACCCCAAGTCGTTCGCGGCCATGCGCTACACCGAAGCCAAGCTCACCCGCTACGCCGAGGTGCTGCTCGCCGAGCTGTCCCACGGCACCGTCGACTGGGTGCCGAACTACGACGGTTCGCGCGAAGAACCCTCGATGCTGCCGGCGCGGCTGCCCAACCTGCTGTTGAATGGCACGACCGGCATCGCGGTCGGCATGGCCACGGACATTCCGCCGCACAACCTGCGGGAAGTCGCCAATGCCTGCATCCATCTGCTGGAGGAGCCCGAGGCCAGCACCGCGCAGCTGATGAAGCTCATCAAAGGTCCGGACCTGCCGACCGGCGCCGAGATCATCTCGCCCCGCACCGACCTCAGGGAGTTCTACGAGAAGGGTGTCGGCTCCTTCAAGGCGCGGGCCACCTACGAGATCGAGGATGGCAACGTCGTCATCACCGCGTTCCCGTACCAGGTCTCTCCCACCCGCGTACAGGAGCAGATCGCGGAGCAGATGCGCGCGAAGAAGCTGCCGATGGTCGAGGACCTGAGGGATGAATCGGATCACGAGTATCCGGTGCGTCTCGTGCTGGTGCCGCGATCGAATCGCATCGACATGGTGGAGGTGATGAATCACCTGTTCGCGACGACGGATCTCGAGCGCAATTACCGCGTCAACCTCAACATCATCGGCCTCGACGGGCGTCCGCGCGTCATGGGGCTCAAGGCCATCCTGGCGGAGTGGCTCGATTTCCGGATCGCCACCGTCACCCGGCGCCTGCAGCACCGACTGGAGAAGGTCAACAGGCGGCTGCACATCCTGGATGGCCTCCTCGTCGTCTACCTGAATCTCGATGAGGTGATCCGCATCATCCGCCGGGAGGACGAGCCGAAGCCGGTGCTCATGAAGCGCTTCAAGCTCTCCGACGAGCAGGCGGAGGAGATCCTCAACACCCGGCTGCGCCACCTCGCCCGACTCGAGGAGATGAAGATCCGCGAGGAGCAGAAGCAGCTCGCGGCCGAACGCGAGGACCTCGAGGCGCTGCTGAAGAGCAAGGCGAGATTGAAGAAGCTCGTCGCCAGCGAGATCCGCGAGGATGCGGAGAAGCACGGCGATGACCGCCGCACCCGCATCATAGAGCGCGAGGCCGCACAGGCCATCGATGAGACCACGCTCATTCCCAACGAGCCGGTATCGGTCGTGCTGTCGACGGGGGGGTTCGTGCGCTCGGCCAAGGGCCATGAGATCGATCCGCACGCGCTCTCCTATAAGAGCGGCGATGGCTTCCTGTCGATGGCTCGCGGCAGGAGCCTCCAGTCCGCCGTGTTCATCGACAGCACGGGGCGCACCTATTCTCTGCCGGCGCACTCGCTTCCCTCGGCCCGCGGCCAGGGAGAGCCGCTCTCCGGCCGCCTGAACCCTCCCGATGGGGCCAAATTCGCCGGCGTCATGATGGGCGAGCCCGAAGACCTGTGGCTGATCGCGAGCGACGCCGGTTATGGCTTCACCGTACGCCTGAAGGAGTTGATCACCGACCGCCGCGCCGGCAAGACGGTGCTCAACGTACCGGAGAACTCCATGGTGTTGCCGCCCGCGCTCGTGCCCTCGCCGGACTCCCTGGTGGTGGTGGTGAGCAGCGAAGGCAAGCTCCTCGCCTTCCCGGTCGGGGACGTGCCGGAGATGCCCCGTGGCAAGGGCAACAAGCTTTACGACATCCCGGGCCGGAAGGCGGCCGCGCGTGATGAGCTCATGACCGGTGTCGCGGTGGTGCCGCCCAAAGGCTCACTCGTGCTCTGGGCCGGCGAGAAGCAGAAGACGCTCGAGTGGGGTGACCTCAAGTCCTACCGCGGCCAGCGCGCCCAGCGGGGCGCCGTGTTGCCCCGCGGCTGGCCCCGAAAAGTGGATCGACTCGAGACCGTCCTGCCGCCGCCCGCCTGACGGTCATCCCATCACGACTTCTTCGGGGGCGTTGACGAAGTAGCCCTGGATGTACTGCACTCCGAGCTGCCACAGGACGGCCATGGTGTTGGCGTCCTCGACCCGCTCCGCGATGGTATGGATGGTTCGCTTGGTCGCCGTCTCGACCAGGCCGCGCACCCGCTGTTGCAGCTGCGAGTCGCGCGCCAGCGCCTGAACCAGCGCGCCGTCGATCTTCACGAAGTCGAGCGGTATCGACCCGAGGAGGGCCTGCGGGTCACGCCCGGAGCCGAAGCTCTCGAGCGCAAAGCGGAAGCCCCGCTGCCGCAGGCCGCCCGCGAGAACCCGCACCTGCGGGAAGCTCGTCGCCACTTCCTCGGTGACCTGGAAGCAGACCCGCTGCGGCTCCGCGCGTGTCGAGCGGATGTGTCCGTCCAGCCACTCGATGAAGGTCGCATCCCGCGCCGTATCCTTCGAGAGGCGTACGAAGAGGCACTGTGGCCGCCGCTGGGCAGCGAAGGAGAGCGAGGCGCCGACGACCCAGCGGTCGATGTTCTTCAGGAGGTCGTTGCGCTCGGCGGCGGCCATGAACTCGGCCGGCAATACTTCCTTGCCCTGGGGATCGACCATGCGGATCAACACATCCCACATCTGCGGGTCATCACCCTGCAGGCTCGCCACCGGCTGCTGGGCCAGCCGGAAGCGGTTCTCCATCAGCGCCGCCTTGATGTGCTTGACCCAGACCTGATCGTAGGACTGCACACGGTTCTCGACGTCGGCGCGGCCCGAGGTCTGCACCTGGTTGCCTCCCTGCTTACCGCCCTTCGCACATGCCTCCATGGCATCCGCCACGATGGCATCGACCTTCGGGTCGCTGGGGGGCACGACGGAGAGACCCACGGTGCAGGTCACCACGACTGTTTTGTCATTCAGGCGCATGGTGTGCTTCTGCACCCGGGCGACGAGTTGCTTGCCCCACGCCTGAATGTCGTTCTCGTTGCCTCGCTCCAGCAGGGCGAGGAACTTGACGCCGCCGAAGCGCCCGACAATCTCATTGGGATAGAGCGTCTCCTTCAGAAGCGCTGCGATACCCGTAAGGACGTCTTCGCTCGCCGTGGCGCCGACATCGCGCTCCACCGCCGAAAACCTGTCGAGCTTGACCAACGCGAGGCACCGCATGCCGCCGGGGCTCGGGCTCGCCAGCCGTGCGTGCAATGCCTCCAACAGCTCACGCCGATGGAGGAACCCCGTCGTCTGGTCCGAATGGACGACGTGGCTCAGCTCCTCGACCAGCTTCTGCTCGTCACGAGGCCTGGCAGGTACGACCAGCCGCACACTCGGCTCGCCTTCGTGATCGCCCAATGCGAGGACGATCTCCATGGACATGCTCTTGCCATCCGCGAGCAGAGCGGTCGCCTTCAGAGCATGGTCGTTCCAACGCCCCTGCAGACAGGCGGCGAGGGCGCCTTTGAGTGCCGGGTGAGTGGCCTCATCGAAAAGGTCCATCACCGGGTGGCCGACCAGTGAGTCCTTGATCCCGAAGAGCTCGAGCCACGCCGGGTTGGCATCGATGACGATGCCTTCCTGCACCTGCACGATGGCATCGTTCGAGCGCTGCAGCACACTCTCGAGCTGATTGCGGGCATCGTGCGCGGACTTGAGGGTGGAGGTGAGGGCCCGCTCCAGGCGAAAGGCGCGCAGCTCCCGGCCCAGGACGGCCGCCAGACGTGCCGGATTGGTCAGCGAGACCACATCACGCGCGCCGGCACTCATCGCATCGGCAATGACGCCCTCATCGACTGTCTCCGCAACCACTACCACCGGTACGCTCGGCGCGACCTGATCGCGGACCCCGGTGACGCTCTTGAGGTCACTCTCGGCTCCCGCGACCTCGATGAGGAGCTCTGGGTTGATTTGCGGCAGCGCGTCGGGCAGATCCCGCAGGGCAGGGATCCAGGTGCAATGCACGGGGTGGCCGGCGCGGCGCAGAATGCTGTTGATGGCCTCGACGGGATCCCGGGCGGGAGAGAGGACGATGAGAGGAACCGCGTTCTGGTCGGCCAAGGCCGTCTCCGGTTAGGGCGGCAATTACAGGCGTTGGATCCCGGCAAATCTTAGCACCGGACTCGCCGCATCCGGTTGTCCCATGTCACAGTGCCGGCGGAAGGGTAACTTTGGCCGATGCGCCGGCCACCTCGCGCACGAGTCTCGGGACGAGGTAGCCGGGCAGACGCGCGGCGAGCTGGCCGGCCAGCGCCTGAGCCCGCTCATCGGCCACCGCGAAATGCGCCGCTCCGCGCACCCGGTCGAGCGCGTGCAGGTAATAGGGAAGCACGCCGGCATCGAACAGCCGCCGGGAGAGAAGCGAGAGTACCTCGACGTCATCGTTGATACCGGCCAGAAGAACCGATTGGTTGAGCAACGTGATGCCCGTAGCTCGCAATCTGGCGCACGCGCTGGCGAGCTCAGCGTCGAGCTCGTTGGGATGGTTGATGTGCAGCACCACGACCATCGGCACGGTGCATCCGCGCAGCCAGCGTAGAAGTCCGTCATCGACTCGCGAGGGCAGCACGACCGGCTGACGGGTGTGCACGCGGATGCGGCGCACGTGAGGAATGGCAGCAAGAGCGCGGGTCAGGCTCTCGAGGCGCGCATTGCTCAGCGACAGCGGATCCCCGCCACTCAGGATGATCTCTTCCAGGGAGTCGTCCCGCGCGATTTCGGCGAGCGCCTCGCCAAAACGCGGTGCGTCGCCGCCGTGTTGCTCTGCGTAAGGGAACTCGCGGCGAAAGCAGTATCGGCAGTGTACGGCGCAAGCCTCGGTCGCAATGAGGAGCGCTCGGCCGCGGTATTTCTGCAGCAAGGCCGGGGCGCGCAGCGCAGTCTGCTCGCCGACGGGGTCGTCGACATACTCAGGCTCATCGGCCAGCTCTCGGGGCGTTGGGAGGACTTGGCGAAGGAGCGGGTCCTGCGGGTCACCGGGGCGCATCCTCGCGACGAAGCTGCGCGGTACACGCAGGCGGAACCGCTGACCGGCCCCCTGCGCGTCCTGAAAGGTCCCATGGGCGAGGTGCAGGGCGTCGGCGAGCTCCTCCGCGCTCGTGATTGCCTCGGCGAGCTCCTGCTGCCACGTCTTAGGCTCGAGCTGGCGGGGGTAGACCGATGCCGTTATCATACGCGGCCCTGATGGGAGGGGGCCGCGCATTCTGCCGCCCCAGCCGCGAGAAAGAAATGGCCAGCTACACCACCAGCGAGATTCGCTCGGGTCTCAAAGTCCTGCTCGAAGGCGACCCGTACTCCGTCGTCGAGAATGAGTTCGTCAAGCCCGGCAAGGGGCAGGCGTTCAACCGGATCAAGGTCCGCAATCTCAAGACCGGCCGCACCATCGAGCGCACGTTCCGGTCCGGCGAGTCGCTGGAGGCGGCGGACGTCATCGATACGGAGATGCAGTACCTCTATCAGGATGGCGACTTCTGGCACTTCATGATGCCGGACAACTTCGAGCAGTACACCGCCGGCAAGTCCGCGGTCGGCGACAATGCGCAGTGGCTGAAGGAGGGCCTGGTGTGCATCGTCACCCTATGGAACAACGAGCCGCTGGTGGTGAACGTGCCCGCGCACGTGGAGCTCAAGATCATCGAGACCGACCCCGGGCTGCGCGGTGACACCGCCACCGGCGGCCAGAAGCCGGCCAAAGTGGAGACCGGTGCGGTGGTGCGGGTGCCGCTCTTCATCAACGAGGGCGAGGTCATCCGCATCAACACCAGCACCGGCGAGTACGTCTCGCGCGCCAAGCAGTAGGCAGGCAGCAGCTAGCGCAGCGCTTCCAGTCGGCTCGCCCGCACGAAGATCTCGGCGAGCTGCTCGAGGCCGCGTGCATCGGCCTCATCGAAGCGCGCGAGGCGTGCGCTGTCGAGGTCGAGCACCCCCACCAGATCGTCTGCAGTGATCAGCGGCACCACGACCTCCGACTGTGAGGCCGCATCGCAGGCGATGTGTCCCGGAAAGGCGTTGACGTCCGGGACGATGATCGTGGTCCTGCGCGCGGCAGCCGCTCCACAGACACCGCGTCCGAGGGCGATGCGCACGCAGGCCGGCTTACCCTGGAAAGGGCCGACGATCAGCTCCCCGCCGCGCAGGAAATAGAAGCCGGCCCAACTCACCTCCGGCAGCGCATCGAAAATGAGCGCCGTGGTGTTGGCGGCGTTGGCAATGCAATCGGTCTCTCCCTCGAGGAGCCCTTGAAGCTCTCTCGCCAGCAGCTCGTAGGCGGTCCGCTTGTCGGTGAAGTCGTAGCGCTCGCTCGTGTAAGTCATTTTTTGCCTGCTCAGGCTCGCTCGATGGGGAAGGGTAGGACGGCATCGATGCATTGCGCCGCCGCCGCGAGCATCAGTGTGCGATCGAAGCCGAGCGCGACGCCGCAACAGTCCGGGAGGCCTGCCTCGAGCGCCGCGAGGAGGCGCTCATCGAGCGAGACGGCGGAGAGGCCGAGCCGGCGGCGCTCCTCGATGTCCCGCTCGAAGCGGCTGCGCTGCTCACGCGCTGAGGTGAGCTCATGAAAGCCGTTGGCGAGCTCGATGCCCTGGCAGTAGAGCTCGAAGCGCTGCGCTGCCCGCGGGTCGACGGGGTCGAGGCGGGCGAGTGCGGCCTGGCTCGCCGGATAGCCGTGCACGAAGGTGAGTCCGTTACGCCCGAGCCGCGGCCCGACGACCGTGCCCATCAGCAGCTCGAGCAGCTCGTCGCGATCGGCTGCGGCGCCGTTGAAGCCTGACAGGCGCGCCTGCTCCGCGAGCTGCGGCAGCGGCGCGGTGAAGGGATCGAGCGCAAGCGTCTGCAGGAACGCCTCCCGATAGCTCAGGCGCTCACACGTATACGTGGCGCCGGTCGCGCCGAGCAGCTCGCGCACCAGCGCGTCGACCTCGCTCATCAGCGCATCGAGCGAGTAGTCGCGGCGGTACCACTCGATGAGTGTGAACTCGGCGTTGTGCAGCTCGCCGCGCTCGAGCGCGCGCACCACGTGACAGATCTGGTAGATATCGCCCGCCCCGGCCGCGAGCAGGCGCTTCATCGCGTATTCCGGTGAGGTGTGCAGGAAGAAATCCCGCTCACTCGCAGCGAGTGTCACGCGCGCGGAGTGGATGTGCACGTCCGTCACGGGAGCGTTCACCACGAGTGGAGTATCGACTTCCAGCACACCGCGGGCCGCGAAAAAGGCGCGCGTACGTGCGAGGAGCGTTGCCCGCAGCTCCAACATCGCCCTCGTGGCGGTGGGCCGCCAATCGCGTGAGCCGTCGCTGCCGGGCGCGGTCATGGGGAGTGGCGCCTCGCAATGATCTGACCGACGCGCACGAGCGAGCCCGGCTGCAGAGCCGGCAGCCACTGCACCGTTCCCGGCGGCAACAACAGGATGACGGTCGATCCCATGTTGAATCGGCCGAGCTCCGCGCCCCGATCGAGCCGTGCCGGCGCATGTCCGGTGTCGAGCGGCAGTTGTGCTGCGCGACGGGGACTACAGGGTGTCACATCGCCGTGCCAGACGGTTGCGATGCTGCCGACGAAGAGCGCACCGACGAGCGCCAGCGCAAAGGCGAGCGGCCCCTCCTCGAATGCGCAGACGACCCGCTCGTTGCGTGCGAAGAGACCCGGCACGGCCGCCGCGGTTGCTGCGTTGACGCTGAAAAGCCTTCCCGGGACGAACCATGCCGCTTTGAGCGTCGCGGCTGCCGGCATGTGGATGCGGTGATAGTTGTACGGCGCGAGGTAGAGCGTCGCGAACGAGCCGCCGGCGAAGCGCTCCGTCCACTGCGAGGCTCCCCCGAGCAGCGCTTCGACGGAATAGTCGTGGCCCTTCGCCTGCAGCATCCGCAGGCCATCGAGCCGCCCGATCTGACTCACCGTGCCATCGACCGGGGAGACGACCGCCCGCGGATCCGGATCGCAGGGCCGTGCCCCGGGCCGCAGGCTGCGCGTGAAGAAGGCATTGAAGCTCGGGTAGTCGTGCGGCTCGGGCTCGGCCGCATCGCTCATGTCGGGGCGAAAGTGCCGCATGAACGAGCTGATCAGAGCGTTCTTGACCGGCTTTACGCGACAGCGGGCCAGCCGATGGACCTGCCGTGAGAGAAAGTGCTGCGGCAGTAGATGTTGCATCGCCACAAAGAGGCGCGCTCGCAGCGTCGGTGAGTCCCGGACTGGGCTTGGGGCGTCCATGCCGGGATCAGGCTGCAGCCCGCAGCTCCGGCGCTACGCGATGCAGTGACAGGGTGAGCTGGCGAACGTCGAAGGGCGGTGTGAACACTCCGACTTCCCGGGCGCGTGCGTCGAACAACAGAATTGCCATCGTATGATCGAAGTCGTACTCGCCGCCCGGCAGGTTGACGCGCGTGATGCCAATCCCGAGAGTACCGGCGAAGCGGCGGATCTCGGCGGGATCGCCGGTGAGGCCGAGGAAGCTCGGGTCGAAACGCCGCAGATATCCGGCGAGCACCGCGGGCGTATCACGCTGCGGGTCCACCGAGACGAGGAGTACCTGCAGGCCCGGTAGGGCCGCCTCGCGCTTCACCCTCGCGAGCTCGGCAAGCGTGTCCGGGCACTCATCCGGGCAGTGGGTGAACCCGAAGTAGATCAGCGTCGGGTGGCCCATGAGGGACGCGCGGGTGAAGCTGCGTCCCTGGCTGTCGATCAGGTGGAAATCCTTGATGGGCTTTGCATCCGTCAACCAGGTCCCGCTTGCCAGCATCGGGCGGGAGCTGTCAACTTCGCCAGCCAGCAGAAACCCGATGAGTGCGGTGCAGAGCGCGCCCAGGCCGACGAGGATCCAGAAGAGTCGAGTAGTCATGAGTAAATTATCCCATACGCGGCGCAAGGGACGCTCATCGCTGGCCCGGACGCGAGCCGGGCGGGTCCGGCCGACTGTCCTCGAGCTCATCGGGCGGGGCGCGCGGCGGCTGCGCCGGGCGGGCGTTTTCTTCGGCCATGGCACGGACAATGCGTGGGATGACTCCGCGGCCCTCGTGCTGCATGCACTGCGGCTGCCGCACTCCGGCGACCGCGCGACCTACCTGCAGCGTGTCGACAGCCGCGGCATCGAGCGCGTGGATGAGCTCATCGCCCGGCGCATCGAAGAGCGGATCCCCGCTGTCTATCTCACCGGCGAGACATGGTTTGCCGGACTGCCGTTTCGCATCGATCCGCGCGTGCTCATCCCCCGCTCACCGATCGCCGAGCTCATCGAGAGACAGTTCGCGCCCTGGATCGATCCGCGCCGGGTGCGGCGCCTGCTCGATGTCGGCACCGGCTCGGGGTGCATCGCGATCGCCTGTGCAAAAGCCCTGCCGCGTGCGCGGGTCGATGCCGTGGACATCTGCCCCGAGGCGCTCGAGGTCGCCGCGATCAATGTCCGCCGCCATCGCCTCGGACGGCGCGTGCGCCTCATGCGATCCGACCACTTCAGCGCCCTCCAAGGCGAGCGCTACGATATCATCGTCGCCAATCCGCCCTACGTGGGGCGGCGGGAGATGTCAGGGCTCCCGCCCGAGTATCGTCACGAGCCGCCTCTCGCACTCGCCGCGGGGCGCGAGGGCCTCGACTCCGTGCGGGTGATCCTCGAGGAGGCGGGCGGGCATCTGCGTCCGGGCGGGCTGCTCATCGTCGAGGTCGGCAACACCGAGGCAGCCGTACGGCGCACATTCAAGCGGCTGCCCTTCCTCTGGCTGGAATTCGAGCGCGGCGGCGGCGGGGTTTTCCTCCTCACCGCGGAGCAACTTGGCGGGTAGCTCACGACATGTCAGGCAACAGCATCGGCAGGCTCTTCACGGTGACGACCTTCGGCGAGAGTCACGGACCGGCGCTCGGCTGCATCGTCGATGGCTGTCCGCCGGGGCTCGCGCTCGCGGAGGCGGATATCCAACAGGATGTGGACCGGCGGCGCACCGGCACCTCGAAGTTCGTCAGCCAGCGCCGCGAGGGCGATCAGGTACGCATTCTCTCGGGGGTGTTCGAGGGGCACACCACCGGTACCCCCATCGGGCTTCTCATCGAGAACACCGATGCGCGTTCGCGCGATTACGAGAAGATCAAGGACCGCTTCCGGCCGGGGCACGCCGACTACACCTATCAACAGAAGTATGGCGTGCGCGACTACCGCGGCGGCGGACGCTCATCGGCGCGTGAGACCGTGATGCGCGTGGCGGCGGGAGCCATCGCGCGCAAGTACCTCGCGACGCGGTTGGGTGTCAGGATTTACGGCTACCTCAGTCAGGTCGGCTCGCTTCGACTCGAGGCGCGGGACCCGGCGTTCGCCTACGAGAATCCTTTCTTCTGTCCCGACCCGGCGCGGGTGGAGGAGCTCGAGGCGCTCATCTGGAAGCTGCGCTCGGAGGGGGACTCGATCGGTGCGCGGGTCACCGTCATTGCCTCGGGCGTACCGCCCGGCCTCGGCGAGCCGGTCTTCGATCGGCTGGATGCCGATATCGCCGGGGCGCTGATGGGCATCAATGCCGTCAAGGCGGTCGAGATCGGGGCCGGGGTGGCTGCGGTTGCCCAGCGGGGTAGCGAGCATCGGGACGAGCTCACGCCGCAGGGGTTCGCCAGCAATCATGCCGGCGGGGTCCTCGGCGGAATCTCCTCCGGGCAGGACATCATCGCGCACCTCACCCTGAAGCCGACCTCGAGCATCCAGGTGCCCGGCCGGACCGTGGATACCGCGGGCGAGGCGGTGGAGATCGTCACGACCGGCCGCCACGATCCGTGTGTGGGGCTCAGGGCGACCCCCATCGCCGAGGCCATGCTCGCGATAGTGCTGCTCGACCACTACCTGCGCCACCGGGCACAGAACGCCGACGTACGCTCCCAGACCCCGGATATCACCCGACGGTGATCGCCGACACAGTTTATGTCTTGCAGATACGGGAATATCGCGCCATCGACGGTGGGACTTAACTTATGGGTCATGGTCGCGAATTCGCTCATCCCGTGCTGCGGTCGCTTTGGCTTTCCGCCCAATTAAGTTATATTGCCGCCTCGATGGGATGAGACTGCCAAGATGCAGCCATCCCTTTGTTTTTATAATCTATTCCACTCAGTGATACCTCCCGGGGTGTCGTAATGGTCGCCAAACGCTCAAGCCGGGCGGTGGCGTTGCTGCTGGTCATGCCCTCAGCGGCGTTCGCTCTCGGCCTCGGAGACATCCGTCTCCTCTCGCCCCTCGATCAGCCCCTAAAGGCGCAGATCGAGCTGCTCGATGCTACGCCGGAGGCGGTGCAGAACCTGCAGGTTCAGCTCGCTTCCCGCGATACCTTCGCGCGCTACGGCCTCTCCTGGCCGCAGTTCCTCAGCGACGTGCACGTGAAAACCGTGCACACCGCCGACGGACGTGAGGTGGTGGAGCTTTCCACGGATCAGCCGATCACCGATCCGGTGCTGACCCTGCTGGTCGAGGCCAATTGGGACCGCGGCCATCTGATCCGCGAGTACACCGTACTGCTCGACCCCCCGGTTTACGTGCCGAACCAGTCGCAGGCGGCCAATAACCAGGTTGCGCCGGCTGCAACGGGGACAGCGAAGCGCGGCGGTGAGATCGAGCGCTCGCAGCCCTCTGCCAGCGAGCCCGCTGCACCAGCTTCGGACGCGACCGCCGCCGCTGCCAGCGCCGCGGCGCCCGCCGCTGCTACGGCCTCGCCAGCGCCCGCCGCCGAGGGCGGCGAGCCGCACTCGCTCATCGTGCGCCGCGGTCAGACCCTATCGGGCATCGCTGCCCGCTTGAGCGGCACTGCGGTCGCTTCCGCGCCGACCCGCGCCTGGATGGTGGCCATCTACCAGGCAAACCCTTCCGCCTTCCAGCGCAACATGAATCTGCTGCGCTCGGGTGCCGTGCTGCGTGTTCCCGAGAATTCCACGGTCGCGGCGATCTCGCCGGCGGCCGCAGCGGCCGAGATCCACCGCCAGTTCGCGGCATGGCACGGCAGCTCGCAGCAGGCTGCCAACTCCTCGAGCGGCCCGGGCAGGCTCCGGCTCGTGGCACCGCAGGGTGGCGCCGGCGCGTCGGGCTCGCCCACGACCTCGGACACGTCCGCGGGTGAAGTGAAGGCACTGCAGGCCCAGGTCCAGACTCTGCAGACGCAGCTCGCGGATGAGCATCGTGCTCTCCAACTCAAGGACGCAGAGCTAGCACAGATGCAGGCTCGGCTTGCCGCCAAGCAGGCGCCGCCGGCGGCGAGCGCGCCTCCGGCTGCCACTCCACCCCAGGCAACGGCCCGAGCCAACACTGCGCCGGCACCGGCGCCCGCGGAAGTCCCGCCGAGCCAGGCGGCAGTGCCGCCACCGGTGCCCGCGAATCCTCCGGTCCAGCATGCGCCGCCGCCGCAGGTGACGCATCACGCGCCCCCGAAGCCGGCCTCGTTCAAGCCATCGTCGGGCGGCTCGATACTCGATACACTCGCCAGCTACTGGTGGGCGATAGCGCTGTTGGTCGTAGCGCTGCTCGGCTGGATCGGATCGCGGACCTGGCGCTCGCGCCGGCAGTCGGATCTCGATGACTCGCTCGGGCGCCTCGCTGCGGCAGGTTCAACACCGTCTCCGTACACGAGGTTGGAGCCGTCGACAGACGACACAGCTCCAATACGTCCGCTTGCTGCGGACCATGACGATGCATTCGTCGTCGAGGAGTCGGGAACGCATGAGCGGCCGCGCATCGCAGCAGCAGCCGCGGCCATGTCGCCCAAGCACGTCACGACGGCCGATCAGACGATCAGCAGCGAGACCGCAGTCAATCTCGATCAGGGCGACCCGCTGGCCGAGGCCGATTTCCACATGGCCTACGGCTTGTACGACCAGGCCGCCGATCTGATCCGCATCGCCATTGGGCGGGAGCCCGAGCGGCGGGATCTGAAGCTGAAGCTCCTCGAAGTCTTCTTCGTCTGGGGCAACAAGGAGCAGTTCCTGCAGACCGCCCGCGAGCTCGCCAACACGCGTGCCGAGGCTGCGCCGGGCGAGTGGGAAAAGATCGTGATCATGGGCAAGCAGCTTGCGCCGGAGGATTCGCTGTTCGCGGCCGGCGCCGCGGTGAGCGGCGCGGCATCCGCCGGTGTCGACCTCGATCTGGCAGGCGGGCAGGCCGCGAGTCTCGATTTCGATGTCGCCCCCGGACGCACCGGGACCCATGCTCAGGGCCTCGATCTCGACATCGGCTCGGCGCTCGGTGACGGCGAGCCTGCGGTGACAGTGGAGTCGCCGGGCAACGCTACCGATCGCAACATGGCGCTCGATACTCACTTCGAGAACAACGCCACCGGCTCGACGCGGGAGATGACAGCGACGCTGCCTGGACACGATGACGACGTGCCCGTGGAGTTCACGGAAGGTCCCACCATCGAGCAGCCCGCGCTGCACACGGCAGAGCAGCCGACGATTCGGCAGAAGGTCGAGACGGCTCTGAAGCAAGGCGGCGCCGAACAGACCGCAGAGCTCGCCATAGATGATCTCGGGCTCGATCTCGGCGCTTTCGATGCGGCCGAGCAGCCCGGCGAGGCTGCCGAAGCCTCGCCCGAGGCCCCGACACTGGTCGCCGGCCTGGACGATCACTCGCGGCGGGTCATGGAGCAGGCCAATCAGCGCGAGGCCGAGCCGTCGCCGGAGCCCACCGGGACGACCAACGCCTGGCAGATCGATGAGAGTGAGCTCGAGGCAGTACTCACCCACGGCGATGGCCACGCCAACGGCCACGATTCGGCCGCCACCTCGCGGCTGGCCGCACTCGATGCGGGCGGCGTGGACTACGAGCTCGGCGCGGCGGAGCAGGAGCCCTCACACGGCACCAACGGCGCGAGCCTCGATCTCGATGTGGGCACGGCAACGGTGCCGGATACCGCCTTCACCGCGACGCAGAAGCTCTCGGCGGACGATCTCGCACTGCCGGATCTCGAGCCCGTCACCATGAGCGAGGTCGGCACCAAGCTCGATCTCGCCCGCGCCTACATGGACATGGGCGACCCCGAGGGAGCGCGCAACATTCTCGAGGAAGTCATGCACGAGGGCTCGGTCGCGCAACGGCAGGAGGCGGAGCGCCTGATGGAGTCGTTGCCAGGGTAACTAGTTTGAAGCGCTGGATCCGGGCATCCTGCCCGGCCCAGCGCGGCTTCGAGCAAGAAGCGTGGTTTTGCTCGAAGCTCCGCCACCTGCGGCGGCGCTCGTCCCTGTGCCTGGCTCTGCATGATCCAGCGTCCCGTATGATTCGCATCGCGGTCGGACTCGAGTATCAGGGAACGCGCTACGCCGGCTGGCAGAGTCAGCAGTCGGTCGAGACGGTGCAGGTGCTCGCGGAGGCAGCCCTCGGCAAGGTGGCCGCGCAGGGAGTGAGTCTCATCTGCGCGGGCAGGACGGATGCAGGGGTGCACGCGCGCGGGCAGGTCGCGCATTTCGACACCGCCGCGGCCCGCACCATGCGGGCGTGGATGCTCGGGGCCAACTCGGAGCTGCCGCGCGACATCAGCATCTCCTGGGCGCGGTCCGTGCCGGCGCACTTTCATGCGCGCTACTCGGCCGAGGCGCGCACCTACCGCTATCTCATCTTCAACCGCGCCTCGCGCTCCGGACTGCTGGCCGCGCGCGCGACCTGGATACACCGCCCGCTCGATGCGGAGCGCATGGCGCAGGCCGCCGCGGCGCTCGAGGGCGAGCATGACTTCAGCGCCTTCCGGGCGGCCGAATGTCAGGCGAAATCGCCGATCCGCCGCCTGGAGCGCCTCGCCGTCACGAGACAGGGCGACTGGCTCACGATCGAGGCCACCGGCAACGCCTTCCTGCACCACATGGTGCGCAACATCGCGGGGCTCCTCATCCGGATCGGCAAGGGTGATGCGCCGCCCTCCTGGGCAGCGGAGGTGCTCGCGAGCCGCGACCGGCGCCTGAGCGCTGCCACGGCGCCGGCGGACGGGTTGTACTTCTGGCACGTGCGATACCCCGCCGCTTTCGCCCTGCCAGACCTGTCCGAGAGCCGCCGCCACCCCGGAAACGCTATGATGATCCCTGGATTCCCATCCTAGGCGGCTCTCATGTCCTGGTTCGAGAAGATCATGCCCTCGCGCATCAAGACCGAGCGCCGCACCCGCTCGGTGCCGGAGGGCCTTTGGATCAAATGCCCTGCGTGCGATGCCGTGCTCTATCGGGCGGAGCTCGAGCGCAATCTCTACGTGTGCCCGAAGTGCAGCCACCACATGCGCATCGGCGGCCGCGAGCGCCTCGAGCGCTTCCTCGATCCGGCCTCGACCGAGGAAATCGGGGCGCGGATCACTCCTGAGGATCCGCTGAAATTCCGCGACAGCAAACGCTACAAGGACCGGCTCGCCCAGGCGCAGAAGGCGACCGGTGAGACCGATGCCCTCATCGTGCTCGCCGGCACGCTCGAGAAGCTGCCGGTGGTGGCCTGCGCCTTCGAATTCCAGTTTCTCGGCGGCTCCATGGGCTCGGTGGTCGGGGAGCGCTTCAAGCGGGGCGCCGATCATTGCATCGAGCACCGCAAGCCGCTCGTCTGCTTCACCGCGAGCGGCGGCGCCCGCATGCAGGAGGCGCTTTACTCGCTGCTGCAGATGGCCAAGACGGCAGCGGCGCTCTCGCGCCTCGCGCAGGCGCATCTGCCCTTCATCTCGGTGATGACCGATCCGACCACCGGCGGCGTCTCGGCGAGCCTCGCGATGCTCGGTGACCTGAATCTCGCCGAGCCGCGCGCTCTCATCGGCTTCGCGGGTCCGCGCGTGATCCAACAGACGGTGCGCGAGACCCTTCCCGAGGGCTTCCAACGCAGCGAGTTCCTGCTCGATCACGGGGCGCTCGACATGATCGTCGATCGCCGCGACATGCGTGAGCGCATCGCATCGCTGCTGCGCATGCTGCTGAAGCAATCCGCGGCCGCTGCCGCCTGAGCGCTCCCCGGCCCGTGGCCCGATCGCTCGCGCAGTGGCTCGCGCTGCAGGAGGCGGCGCACCCGAAGTCGATCGATCTCGGCCTGGAGCGTGTTGCGGCAGTGGCGCGCCGCCTCCGGCTCGAGCACCCGAGGTCCGCGGTCATCACGGTCGG
>DASRDO010000050.1:0-47971 GCA_035652555.1 Steroidobacteraceae bacterium | reverse complement strand
GTCGAAGCCGATACCCCCGGCGTCGGCGCGGCTGTAGTAGGTGCTCGTCCAGTCGGGCGGAATGCCCTTCGCCGGGGCCATCCAGGGACCCGGTCCGAAGTGGGTGCCGGCCATCTGGCTCGCGAGGCCGAGCGGTGTCATGTAGTCGACCGCGGCTTCGCGTGATCCCATCATCATCTTCACGACCGGCACGACGAAGCGGCGATCGTTGCTGAAGGTCATCCTGACCCACTCCTCGGCAATCCGTCGCGCCGGGAGATCCGGGTCCCAGGCGAGCCGGCCGAAGGCGTACCAGTTGGCCTGGTTGAAGATCGAGCCGCACCAGTTGCGGTCGGAGCCGATGTTGGCGACTCCGGCGATGGCCGTCAGCGGCTCGCCGTAGAGCGAGCCGTCGGTCACCCGCGCCACCGTCGAGCCCCTGCCCCTGACCCACGTATCAGCGCGCAGCGCTTCCTCGAAAAGCGGTCCGAGATAGACGATGCTGGTGCGCTGGCCGAGGTATTCCTTGGTCACCTGCAGCTCGAGCATCAGGTTGGTGTGCGGCATCGCGCCGAAGAGCGGATGGAAGGGCTCGCGCGGCTGGAAGTCGATCGGGCCGTTCTTCACCTGTACGAGCACGTTGTCAGCGAACTTGCCATCGAGCGGCCGGAAGGTGTCGTACGCCTGCCTGGCGCGGTCCTCGGAATGACCGCTGGTCGTGTAGACGAACGCGCGCCACATGACGATGCCCTGGTGCGGGGCGAGCGCCCGGGCGAGCAGGTTGGCGCCCTCAGCCTGGGTCCGATGGTAGTCCTCCGGCCCCGGCTGGCCCTCGGAGTTGGCTTTCATCAGAAAGCCGCCGAAGTCCGGGATCGCGCGATAGATCTCTGCGACCTTCGCATTCCACCAGGCCTGCACCCTGGGATCGAGAGGATCGGCGGATTCGAGCTTGCCCAGCGTGACGGGCGTGCTGAACGGGACTGAGAGGTAAACCCTGATGCCATAAGAGCGCAGCACACCGGCGAGCGCCGCGACCTTGCCGAGGTAAAGCGGCGTCAGAATGAACGGGGTTGCGTTGACGTTGTTGAGCACGACGCCGTTGATTCCGATCGAGGCGCAGGCGCGCGCATAGTCGGTGTAGCGCTGCGACAGGTGCTCCGGCAGGGTTTCCCATTTCCAGAGGGAATCGCCGGCATAACCGCGCTCGACGGTACCGTTGAGGTTGTCCCAGTGATCGAGCACGCGGCGGCGGATCTTCGGGCTCGCGGTGATGTCGAGATGCCCGATGGGCTTGCGAGTCTCAAGCAGCCGCAGGAAGGCGAATGTGCCGTAGAGCACTCCAATGTCGGTGTTTGCCGCGATGGCCGTGGCGCGATGACCCTGAATGGTGGTCGTGCGGATGAGATAGCCTTCCGCTCCCAGCGCGTGCAGATCGAGCCGCAGGCTCGCGAGCAGCGCGGAGGATCGCGGAGTTCCCAGGAGAATGGCGCCGTCCTCGGTTACCTCAGCCGCCGCGCGCGGCGCCGCACCCAACAGACCGGACAGCCCTCGCAACAGCTCTGCCTGCGCGGCGCGCAGAGTAGGGGAGGGAGCGGCGCCCCCCGTCCTCGCCGCGCCTTCCGGCTCTGCACCTACCCACTCGCTCGCCGAAGCCCGGTAGCGTGAGCGCCAGGGCTGCTCTACCGGAACATAGCGCAGCCAGAGGCGGTATCCGTCTTCGGCCGGCGGGGCGGCCGCAACGGTAGGGGGCAGGGAATCGGCACGCGCGGTCCCGCCCATGAGCAGATACGCAGCAGTCATCGCCGCGCAGAGCCCCCGGGCCAACGGCGCGCGGCGGCTCTCAGGGGGGACTCTCATTGGCGAGATCGGCCTTGGCATCGATGCCCCTCGGGCGTGCAGCGGACCTGAAATGATAGCGCTATCATGGCTCGTATCTCAATGGATCCGAGAGCGAGCGCTCAGGCATTGACCGCCCGGGAATCGGTGCTGCTCCCGGTGGGCGCGTGCGCCTGCGGGTAGAGCGTTCTCGCCGTCGTGCGGATGGCATCGAGGAGTGCCTGCGCTCCGGGTGAGAGCTTGTGCTTGCGGCGCGTGATGATGCCGAAGGGAGTCATGGTGACACCGACGTTCTCGATCAGCACCGAAAGGAAGCCGGAATCACATAGCGGCTGCAGCGTCTCCCGCGGCAGGGGGACGACAGCATCCGTGCTGCGCAGGAGGCCGAGTATCGCGGGCAGGGATTGTGTCTGCACGACGTTCGCCGGCATCGGCAATCCCTGCTGCAGAAAGACCGTCGCGAGGCGATCCCGCAACACACTGCCGGGAGGCGGAAGGATCCACGGCTGGCCGAGCAGATCCTGAAGCCAGATGCCCGTGGTGCCGGCGAGAGGATGGCTGCCGCCGGCGATGATGGCGTGGGACTCATCCCCGAGCGGCTCGAACTGCAGCTCTCCTGAGCCGCGCGAGTCGAGCAGGCGAGCGACGACCAGATCGATCTGGCCGCCGAGCAGTCGCTCGATGAGCGGGCGGCTGTGATCGACATCGATGCTGACGAGCAGGCCCGGATGCTTCTGCTTGAGCAGGCCCACGGCGAGCGGCACGAGGTTGGTGCCTGGAGTGGTAACGGTGCCGACGGAGGCCTGCCCCGAGAGGCCGGACTTGAGGCTCGCGATCTCTTCCTGAACCTGGTCGATCTCCGAGAGGATGGCCCGCGCGTGGCGCACGAGGATCTCCCCGTAGGGAGTAGGGGCGATGCCGCGCGCGTGGCGCTCGAACAACGGGACATCGAGGGCTTCCTCGAATCCCTTGAGAAGGGTCGAGGCTGCCGGTTGCGACATACCAGCCGCTTCTGCCGCGCGCACGACCGAGCGCGCCTCATCGAGCTGCGCCATGAGCGCAATATGGCGGATATTCAAGCGCCTACGAAGGAATGACCGAATTCCCGAATTGCGCGCCATAGCCTCTCCGAATGCCGCAGGTCGGCGGCAGCCATACGAAAAATCGTATGGCTGGCATCATACTTCGCATTGGTAGCGCGAACAATGACAGCGGTAACCTATCACTAACGGGTCGTTTCCGCGCGACGCATGACGCACGAGAACCCGCGCGGCTGATCGAGGGGACTTCATGCCTGCTCTTCTGACCCACGCCTCGGGGCGTGCTGACGAAACTCGCGACAGCGCTGTCGGCGCCGGCGGCGTCATCCGCTGATCCGCCGAGCCATCGACATCCAAAGGGGGACTATCGTGGCAAATCGCTCGAATCACCGCAGCCAACACCTCATTGCGGGCGTTGGAACCGGCATGCCGCTGCGCGTGCCGGCGGCCGCATCGGCACTGGCGTTGGTATTGGCGCTCTCCGGGACCGCCGCATATGCCCGCGGCCAGCCCGCCGCGCAGGGCAGGGCAAACGGCAGCTCGCCGCAGCAGCCCGCCGGTCCCCCGGTGCAGCTTGCGGACAAGGATCAGCCCGCGGACAACGGCCAGCCTGCGGATAACGGTCAGCATGCGCAGGCGCTGCAGGAGGTCGTCGTCACGGGCCAACGCGCCGCGATCGAGTCAGCGCAGCGCATCAAACAGCTTTCGAATCAGATCGTCGACTCAGTCGTCGCCGCAGACATCGGCAAGTTGCCCGATCGCTCCGTCACGGAGGTTCTGCAGCGCATCCCCGGCATCAATATCGACCACACCTTCCGCAACATCGCCGGCGGGTTGGACCCTGAGCATTTCGTGGTGGAGGGCTCCGGCCTCACGATCCGCGGATTGACGTACGTCCTCTCCGAGGTCAATGGCCGCGATGTCTTCACGGCCAACGGCGGGCGCTCGCTCAATTTCGATGACGTGCCGCCCGAGCTCATGGCGGGTGTCGATGTCTACAAGAATCCCGATGCCGAGCAGATCGAAGGCGGCATCGGCGGCCTGGTGAATCTGCGCACCGCCAAGCCCTTCGATTTCAGCGGCGCACGCATCAGCGGCACGGCGGGCGGCACCTGGGGCGATCTCAGCCGGGGCAACGTCAAGCCGTCCGCGTCGCTTCTTCTCAGCGACCGCTGGCACACGGGGATCGGCGATATCGGTGTGCTCGCCGATATTGCCTACTCCGAGAGCCTGGAGCGTACGGACGGCATGGAGGCAAACCCGTATTTCCCGCGGGTCGCGAGCATAGAGGGCAGCAATAGCCCGTGGATTCCCGCCGGCCAGACGGTCTGGGTCCCGGGCGGGGTCGTCTCATGGCGCTCCCTGCCATTCAAGCGCACGCGCCAGGGCGCCTATGGGGCGCTGCAATGGCGTCCGACCGACAACATCGAGTCATCGCTCACCTATTTCACCTCGGCGTACAAGTTCCACTGGAACGAGTTTGCAACCTTCCCGCAGGGAAATCCGTACGACATCCAACCTGCGCCCGGCACGAATTTCACCTTCGCTCCGAACGGATTGTTCACGCAGGGCGTGCTCACCGACCCCGCCGAAGGCGGCTTGCCGTTCGGCGATGATGCACGCGTTGCCGACCAGCGCTCCGTGACGAGCGATCTATCCTGGAATCTCGTCTGGCACGTCACCGACAAATTCAAGCTCACATCCGATCTGCAACTGGTCCGCGGCAACACGCACGGCGATGATTTCACCGTTGCGACCGGGGTGAACGCCCCCTCGGAGACGGTCAATCTCACGGGAGAGTTTCCGGTCGCCTCGATCAATCAGGCGTACATGGAGAACCCCGCCAACTACTACTGGTCGTTCACGCAGGACGGGCTGAGCCTCGCCCACGGCAAGGAATGGTCCTGGCGCGAGGATGCGGCGTACGAGCTCGGCGACGGCTTCTTCAAGTCCATTCGCGCGGGCATCCGCCTCGACGAGCGTACTGCGCAGACTGACGTGTCGGAGCCCGGGAACGCGTATCAGTGGGCGGCGGTCAGCCAGACCTGGATGGTGCCGTGGAATCTATGGGAGCTGGCCTATCTCAACCAGTTTCAGGCGCCCACCACCTCGTATAACTTTCCAAACTTCTTCAACGGCCGTGTGGCGCTGCCGTCCGGAGCGATTTTCCCGGCCATGTCGCTGGCGAACGGATGGCCGAATTCCTTCGCGCTGCTGCAGAGTTTCCGCAACGCGGATTGCAATCTGAAGCCGAACTCGAACTGTCTGGGTTACACGTGGACGCCCGGATCTCTTACCCAGGCGCCGGGATCGACGCCTGCGGGCGGCCTCAATACGCAAAACGAGCACACGTATGCGGCCTACGTCATGCTTCCTTTCGCTGCTCACGTCGGGACATTGCCGTTTGACGGTGACGCCGGCGTCCGTGTCGTGCGCACTGTCGACTCGGCGAGTGGGTACGCGGTGGTCAACCAGTTCGTGCCGGGGAATCCGCCCGCCGGGCACTCGGCGAGCGAATATTACGCGTTCGGCGCCTCTGCTGCGCCATTGACCGCCAGCAACGATTACACGGACGTTCTGCCGAGTCTCAATCTGGTGTTTCATCTGCGCGATGACCTGCAGTCGCGCCTCGCGGTGTCCGAAGGGATGACGCGCCCGGACTTCTCGCAGCAGCAGGCGTTCACCACACTGGGCTCGACCATCGCGAGCGGCAGCGGGATACAGAGTTTCACCGGTACCGGCAATGGCAACCCGAATCTGAAGCCGACCCGGGCGTTCCAGCTCGACGGAACCCTCGAGTGGTACTTCGCGCGGACCGGATCGTTGACCGCGGATGTCTTTTACAAGCACCTCTCGGACGTGATCATCAACAATGTGTTCGAGGTCCCCGTCAAGGATACGGCCGGGGGCACGCATGAGTTCACGACCACCGGCCCGATCAACGGCGCCAGCGGCGAAGTGAAGGGCTTTGAGCTCGACTACCAGCAATACTACGACTTCCTGCCCTGGATACTGCGCGGCTTCGGAACGCAGGCCAATTTCACGTATGTGGACAGCCATCAGACGCTGAACAACCCGATCACCGCTGCCTATTGCGACTCGAGCAGCGGCGGCGCCGACAATCTCACTCTCAACCTCAACGGCTGCGATACCGATGGCCGCACCTTCACCAACCTGCCGCTGGTGAATCTGTCGAAGTACTCGTACAACCTCGCTCTGCTCTATGACCGGGGACCGGTCTCCGCGCGACTCGCCTATAGCTGGCGCAGCAAGTATCTGATGGGCGTGAACGTTCATCCGGCCAACGGCACCAACGGCCTCAACACCGATCCGAGCAGCGCGAGCTATGGCCAGCAGAACGTGGCCTGGGGCCTGCCTTTCTACGCGGATGACTATGGCGAGCTCGACGCCTCGATCTTCTACAAGATCAGCTCCAACGTCACGCTCGGCTTCGAGGCGCTCAACCTGACGGATTCGATCTACAGGGAGCTGCAGCAACAGCACGTTGCGACGACGACTTTCGCCTGGTACGACAGCGGGCGGACGTACTCGGCGCAGCTGCGCGTCACCTTTTGAGCCGCCGCCCGACCGGGGGAGGGCGCCGGAGCCGGCGCCCCCTTCTCATCCCCCGCCGGTTCGGCTAGAAGAAAGGGCATGACAGGCTCGGCCGTTCGCAGAATAGTGATCGTCGGCGGCGGCAGCGCCGGATGGATGGCCGCCGCGGCGCTGAGCGCGCTGGTGGGGCGACGGGTGGAGGAGATCGTGCTCGTCGAGTCCGCCGAGATCGGCACGATCGGGGTGGGCGAGGCAACGCTGCCGACGCTGCGCGCGTTCAATGCAACGCTCGGCATCGATGAGATCGAGCTCATCCGCAGGACCCAGGCGACCTTCAAGCTCGGCATCGAGTTCCGGGGCTGGAATCCGCACCGCACCTTCTTCCATGGGTTCAGCGATTTTGGTCCGGACATGCGCGGCGTCTCCCCGCATCAACTCTGGCTCAAGGCGCGGACCACTGGGGACGATGAGTCCTATGCCGGCTACTCCATTGCCACGGTGGCGGCGGGACTCGGGCGATTTGCGCCGCCCGTTCCCGACCGGGGCTCGGTCCTCGGGTCCTACTCCTATGCGTTTCAGTTCGATGCCAGCTCCTATGCCGCGTACCTGCGCGCATTCGCGGAGGCGCGCGGCGTAAAACGCATCGAAGGGCGCATTGTCGATGTGCGCCTACGCTCCCATGACGGCTTCGTCGAGGCTGTTCTCCTCCAGGGTGAGCGCACGGTGAGTGGCGACCTCTTCATCGACTGCAGCGGCTTCGCTGCGCTCCTCATCGAGCGCGCGCTCCACGCGGGCTTCGATGACTGGTCGAGGTGGCTTCCCTGCGATCGCGCGCTGGCGCTGCCCTGCGCTCGCCTCGGTGCGCCGACTCCGTTTACGAGCTCGATCGCTCACCGAGCGGGATGGCAGTGGCGGATCCCGCTGCAACACCGCACGGGCAACGGACACGTCTTCTGCAGCAGCTACCTCGATGAGGACGAGGCTGCCCGGACACTGCTCGCCAACCTCGATGGGGCAGCGCTCGGGGCGCCGCGACTGCTCAAATTCACCGCCGGACAGCGGCGTGAGATCTGGAAGCACAATTGCGTGGCGCTCGGTCTCGCCAGCGGTTTCCTCGAGCCGCTCGAGTCCACGAGCATCCACCTGGTCGAGTCCGGCATCGGCAGGCTGATCGAGCTCTTCCCCGACCGCGGGTTCGAGCCGAAGCTCGCGCAGGAATACAACCGCCTGATGAGCCGCAGCTACGAGTCGATCCGCGACTTCATCATCCTGCACTACCACGCGAGCGGGCGTGAGGGACCGCTCTGGGATCACTGCCGCAACATGGCCGTTCCCGATGGCCTGCATCATCAGATCGAGCTGTTCAAAGCCGGCGGCGTGGTGGTGCTCTACGACAGCGGCGCGTTCGCCGAGCCGAGCTGGGTGTCGCTCTACTTTGGACTCGGGATTTTTCCGCGCCGCCATGATCCCATGGCGGACCTCATCGGGGATGCAGCCTTGCGCCGCGAGCTCGAGCGCCGCGCGCGCATCGTGGCAGGGGCTGCGCAGTCGCTGCCGATGCACGGCGCATTCATCGACAAGCATTGCCGGGCGGCCGCGTGAGCGGGGAAGGGCAACGCGCCGCGCGCGCACTGCGCAGCATCGTCATCGTCGGTGGCGGCACGGCAGCATGGATGGCGGCCGCAGCGCTGGCGAAAGTGATGGCGAGCGCCTCGTGCGCGCTCACCCTCATCGAACCCAGGGCCGATGGCACGGCTGGCGCAGCGGAGGGCTCGATTCCGAATCTGCGCGCGTTTCATCGGCTGCTCGATATCGATGAGCGCGAGCTCCTGAGGGCCACGCGCGCCTCGTTCAAACTGGCGACGCGCTTCCATGATTGGCGCGCGCGCGGCGACAGCTTCCTCCATCCCTTCGGCTCGTATGGACTTGATGTGAGGCATGAGGTGTTCCAAGCCTACTGGCTCGCGCGCAAGCAGGCAGGGAGCGCTTCGCGGCTCGAGGAGTGGTCGGTGACGGGGCTCGCGGCTGCACTCGGGCGCTTTGGTGCCCGGCCGGCGAGTGACTCATCGCCACTGCGGCACCTCTCTTACGCGTATCACTTCGATGCCGCGCTCTACGCGCGCTTCCTGCGGATCTACGCCGAAAAGCGCGGCGTGCACCGAATCGAAGGTGAGGTCACGGACGTCACCCTCGACCCGATGGGTCGGATCGAGTCGCTGCGCCTGTCGGAGGGCCGCTCCGTCAGCGGCGATTTCTTTATCGATTGCTCCGGCGCCGAGGCGCGCCTCATCGGGCAGGCGCTCGAGATCGGCTATGAGGACTGGTCGCACTGGCTGCCCTGCGACCGCCTGGTGGCGATCGACTGCGAGAGTGCCGAGGACCCTGCGCCGATCACCGAGTCGAGGGCGCGAGAGTCGGGCTGGCAATGGCGCATCCCGCTTCAGGGTCGCACCGGCCACGGCCATGTCTATTGCAGCGCCTATCTCTCCGATGATGAAGCGGCAACGGCAGTCCCTGGCGGCGCGCCGGGCACGCTGCGATGCGAGCCGCGGCTGCAGCGCTTCAAAGCCGGGCGCCGCGCGAGCCCGTGGGTGAGGAACTGTCTCGCCCTCGGGGAGGCGGCGGGGTTCCTCGAGCCGCTCGAGTGGACCGGCAGTCATCTCGTTCAAACCGGCCTCGGGCGCCTGTTCGCGCTGTTCCCCGACCGCGACTTCGAGCCGGCGATCGGCGCCGAATACAATCGCCTCGCGGCCCTCGAATACGAGCGGCTGCGCGACTTTCTCATTCTGCATTACGCCGCCTCGCAGCGGGATGATGCGCCCCTCTGGCGCCATTGCCGCGCCATGCCTCTGCCGCCGACCCTGGCGCACAAACGGGATCTCTTCGCGCGGACCGGCCGGATCGTCACCCTGGAGGAAGAGACCTTCTCGCCTGCGAGTTGGCTCGCGATCTACGTCGGCCTGGGCGTCTGGGAAGGACGTCATGAGCCCGTCATCGACCTGCTCGGTTCCCCTGCCATGGCCTCACGCCTCGAAGCCATGCCGGCGACGATCCGCAAGGCGGTCGAGACGCTTCCCGCTCACGCCACCTATCTCAAAGAGGTGGCGACGCTTGCCTGAGCGCGCAGCCTATCGGGGGTGGCGCCGTGCCTTTGGGAGCGTTACCATGACGGCGATAAACGGGTAGAGGAGGGGAACCTTGAAACGCGCTCGCACCGCCCGCTCCCGCGTCCTCGGCCTGGTCACCAGCTTTCTGATCCTGCTCGCCGCCTGCGGGCCGGCGATGGCCGATGGTGCGCAGATGCCGCACATCGTGAGCTCTCATGGACGCTACGAGCTCCTGGTCGACGGCAAGCCATATCTCATCCTCGGCGCGCAGGTCAATAACTCCAGCAATTACCCGGCAATGTTGCCGGCCGTATGGCCGGCACTGGAAGAGCTGCATGCCAACACCGTGGTCATGCCCATTGCCTGGGAACAGATCGAGCCGAAGGAAGGCACGTTCGATTTCTCCTTCCTCGACATCTTCCTCACGCAGGCGCGCGAGCATGGCCTGCACGCCATCCTCCTCTGGTTCGGGACGTGGAAGAACAGTTCCCCGTCTTATACGCCGCAATGGGTGAAGCTCGATAACGCCAGGTTTCCGCGTGTCCTCAACAGCCAGGGCAGACGCATGCCCTCGCTGTCACCTTTGGCACGGGCGACGCTGGATGCGGACCGCACCGCCTTCGTCGCTCTGATGCGGCATCTCAAGGCCGCCGATCCCGAGCACACGGTGATCATGGTGCAGGTGGAGAACGAGACCGGCACGTACGGGTCCGTCCGCGACTACTCGCGGACCGCGCAAAGGCTATTCGATAGCGCGGTGCCAAGGGAGCTCGCGCGTGCCTTGAGGACGCGGACGGGCAGCTGGCAGGAGGCCCTTGGATCGCGGGCTGACGAGTTCTTCCATGCCTGGAACATCGCGCGCTTCGTGCAGCAGGTCGCCGCGGCAGGCAAGGCGGTTTACCCCCTGCCGATGTACGTAAATGCTGCGCTGCGTGACCCGCTGCATCCCGGGCCACCGATCACGTATGAGAGCGGGGGGCCCACGGACGACGTGTTGGGTGTCTGGAAAGCGGCGGCGCCGGCGATCGATGTGATCGCTCCGGACATCTACATGGAGGATTACGCCCGCTACACCAGGGTGCTCAATCTTTATCAGCGCTCGGACAACGCGCTCTTCGTGGGCGAGACCGGGAACAGGGAGTCCTATGCGCGCTACCTCTTCGCAACCCTGGGACATCAGGGGATCGGCTTCTCGCCGTTCGGCATGGATTTCACCGGCTACGGCAACTTTCCGCTCGGGGCGCGGGTGGTCGATGCAAAGACGCTGGCGCCTTTCGCGCGGGAATACGCGCTCATCGCTCCCATGGCATCCGAGCTGGCCGCGGCGAGCTATCGCGGCGATCTCTTCGGGGTCGCGGAGGACACCGCGGTCCACACGCAGGTCATTCCGCTCGGGCGTTGGAAAGCGATCGTCTCGTATGGCCTGCCGATGTTCGGCAAAGGCGTCCCGCCGGGCAATCCGGCGCCCGAGGGCGGGGTGTTGGTTGGACGGCTCGGGACGGATCAGTTTCTGGTCACCGGGATGCACGCGCGGGTGTCGTTCGAGCTCGCAGATGGCGGCACGGGACAGCAGATGCAGTACGCACGGGTGGAGGAGGGGACCTACGAGCACGGTACCTGGAAGCCGCGGCGCATCTGGAATGGAGACCAGGTCGATTGGGGGTTGAATTTCACCTCCATTGCACAGGTGCTGCATGTCCGGCTGGCTACGTACTAGCAAGGCATCCGCGCTCATTGCGATCGGGCTGGCGTCGACGCTGGCCCATGCGGCTGCGAGCGGCGCCTATGTCAGGATTGCCGATGGCATCCTCGTGACGCCGGCCGGCGGTGCGGCGAAGAAGGTGCGGCTCGAGGTGGTCTCACCCACGATCATTCATGTCACGGCATTCCCGGGTGAGCAGACGGCGCTTCAACCGAGCCTCATGGCGGTGCGCACCGGGAGCTCGCGAGTCGGGTTCAAGGTCAGCAGCCGGACGGAAGCGGTGGCGCTGTCCACGGGAGAGTTAACGGCGGTCGTGCGGCTCGATGACGGCCAGGTGCTGTTCGAGGATCCGCGCGGCAAGGTCATTGCCGGCGAAGTGGCCGACGGGCGCGAGCTGCGCCCGGTCAGCATCGACGGGAAGTCGTACTACGCAATACGACAGCAGTTCGAGTCGACGCCGGGAGAGGCGTTTTACGGCCTTGGGCAACATCAGACGGGGATCATCGATTACCAGGGGAGTGATCTCACGCTGGCGCAGCACAACATGGATGTGGCGGTGCCGTTCGTCGTCTCGAGCCGGGATTACGGCATTTTGTGGGATAACGATTCGGTCACGCGCTTCGGCAATCCGCGGCCGTGGGAGCAGCTCTCGAAGAGCCTCACGCTATATGACGCGCACGGAAACGAAGGCGGGCTGACCGCGCGGTATTACCTGGATGGGAAGCTGGTGCTCGAGCGCAGGGAGCGCGACATCGATTATCAGTATCTCGACCGGCAGGGAAAGTTCCCGGCCTCCTTTCCGCAGTCTCTCCTCGAGCTGCCGCACGTGAAGGTGGTATGGACGGGGAAGCTCGCTGCACGGATCGGGGGGCTCCACACGTTCTCGTTGTACGCAAGTGATTATCAGAAGCTATGGATCGGCGGCGTCGAGGTGATCGACGCCTGGCGTCAGAACTGGAATCCCTGGTTTCGTGACTTCAAGGTCGGGATGTCGCCGGGAAAGCCGGTGGCGCTGCGGCTCGAATGGGACCGGGAGGGGGGGTACCTTGCGCTGCTGCACCGGGATCCCCTTGCGCAAGCGGAGCGCGAGCGGCTCTCTCTCTCCTCGCAAGCCGGGCAGGCCATCGACTACTACTTCATCCGTGCCGCGAGCCTCGATGGGGTGATCGGCGGCTATCGTTACCTTACGGGCAAGGCGGTACTGCTGCCGCGTTGGGCGTATGGATTCTGGCAGAGCCGGGATCATTACGAGACGCAGCAGGAGCTCCTGGGCGTAATCGAGAAGTACCGGCAGCTCGGTCTGCCCCTCGACAACATCGTGCAGGACTGGCGTTACTGGCAGGATGACGCCTGGGGCTCGCATGAATTCGACCGGTCGCGTTACCCCGATCCGCGCGCCATGATCGCCAAGGTGCATGCGCTCAACGCGCACCTGATGATCTCGGTGTGGCCGAAGTTCTATCCCGGCACCGACGATTACAAAGCGCTCGCGGCACGCAGCTACATTTTTCCATTGAGCGTCGAGCTCGGCATCAAGGATTGGGTGGGCCCGGGCTATGCCTACGGGTTCTACGATCCCTTTTCCCGAGGAGCACGGCAGCTCTACTGGCGCCAGATCGATGAGCGGCTGGCGAGCCTCGGCGTCGATGCCTGGTGGCTCGATGCCGATGAGCCGGACATGATCTCCAACACCACGCTCGAGGAACGGCAGGCGCTCATGTCCCCGACGCCACTCGGGCCGGGCGCCGCGCTCTTCAACGCCTATTCGTTGGAGCACGTGCGTGGCGTCTATGACGGCAACCTCGCCGCGCGCCCGAACACGAGGCCCTTCATCCTTTCACGCTCGGGCTTCGCCGGGCTACAACGCTATGGCGCGACGGTCTGGAGCGGCGATATCGCACCACGGTGGTCGGATCTGAAAAATCAGATCGCCGCCGGCGTCGGCTTCTCGCTATCGGGGCTGCCCAACTGGACCATGGACATCGGCGGCTATCAGCCGGAGGCGCGCTACCTGCATCCCACGCCTGAAGACCTCGAGGAATGGCGCGAGCTCAACACGCGCTGGTTCGAGTTCGGCGCTTTCTGCCCGGTGTTCCGCTCGCACGGCCAGTTTCCGCATCGCGAGATCTACAACCTGGCGCCCGCCGGCTCCGAGGTCTATGGCGCGCTCGCCTACTACGACCGGCTGCGCTACCGGCTGATGCCTTACATCTACACGCTCGCGGGCGACACCTGGCTCGAGGACTCGACGATCATGCGGGCGCTCGAGATGGATTTCGCGAGCGATCCGAAGGTACGGGACATTGCCGATGAGTACATGCTCGGGCCGGCGTTTCTCGTGAGCCCGGTCTACGAGTACCGGGCCCGCAGGCGTGAGGTCTATTTGCCGGCCGGCACGCTCTGGTACGACTTCTACAGCAACAGCACGTTCCAGGGCGGACGCGAGATATCGGCCGCCGCGCCGCTTGCGCGTATGCCGCTTTTCGTCCGCGCGGGCGCCATCGTTCCGGTGGGGCCGGCGATCGAGTACACGGGCGAGAAGCCGGATGCACCCCTCACGCTCCTCGTCTACACGGGCGCGAGCGGCCATTTCACGCTTTACGAGGACGAGGGAACCAACCTCGACTATCGCAGCGGCAGGTACGCCACCATTCCTTTCTCTTACGACCAGGCAACCGGCAGGTTGACGATCGGGCCGAGATCCGGGGAGTTTCCAGGCATGCAGCAGAGCCGAGCATTCCACATCCGCTGGATGTCGCCCAACGGGCGGCCAGGCGATGATTTCACGGCGCCAGCCGACAGCACCGTCAGGTACTCCGGGGCTGCGGTCCAAGTCCGGTGCGCCTCATGCGCCAGCGGCGCAGGGAGGGCGTGATGCGTAAGCTCCTGCACACCGGGATCTTCGGCGCGATCGCCGCGGCGGTGCTGCTGCTCGGGGGCAACACCGCCCGCGCCGTGACGCCGCAGCGGCCCTACAGGAATTTCAGCGTCGCCATCTACATCCCGGTCGCCTCGACCCGGGAGCTCGCGGACCCGAAAGTGCTCGCGCAGCAGTTCGAGCGCATCTGGAGCCAGGTGCATTTCGACGAGGTGTACCTCGAGGAGTACCGCAGCGGCGTATTCGCCGATCCGGCCTCGCTCGGGCGGATCGCGGGCTTCTTCCGGGCACGCGGCATCAGCGTCGATGGAGGCGTCACGCTCACCTCTGCCGACCAGGGCGGCCCGTTCCGCTCGTTCGATTACGAGAATCCGCAGGACGTCGCGACGGCCGAGCGCGCCATGCGCATGGCGGCGAGCCATTTCGATACCGTGATGCTCGATGACTTCACCTTCTACAACACGCGCAGCGATGCGGACATCCGCGCCAAGGGCTCGCAGAGCTGGACCGAGTACCGGTTGCGCAAGATGCGGGACGTGGCGCAGCACGTGATCCTCGGGACGGCTCGCAGCGTCAACCCGCACGTCAAGGTGATCATCAAGTACCCGAACTGGTATGAGCACTTCCAGGGCCTCGGCTTCGATCTCGATCGCGAGGCGCAGATGTTCGATTACATCTACACCGGTACCGAGACGCGCGATCCAGTGGCGACCTATCAGTTGCTGCAACAGTACGAGAGCTACCTCATCTATCGGTACTACAGCAACATCCGCCCGGACGGCGGCAACCGCGGCGGCTGGGTGGACACCTTCGATACGCGCTACGCCGACCGCTACGCCGAGCAGCTCTGGGACACGATGTTCGCCAAGGCGCGGGAGATCACGCTCTTCAGCTGGGGCCAGCTCGCCTCTACCGCGCCGGCCGTCGCCGGCGAGCGGCCGTGGGCGGATGACCCGACGAGCTTCGACTGGAGGGCCATGGCGGACTCATTCCAACCGCCGGCGGGTACTCAGGCAGTGCCCGGTTGGGCGCAGGTGGCGGGGTATTCGCTCACCCAGGTCGATGGGTTTCTCGGCAAGCTGGGCGCCCCGATCGGGATCGAGAGCTACAAACCGTACCAGTCCTCGTCCGATGAGGATTTCCTGCAGAACTATCTCGGCAACATCGGCATTCCGATCGACCTGACGCCGCATTTCCCCAAAGGCGCACCGGTCGTTCTCCTCACCGAGAACGCCGCTCTCGATCCGGACCTCGTCAGGGAGATCGAGGGCAATCTCGAGGCGGGTGGGCAGGTCATCATCACCTCCGGCCTGCTGCATGCGCTCGGAAGTAAGGGCATCGGGAACGTGGCCGAGATCAGCTACAGCGGACTGCCCGTCGCGGCCCGTCATTATTACGGCACCTTCGGGCCCCACGGCGGCGGCAACCTCGATGTCCCCGGGCACGACAACCCGCCGGTGATCTTCCCGCAGATTCATTTCTATACCAACGACACCTGGCCGCTCATCCGCGGCGAGGCATCGGCCAACTCGGTGCCGATCCTGCTCTCGACCGGATATGGCCGGGGCGAGCTCTACGTGCTCGATGTGCCGGCCAACATGGGCGAGCTCTACGAGCTGCCGCAGCCGCTGCTCGATGAGCTCAGGGGATGGCTGCTCGAGCGCTTCCCGCTGCGCATCGCTGCCCCCGCGCGGGTCAGCCTCTTCGCCTACGACAACCATACCTTCATAGTCGAGTCGTACCGGGCGAGCCCGGCCACGGTGCGGGTCTTCGTGAAGGCCGGCGCCTCCAGGCTGGTCGATCTCGTTTCGGGTCAGACGGTGCTGCCGGCACCGGCCACCGTCTCCGGGCCGGTACCCGCGCAGCGGGGCGAGACCAGCTTCCTCGTGCAGCTGCCCGCACACTCCTATCGCGCATACGAAGTCAGATGAGCAAGCCGGTCCGCAGAGCGCGCAGGAAGTTGCGCGGTGGCGTGACGATCAAGGATGTCGCGCGGGCCGCGGGCGTCTCACCGATGACGGTCTCTCGCGTCGTGAACGGCAGCGAGTATGTCAGCGATACGACACGTCAGGCCGTGCAGCACGCCGTACGGGAGCTGCGGTACTCGCCGAACCTCGCGGCCCGCAGTCTCGCGAGCGAGCGGGGCGAGCGGCTGGGCCTTCTTTATGGCAACCCGAGCTCGGCCTACCTGAGCGAGTTCCTCGTCGGCGCTCTCGATGCTGCGACCCGGCACGGCGTGCAGCTCGTCCTGGAGAAGTGCGAGCCGACACCGGTTGCCTCACGACGGGCGGTGCGGCGGCTTCTCGCCGGCGCCGTGGTGGGGGTCGTGCTACCACCGCCGCTTTGCGAGTCATCCGCGGTCCGCGCGGAGCTCGACGCGGCGCGCCTGCCCGTGGTGACCGTGGCCGCGGGGCGTCCGGCGGCCGACACCATGTGTGTGCGCATCGATGACTACACCGCGGCGCTAGAGATGACGCGCTACCTGATCGGCCTCGGGCACGAGCGGCTCGCCTTCATCAAGGGTCATCCCAACCAGAGCGCGAGCGAGGAGCGCTGGCTCGGATTCACGGCGGCGCTCGAGGAAGCCTCCAGCGCCAGGCGCAGCGAGCGGCTGCCGGCGCGCATCGAGCAGGGGTTCTTCAGCTTCCGCTCGGGTCTCGATGCGGCGCGCAAGCTCCTCGCCGCCGAGCCGGCGCCGACCGCCATCTTCGCGAGCAATGATGACATGGCGGCGGCGGTCATTGCCGAGGCGCACCGCCGCGGTCTCGATGTGCCGCGCGACCTCACGGTAGTCGGGTTCGACGATACGCTCATCGCCTCGACCATCTGGCCGGAGCTCACCACCATCCAACAGCCGATCGCGCGCATGGCCGGAGAGGCGGTCGACATGCTGGTCACCGCGGTGCGCGGGGAGTGGTGGCCGGTGGAGGCGGTGAGGCCCCCGGGAGGGGCCGCGGACGGCAGAGTCGCGGCGGAGCGGCGGGCGACCACGCAGGACGAGCGGACTGGCCCGAGAGCCGCTGATGCCAAAACCGGGAGTGTGGCGCTAAACGGGCCGGCGGGACGCAACGGCCTGGGTCCCCTGCATCGCCTGATCCCGCACGCGCTCATCTCACGGCAATCGGCAGCCGAGCCACGGCCTGCCGGCGTGCACTTGACACGGGACAGCCGGTGAGCGATGGTAGCGTTACCAAGCAGGCTCAGACGAGCGCCGCGGGGGGCGCTTCCATGCTCGATTCTCTGCCGCGGGACTGGCGCCAGGCGACGCTGCTCGGACGGCTCCTCACCGGCGAGGGACCAACACCGGTTCTCATCCTCCGCGGACGAATGCTCGATGTCTCCGGCTTCGCCGCGACCACATCGCAATTCGTTGCCCGCTGGCGGGGTGAGGCGGAAGTGCGGGGCAAGGACCTGGGTGACTTCGAGGCGGTCACGCTCAAACGGGCATGGGAGGATGACGACGAGCGCCGTGTGCCGCGTCTGCTGTCACCGCTCGATCTTCAATGCCTCAAAGCTTGCGGTGTGACATTCGCGGTCTCCGCGTTGGAGCGTGTGATCGAAGAGCGCGCGCGCGGCGACATCGCAGCGGCGCAGAGCGTGCGCGACGCGCTCGAGCAGCGTGTCGGAACGCAGATCAGCGCCGTACGTCCGGGCTCACCGGAAGCCACCCGCCTCAAGGAAGCGCTGCTCGCAGCCGGACTGTGGTCACAGTATCTGGAGGTGGCGATAGGGCCCGATGCGGAGGTCTTCACCAAAGGCCCGGTGCTCTCCTCGGTCGGCTGGGGAGATTGGATCGGCGTGCGCTCGGACTCCCGGTGGAACAACCCCGAGCCCGAGATCGTACTGATCTGTGACCCCGCCGGCCGCGCCGTCGGCGCCACGCTCGGCAATGACGTCAATCTGCGCGACATCGAAGGGCGCAGCGCATTGCTCCTCGGCAAGGCGAAGGACAACAATGCCTCCTGCGCCCTGGGTCCCTTCATCCGGCTGTTCGATGCAGGCTTCACCCTGGAGCACGTGCGAACGGCGGAAGTGACGCTCGAAGTGCAGGGCGAAGAGGGCTATGTGCTGAGAGGCACGAGCTCCATGCGGCTCATCAGCCGCGATCCGCTCGAGCTCATCGGCCAGACCATCGGCCGGCACCACCAGTATCCGGATGGGTTCGCGCTCTTTCTCGGCACGATGTTCGCCCCGGTCGAGGACCGGGACGCGCCGGGCCTGGGTTTCACGCATCGCCGCGGTGACCTCGTGCGGATCGCGAGCGAGCGGCTGGGGACCCTCGAGAACCGCGTCACCCATTGCGAGCACGCACCACCCTGGACGTTCGGTGTCACGGCACTCATGTGCAATCTCGCCGGGCGCGGGCTGCTGCCGCCCGGATGAATCACCATCAGGAAGCGCGCATACTTGCGCAGCAATGCCTTTAACTCGAGAGTGTCTTGGGGGTATGAAAAAATGAGTAGCAAGGGCAATCCGGGGCTCGTGGCGGCGCTCACGGTCGCGGCGACTCTGGGCGGACTGCTGTTCGGCTATGACTCGGCGGTCATATCCGGCGTCACCGATGCGATCACGCAGAATTTCGTCGTCCCGCTGCACCTCGCGGAAAGGACCGCGAACTTCCTCTCCGGGTTCGCCATCTCGATCGCGCTGCTCGGCTGCGCGCTCGGCGCCGGCATCGCAGGCCCGATCTCGACGCGCCTCGGCCGCAAGGCAGGCCTGCTCATCTCGGGCGTGCTCTTCTTCGTCTCCTCGCTCGGTGCGGGGTATCCCGAGTTCTTCTGGAGCATCTTCGGCGCCGTGGGTGCCAACGCGCTCTGGCCCTTCCTCTTCTACCGCGTGCTCGGGGGTATGGCGATCGGCATGGCCTCCATGCTCGCGCCCATGTACATCGCGGAGGTGGCCCCGCCCGAGAGGCGCGGGATGCTGGTTTCGTTCCAGCAGATCGCCATCGTCGTTGGCATCAACCTGGTCTACTTCGTCAACTGGCTGCTGCAGACCGGGCATGATCGTGCGTATCTCATGACCGTTGCCTGGCGCCACATGCTGGCCTCGGCGGCGATTCCGGCGCTGCTGCTCATCATCTTCATGATGCTCGTGCCGGAGACACCGCGCTTCCTGGTGCTCAAGGATCGTGACGAGGAGGCCGCATCGCTGTTGCAGCGCCTCGTGGGCGAGGGCGCGGCGCAATCGAGCCTGCAGGAGATCAAGGCGACGCTCGTCGAGCATACCCGGCCGCTCCTCAGCTTCGGCGCGCTCGTGCTCGTTGTCGGCGTCATGCTCTCCATCTTCCAGCAAGTGGTCGGTATCAACGCGGTCGTCTATTTCGCGCCCCACATGTTCGAGAACATGGGCGCCTCCACCAACCAGGCCTTCTGGGAATCCGCCACGGTCGTCGGGGTGACGATGACCCTGTTCACCCTGGGGGCCACCTTCACCGTGGACAAGCTCGGCCGCAAGCCGCTGCTGGTCACGGGTGCCTTCGTCATGTCGGCGGCGATGATCGTACTGGGGTTCCTGTTCGATGAGCACCTCGTCGCTGCTGCCGGGCAGCATGCGGGCGCGGCGGCGACGGGGTCGTCGTACATATCCATCGCGGCCGTCATCGTCTACATCATGGGGTTCTCCTTCTCCTGGGGACCGGTCGTGTGGATCATGCTGGCGGAGATCTACCCCAACTCGATTCGCGGCAAGGCGATGTCGATCGCCGTCGCGGCGCAGTGGATCATGAACTTCATCGTCACCCTCACCTTCCCCGTGATGGACGGCAGCAGCTATCTCAACATCCACTTCAACCACGGTTTCGCCTACTGGGTGTACGGCGTGTGCTCCTTCTTCGCGGCGCTCTTCGTCATCCGCTTCGTACCTGAGACCAAGGGACGTACGCTCGAGTCGATTCAGGAGCTGTGGCACAAGCACCGGCCCGGTGCCGGCGTCGTGGCGGGCAAGGCGGCGCAGCCGTAGAAACCTCAACGGTGGTCGCACTTTCCGATGGAGATCTGACACTCGAGCTGCTGCCTGAACTCGGCGCGGCGGTCGCGACGCTCCGTTACCAGGGACGTGACGTGTTGCGGCCAACGCCGGCCGGCGTCGACGATCCGTTCGAGACCGCGGCGTTCGCGCTCGTGCCGTTCGCCAACCGGATCGCCGACGGCCTCTTTCGGGTCGGCGACCGCGAGATCAGGATCGAGCGCAATGCGCCGGGCCAGGCGCATCCGCTTCACGGGCATGGCTGGCGCAAGCCCTGGCGGGTCGAGTCGGCGGCCCGGGAACAGGTGGTGCTGTCCTTCGAGCATCCGCCCGACAGCTGGCCGTGGCGTTACTTTGCCATGCAGACACTCACGCTGCGCGCGGACGGCCTCGATGTGGCGCTCTCAGTCGAGAATCAGGACTCGACCCCGATGCCGGCAGGCCTCGGCTGGCACCCGTACTTCCATAAAGGACCCGGGGCGCAGCTCCAGGCGCATGTCGAGGGCGTCTGGCTCACGGATGCGGAGTGTCTGCCCACGAGACTGGCTCAGGGCACCCACTTTGGCCACTGGAGCCGCGGCGATGAGGTGGCTCGCGAGGGGCTGGTCGATCATTGCCACACGGGCTGGCCCGGCGTGGCAGAGATCCTGCTGCCGCAGGCCGGGCTGCGCCTCGCGCTCACGGCAAGCCGTGCGCTGCGCTGGCTCCATATCTACAGCCCGCCGGGGAAGGATTTCTTCTGTGTCGAGCCGGTGAGCCAGATGCCGAATGCAGTCAACCGCTCGGCCCCGCCTGCGGTCACCGGACAGAAGCTCCTCGCGCCCGGAGAGCGGCTCGAGGCGCGCGTGACCCTGAGCGTGGTCGATTCGGAAAAGTGAGCCGGGTATGGGAATGCTCATGGAAGCCGTACATGTACGCAAAGTCAGCGCCGAGCTCGGCGAGGGCCCTGTCTGGGTGGAGCGCGAGTCGGCGCTCTGGTTCGTCGACATCAAGGGCCGGCGCCTGCACCGTTGGGACCCGGCAAGCGGCGAGCATCGCGACTGGGCTGCACCGGAGCAGCCGGGATTTCTTGCGCCGATGCGCGGCGGCGGGTTCGTCGTCGGACTCAAGAACGGGCTGCACCGGTTCGATCCTCAGACAGGCGAGTTCATATTGCTGACTCGCGTCGAGCCGTATCTTCCCAACAACCGTCTGAATGACGGCTCCGTCGGGCCGGAAGGGACGCTGTGGTTTGGCTCGATGGATGATCAGGAAGCCGAGCCAAGCGGTGCGCTATACCGTGTAGGCGCAGAGGGGCGGTGCGTCGTGCTGGAAAAGGGCTATGTCATCGCGAACGGTCCTGCGTTCAGCCCTGACGGGCAGGTGTTTTATCACACCGAAACGACGCAGCGGACGATCTACGCCTTCGATCACTCGCAGCCGCAGACGCTCGCACGCAAGCGCGTGTTCGCCAGGATCGAGGAGAGCGCCGGCCATCCCGATGGTACTGCGGTGGACGAGGAAGGCTGCCTGTGGATCGCCCTCTATGGCGGATGGGGGGTGCGCCGCTACTCGCCCTCCGGAGAGCTGCTCGCGACCGTGCGCCTGCCGTGTGCCAATGTGACGAAGATTGCGTTCGGAGGGCCCGGCCTGCGCACGGCCTACGTCACCACGGCCTGGAAGGGCCTGACGAAGGAGGAGCGAGCGGCGCAGCCGCTTGCGGGAGACCTCTTCAGCTTCGAGGCGCCGGCGCCCGGCCAGCGGCCGGTGGAAGCGCATATCGGCTCGGCACGCGATTTTCGGAAAGAGACGGCAGATGGCGGCGGTCTATCCTGACTTGAAGGGGCGGGTGGTGCTGGTCACGGGCGGCGGCTCGGGGATAGGCGAGGCCATCGTGCGGCAGTTCGCCGCTCAACAGGCAAAGGTGGCCTTCATCGACATTGCCGTGGAGCCATCGCGTGCGCTGGTGCGCGAGCTCACCGCGGCAGGCACGCCTGTGCATTTCGAGCCCTGCGATCTCACCGACATTCCGGCGCTGCAGCGCTGCGTGGCTGCGATTCGCAAGCTCCTGGGACCCATCCAGGTGCTCGTCAACAACGCCGCGCACGATGAGCGGCATGCCACTGAGGAAATGACGGAAGCGGTCTGGGACGGCCGCATTGCGGTCAACCTCAAACACCAGTTCTTCTGCGCGCAGGCGGTGATTCCCGACATGAGGTCGCTGGGTGGAGGGTCCATCATCAACCTGGGCTCGATCTCCTGGATAATCGGGCAGGGTGGGATGGCGGCCTATACCGCGTCGAAGTCGGCCGTGTTGGGTCTGACGCGCTCTCTTGCCCGGGACTTTGGCGTCGATGGCATACGCGTCAACGCCGTAGCGCCTGGGTGGATCATGACGAAGCGCCAGCTCGAAAAGTGGGTGACCCCGGAGGGAGAGGCTCGCATCCTCGAGCGCCAGTGCCTCAAGCGCAAGCTCGAGCCCGCCGAGGTGGCGAAGTTCGTCGTCTTCCTCGCCTCGGAGGAGGCGAGCGCCTGCACCAACCAGCACTACATCGTGGATGGCGGCTGGGTATAGCTCAGTCTTCGAACATTCCGGTCAGATCCACCGCTGCCCCGGGCAAACGCTCGAGCGAGACCCAGCCCGGAGCTGGCGTGGAGGCCGTGTGCGTGTAGTGACCCGCTTCCAGCGTATGGAACAGGTGAATCTGCAGCCGCTGCACGTCCAACACCCATACTTCCGGGATGTCGCGTCGGGCATACAACGGCACCTTTACCTGCAGATCATGGCGTAGGGAGCTCTGGCTGATCTCGACGATGAGCAGCACGTCACCTGATGATGGGCGCTTGTTTTTGTATTCGTCCCTGCGGTACTTCAGTACGACGAGGTCCGGCTCAGGCGCCGAGAACCTGTCCAGTGGCAGTGTGACCTGGTCCCAGACCGAGATCTTCTCTCCCAGATCCCGCAGCAAGCGTCGGTGGAGCCAGGCGGTGAATCCGCCATGTCGATGTCCTATCGGAGCCATGTCGAAGATCTCTCCCTCGATCAGCTCGACACGCGCATCCGGCGCCAGCAGCCCGACCTCCGCCATCCGGAGATACTCCTCGACAGTGAGGCGGTGACGGTGGACGAGATCAGGTTGCATCACGGCGATCATGGACTTTCCCGGACACCGAGCTTATACCAACCGAGCTTTCGCCTGAACGCTTTCAGGTGAGCAGCATGGTTGGCCCCGCCAGCGGGGTCGAGCCGATTTGCCTGCGCGTTCGTCTACAAATGCGCGGTTGCGTGACTTCCGGGCAGCCGCTGGGGCATACTGAGCCACAGTCATGGTTTCCCTCATCCGCCACATCGCGTCGATTACCTGCCCGGCTTTCGTGGAAAGCCGGGACTGGCGCGCGCTCGATGTGGAAAAAATCGTGATGAGGACTTCTGTCCATGACTCCAGAAGAAGCAGTATTAGAAGAGACGGCGACGCAGGCGCTCAGTCTGCGGGTCAACGCCGAGGCTGATCCGGGCGCGCTCGCCCGCGTCCTGACTTGCTTCCAGATCCTCAACGTCGTGCCACGCCGCGTAATCGCGGAGGCCGGCACCACCGGCACGTTGTACATCCGAATCGACGTCACCGGGCTCACGGAGAGGCATCTCTCGCTGATTGCCGCCAAAATCGGGCAGGTGCCCTGCGTCGAGAATGCGTACTGGCACAGGCTCTAAGCGCCAGGGGAACCTTGGCTGAGCGGCGGCTAACGAGGTAAAGTGCGCTGCCGCGTGCGGCGAGCGCCCGGGCGCAAGGCTCGCCGCGGCAGTCCCAGGCAATAAAATAGACCTCGTGGCCGAACCTCAGGAGACAGTTGCCCGTACCGCAGCCTTGCTGCGCTCCACGGTCGTCTGGGACAACCATGGCTGCATGCCCCTGCGCTGCGATGACAGCTTCCTGCCCCAGCTCGAGAGATACCGGGAGGCGGGCGTAACGGTTGCATCCCTCAATGTCGGGTTCGCGAAGATCCCCTGGACCGAGCATCTGCGGGTGCTCTCCTACATGCGCCAATGGATCGCGCTGCGGCCCGACGCATATCGGCTGATCGCGACCGCAGACGACGCGCACATCTGCAAGCGGGAAGGGAAGCTCGGTATCGTCTTCGACATCGAAGGGATGTGCCCGGTCGAGGACGACCTGAGCCTGGTACAGACCTTCTACGAGCTCGGCGTGCGCTGGATGCTCATCGCCTACAACTACCACAACAAGGCGGGCGCCGGCTGTCTCGATGAGGTCGATGCAGGCCTCACCCGAGTCGGCCGCGCCATCATCGACGAGATGGAGCGGGTCGGAATGGTGCTCTGTGTATCGCATACCGGGGCGCGTACCGCGGCTGAGGCCCTGGAGTATGCGCGCAACCCCGTCATATTCTCCCACTCGAATCCCAACGGCGATACGCCTCAGCCGCGCAACATCTCCGACGCCCTGATCCGCGCCTGTGCGCGCAAAGGAGGCGTGGTCGGCTTGAGCGGTATCGGCCCGTTCCTTGGCGCCGAGACGAAGCTGGTGCCGAGACTGCTCCGCCAGCTGCGTTACGTCATCGACCTCGTGGGCGCGAGGCACGTGGGGCTGAGTCTCGACTACACGTTCGACGCGACGGAGCTCGCAGACTTCATGCGTCTGAACCCTACGCTCTTTCCTGCAGGGCTCGACGCCGCTGCCGGCATACCCATGATTGAGCCGGAGGCGTACGGGGAGATCGCCGAGGGACTCGCCCGCGACAATCTGACCGAGGAGCAGATTCGCGGCATTCTCGGCCACAACTGGCTGCGCATTGCCACAGAAGTCTGGAAATAACTTGAAAGCACTCATCATCGGCAGCGGGCTCATCGGTGTCAGCTCCGCCTATTTTCTCGCGCGCCGCGGCTGGGAGGTCACGGTTCTCGACCGTCAGGAGGGTCCCGGTCAGGAGACGAGCTTCGCCAACGGGTCATTGCTGACGCCGAGCATGCCTGAGCCCTGGAACTCGCCGGGGAGCTGGCGCGTGCTGCTCAAGTCCATCGGCCGCTCCGACTCGGCGCTCAAGCTGCATCTGAAGGCGCTGCCGCATCTCTCCGGCTGGGGGACCGGGTTCCTGCGCAATTCCAGCGCCGCGCGCTATGAGCGCAACACGATAAAGAACATGAAGCTCGCGCTGTATTCGCGCGAGGTGCTGATGCGGCTGCGCGAGCAGATCGGGATCGAGTATGGCGGGGACTTCCGCGGAAGCCTGCGGGTCATTCGCGACACGCAGGCGCTCGAGCGCGCGCTCGCCTGGTCGGAGAGGCTCCGGGAGCACGGGGTCACCTACCGCCGCCTGACGGCCGATCAAGTCGTGGAGCTCGAGCCCACCCTCGCACCCATCGGCGGGCAACTCGCGGGCGGCATCCACTATCCGATGGATGAGATCGGCAATGCCTACAAGTTCTGCGTGGCTCTCGCCGAGCATGCCCGCAGAAGCGGCGTGGATTTCCGCTTTCGCACACCGGTCACCGGAATCGAAGTGCGCGCCGGCAGCATCGTCGCGGTGTCGAGCGGAGCCGAGCGCTTCACCGCCGATCGTTACATCATGTGCGCCGGCAGCTACAGCCCGCTCCTCCTCAAGGAGCTCGGCCTCAAACTGCCGATCAGGCCCGCGAAGGGTTATTCGATCACCTTCGAGCGGCCGCCGCTCGATCCGCCGTTCCGCCTGCCGGTCGCCGACGATGATTTCCACGCGGTGGTGGTGCCGCTCGAGAACGTCATTCGCGTGGCCGGAACAGCAGAGTTCACGGGTTACGACCTCACCCTGCCGGAGGCCCGCATTCAGAATCTCCTCACCCTCGTGAAACAGGTGCTGCCGACAGGGGGATTCGAGCGCGCGCAGGCGAAGCCCTGGTGCGGATTGCGTCCGATGTCGGTCGATGGCGTGCCGATCATCGGTCCGACGCCGATCGGCAACCTGTGGACCAACACGGGGCACGGGCACCTCGGGTGGACGATGGCGGCGGGCTCCGGGCAGCTGCTGGCGGACTTGCTGACCGGGGGCTCGCCGGGAGTCAACCCGGATGGCTACGCGCTTGCCCGATTCAGCCGCGCCTGATGACATGAGTACACAACTCTCCCGGGTTCCTGCGGGGGTGCACGATGCGCGTACTGGATGCCGCTGAGATCTGCGCGCGGGCTCCGATGGGAGAGCTCATCGAGTGTCTGAGGAAGGCGTTTCGTGATCCACCCAGCGCTGCCGTACGACAGATCGCGCCCATTCCAGGAGGCCATGGCGACCGCCTGTTGCTCTACATGCCGGCGTTCGATGGCGCCGGCACCGGCGCGATCAAGCTCGTCACGATCTTTCCGGACAACGGCAGCAAGGGATTGCCCACCATCCAGGCAGCGCTGGTCGTTTTCTCCGCGACAGGCACGCCCGTGGCGGTGCTCGATGGCGCCATGGTCACGCGCCTTCGTACCGGCGCAGCCTCAGCCCTGGCCTCGACCTATCTTTCGCGTGCCGATAGCGTCCATCTTCTCGTCATCGGCACCGGGGCGCTCGCGCCCTACATGGCACTGGCGCATTCCACAGTTCGCCCGATCCGCCGGATCACGGTGTCCGGCAGGCGAGAGGAGCGGGCGCGTGAGACGGCGGACGAGATCCGATCCCTGCTTGGAGGTAACATCGAGGTTGGCATCGCAACCGCACTCGCCGAAGCCGTCGCCAATGCTGACATAATCTGCTGCGCGACCAGCAGCGCCCAGCCGGTGCTTGCCGGCAAGTGGCTGCGCCCGGGCGTCTTTCTCGACCTCGTCGGCGGCTTTTCGCCCGCGAAACGCGAGGTGGACGATGAGGCGGTACTGCGGTCCAGGCTCTTCGTCGACACCTTCGAAGGGGCTCTGGCCGAGGCCGGCGACCTCCTGCAGCCGCTCGAGCGTGGCCTCATCAGCCGCGAGCGCATCGAGGGGGAATTGTCGGACCTGGTGTCAGGCCGGACTACTGGACGGCGGAGCGCGGATGAGATAATCCTGTTCAAGTCCGTGGGTACTGCTATCGAAGACCTCGCCGCCGCAAAGCTCATCGTGGCGGCAGACGGCAAGCGGCATACGGGAAAAACGCCATAGAGGACAGCTCGTGCAAAGAGATATTCGTGAGACGCCGCTCTATCGGGAGGCCGAGTCGCTGTACCGAGCTTTCCGGCGGCCGGGCAGCGGGCTCATCGCCGATGCAATGGAAATCTCGGCGCACGACTCCCGGGCGGTGTTCACGGGATCGCTGATCGATTCCGCGAACGAGACGGCCTCGCGGATTTGCATGACGGATCTCGCGAACGGGGACACCCGAGTGCTGACGTTCGGCCCCAACACCGACCGCCTGCCCAAGCTCTCGCCCGACGGCCGGCGCCTGGCCTTTCTCTCTGACCGCCGTAAGGCGGGCGACTTTCAGCTCTACCTGCTCGATCCCGAGACCGGGGAATGTCGTGCCACGCCCCCGGTGGAAGGCTGGGTGGAGTACCTCCACTGGTCGCCGAACGGCCGCCGCATCCTCCTCGGCGTCGCCGGGTACGGGGCAGACCTCTCGGGCGCCCAAGGCGCCGCAACGAGCAAGACCGCCGGGCAGGAGCTCCCCGCATGGGTGCCGATGGTCGATACGGGCGAGGAGGGGTATCGGTGGCGGCGCGCATGGGTTTACGACCTCGAGGAGAACCGGGTCAGCCAGTTCAGCCCCGGAGGCAGCAACATCTGGGAGGCTGCCTGGTGCGGCAATGAGGCCATCACGGCCATCGTTTCGCCCGGTCCCGGCGAGGGCCTGTGGTACACGGCTCGCCTCGCCATCATTCAGACCGACGGGGGCGCCAGCCGCGATATCTTCTCACCCCAGGATCAACTCGGCTGGCCGAGCGCCTCACCGTCCGGGCGCCACATCGCCGTGGTGGAAGCGCTCTGCAGCGATCGTTGGATCGTCGCAGGCGAGCTCAGGCTGATCGATACGCACAGCGGCGAGGTGCGCAAGCCCGCGACGAGGGGCATCGACGTCACGCACACGGAGTGGCGCTCCGACCGGCATCTGCTACTCGCCGGGCACAGAGGATTTGAGACCGTCGTTGCGCTCTACGACGTGGAGGCGGGTGAGCTCGAGGAAGTCTGGCGGAGCGAGGAGATCACGACCAGCGGCTTCTACACGACACTTGCGGGATTTGGCGAGCCAGGCGATTGCGCGCTCGTGGGTGAGGGCTTCCGGCGTGCGCCCGAGATTGCCCTCATCCGGCGGGGCAAATACCAACGGGTGAAGTCCTTCGATCCCGGCGCCGGGGAGGCGCTCGCGGTGCTCGCGGGCATCGAGACGGTGAAGTGGCAGGCGCCGGATGGTCTGGAGATTCAGGGCCTGCTGCTCAAGCCTTCGGGCAAAGGACCTTACCCGCTCGTCATGATGGTGCACGGCGGCCCCGTATGGCATTACCGCCCCTTTTGGATGGGCCGCCGGAGCGCCGGGACGCTGATGCTGCTCAAGCGCGGGTACGCGGTTTTCCTTCCCAACCCGCGCGGCAGCACCGGGCGCGGCCAGGACTTCGTGCGCCCCGTGCTCGGCGACATGGGAGGGGCGGACACGTACGACTTTCTCTCCGGCCTCGATGATCTCACCGAGCGGGGCATCGCCGATCCGGCGCGGATCGGTGTGACCGGCGGCAGCTACGGTGGCTACATGTCTGCCTGGCTCATTACGCAGGATCCCCGGTTTGCCGCTGCCGTTGCCGTCTCGCCGGTGACGAACCAGGTCACGGAGCATCTGATCTCCAACATCGGGCACTTCGTATCGCTCTTCCTCGAGGACACCTACGTCAACGCCGGCGGCAAGTATTTCGAGCGCAGCCCCGTCATGCATGCGCACAAGGCGAAGACACCTACATTGTCCACTTGCGGTGTGCTCGATCGCTGCACGCCGCCCGAGGAAGCGGTGCAGTTCCACAACGCGCTGCTCGAGAATGGGGTGAAGTCGGTCCTGGTCACCTATCCGCAGGAAGGGCACGGCGTGCGCAAGTGGCCGGCGATCGTCGATTATGCGGCGCGCATGGTGGGATGGTTCGAGGAGCACATGGGTGCTGCTCAAGACCGCCGACGAGGCGTTGCGTCCCCCTGACATCGGATCACTCCTGACAGAATGGATGTCGCGCGGGAAATGTGCTTTTTCACCGTCCGCGGAGAGATGCCGAGCTCCGCTGCAATTTCCCCGTAACTGTATCCCGCGCGATGGGCGATGAATATGCGGGAGGTCCGGAAGCTCACGGCGGTGAGCACGGACGCGATCCGGTCGAGCAGTTGCCGCGCAGCGATGATTCTCTCCGGCTCCGGGTATGGGTCGATCAGAGAGCCCGACTCGTCGAGCTCCTCCGCGCTTTCTTCTGCGAACGTAACGATACGATCACGATGAAAGCGATTGATCGACAGGTTCGTGATCACCCGGCGTAGGAACGCCTCTGCGTCTCTCACCTTCATGCTGCGCTCGTATTCGAACAGGCGCAGAAAGGCCTCCTGGACCAGATCCTCGGCATCCTCGAGCGTACGCTCACGTTTCTGACATGCCCTGATCAGACGCGCGTAGAAACCGAAGGGTCGCCTCATCCGAAGGCGATCCGCTGCAGATCATGAGTTGATCGCTCGAGGCATGGAGTCACGCGACCGAGACTATAACTGCCCGGGACGTGAGAATCGAGAGCGGTGAGGTATTTTTCTAGTGTTGGAAGTATGAAGTGCCCGACGCGCATGCGGCTCTGTCTGGGTGCCCGTCTGATGTTGTCGTCTGTCTCGGTGCCCAATGCACTCGCTGCACTTGTCATGACAGTATGGCGGCGGTGAGTGGCAGCATCTGTAGTGGACGCCTGAGTGGACGGAGCAAGAGCGTGACTTCGCGACGCGGCACTGCGCGCGGTGAGCAAGAAGAGTTGTTTGTAGGCGGCGAGAAGCACGGACGTGCCGCTGCCGCGAAGATGAGCGGGGCTGGCTCAGCCCTTATAAAAGCGCTCTATGGCCGTAACGATGTGCTCGATCTGGGACGCGGTCAGCTGCGGATAAATGGGCAGCGACAGTGTTTCCCTGGCGGCGAGCTCGGTCTGAGGCAAATCGCCGGTCTTGTGCCCGAGATGAGCGAAGCTGGGCTGCAGGTGCAGCGGTGTGGGGCAGCAAAGCTCCGTCTCGATATCCGACGCGTTCAGATGAGCGCGCAGTCGGTCGCGATCTTGTGCGCGAATCACGTAGTGGCTGAAAACATGGCGCCCGACCGGCCCCGGCCGCACCGGGACGATTCCGCCCCGGGTGAATTTACTCACGAAGAGCTCCCAATAGATGTGGGCGTTGAAATCCCGCATCCGCAGCCAGTCCTCGAGAAAGTCGAGCTTCACATTGAGGACGGCGGCCTGGATCTCGTCGAGCTTGAAGTTGCGGCCGCTGGGGGCATGGTGGTCCTTGGGCGCGGCGGCCTGTGTCCGCAGAGCCTTGATTTTCGCCGCCAAGTCCTTGTCATGCGTGACGCACATCCCTGCGTCACCATATGCGCCGAGAATGTTGGTTGGCGCGAAGGAAAAGCATCCGACGTCTCCAAAGCTACCGGCGGCGACGTACGAAGTGTCGTGCGCGCCAGTGGCGTGCTGCACGTCCTCGATGACGCGGAGTCGCAAATGCCTCGCCAGCTCCATGAACTCGCCCATCTCGCAGAGCTGGCCGAATAGATGTACGGGTAAGAGAGCCTTGATTCGGCCGCCGGTCCTGCGATTCACGAGTAGACCGCGCCCTCGGCCCTGCGCTTCGCAGTGCTCGTCGATGAACTCGTCGACCTCTGCCGCCGAGAGATTGTAGGTTTCGGGGTCGATGTCGCAGAAAATCGGCCGCGCTCCCGTGCGGGCGATAGCCACGGCTGCCGCTGCCGGCGCGAATGCTGAGGTTATGACTTCATCGCCCGGGCCGATGTCCAGTGCCATCAACGCGAGTAGGAGCGCATCACTGCCGGAGGACACGCCGATTGCGTATTGGCACTGCACGTCGCGGGCGAAGCGGACCTCCAGCTCCAGGACCTGCGATCCAAGAGGAAGCCGTTGGCCTTCGCAGACCTTATCCATTGCCGTGCGGATCGCTCGCTGAAGCTCTTCGTCCTGTGCGCCCGGGTCGACGAGAGCGTCCTGCGTCATGCACGCATGAAGGAATTTTATTGGGCGAGCATTCACGAGGTGCGCAGAATAACGCGTCAATCGGATGGACGGCGATCCCCTGATCCCGTGTGGTGCTAATATTCCTGGAAAACCGCCGCTTTCATGACGGCGACTGTCACGCGAAGCCGCTCGGGGGCTCATAAGCGTATCGAAGTGGGGGACTCTCTATTGAGCACCGACCCGACGTTTGACGGTCCAGACGATGCGGGGCCAAAAGAAGAGGACCAGCGGTCCGAGACCGCTGAGCAGGCGAAACGGTGGTTGCCGGTCGGTCCGGAGCACAGTCAGCGCGTTCGCGAGGTATTCGAGGAGGAGCACGACCGCCTCGTGCACATTCTCGTGGCCAAAACGGGATCGTGGGCAACCGCCCGCGATATCGCCGATGAGGCGTTCGCTAACGTGCTGGAGATCGCGCAGCGGGGGTCTATCGGTAACGTCAAGGCTTATGTTTACAAGTCGGCGCTGAATCGGGTCGGGAAAGTTGCTAAGGCGGCTGCGTACCGACGCAGCGTCGAGCATCTCGTCGACGAGCCCTCGGGGGAGCACACGGCGCCTCCCGAAACCGCTATCCAGTACGCGGGACGTTTGCAAAAGCTTCAAGAAGCCCTCCAGGCATTGCCGGCCCGCGTGCGCATGGCCGTGGTCTGGAGGTTCTGGGACGAGATGCCGTATGAGGACATCGCGGCGCGGCTCGGCCGACACGGCATCCCCGTACATGAACGCACCGTCAAGCGTTGGATCGTGAACGCGCTCGAGTTCTGCCGGCAGCGGATCGCGGGCAGTGAGGCCGGGACGCGTACCGACTACGAACCGGGACCGATCGAGTGGGCGGAAAAGCCGTAGCGCTCAATCGGTAGTGAACGTGAAGCACAATCTGTCTGAGTTGTCAACTGATCTTTCGGCTAGGTCCACCGTGTGTCATAGACTGTCCCACTCCCGGACGCCCGAACTCTCAAGCGTATCTTCGATCGGCGGCGCATGGTTGATGGCGCCAAGCCTGAGTGGGAGCAACAGGTGAAGGGTTCATCCCTATGAGCGCGCATCCTCGCCGGCGGAATCCGACACGTATCCAGGCCATCCTGTGGCTCCTTGCCTTGAGGAAGGGCCAATACGCGCATCCGCGCGCATTGCGGCGCTTCGCCTCCTGGTTGCAGCACCCGCGGCACCTCACATCCTACTGCGAGCTCCTCGATTTGCGTGCACTGCTGCTGCAGTCGCGCCGCCCGCCGGAGGCAACGACTGAGGAGTTGCACGCCGATACGCCCGAGAGCCTGAGCCGCTTTGAAGGAGATCTGTCTCCGCAGCTCACCGTGCTGCAGGGAGGAAGGCAAAGCAACGGCCCGGAAACCGCCGTTGCGCAGCGGAGCTTTCGTCCGCGCCTGGTCGCCTCACCGCCGCCGGCTGCGGTGCGGGAGACGCTGCTTGCTGCAAGCAAGGCGCCCCGACGCTGGCCCGTGTTTGGGTGGTGGGGTGCTGCCTGCGCCGCCATCGTGATGATCGCGATCTACGGAAGCGGCGCGCTGTCGCTGCTTCGCGGAAAGGTGTACCTGACTGGCCCGGGCCAGCAGCGCCTGGTCAGACTCGCGGACGGCTCGCAGATTACACTGGGCGGCGCGAGTGAGCTGCGAGTACGCTTCAGCAGGGAGCTGCGCACGATCGACCTCGATCGGGGCGAGGCGTTGTTCAATGTGGTCCATGACTCTCAGCGCCCCTTCGTCGTTCACGCCGGCGCCGGCACCATCACGGACCTGGGCACGGAATTCCTCGTGCGGCGCTACTCCCGATACTCCGACCGGATTCAGGTCTGGGTCACGCGGGGCGTGGTTCAGGTGGCCCCTGTTCGCCGCCTGACGCTGAGCACGCCAACCCTCCTGAGCTCGGTCAGCTGGAGGAGTGTCCGCCTGGGGAGCGGCGAGCAGATGTCCTATACCGACCGCGGCAGTGCAACACCCATCAAGCACTCGGATCCGCACCCCGCCATGGAGCTCACGGACGGTACCTTCATTTATCACGGCCGCCCGCTCGGCGAGGTGATCGAGGATGTGCAGCGGTATACCCCGCAAACCATTACCCTGGACCCGCAGGCTGCCCGGCTGATGTACTCGGGCTCCGTCCTCGAGCGCGACGTCCGGCAGTGGCTGCGCGGGTTGCCGCAGATATTCCCGGGAGTGCAGGTGACTCAGGAATCCGATCGGATCGCCATCCGCTACTTCCCCGACGGTGGCGGCGAACCGGGCTCGGGCTAGTGGCGGATCTCCTGATTGAGGGAGCCTTGCCGGGCGGCCTCGCGTATTGCGCGTAGCAGCGCGCCTTCCTGGAACGGCTTGCTGATCTGCGCCGCGAATCCGGCAGCGCGATAGCGCATGACCTCTTTTTGGCCGAGGAAGGCGCTCATCGCGACTGCCGGTAATCGATCCGCAGGGAAGCGATGCAACTGGTCTCTAACACTCTTCAACAGTTGGATCGCATCACCGTCCGCGAGATGCACGTCGGTGATGATCACGTCGATCGATTCGCATTTGAGGGCCAGGAGGGCGCCGGTGCAGCCGTTTGTGCGCACCACCCGGTGCCCGTGCGAGGAAAGGAGACGCTGGCAGGCCCGGGCGAGCCCGTCGTCGTCCTCGACGAGAAGGATGCGCAGGGACTCCGATCCGGCCGTTGCGGCTCCTTCCAGGATCTCGAGCTTTTCGTTGCCCACCTTTCCTGCGGGGCGCGCCGTTCGGCTGGCCGCCGCCGTCACTGCGTATTGCAGGCGAGTCGCACTGTCCTCAGTCCGGTACGGACCAGACTCCATCGTATCCTCGCCACGGCTCAGCGGCAGCCGTACGGTGAAGGTTGCGCCGCGGCCTTCGCCGGCGCTGTGTGCCGTAATGGACCCGCCGTGGAGCTCCACGATCCGACGTGAGATGGCGAGCCCCAGGCCGAGCCCGGGCGAGACGGCCCCTGCGCCTCGGCCGCGCCAATAGCGGCCGAACACTTGCGGCAGCTCGTCGGGTGCAATTCCCTGCCCCGTATCGCGCACCATGATCTCCAGAACCGAATTATCGGTCGCGACCATGACATCGACTCGTCCCCCGGACGGCGTGTGGCGAATCGCATTCGAGATCAGATTCCACACGACTTGCTGCAGCCGCAGGGCATCCACTCTGGCCGGACCACCGCTGCCCGTCGGTGCACACTCGAGCTGCAACTCCTTCATCTGCGCGACCGGCTGAAAAGCCCGAACCACCGGCAGAATGATCGGCAGGACCGAAGCGGCCGGCCGCGGCTCGACGCGCAGCTCGCCGCGGACCACGGCCGAGTAGTCGAGCAGATCCTGTACGAGGCCGGTCAGGGTGTTGGAGCTGGTCTCGAGGCCTTCGAATGCGGCCGGGACGTTGGCGGGCGAGAGGCGACCACTCTTGAGAAGCTCGATCCAGGTCTGCAGGGAGGCGAGGGGTGTACGTATCTCATGAAACAGCGTGGCGAAGAATTCATCGCGCGCCCGTCCGGCCTCTTCGGCCGCTTCACGGGCCCGCCTGGCGTTGGCCTTTGCGCGGGCGCGCGCCAGATGCAGCTCGATGCGCGCAATGAGGTCGCGGGCCGAGAACGGCTTGACGATGTAGTCGTCGGCGCCCGCTTTGAGCCCCTCCGCGGAAGCTTCCTCGCCGGCCCGCGCGGAGAGCAGGAGCACCGGAATATCCGCAGTGGCCGGGTCTTTGCGCAACTCACCGAGCAGGGCGAATCCGTCGAGCCCGGGCATCATGATGTCGGAAAGCACCAGTTCCGGAGCTCGAGCGCGGATCCGCTGCAGGGCAGCGCTGCCGTCCGAGGCGGTGCTGACCCGCCAGCGCGCCTCCAACAGGCGGGCGAGATGCTCGCGCATATCGGCATTGTCGTCGACGACCAGTATCTCTTCGGAGCTGGCCGGAGCGGAGCTGACCGGGACCGGTTGAGAAAGCCACCCGTGCGCCTCCTCGACGTAGGGCATTGCGCCCGGCTCGAGCGGCGCGGCTGCGCGCCCGGTGCTGATCCGGTCCGCCGGCAGGTGGGCCTTGCCGCGCGGTACTTGTACTGTGATGGTCGTGCCGACGCCGAGCGTGCTTCGAGCGCTGATGCAACCTCGGTGGGCTCTTACCAGCTCCCGGACCAGAGACAGGCCGATGCCGGTGCCCTCGACGCTGCGCGCGTGACGGGCATCTCCGCGGAAGAAGCGCTCGAAGACATGGGGCAGGTCCTTCTCGGAGATACCGCAACCGGTGTCGGCAACCTCCAATTCGACCACATCGTCCCGCAGCGACAGGCTGACAGAGATCTCGCCGGCGATCGTGAACTTGAGCGCGTTCGAGACCAGGTTGAGGAGGATCTTCTCCCACATCTCCGGGTCCACATAGATCGCCTCGCCCAAGGAAGGACAATGGACTCTGAGAGTGACACCCGCCCGCTCGAGCAGGGACCGGAACATGCTCGTGAGATCGGCCGTCAGCCTTGCAAGATCCGTGGGCTCGTACTGTGCATCGATCCGTTCCTCCTCCGCACGCGAGAACTGAAGGAGAGAGTCGACGAGCTTCTGCAACCTGCGGCCGCCCCGCAGAGCGATGGCCAGTCGCGCGCGATCCGCCTCGTCCAGCCGGCCATTGCCTTGCAACTGCTCGATGGGTGAAAGGACCAGCGTGAGGGGCGTGCGCAGCTCATGGCTCACATTGCTCAGGAAGATGGTCTTGGCGCGATTGAGCTCGGTGAGCTCCTCCGCCCGTTGCTCGGCGTGCCGCTTGGCCCGCGCGTTGGAGATCGCGGTCTCGAGCTGTTGCGCGACCAGAAGGTGGAACGCGCGCGACTCCTCGGCCGGGCGCATGGGGTTTAATCCGGCGATCATGAGGCCGGCCAGGCCATCCGAGCCGGCGTTCGGTATGGGCAGGGCAAGCGCCTGTTGCGGGATGAGATCAGGCCGGCTGAGCGCACCCGCCAGGAGCGACTGAACGTCCTGTATGAGTATCGGGGCGCTTCGGGCAGCGACGGTCGCGAGTCCCCAGGGGTCCGCGTCCGGGGTGAGCCGAAGGCTTTTGGGGATCCGATCCGGCAACCGCAGCAGGCCGCAACTGCCCGCGAGATGGGCTTGCTGACCTGTCCGGTCGAGCAGATAGATGAGCGCAAACGGTACGTCTCTCGGCTGCTCTTCGAGTACCTCCGCGGCCTTGCCACAGGCAGCCTCCGGTGATTCCGCAAAAGAGCTGCTGGCGGCGAGCTGGCGCAGGCAATCAATTCGCCGCTGGGCAATCACCCGCTCAGTGTTGTCAGTGGCGGTACAGAATATCCCGCTCGGCTGGCCGTCATCGTCGCGCAGCGCCGCGAAAGAGAAGGAGAGGTAGGTTTCCTCGAGATACCCGCTGCGCACCAGCGGCATCAGCAGGTCCGCCTCCACGGTTGGCAGGCCTGCGGCCAGCGTTTGGGAGAACCGTGGCTGCAGGATGTCCGGCCAAATCTCACTCCAGACCACCCGGACCGGCTGGCCGAGCGCCGATGGGTGGCGAGCCGGGCCGCCGAGCGGAATGAAGGCGTCGTTGTAGAAGTAAACGAGCTGCGGGCCGAGCCCAATGGCCGTCGGAAAACCGGAATCCAGGATGATCCGCACGGCATTGCACCACGTCACCGGCCAATGCTCCGGCGGTCCGATCGACGTTCGAGACCAGTCGAAGTCGCGGAAAAGGCGCTCCATCACTCCCATTTTCCTCTCCCGTACTCAGAATCCAGTACCCGGGCCCGCTCCCATCCTATGCTGACCCGAGCCTGCCAGAAAGCGCCTCGGAGGTGGGGGGGAGTCAGGGCTATTGCATAGGGTGCTGACATGAGCCTGAACCCGGCAATGGGGCGTCTGGGACACATCCGAAAGCCCTTCAATACATGATGACAGGCCAACGCTGACGGGTATAAACTCGGCGGACAAACAGGCTGATTCTGTTCTGACTGGGGAGTCACATCTCCGTGAATGGACGGATCGGAAGCGAAGGTTAGAGGGAGGGCGGCGATAGCCGCCCGGATATGTGTGGTGCCTGATGCCTGCCCCACCTCGGTCGAGTGGATTCGACACCCGAGCAATTCTCCATCAGCTCGGTCAGCCTCTTTCCGCAATTCTCAGCAACGCTCAGGCCGCCAAGCGGTTTCTTGCCGCCGACAGCCAGGATCTGGCGGAAGCCCGTGCCGCCCTGAGCGATATCGTCACCCAGAGTAAAAGGGCCGCCAAGATCTTTCGGCGGCTCGAAGGGCGCCTGTTACGCGCCGGAAACGATTCGGGAGAATGATTACTGCAGAGAGCTGGTGGAGAGGACCATGGGCGAGAAACCCACTGTTATTTATGTCGTTGACGATGACGTCGCTTGCCGGACTTCGCTCGGCCGCCTGCTGCGCGCCGAGCGCCATCTGCCGCGCTTTTACGCCTCGGGAGAAGAGATAATCGGGGATGCCGCAGCGGCGCAGATGCCTGGCTGCCTGATTCTCGATCTCGTCATGCCTGGCGGAATGTGCGGGCTCGAGCTGCTCGAACGGCTCGCCGCCGCGGGTCGCCACTATCCGACGGTCATTCTGACTGCCTGCTGCGAGCCGGAAACGGCGTTTCGCGCGGGTAAGCTCGGCGCAACCGTATTCCTTCGAAAACCGGCGACCGACACCCAGCTGCTGCGGGCAATCGGGAGCGTCATGGCCGCCTTTCGTTCGAGCGGTGCCGATGACGCCGAGCGACACAAGGCACAGCAGCTGGTCATGACTCTGTCGCCGCGGGAGCGACAGGCGCTGGCGCTGCTCAAGGATGAGAGAAGCCGCAAGCAGGTTGCCGCCGAAATGGGGATAGGCGTATCAACGGTCAAATACTATTGCGACAACATCTACAAGAAGCTGCGCGTTCACTCGCTGCGCGCTGCTCTGGGTATCTGGGATGGAGTGAGGACCGGTAGCTGATCCGCGGCTGAGTCTCGCCAATACCCTGGAGCGATAGCGACGCCGCAGCCCGGCGGCGAGGCTCCTGGCGTGCAGCCCGAAATATTTCTCGACCTCGCTGCGCCTGGCCAGGTGCCGTATCAGTGCGTACTCCGCGATCATCGCGCGGACCAGCGGGAGCGGCATTCTCCGGGACTTCGACCGGAGCTGCTCCAGGCTCGTACGGGTGATCCAATCGCGCGCATCACGCTCGCTCAGGCATCGACGACAGAGCGCATGAAAGCGACTGATGATCAGATCAGCCGCCCGTCGGATCACTTCCTCCGGACTGTCTGCCTCCGAAACATCGGAGTCTCGCGCCAACCCTTGGGCTTGTAGGATCCTCGCGATGAACGCGTGATCTCCGAGGACACGGCTGTCCTCGCGTGACCCGTGTTCGATGAGGTGAATCTCATCCGCAGCAGCAGGCGCGTCGAAGTAATCCTGGTAAGTGTCATCCAGCACCGATGAAGGTTCATTCCTGGATGCCAACGCCCGCATGACCGGGCTGGTGGCCAGGCCGTTCATCCGTCCGCGAACCCTGTATATGCAGTCGCTGTTCCATGTCGGCAGGGAGCCGGCGGGCGGCCGGATCGAGTGTACGTACCGGACCATCCTGAGCAGCCATACCTCAGGCTGGAACACGGTTATGCGCGCGCGCCGGGCAAAAAGTGCACCGCGCTCACCCCGGCGGCGGTTGAATCGGCGGGTCAGCTCATGGCAGAAAATGCCCAGTGCCGGGACTAAAGGAGCGCTTCCAGCCCGTAAGACAAAGTGAAGCTGGGCGGAGTCGATGTGGAATGCGTACATCCTGGCTCCGTTCTTCCTGAGCACCCTGGCCAGTGTCTGGAGAAGCAGCTCGAGCTCCTCGCGATCTTTGACGATCTGGCGGTCGTCGGCACACGACCTGCGATAGTAATAGCAGGCAGAGCCGAGCGGAGGCAGGCGTTTGGCACGCGGCATCCGTGCTTTCCCTTTTGCTATGGGTCGTGACATTCAACTGTCTACCATCACCAGTGGAGTGGCGCAAGCAGGTCCCCACCGACCCTGACTTATTCGACCTTGAGGGTACCCGCCACACGGAACGCGGGGGGGTGGAGGATGGGGGCTGCGCCTGTCGCGCCGCACCTACACAATCGACCGGCATGTCTCGAGCGCTCAAACGGCCAAGCTGCCGACGCGGTCAGCGAAACCCGCTGAATTCCCGCATGAATCTCCTCTCGAGTTTTGCTCGTAGGCTGCCCTGCCAACAGCCTACCGCCTCAATCGGCAGCGTCGACTCAGGGATCAGCCGCAACAGCTGAGAGATCCGAGGCCATACTAGTCAACACCCGAGGCTGCGCGACGTTGACAGTCGCGCGGCACTGATGTCTCTTTGCAGCGCGGCGAATGATGCTGAATCAGTTGCGTGGAAGCTTTCGCACGAGGCGACGATCATCATTCGGTAACAAATCGGGCGTATGACTATGCGTCCGCGGTAACGAACCCAAGGCGCCGGAGGTGCATCGGATGAACGGGTCGAACGAGAAGCGAATCCAGCCGCAACTGCCTACAGTCGCGAACCTTGCGCTGGCGCCACAGTGCAACGCCGTATGGCCATTGTCGTCCGCCCAAGAGCGCATCCTGCGGCTCGGTAAGAGTGACCCCTCACGATCGTTGCTGACGCGCATCCACGTGCGCCTGCGTGGTGCGCTCAACAGAGCAGCATTTCAGGCGGCTCTCGATCGTATCGTCGCGCGGCACGAGATCCTGAGGACGACATTTGGATCCAGGGACGGAACGCTCATCCAGCAGGTAGGGCCACCCGCTACTGGATTTGCACTGCAGGAGACGGAGCTGCCAGAAGTCCTCGATCCCGGGCGCGGCCCGCTCATCTGCGGCCAACTCATGCAGAGCGGTGACCTGGAGCACGTCTTGGTCATATGCCAACACCAGATCGTCGCGGACACCTGGTCCGTGGGCATTCTGCTCAGAGAGCTCGCGCTGCTCTACAGCGCCTATTGCGAGGGAACGGAGGATCCGCTGCCGCCGCTCGAATGGCAATTCGCGGATTACGTCTGCAGTGAGCGAGAGCAGATGAGCGGCGAGCGGTTCAGGTGGCGGCGCGAGTACTGGGCTAGAGCCCTGGCGCAAATGCCGGAGCGGCTGGCCTTGCCGGTTAGAGCTGGCCGGATAACCGCAGGCTCGCCGATCGGGCGGCTGTCGGTCGAGTTGCCGGAGGAGTTGTATTTCAACCTGCAGACGCTGGCACATCGAAAGGAGATGTCGCTCTTCGTACCACTGCTCTGCGGCTGGGCGAGCCTGCTCGGGCGCTGGGCTGGTCAGGACGACATCATAATCGGTGCGCGGGCGCCGAACCGTCCCACGCCTGAGCTCGAGCGCCTGATCGGGCCGCTCGAGAACCTGGTGGCATTGCGCGTGCGTTTTCACGGCGACACCACGGTCGATCAGCTCCTGAAAGACGTCAAGGCCGTAGTCCGCAAGGCGCGATCGCATCAAGACGTGTCCTTCGAGCAGGTGGTGGAAGACCTCAGCCTGTCGCCTGAGAGCTCGCTGCCTCTTCAAGTACTGATGAGCATGAATGGAGCTCCACAGGAGGCCACTGGCTGTCGCGACCTGAGATTCGCGGGGCTCGAGGTCGATGACGTCTCCATCGAGAGCGCGAACTACCCCTTTGAGCTGGCGCTGTCGGTCGAGGAGGGCCTGGATGGCCTGAAGGCCACTTTGGAATACGCACCGGACCTGTTCGAGCGGGATACAGCGGAACGCCTGCTCGCGGGTTGGCAGGTGGTGCTGGGCGAGATGGTGACAGACATCTACCAGTCGGTCAGCCGTCTGCCGATCATGACCGAGGAGGAGAAAAGAAGAGTCCTCTTCGACCTCAACGGAACTGCAGCCGAGTATCCCGAGCACAAGCTGATCCATCAACTCGTCGAGGAGCAGGTGGCGAGGACGCCCGAAGCGCTGGCGGTGGAGCACGAGGGTAGGCGGCTTACCTATGCACAGCTCAATCGCCGTGCCAACCAGCTTGCGCGGTATCTCTTGAGCCAAGGAGTCGCCCCGGATCAGGTGGTGGGCATCTGCCTCGAGCGAGGACTGGAGATGGTGGTAGGGCTGCTCGCAATCCTCAAGGCGGGCGGAGCTTATCTTCCCCTCGATCCGAACTATCCCCCAGAGCGTCTCAAGCACATGCTGGAGGAAGCAGATCCTCAAATCGTGCTCACGGAAACGGAGCTGATGGGCGTGCTGCCCGCCAGTGCGGCGAGAGTCATCGCCCTGGATGAGAGGCTCGGCCAAATCGCGGCCTACATCGATGAGAACGTCCCGGCCAATGACCTGGGACTGACCTCACGGAACCTGCTCTACGTCATCTGCACCTCCGGATCCACGGGGCGTCCTAAGGCAATCGCGATGGCGCACCGGTCGATGGTGAATCTCATCGAGTGGCATCGCAAAGTCTTCTCCGGCGACCGTGCACGCGTCCTGCAGTTCGCCGCACTGAGCTTCGACGTCGCCTTTCAGGAGATCTTCTCAGCTCTCTGCACGGGCGGCTCGCTCGTGCTGCTCGACGAGTGGGTCCGGAGGGATGCCAAGGCCCTCCTACAGCTCATCGCCAGCCAGCGGATCAACAGGGTATTTCTGCCCCCGCTCATGCTGCAGAGCCTGGCCGATCAGGTGGTTAGCGCGGGCGAGATCCCATCGCCTGTCGTACCGCCACCGGGCCTGGACGCCATGGTTGCGTATTGCCGCGCGGCAGATCTGCTTCCGCAGAGCCTCACAGATGTGATCACCGCCGGCGAGCAACTGCGGATCAGTACCGAAATCCGCGACCTGTTCCGGAGTCTCAAGGGTTGCCGGCTGCACAATCACTATGGTCCCACCGAGACTCATGTTGTGACGACGCTGACTCTGGAGGGGGATCCCGCGAGCTGGCCGGATCTGCCGCCTGTCGGCCGCCCGATCGCTAACACCAAGATTCTGGTGTTGGACCGGGCGCTGCAGCCGGTCTCGATCGGAATGGCAGGCGAGATTTATATTGGGGGCGCCAATATCGCGCGCGGATACCTACATCGGCCGGACCTCACGGAGCAGCGATTCATTCCCGATCCCTACGGCGCGGACGGCCGGGCCCGGCTGTACAAGACCGGCGATCTCGGGCGCTGGTGCGCGGACGGAACGCTCGAATATCTGGGGCGCAATGACGATCAGGTGAAGATACGTGGGTTTCGGATCGAGCTGGGAGAGATCGAATCGCAACTCACGCGCTGCACGAGTGTGAGGGATGCCATCGTCATCGCACGCGAGGACGTGCCAGGTGAGAAACGACTGGTGGCTTACGTGACGCTGCGGGATGGGCCCTCACCGGTCATTGGGGACCTGAGGAGCCACCTGAAGCGCGTACTGCCCGACTACATGGTACCGAGCGCCTTCGTCGTGCTCGAGAAGCTGCCCATGACTCCGAGTGGGAAGCTGGACCGCCGGGCACTGCCGGCACCGAGCTCGGATTCGTCCATGGCCCGTATGTCAGATCCGCCGCTAGGAGGACGGGAGAGCGTCTTAGCGGGAATTTGGCAGGACCTGTTGAGGATTGAGCGAGTCGGCCGCGACGATAACTTCTTCGAGCTCGGCGGTCACTCCTACCTGATCGTGCAGATGATGCAGCGCCTGCGCCGCATGGGGCTTTCGGCGGACGTTCGGCAGTTCTTCCAGAGTAAGACGCTGGCCGATCTGGCGGATGCTCTTACCGTCGATGCGAGCGTCGAGACCGTGCCGTCCAACCGAATTCCACCCGGGTGCAAGACGATCACCCCGGAGATGCTGCCGCTTCTCGAGCTGAGCGCAAATGAGATCGACCGGATTATCCGATCGGTATCCGGCGGAGCGGCGAACGTCCAGGACATCTATCCGCTCGCCCCATTGCAGGAAGGCATTCTGTTCCACCACCTGTTGGATGAGCAGAGGGCGGATACCTACGTCTTACCGGCGCTGCTCGCGGTGCCGTCGCGAGACCGGCTCGAGGATCTCATCGCTGCCCTGCAGGCCGTAGTCGACCGGCACGATGTACTTCGCAGTGCCGTACTGTGGGACGGTCTGGCTCATCCCGTTCAGGTTGTCTACCGCCAGGCGACTCTGCCGGTCGAGGAGATCAGGCTAGATTCCACCCGCGGCCCGCTGGAACAGATGCGGGAGCGGATGCGGCCGGAGCGACAGAAGCTCGAGATCAGTCGCGCGCCCATGATGCGCCTGCAGGTGGCTTCGGTTGAGCGCGATGGCTCGAAGTATGCGCTGCTGCAGATACATCATCTCGCGTGTGACCACGAGTCGCTCGAAGTACTGCTCTCCGAGGTCATGGCGTTGATGGAGGGGAACGACGGAGCTCTGACAACGCCGGAGCCGTACCGCGAGCATGTTGCCGAGGCGCTGGCGCACGCCCGCGGACGAGATGCCGAAGCATTTTTCCGGAGCAAGCTCGCCGACGTCGTCGAGCCGACGGCGCCCTTCGGGTTGCTGGACGTACACGGCGACGGTGGCCGACTGGAGGATGCGCAAAATCCCGTTCCGTACGGTTTGAGCGCGCGTATACGTGCGCAGGCACGTCACTGGGGAGTCAGTCCAGCGGTCCTGTTTCATGCCGCTTGGGCGCTCGTGGTCTCGGCCACGAGTGGCAGAGACGATGTGGTCTTCGGCACGGTATTGCTCGGCAGACTGCAGGGAAGCGCCGGCGCGGGCAGTGCACTCGGAATGTTCATGAATACACTGCCTGTGCGCCTGCAGCTCGAGGGGCGGACCGTCCAGGAGCTGATCGAGCTCACGCAGCGGGAGCTCGTCGAGCTCGTGACGCACGAGCAGGCACCCCTGGCGGTTGCACAACGATGCAGCGGACTCCCAGGATCCGTGCCACTCTTTACCGCACTGCTGAACTACAGGCACACCACGCCTGCTAGGGGCGCGCGCGCTACCGGTCATCAGGAGGGCAGTGGCGCGCGAGTGCTCGAGATCCGTGAATGGACCAACTATCCGATATCTCTGTCAGTCGATGATCTCGGTGAAGCTTTCGCAGTAGCTGCGCAGGCAGACAACCGTATCGGGTCGGGTAGAGTCGTGGCATTCGTCGTGGTCGCGCTCGAGAATCTCGTGCAGGCCCTCGAGCAGGCGCCGCAGACGCCGGCGCTGAGCCTCTCGGTTCTGTCAGAGCACGAGCGACGTCGAGTCATCGAGAGTTTCAACTCGACGGACTGCGACTATTCGAGCGACAAGCTCGTGCACGAGCTCTGCGAAGAGCGCGCTGAGTGGACACCGGACGCGATAGCAGTGCTCTGTAATGGCCGGACCTTGACGTACGCGGAGCTCAACAGACGAGCCAATCAGATTGCATGGTGCTTGCGGACGAAGGGGATTGGTCCGGACCGGCTCGTCGGCATATTCATGGAGCGAGGGCTCGAGATGATAGCCGCCCTGCTCGGTGTGCTGAAGGCAGGGGGAGCTTACGTGCCGCTCGATCCGAGCTACCCCGCCGAGCGCATAGCGCACGTGCTTGAGGATGCTGGGCCACGCGTAGTTTTGACGCAGGCGAGCACGAAGAAGCGTTTGCCGGACACGGATATCGAGGTGCTTGCAATCGACGAAGAGCGCGCGGGGCTTGCAATTCGTCGGACGAGCAATCCGCCTCGTTCACCTGGTTTGGTTCCAACGAGTATGGCGTACGCGATCTATACGTCTGGGTCCACAGGAGTTCCCAAGGGAGTAATGATCGAGCATCGGAGTCTGGCAAATCTCATTCACTGGCATTGCGAAGCATTCCACGTGAGCCATGGAAGGCGCTGCTCCAGCGTTGCCGCAGTCGGGTTCGATGCCATGGTCTGGGAGGTATGGCCTCCGCTCGCCGCCGGCGCAACTCTCGTTTTGCCGCCTGCCGGCGTGACTGACGACGTTCAAGCGCTCATGACGTGGTGGGCTGGGGAGAAATTGGACGTGAGTTTTCTGCCGACCCCGCTCGCCGAGTTCGCATTCAGCAGAGGCATGATAAATGCACAGCTGCACTGGCTGCTCGTGGGCGGTGATCGCCTGAGGTCTCGGCCGCAGAGCCGAGCGATCTCAGTAATCAACAACTATGGGCCGACGGAAACCACCGTGGTTGCAACTTCAGGGCCGATTCTTCCTCAGGACGAGGTGCTGCATATCGGCAGGCCGATAGCCAACACCAAGATTTACATCCTCGACAGACGCGGACGACCGGTGCCGGCTGGCGTCGTCGGCGAGATGTATGTCGGTGGGGTGGGGGTCGCCCGTGGCTATCTCAATAAGCCGGATATGACAGCCGAGCGGTTCGTGCCCGACCCATTCAGTCAGGTACGCGGCGCGCGCATGTACAAGACAGGGGATCTCGCGCGTTGGCGCGCCGAGGGCACGATCGAGTACCTGGGCCGAAATGACGAGCAGGTGAAGATCCGCGGCTTTCGAATCGAGCCCGGGGAAATAGAGGCGCAACTATCCGCTCATCCGCAGATTCTCGAGGCGGCGGTGCGTACCTGGGAACCATCGCCGGGAGACTGGCGTCTGGCCGCATATCTCGTTCCAAGGAGCCCCGGCGAGGACGCCTTGAGGCCTGAATCACTGCGGGCGCACTTGAGAGAGAGGTTGCCCGAATACATGGTGCCGAGCGCGTTCGTGCTCCTAGAGCACCTGCCACTTACCGCAAACGGCAAGCTGGACCGGCGAGCGCTGCCCGCGCCCAATGCGGCAGCGTACTCGACTGGGGAGTACGAGGCACCCCGAGGCAGGACGGAAGAGATGCTGACTGCGATCTGGCGGGAAGTGCTCAACCTCGAGCGGGTTGGTCGCCGCGACAGCTTCTTCGATCTCGGCGGCAATTCTCTCACGGCGACTCAGGTGATGGTGCGCATCAGAAGCGAATTGCAGGTGAAGCTGCCCGTGGGTGCGCTCTTCCAGTGTCCTGCGTTGATGGACCTCGCGCGCAGTGTCGATCAGCTTCGCGGCAACCGGTTGCAGGTTCATGCAGATGATGCAAGTGTCAGAGCGCTGTTCGAAATGGTCTCTTCGATGTCGGATAGCGAGGCGCAACGGTTACTGCGGGAGATGACAAAGGGAGCACGGATATGAACAGCATTCCGGTTTCTACGGAGGTAGACCTGGAGAGCCTGACCGGCGAAAGAGCGGATCTCCTCAACTTGCTGCTGGAGCGCAAAGCGAGAAGCGCCGACGAGATCCAAAGGCATGACCGTATCGGGGGCGGATCACCATCGCGGCTCCCTGCCTCGTGGGCACAGGAGCGTCTCTGGTTCATCGACCAGCTGGAAAGGGGCAGCACGGCCTACAACATTCCGGTCGTAGCCCGTTTGTACGGTGATCTGGATACAACGGCGCTGCGGCGTGCGTTGGATGATCTGATGCACCGCCATGAGGTCCTGAGAACGACGCTGGTGGAAGAGGACGGGAGTCCCAAGCAGGAGATCGCACCCGAGCGCTCGTTCGATCTAAAGGCGGCAGATCTGAGCCACTACGACCTGGCACGCCGTGAGCGGGAGGTGGCATCACAGCGGGTCGAGGAAGCGGATGCGGAATTCGATCTGCAGACCGGTCCGCTGATCCGAGGCCGACTGCTGCGCCTGTCCGCGACAGAGCACGTACTGATGATCACCGTGCACCACGTGGCGGCGGATGGCTGGTCCCTCGGCGTGCTCCTGAAAGAGCTCGGGCAGTTGTACACCGCACGTGTCGAGCGTCGGCATGATCCGCTGCCCGCCCTATCGATTCAGTACGCCGACTACGCAATCTGGCAGAGGGAGCGGTTTCGGGGAGTGCTTCTGGAAGAGGAGCTCGCCTATTGGCGCTCGCACCTGCTTGGAGCGCCGCCGCAACTCGAGCTGCCGACCGATAGGCAGCGGCCAGCCAAACAGCGCTATCGCGGTGGAAACGTCGCGATCAGCCTCGATCCACAGCTGACTGCTGACCTGAAGGACCTGGCTCGCCGACACGGATTGACACTGTTCATGGCGCTCTATGCAGGATGGACGCTGCTGCTTTCCCGGCTGAGCGGACAGGAGGATCTGGTCGTCGGAACGCCGGTTGCGAATCGGCAAAGAACGGAAGTCGAAGGCCTGATCGGCTTCTTCGTGAATACGCTCGCGATCCGAGTCGGTATCAGGCCGGAAGCCCCGTTGCGGGAGTTTCTCTCGCACGTGCGGCAGGCAACGCTGGAAGCCTATAACCATCAGGATGTGCCCTTCGAGCGGATTGTTGCTGACCTGCAACCGGAGAGGAGTCTCAGCAGGAATCCTATCTTTCAAATCATGTTTGCTCTGCAGAACGCCCCTTCAGGTGCGCTCCAGATGCGGGGCCTGGACGTAGTACTAGAGGAGGGGCAGGACGAGCCGGCGATATTCGACCTATTTATGTCGCTGGAGGAGCGGGCTGGCGGGGTGGTCGGAAGCCTGAACTTTTCGACGGATCTTTTCGATCGCTCGACGATGGAGCGATGGGTGGAGTACTTCGGCCTCCTGCTGAGGGAGATGGCCCACCGAGACCTCGATTGCATTGCTGACCTGTCGATTCTGCCGCGAGTCGAGCGGGGACAGGTTCTCGGGTCGTTCAATACAACAGGGGAGATCTATCGGAAAGAGAGCCTGATCCATGAGCTGTTCGAGGAGCAGGTAGCGAGAGCGCCTGATGCGATTGCCGCCGAGCACGAGGGACAATCTGTCACGTACGGGGAGCTCAATCGGCGAGCCAATCAGCTTGCCCGGCACCTGTTGAGTGAGGGAGTGGGGCCGGATCAGG
>DASRDO010000049.1:0-249372 GCA_035652555.1 Steroidobacteraceae bacterium | reverse complement strand
CGCGCGACTTCAGCCTGTGTACGCTGGCGACTTCCAAGGACGTCTCGGTTCCGGGAGAGGGTAATCCGCAGTGCAGCGGCTCCAGCAGCAATGCGACCGGCCGGTTCTTCAATCACGACTTCCAGTCGACCACCCCCGGCGATCCGCTCGCCTCCGTACCGATTCCCTTCTCCCCCACCCTGACGGTCGATCCGACCACCGGCACGTTCGTACCCTACTCGTCGGCGAAGAACGCCTACAACTTCGGCGCGCTCAATTACTACATGCGTCCGGACGAGCGCTGGAATGCGGGAGCGTTCGCACATTACAACATCGACGACAACCACCAGGTCTACAGCTCGATCATGTTCCTGGACGATCACTCGCTGGCGCAGATCGCCCCGAGCGGTGCGTTCATCGGCTCGGGCATCGGCGTCAATCCGACCACCGGCGAGCCGGACGGTGAGGACACGCTCAACTGCAACAATCCGCTCATGTCCGCGCAGGAGCTCACCACCATCGGATGCTTGAGCACCAGCACCGCGTTCAGCAACACGCAGACGGTGCAGTCGCTCCTCGGCCGCCGCAACGTCGAAGGTGGCAATCGCGTGACCGACACCCGCCACACCTCATGGCGCTTCGTGCTCGGCAGCAAGGGACAGCTCAACGACAATATGTCGTACGACATCTATGCGCAGGAAGGTGTCACGCTGCGCAACGACATCTCGACGGCCGATCTGTTGAAGTCGAACGTCCAGAATGCGCTCAACGCGCAGTTGCAGGTCGACAAGTTGGGCAACCCGGTGCTCGGTGCGAACGGCCAGCAGAACATCGTCTGCGCGGCGAACAATGCGGGCCAAAACAACGCCCCGGGTTGCGTACCGTGGAACATCTGGGGCACGGGCCCCGTGGACCCCGCCTCGGTTGCCTATATGGAGACGCCGGGACTGCTGCAGGGCACGGCCGAGGAGCGGGTGTACCATGCTGACATCACCTCCGACCTGACCGGCGCCGGTATCAAGCTGCCGACCGCGAACGAGGGTCTGGGTCTGAACTTCGGCCTCGAGTATCGCGAGGAGTTCATGAAGGTGCAGCCCGACAGCGTCACCATCGCGGGCTCGCTCACCGGCACGGGCAGCCCCGTACCGCCGATGGATGCGGGCTATGGCGTCAAGGAAGGATTCCTCGAGGCACGGCTGCCGCTGGTGCAGGACAAGCCGTTCGTGAAGGAAATCTCGATCGATGCCGCCTACCGCTACTCGAAGTACGACGTCGGGTTCACCACCAACACGTACAAGTTCGGCGTGGACTACTCGCCGACCTCGAGCGTGCGCTTCCGCGGCGGCTACAACCGCGCCGTACGGGCACCGAACATCGCAGAGCTCTTTGCAGTGGATGCCGTCGCCCTGGACGGCTCGGCTGACCCGTGTGCCGGCTCCTCCACCAGCTCTCCGGCTGCGGCGACGATCGCACAGTGCCAGCGCAGCGGACTCTCCGCGGCGCAGTATGGAAAGACCGCCACGTCCAACGGTTTCGGTACGCCGGCCAACCCGGTCGGACAGTACAACGGCAAGGTCGGCGGCAATCCGACGCTCAAGCCCGAGATCGCGGACACCTACACCCTCGGTATCGTGCTGACCCCGTCCATGCTGCCCACCTTGAGTGCGACGGTGGACGTGTTCAACATCAAGATCAAGGACCTGATCTCGAGCTACGGGGCGAACCTGATCGTCAAACAGTGCGTGTTCGACGACAATCCGCAGTTCTGCTCGATGGTGCACCGCGATCCTGCAGGCTCGCTCTGGTTCTCGAGCTTCGGCTACGTGGACGATCCGCTGGCCAACCTCGGATTCGAGCAGCAGAAGGGCATGGACGTGTCGCTGAACTACACCCAGAGCGTGGGTGCGTTCGGATCGCTGCGCTTCAACCTGATCGGCACCTACACCGCCTCCTTCGTCACGGAGCCGTTCGCGGGCTCGGGCGACTACAACTGCGCGGGCTACTTCGGTCCGACCTGCGGCAACCCGCTGCCGAAGTGGAGACATACGCTGACGACGAGCTGGGCGACCCCCTGGCACGGAATCGGGCTGCAGGCCCGGTGGCGCCATCTCGGCAACACCGAGATCGAGCTTGCCAACCCCTCGCCGCTGCTCTCCGGAGTATTCGGCTCGGCCATTCAGTGGACGGGAACCCGCGACTACCTCGATCTGGTGGCGACCGATCAGATCTTCAGCAGCGTGTCGCTGCAGGTGGGCGTCAACAACGTGATGGACAAGGACCCGCCGATCCTGGCGACCGGCAGCCTCCCGCCGCCGTTCTTCAACGGCAACACCTATCCGCAGGTGTACGACACGCTGGGACGGTTCATCTTTGCGAACCTGAAGATCGACTTCTAAGAACGATCGATTCTCGGCACTTAGGCAGCGGGCCATCTGGCCCGCTGCTTTTTTTTTGGGGCGGCCGTACGAGAGCCCCTGTGGGACCTCAGCCCCGCGGTCACGGACATGCGGCTTGCAGCCGGCACGGAAGCCGGCATACTTCCCCTCCGTGCCAACTGATCCGCCTGAGAATGCCGAAGACCCGCTGGAGAGCGGCCTCGCTCGGGCACGCCGCCTGAGGAGCGCGGGCGAGCACGCGGCCGCCGCCACTCTGCTCAACGAGCTGGAAAGAGCGTACCCCTCATCAGGATTGCTCTGGCAGGAGCGCGCGCTCGGCTACCGTGCGCAGGGCGACACTGCCGCGGCAATGACCGCCTTCCGCCACGCAGTGGACCTCAACGACGCGCTTCCCGACAGCTGGCTCGCCCTGGTCGAGCTGTATCGCGCGGTCGGACGGTCGACGGATGCGCAGCATGCCGCGGCCTGCGTAGCGAAGATGCGAAGCCTGCCGCCGGCGCTGCTGGCAGGCTCGAGCCTTCTGAACGAGGGGCGACTCGAGCCGGCCGAGCAATGCATCCGCGGCTATCTGCGCGAGCATGGCCATCACATCGACGGAATGCGGCTGCTCGCGCAGGCCAATGTCAAGCGGGAAGCCTACGACGATGCCGAACTGCTGCTCGAGGCCATACTCGAAGCAGCGCCCGATTACCACGATGCCCGCCTCGAGCTCGGCAACGTCATGATTCGCCGGCGCCGCTTCCTACCGGCGCTCATGCATGCACGTCATCTGCTCAGCATCGAGCCCCGCCACCCGGCCTGGCGGCGCCTCTATGCGTCGGCCTGCGACGGGCTCGGCGAGTTCGACGAAGCCCTGGCCGTTTATCGCCAGCTGCTCGCGGAGACTCCGGACGATGCCGGCCTACGCCTCGCGGCCGCACACGCACTGCGGAGCAGCGGGGATACCCGCGCAGCGATCGGGGAGCTTCAGGCAGTGGCGCGCATGCCCGGGGGGGCCGGTGGCGCGTTGCTCGCGCTTGCCAACATCAAGAGCTATCGCTTCCGCGACGAGGACATCGAACACATGCGGCGTGCGGAGGCTGAGGCGGGCGCACTGGCCGAGCGCTATCAGCTCTGCTTCGCGCTCGGCAAGGCATTGGAAGACCGGCGGGAATACGAAGAGTCCTTCCACTACTACGCGCGCGGGAACGCGCTCAAGCGCTCGGAGCTGGTCTACAAACCGGAAGTGGAGGAGCGGAGCCTGCGCCTGCAGGCAACGGTCTGTACGGCCGAATTCCTGGCAGAGCGCCGGGGCGTGGGCTGCCCGCGCCCGGACCCGATCTTCATCGTCGGGTTGCCGCGCTCGGGATCGACGCTGATCGAGCAGATCCTCGCATCCCACTCGAAAGTCGACGGCACGATGGAGCTGCCGGAGATACCCCGCCTGGTACAGCAGTTCCGCGACCGCCGCGCCGGCGAGGAGCCGCGATATCCCGCGATCCTCCGCGAGCTCACGCCTGAGGAGCTGCGCAGGATGGGCGAGATTTACCTGGAGGAGACGAATGTCTATCGCCGGGGGGCTCCGTTCTTCATCGACAAGATGCCGAGGAACTTCCACGACATCGGTTTCATCCATCTCATCCTGCCGAACGCCAGGATCATCGATGCCCGGCGGGACGCGATGGCGTGCTGCTTCGGCAACTTCAAGCAGCTCTTCGTCAACGGCCAGAAGGCCACCTACGACCTCGCGGAGATGGGGCGCTACTATCGGAACTACGTCGAGCTGATGGAGCACTGGGATACGGTGTTGCCCGGCAAGGTCCTGCGCGTGAGGCATGTAGATGTCGTGCGCGACCTCGAAGGCAGCGTCCGGCGAATCCTGGACTTCTGCGGGCTCGATTTCGAGCCCGCCTGCCTCGAGTTCCACAAGACCGAGCGCGTGGTGCGCACGCTGAGCGCGGACCAGGTACGCCGCCCCATCAACTCCGAAGGGCTCGAGCAGTGGCGCCATTATGAGCCCTGGCTGGGACCTCTGAAGGCGGCGCTGGGGCCACTCGCCGAGGGCTAGAGCGGCCAGCGCGCGCGCCGGCGACCCGACAGGCCTGACGCAGGCGACTCTGCGGCTACTGCACCCCTTTCCATAGGTTCGCGGCGACCTATGTCCTTCAGCAAACCATCCGGCATCAGTCCTGCCGCTCATCTCGAGCGCTAGCTGCCCTCCTCCCGCCCCACGATTTGTCTCGCGCGTACAACGCCGCGCTCCGGACGTTTCGATCCGCAACGAATCTATGCCCGCTGCCTGGCGCTACGCTGCACCGCGCAACGTGACCATCCGCCGGATGGCACGCAACACGCTGTGGCGGAAATGCCCAACGAACATGGCTGGAGCGCGAAGTCGGGCGCCGGTGGCGACTTAAATAACGCCGCATGGTTGCAGACTCGCCGTGTCTTCGCTGCGAGAGGGTTCATGCGCAAACTCCAAATCGACGATATCGGCAGCATGCGGATTGCCATCCAACAGGAGCTCGGGCGCAGCGAGGAAGCGCGCTATGACCACCGCCTGCACGGTTTGCTCCTGCTGGCCGCCGGGCACTCCTGCAGACAGGTGGCGGAGCTCTTCGGCGAGGACGACACGACCGTGCAGCGGTGGCTGCATCGCTTCGAGCAGGGGGGTCTGCCCGCACTGCACGAGAGCGAAAGACCCGGCCGCCCGCGCTCGCTCGATCGAGAGCAGTGGCGCGGCCTGCAGGCGGACCTGCAAAGGAGCCCGCGCGAGTTCGGTCTCAGAGCCGCGCTCTGGGACGGGCTCAGCCTCTCGGAGCACCTGCGGCGCCGCTATGGGGTGCGCCTGGGCGTGCGCCAGTGTCAGCGGATCTTCCGCCAGATGGGCTTCAGAGCGGCCGACCCTCCTTCCTCATCCTCTTCGAGCGATCACACGGCCGTCGCAACGGCATCGCCGTAATCGAGCGGCGCAGACCTACCTAAACAGACTCCGGGAGCACTTCATGTCCAACAACACCATCATTCGCAGAGCGATACGCCTCGCTCTCTCCCATGCCGCGATGGCCTCCATTGCGCTGCCGGCCGCGGGGGTCGCGGCAGCTGCAGATCAGGCTGTACCGGCCCCTTCGGCCGCTCCAGCCACCCCGGCTACTGCGGCCGCGCCGATAGCTGCTCTGCAGGAAGTCGTAGTGACCGGCTCGCGCATCGTGCAGCCGGGACTGAGCTCGATCAGCCCGGTCACCGCCATCAGCGCCAAGGACATCGCCGCGCAGGGCGTGACCTCGGTCGAGGATGTATTGAACAACCTGCCCCAGGTGATGGCCGATCAGGGCGCAATGGCCTCGAACGGAGCCACTGGAACGGCGACGGTCGACCTGCGCGGCCTCGGTCCACAACGCACCCTGGTGCTGGTCGATGGCAAGCGCATGATGCCCGGCCAGCCCTCGACGGTTCCTATCAACGCCAATGCGGCAGATTTGGACAACATCCCCATCGCCCTGGTTGAACGCGTTGACGTGCTCACGGGCGGTGCCGCTGCGGTATACGGCGCGGACGCCGTCGCGGGCGTCGTCAATTTCGTCATGAACGACCACTTCCAGGGATTCGAGATCGATGCCAACGCCTCGGGATATCAGCACGACAATCACAACGACTATTACGCCCAATTCTCCCCGGCGCACGGCTATGGCAAGGCCGCGAGCTCGGTGTTCGACGGCGGCACCAAAGACGTCACCATGATCCTGGGCGGCAACTTCGCCGACGGCAAGGGGAACGCAGTGGCCTACGTCGGGTATCGCAGAACCGATGCGGTGACCGAGGCCACTCGCGACTTCAGCCGCTGCACGATGGCAACTTCCAAGGACGTGTCCGTTCCGGGCCTCGGTACGGTCGGATGCAGCGGCTCGAGCACCAATGCCACGGGGCGTTTCTTCAACCACGACTTCCAATCGACCACCCCCGGGGATCCGCTCGCGTCCGTACCCACGCCTTTCTCACCGACCGTGACGGTCGACCCGACTACCGGTCAGTTCATTCCCTATAGCTCTGCGCGAGACGCCTACAACTTCGGCGCGCTGAACTACTACATGCGCCCGGACGAGCGCTGGAACGCCGGTGCGTTCGCGCACTACAACATCGACGACAACCACCAGGTGTATAGCGAATTCATGTTCATGGACGATGATTCGGTGGCGCAGATCGCCCCGAGCGGCGCCTTCATCGGCGCCGGCACCGGAAGCAATCCGACGACCGGGGAGCCGGATGGCGAGTGGACGGTCAATTGTAACAACCCGCTCATGTCCGACCAGGAGGCCGCTTCGTTCGGATGCGCGAGCCATGACCTCTCGCTCAGCAACACGCAGACGGTGCAGACGCTCTTCGGCCGCCGCAATGTCGAGGGCGGCAATCGCCGCTCCGACGTGCGACACACCTCCTACCGGCTCGTGCTGGGCAGCAAGGGACAGGTCAGCAACAACATGTCGTATGACGTGTACGCCCAGGAAGGCGTGACACTGCGAACCGATACCAATCTCAACGACATGTTGAAGTCGTCGGTCGAGAACGCGTTGATGGCCGTGAAAGACCCGACGACCGGACAGGTCGTCTGCGCCGCGAATGAGCCCGGCGGGGGCGGTGCCCCGGGCTGCGTGCCGTGGAACATCTGGGGCACGGGTCCGGTCAGCCCCGCATCGGTCGCTTACATGCAGACCCCGGGACTGATTCAGGGCTCCGCCGAGGAGCGCGTCTTCCACGCGGACATGACCGCCGATCTCACCGAAGCCGGCCTCAAGCTGCCCACCGCCAACGAGGGCCTGGGCCTCAACTACGGCCTGGAGTACCGGGAAGAGTTCATGAAGGTGCAGCCGGACTACGTGAACCTCACCGGCACTCTTACCGGCATAGGGGGTCCCGCCCCGGCGATGAACGCGGGCTACGGCGTCAAGGAGGCGTTCCTCGAGGCGAGGTTGCCCCTCGTTCAGGACAAGCCGTTCATCAAGGAGATCTCGCTCGATGCCGCCTACCGGTACTCCAAGTACGATGTCGGCTTCACGACCAACACCTACAAGCTCGGCCTCGATTACTCGCCCACTTCGAGCCTGCGCTTCCGCGGTGGCTACAACCGCGCGGTGCGTGCGCCCAACATCGCGGAGCTGTTCGCGGATGACATCGTGGGGCTCGATGGGTCGACGGATCCATGCGCCGGCTCTTCCACCAGCTCCCCGGCGGCAGCGACCGCCGCGCAATGCGCGCGCAGCGGGCTGAGCGCGGCGCAGTACGGAACGTTCGGTACGCCGGCCAATCCTGTCGGCCAGTACAACGGCAAGCTCGGTGGCAATCAGAACCTCAAACCGGAGATCGCCGATACCTATACTTTCGGCATCGTACTGACGCCGTCCGCCCTGCCCACCTTCAGCGCCACCGTGGACGTCTTCAACATCAAGATCAAGGACCTGATCTCGAGCTACGGGGCCAATCTGATCGTCAAGCAGTGCGTGTTCGACGACAACCCGCAGTTCTGCTCCATGGTGCATCGCGACCCGGCAGGATCCCTCTGGTTCTCGAGCTTCGGCTACGTCGACGACCCGCTGTTCAATCTGGGATTCGAGAAGGAGAGCGGGCTCGACGTGTCACTCAACTACACCCAGAGCATGGGCGCCCTGGGCTCGCTGCGCTTCAATCTGATCGGTACGTACACCGCCTCCTTCGTCACGGAGCCGTTCGCGGGCTCGGGCGATTACAACTGCGCCGGCTACTTCGGTCCGACCTGCGGCAATCCGCTGCCCAAGTGGCGGCACACGTTGACGACGAGCTGGGCCACCCCCTGGCACGGAATCGGGCTGCAGGCCCGGTGGCGCCATCTCGGCAACACGGAGATCGAGCTTGCGAACCCGTCACCACTGCTCTCAGGCACATTCGGCCAGTCCATCCAGTGGACCGGGACCCGCGATTACCTCGATCTGGTGGCAACCGACCAGATCCTCAGCAACCTGTCGCTGCAGGTGGGCGTCAACAACGTCCTGGACAAAGACCCGCCGATCATCACGACCGGGAGCCTGCCGCCGCCATTCTTCAACGGCAACACCTACCCGCAGGTGTACGACACGCTGGGGCGGTTCATCTTTGCAAACCTGAAGATCGACCTCTGAGGAGCGGTTCGATCAAGTGACAAGCGGCGGCGGGCCACGGCCCGCCGCCTTTTTTTGCGAAGGCCTCTCGTGAAACGTCGCGCCGCACGTCCGGCAGTCGAATGGTCATATTGCGGTGGCGCGCGTGGCTATTGCACTTTCTCTACTTCCACCCAATCACGCCCCATACGGCCTCAATCGAGGTCGGGGCCCGCTTAGCCTCGAGATTGCGCCTGTCATAACGTAACGGACGCTTCCGTTCCTCACGCTCTTCCGCTCCACGTTGGAGCGTTCTACCGGCGTGGTCATATTCAAACTCTTGCAGCGGATATTGAGCCGCATGCATCCGGCACTAGACTCGCGTCGAACCGTGGCATGAGACATACATCTCGCGCGGCAAACACCCGCGCGGGTCCGGGTGTATCGAGGCGACCGCGGTAATCACGCATGAACGGAGTGGACTACCGGGTACGGAAGCTTGTGGCGCTGAGGCATCAACTGCAGCGCCGCGACCATGGAGATGCCGCATCGTTGCGGCATCGAACGAGTGCTTTTTACGTACGAGAACATCGATGCGCAAACTGCAGATCGAATGTGTAGACGCGATGCGGGTGGCAATTCAGCAGGAGATCGAACGCAGCGAAGAGTCGCGCTACGACCATCGCCTCCATGGCCTGCTGCTGCTTGCGGCCGGCCACTCCTGCCGCCAGGTCGCAGGATTGTTCGGCGAGGACGACACGACAGTCCAGCGCTGGGTTCGCCGGTTCGAGCGAGGCGGGTTGCTTGCATTACGTGACGGGAAGAGATCCGGACGGCCGCGCACGCTCAGCCCCGGGCAGTGGAACGACCTGCAGATGGATCTCGGCAGGAGCCCACAGGAGTTCGGGCTCGCAGCCGCGCTCTGGGACGGTCCGTCGCTATCGAAGCACCTGCGCTATCGCTATGGGGTGGCGCTCGGCGTGCGCCAGTGCCAAAGGATCTTCCGCCAGATAGGCCTTCTACCGCGCAAGTCCAGTCCCCGGGCTGCGCCACTCGAGGCGCGCCGCCAGCGCCAGACAAATATACCAACAGGTTCGGGAGCAATATGATGTCGAAGAACATGATCTTACGTCGGGCCATTCGGCTCGCGCTCGCCAATGCCGCAGCGGCATCCGTCGCACTGCCGGCCGTGGGGGTCGCCGCGGCCGCAGATCCGCAGGCGGCACCGGCGCCCGCCGCTGCTGCAGCAACTCCGGCAACGACGGCTGCTCCGATAGCCGCGTTGCAGGAGGTCGTGGTCACCGGCTCGCGCATCGTACAGCCGGGACTCAGCTCGATCAGCCCGGTCACCGCCATCAGCGCCAAGGATATTGCCGCTCAGGGCGTGACCTCGGTCGAGGATGTGTTGAACAACCTGCCCCAGGTGATGGCCGATCAGGGCGCAATGGCCTCGAACGCGGCGACAGGCACCGCGACTGTCGACCTGCGCGGCCTCGGTCCGCAGCGCACGCTGGTACTCGTCGATGGCAAGCGGATGATGCCTGGCCAGCCCTCGACGCTTCCTATCAACGCCAATGCAGCGGATTTGGACAACATCCCCATCGCCCTGGTCGAGCGGGTTGACGTCCTCACGGGTGGTGCCGCTGCCGTATACGGCGCGGACGCCGTCGCGGGCGTCGTCAACTTCGTCATGAACGACCACTTCCAGGGATTCGAGATCGACGCCAACGCCTCGGGATATCAGCACGACAATCACAACGACTATTACGCCCAGTTCTCTCCCGCGCACGGCTATGGCAAGGCCCCGAGCTCGGTGTTCGACGGCGGCACCAAGGATGTCACCATGATCCTCGGCGGCAATTTCGCCGACGGCAAGGGGAACGCGGTAGCCTACCTCGGGTATCGCAGAACCGATGCGGTGACCGAGGCGACTCGTGACTTCAGCCGCTGTACGATGGCGACTTCCAAGGACGTGTCCGTTCCGGGCCTCGGCACGGTCGGGTGCAGCGGCTCGAGCACCAATGCCACGGGACGTTTCTTCAACCACGACTTTCAGTCGACCACGCCCGGGGATCCGCTCGCGTCCGTACCGACGCCTTTCTCACCAACCGTGACGGTCGATCCGACCACGGGTCAGTTCATTCCCTATAGCTCCGCACGCGACGCCTACAACTTCGGCGCGCTGAACTACTACATGCGCCCGGACGAGCGCTGGAATGCCGGCGCGTTCGCGCACTACAACATCGACGACAACCACCAGGTCTACAGCGAATTCATGTTCATGGACGATGACTCGGTGGCGCAGATCGCGCCGAGTGGCGCCTTCATCGGCGCCGGCACCGGAAGCAACCCGACGACCGGAGAGCCGGATGGCGAGTGGACGGTCAATTGCAACAATCCGCTCATGTCCGACCAGGAAGCCGCTTCGTTCGGCTGTGCGAGCCATGACCTCTCGCTCAGCAATACGCAGACGGTGCAGACGCTCTTCGGCCGCCGCAACGTCGAGGGTGGCAATCGCCGCTCTGAGATCCGACATACCTCCTACCGTCTCGTGCTGGGCAGCAAGGGACAGCTCAGTAGCAACACGTCCTATGACGTCTATGCCCAGGAAGGCGTGACGCTGCGCACCGATACCAATCTCAACGACATGTTGAAGTCGTCGGTCGAGAACGCGTTGAGGGCCGTGAAGGACCCGACGACCGGCCAGATCGTCTGCGCCGCGAACGAGCCCGGTGGCGGCGGCGCCCCGGGCTGCGTGCCGTGGAACATCTGGGGCACCGGCCCGGTCAGCCCCGCGTCGGTCGCTTACATGCAGACCCCGGGGCTGATCCAGGGCTCTGCCGAGGAGCGGGTCTTCCACGCGGATATGACCGCCGATCTCACCGAAGCCGGCCTCAAGCTGCCCACCGCTAACGAGGGCCTGGGCCTCAACTACGGCCTCGAGTACCGCGAAGAGTTCATGAAGGTGCAGCCGGACTACGTGAACCTCACGGGCACCCTTACCGGCATAGGCGGCCCGGCGCCGGCGATGAATGCGGGCTATGGCGTCAAGGAGGCGTTCCTCGAGGCGCGCCTGCCGCTCGTTCAGGACAAGCCGTTCATCAAGGAAATCTCGCTCGATACGGCGTACCGCTATTCGAAGTACGATGTCGGCTTCACCACCAGTACATACAAAATTGGCTTGGACTACTCACCCGCCTCGAGCATACGCTTCCGCGGCGGCTACAACCGCGCGGTGCGCGTGCCGAACATTGCGGAGCTGTTCGCGAATGACATCGTCGGGCTCGACGGCTCACAGGATCCGTGCGCCGGCTCTTCCACCAGCTCCCCGGCGGCGGCGACGGTCGCGCAATGCGCGCGCAGTGGCCTCAGTGCTGCGCAGTACGGCACGTTCGGTACGCCTGCCAATCCTGTCGGCCAGTACAATGGCAAGACCGGCGGCAATCCGAAGCTGAAACCGGAGATCGCCGATACTTATACCTTCGGTATCGTGCTGACGCCGTCCGCTCTTCCCGCTTTCAGCGCCACGGTCGATGTGTTCAACATCAAGATCAAGGACCTGATCTCGAGCTACGGCGCGAACCTGATCGTCAAGCAGTGCGTGTTCGACGACAATCCGCAGTTCTGCTCCATGGTACATCGCGATCCGGCGGGATCCCTCTGGTTCTCGAGCTTCGGCTACGTCGATGACCCGCTGTTCAATCTGGGATTCGAGAAGGAGAGCGGGCTCGACGTGTCGCTCAACTACACCCAGAGCATGGGCGCCCTGGGCTCGCTGCGCTTCAATCTGATCGGCACGTACACCGCCTCCTTCGTCACGGAGCCGTTCGCGGGCTCCGGCGACTACAACTGCGCGGGCTACTTCGGTCCGACCTGCGGCAATCCGCTGCCGAAGTGGCGTCATACGCTCACGCTCGGCTGGGCCACTCCCTGGCATGGAGTCGGACTGCAGGCGCGATGGCGGCATCTCGGCAACACCGAGGTCGAGTTCGCGAACCCGTCATCGCTGCTCGCCGGTCCGTTCGGCCAGTCCATCCAGTGGACCGGAACCCGCGACTACCTCGATCTGGTGGCGAGCGATCAGATCTTGAGCAACGTGTCGCTGCAGATCGGCATCAACAACGTGATGGACAAGGACCCGCCGATCATCACGACCGGAAGCCTGCCGCCGCCGTTCTTCAACGGCAATACCTATCCGCAGGTATACGACACGCTGGGGCGATTCATATTCGCGAATCTGAAGATCGACCTCTAGAACAATACTCAGGATCGCGCTTCATCGCGGCGGGCCACCTGGCCCGCCGCTTTTTTTTGCCTGGCCGACCCGACATTCGGCTCGTGCGAGGCACCGCACGGACGCCGCGTCGCAGGCCACTCCGTGCCGTTAGTTATATCCACTCTCTGAGAGCGGATATTGTGCCGCCTACATCCCGCACTAGACTCGCCTCACACCGTGGCATGGGACAGACACCCGCCACGGAGAACACGACACCTGGATTCGGATCATCGCGGCTGGAAGCGCCAGCGTGCATTGCGGCGGGAAGTCTCCGGCACGGCGCGTTTGTGGCACTCGGGCATCACCCAGGCGTTGCGACATAACAGATGCGGCATACATGCGGCATGCAACCGGGGATTTCAGGTGCGGGGAGATCGATGCGCAGGCTGCAAATCGAGGACACCGGAGCGCTGCTGATGGCGATTCAGCAGGAGATCGAGCGCAGTGAGGACGCCCGCTACTACCACCGGTTGCACGGACTGCTGTTGCTTGCAGCGGGGCATTCGTGCGGCCAGGTGGCAGAAGTCTTCGGCGCGGATGACACGACCGTGCAGCGTTGGGTCCGTCGCTTCGAGGAGGGCGGCCTTCGAGGGTTGCGTGAAAGGAGGAAATCCGGTCGACCGCGCACGCTGAGCCCGGATCTATGGAGCCAGCTGCAGGCGGATCTCCACAAGACTCCCCGGGAATTCGGACTCGACGGCACGCTCTGGGACGGGCCGTCGCTTTCGAAGCATCTGCGATGTCGCTACGGAGTGAAGCTCGGAGTGCGTCAGTGCCAGAGGATTTTCCGGCAGATGGGCTTTCGGCCCCGCGGTCTCGATCCCCAGATTGCATGACTTTCGGCGCGTATCAGCGCCGCAGAACCCTACCTATCGTCTTCGGGAGCAAAATGATGTCGAAGAACACAATCCTGCGTCGAGCCATCCGGCTTGCGCTCGCCAACGCTGCAGCGGCCGCTGTCGCGCTCCCCGCGCTTGCGCCGGCTGCCGATCAGGCGACGCCGGCGCCCTCGACCAGTCCGCCCGCGCCGGCGGCCGCAGCCGCCGCGGCGCCCGCAGTCGCACCTCCGACGGCCGCTCTGCAGGAAGTCGTGGTCACCGGGTCGCGCATCGTGCAGCCGGGATTGAGCTCGATCAGCCCCGTCACTGCCATCAGTGCCAAGGACATCGCCAGCCAGGGTGTCACCTCGGTCGAAGATGTACTCAACAGCCTACCGCAGGTGATGGCCGACCAGGGCGCCATGTCTTCGAACGGGGCCACCGGTACAGCGGTGGTCGATCTGCGCGGTCTCGGCCCACAGCGAACCCTCGTGCTGGTCGACGGCAAGCGCATGATGCCCGGGCAGCCATCGACCGTGCCCCTCAACGCCAATGCGGCAGACCTCGATAATATCCCGATCGCCTTGATTGAGCGGGTGGACGTCCTGACGGGTGGTGCAGCGGCGGTGTACGGCGCGGATGCCGTGGCGGGCGTCGTGAACTTCGTCATGAACGACCATTTCCAGGGCTTCGAGATCGACGCCAATGCCTCGGCATACCAGCATGACCAGCACAGCTGGTATGGTCAGTTCGCGCCGGCCCACAGCTACGGCTCCCCCCCGAGCTCGGTATTCGACGGCGGCACCAAGGACATCACGATGATCCTCGGCGGCAATTTCGCCGATGGCAAGGGAAACGCCGTTGCCTACGTCGGCTATCGCAGGACCGACCCGGTAACCGAGGCCACCCGCGACTTCAGCCGCTGCACGCTGGGCACGTCCAAAGACGTTTCTGTTCCCGGCGAGGGCACGATCGGGTGCAGTGGCTCGAGCACCAGCGCGACGGGCCGCTTCTTCAATCACGACTTCCAGTCGACAGATCCGAGCAACCCGCTCTCCTCGGTGCCGATCTCCTTCAGCCCCTTTTTGACCGTCGATCCGGCCACCGGCCAATTCGTACCCTTCGTCAGCTCGGTGAACGCGTATAACTTCGGCGCGCTCAATTACTACATGCGTCCGGATGAGCGCTGGAATGCAGGCGCATTCGTGCATTACAACATCGACGACAACCACCAGGTATACACCTCGCTCATGTTCATGGACGACGACTCGCTGGCGCAGATCGCGCCGAGCGGCGCCTTCATCGGCACCGGTCTGGGAGTCAATCCCGCTACCGGGGAGCCGGACGGCGAGTGGGTCGTCAATTGCAACAACCCGCTCCTTTCGGCACAGGAGGCCAGTACCTTCGGCTGTGCGAGCAACAGTACCGCCCTCAGCAACACGCAGACCGTGCAAACGCTTTTCGGCCGCCGCAATGTCGAGGGCGGCAATCGGGTGACCGACACCCGACACACCTCCTACCGCTTCGTGATCGGCAGCAAGGGGCAGCTAAGCAGCAACCTCTCGTATGACGTCTTCGCGCAGGAGGGCGTGACTCTACGCAACGACCTCTCGACCAACGACCTGCTGAAGTCTTCGGTCGAAAACGCGCTCGACGCGCAGCTCCAGGTCGACAAGAGCGGTAATCCGGTGATCAACCCTGCCACGGGCAGGCAGAATGTCGTATGCGCGGCTAATAACGCCGGCAACTACAGCGCGCCAGGATGCGTGCCGTGGAATATCTGGGGCACCGGCCCGGTGGATCCCGCATCGGTCGCGTACATGGAGACGCCGGGGCTGATCGAGGGGGTGGCCGAGGAGCGGGTCTATCATGCCGACATGACCTCCGATCTGACCGAGGCCGGTTTCAAGCTACCCACCGCGAACGAGGGGCTGGGCCTGAACTTCGGCGTCGAGTACCGAGAGGAGTTCATGAGGGTGGAGCCCGATTACGTGAGCATCCTGGGCGCGCTCACCGGCACCGGAAGCCCGTCGCCCGTCATGAACGCCGGCTACGGCGTCAAAGAGGGCTTCATAGAGGCGCGCCTGCCGCTCGTCCAGGACAGGCCCGGCATCAAGGAAATCTCGATCGATACCGCCTACCGGTACTCCAAATACGACGTCGGCTTCACGACCAACACCTACAAGCTGGGCGTGGACTACTCGCCCACTTCGAGCCTGCGCTTTCGCGGCGGCTACAACCGTGCGGTGCGCGCGCCCAACATTGCCGAGCTCTTCGCGGATGACATCGTCGCCCTGGACGGATCACAGGACCCGTGTGCCGGCTCTTCCACCAGCTCCCACGCTGCGGCGACGATCGCTCAGTGCCAGCGCAGCGGGCTCAGCGCGGCGCAGTACGGGAAGTTCGGCACGCCGGCCAACCCCGTGGGCCAATACAACGGCAGAGTCGGCGGCAACCCGAATCTGAAGCCGGAAATCGCCGATACCTATACATTCGGGATTGTGGCCACGCCGTCCTTCCTACCCACCTTCAGCGCGACAGTTGACGTGTTCGACATCAAGATCAAAAACCTGATCTCCAGCTACGGGGCGAACCTCATCGTCAAGCAATGCGTATTCGACGACAACCCGCCGTTCTGCTCGATGGTGCACCGCGATCCTGCGGGCTCCCTCTGGTTCTCTACTTTCGGCTACGTGGACGATCCATTGCTCAATCTCGGGTATGAGAAGGAGAGTGGACTGGATGTTTCGCTCAACTATACGCAGAGGATCGGCGCCCTCGGATCGTTGCGCTTCAACCTGATCGGTACTTACACCGCATCCTTCGTCACGGAGCCGTACGCGGGGTCCGGCACCTACAACTGCGCGGGCTACTTCGGCGCGACCTGCGGCAACCCGCTGCCGAAATGGCGACACACGCTCACGACGAGCTGGGCCACCCCGTGGCATGGAATTGGGCTGCAGGCACGGTGGCGCCACATCGGCAGCACCGAGATCGACCTCGCGAATCCCTCGCCGCTGCTCGCGGGGGCGTTCGGCCCGGCCATCCAATGGACGGGCACCCGCGACTACCTCGATCTGGTGGCCAGCGACCAGATCTTCAGCAGCGTATCGCTGCAGGTAGGCGTGAACAACGTGCTCGACAAGGATCCACCGATCCTGGCGACCGGCAGCCTGCCGCCACCGTTCACCAATGGCAACACGTATCCGCAGGTATACGACACCCTGGGGCGGTTCGTGTTCGCGAATCTCAAGATCGACTTCTGAGACCGATCCCGGTCTCCGCGATACTCGCGCAGCGGGCCTTTGGGCCCGCTGTTTTTTTGGGTGGCCGTCCCCGTCGTGCGCCGCCCAGCCGGCCGCTCCCGCGGCTGCCATCTGCGATGAGTCGAGGGCCCGAGGCGGCAGGACGGATGCGGATCGCGCGCACTGGAGCTAGCCTTGAGGGCTGGGCTCACGGCCTCGCATCGAGAATGAGGGGGAATGCGGCATGTCCCTGAAGAAGGCGCTTGATTTGGGCAGCAGCAGTGTGGCGGCAGCTCTGGTGCTGACACTGCTGGCCAGCAGTCCCGGCATGAGTGCGGGCCGCCACCTGACGGCGCAGGACTACGCACGCGCAGAGCGCCTGATGCCCTACAACACGGAGCTGCTCGTCGACCATGATGTCCGGCAGGTGCACTGGCTCGATGAGCGGCGCTTCTGGTACATCGACCATGATGCCGGCGGCGATCACTACCGGGTGATGACCGCCGCTACCGGGCAGGTCGCCCCCCTATTCGATCAGCAGAAGCTCGCCACTGCCCTGAGCAAGGCCGTCGGCAAGCCCGTCGAAGCGTCCAAGCTCGCGATCACCGCCATCAGCATCGACGGTGCCGGCCGCTACGAGATCACCCTGGACGACAAGCATTACCGCTGCGACCTCGCGGGCGCAGGCCAGTGCGTCGACAAGGCGACCCTGGTGAAGACAGGCAAAGAGCCGGGAATCGTCTCGCCGAACGGCAAGCTCGAGGCCTTCATCCGCAACTGGAATCTCTGGCTGCGGGATACGGCCACGGGCAAGGAGACCCAGCTCACCTTCGACGGGGTGAAAGACTTCGGCTACGCCACCGACAATGCGGGCTGGCTACAGTCCGACCGCCCGATACTCAACTGGTCGCCGGACTCGAAGAAGATCGCGACGTACCAGCAGGATCAGCGCCAGGTCGGTGAGATGTATCTCGTCAGCACGCAGGTGGGACACTCCGTGCTCAAGGCGTGGAAGGGCAGCCTGCCGGGCGATGCACACGTCTTCCTGATCGAGCCTGTCATCATTGTAGCCGCCACCCACAAGATGGTGCGGGTGAAGTTGCCGCCGCAGCAGCGGCTCTCGAGCCTCTGCGATGACGTGAGCTGCAAATCCGGCGGCCACTGGGACGATGCTCAATGGGCGCCGGATGGCAGGACCCTGGCCCTGGTCACCACCTCCCGCGACCGGCGGCACGAATGGTTCCGGGTCGTCGACACGGGTACCGGCGCCGTACGTACGGCGTTCGAGGAAAGCGTTGCTACGTACTATCGCAGCGGCATCGATGCGGTAAGTTGGCGTTACCTCCCCGGCTCCAATGAGGCAATCTGGTACAGCGAGCGCAACGACTGGGGCAATCTCTACCTCTACAGCCTCAGGACCGGCAAGCTGGAGCACCCCATCACTACGGGTGCCGGCGACGTCACCGAGGTTCTGCACGTCGATCCCAAGAGCCGGACGATATGGTTCAGGGCCGTCGGGCGTGTACCCGGTGTCAACCCGTACTACCGGCAGCTCTGGAAAGCCAGCCTGGATGGCGGCAAAGCCACCCTGCTGACGCAGGAGAGCTGCGAACATACCGTAAGCATGTCGTCGGACGGCAGATACTTCGTGGACAGCTGCTCCACCCCGAGCCAGCCCCCCATCGCCACTCTGCGCGATGCGAGCACGGGCCAAACGCTGGCGAAGGTGGCGACTGCGGATATTTCCCGTCTGAAGGCCATCGGCTGGCAACCACCGCAGCTCATCGTCGTCAAAGCGCGGGACCACGAGACGGACCTTTATGGCCTGCTCTTCAAGCCGACCAACTTCGATCCCGGTAAACGCTATCCGGTCATCGATTACGTGTATCCAGGTCCGCAGATCGGGTCAGTGGCGACATTCGACTTCGACCCCTCGCACCGCGACGATCAGTCGCTGGCTGAGCTCGGCTTCATCGTGGTCGCCGTCAACGGCATGGGCACGCCGTACCGCTCTGCGACATTCCAGCGCCTGTGGTACGGCAAGATGGGGGACAACACGCTGCCCGACCAGGTCACCGCGCTCAACGAGCTCGGTGCCGCCCATTCGTGGATGGACCTCGCGCGCATCGGCATCTGGGGACATTCCGGCGGGGGCAATACGACCGCGGACGCGATGTTCCGTTATCCGAGGTTCTTCAAGGTCGGTTGGGCCGAGAGCGGCAACCACGATAATCGCAACTACGAGAACGACTGGGGCGAGATGTACCAAGGGCTGTTGGTCAAGGACAAGGATGGCAAGACCAACTACGACAACCAGGCGAATGAGCTGCTCGCGCCGCAGCTCGAGGGCCATCTCATGCTCACCTACGGCACGATGGACGACAACGTACCGCCGGAGAGCACCCTGCTCGTGGTAGAGGCGCTGATCAAGGCGAACAAGAATTTCGACATGATTGCCATTCCGAATGCACGGCATGCCTATCTGTACGCGACGCCGTACATCACGCGGCGCCGATGGGATTACTTCGTCCGCTATCTCGCCGACGACGTTCCGCCGGCGGAATATGCGCTGAAGCCTTGGCCGTGGAAGTGACGGTCCGCCCTGATCGCCATTGATCCCTGACATCCTGCCGGTCGTCCGGCGAGCGGTGCCAACGCGCTGAGAACCGGACGGTCGCCAGAGAAGGCTCGAGCCTCGGGATTGTCCGCTTCAGCGCTCGCGCAGCTGGTGACTGTCCCCGGCCCGCAGCTCGAGCGCGTAGACCCGCCGCAGATCAGCAATCTTCTCGAGTGTCGCCGGCTTGAACGGCGGCTTGTTCTCCAGAGCATGCAGTGCAATGCCCTCGAGCAGATCTCCGAGCGACAGATCGAGATACTCGGCCAATCCCTTCAGTACCTTGAGCAGCCGCTTCTCCAGCCGGACGCCGGTCTGGACGCGCTCCACGATGCGGGGAGACTCCGGGGATCTGGCCTTGGCTGTCGACATAAACGTCATTCCTATGCGGGGGCGCAGAGGATCGCACGATTTGCGATGCGTGCGTGATTGATGTACATTGGTACTTATGTACCACGCACCCAATCCTTCCTGGTGCGCGATTGCCGGATTGGCAGCCGCCCTCTGTATCTGGAGCCCCAGCGCAATGTCCGAGCCTCCCGCGACGCAGATCCGCAGCTTTCACCTGGATGCCCCGGTGGCCAAGGTCTTTCCACTCTTCACGGCGCTCGGCGAGCAGGCCTGGGCCGAGGGCTGGAAGCCGAAGCTGCTCAGCGGGAAGGAAGAGCGCGGCTCGGTGTTCCGCACGGCACACGGCGATCGGGAGACCACATGGATCGTCATCGACTACAGGCCCTCGCAAGGCCAGGTGAGCTATGCGCGGCTCGCCGAGGGCTCGAACATGGGCCTGGTCGACGTTCGCTGCATCCCGAAAGCGGGGGGTGGCACGGAGGTCAGCGTTCGCTACACGCTGACTGGAGTCAATGCGCAGGGAGAGGCGTTCGTGACGGCGTTTCTGGAGCCGGAGCACTACTCCGCCATGATCGAGGAATGGCGCCAGGCGATCGGCAGGGCGCTGTCAGCCGAACGCGGCGCCCCGGCAGCGCGCAATCTGCCGGCGCATCAGTAAGGGTCACTCACGAGCCGGCTGCCAAGTGGTTGCTTCCGTGCGGGCAAACTGGCCGTTGCGGCAGGAGGTCGATCACCTAGAATGCCGGCACGAAGAGCATGCAGGGCGGAGAGACCATGCGCGAGAAGTCGACTGACCTGCTCCTTTCAGGTTTGCTCGCAATGAGTCTTTGCGCGCTGTGCCCGTCGCGAGCCTCGGCGGCGGCCTCCCCGTATCCGCGGATGGCTCCCCTCGCAAAGTACCTGATGGCTCGGGATGCCGAGGTCGCCCTGGCGCGCAGCGCGGCTCCGCCGGCCATTTCCGCCGAAGCCGAGGTGTTGGTGATGGGCCGAGGGGGATACACGACCGTCGCCAAGGGGAAAAATGAATTCCTCTGCCTGGTGGAGCGGTCATGGGCTGCGCCGAGCAGTCTTCCTGAGTTCTGGAATCCCAAGGTGCGCTCGCCCATTTGTTTCAATGCCGCGGGCGCAAGGACCGTTCTCCCGAGCTACCTGTTGAAGACGAAACTGGTGCTTGCAGGAAAATCGAAGATGGAGGTGGTGCAGGCGCTCGCAGCGGCGTTCGACAGCAAGGCACTGCCGGCGCTCGCGCCCGCGGCAATGTGCTACATGCAGTCCAAGCAGCAATACGTCAACGACGGGGGCAGGAACTGGCACCCGCATCTCATGTTTTTCGTTCAGGGAGATGCGGCGAGCTCCTGGGGAGCCAACCTGCCGGGCTCGCCTGTGATAGCGTTGAATGACCCTGATGAGCGGATGACGATTTTCATGGTCTGGGCCGGCAAATGGTCCGACGGCACGCTCGGCCCTGACCCGATGCACTAGGCGGATCGCCGCACCCTTCGGCGCCATTTTTCGTTCAGGTTGGCGCAACCGGGTAGCCGCCGGACCTTCAGCCCAATAGAGTCGTCGCGCCTGGCCATACGGACTCAGGGAGATGATGCGCGACCTGCTTCATACCCTCTTTCGTTTTTCGATCGGTATCGCGCTGCTCTGCGCCTCACTTGCGGGAACGGACGCGTACGCACAGCGTGCGAACGACAACGCCGTAACCGCGGCCACCGATGCCTTCGGGACGGTTGTAGGCAACCAAACCATCGGGCTCTACAGCCAGAGCAATGCGCGCGGGTTCAGCCCGACACAGGCCGAAAACCTCAGGATCGAGGGCCTCTACTACGATCAGCAGACCACGGGAAGCGATCCTTACCTCTTCAGCAGGAGCGACATCCGGGTAGGAATAGCGGCGCAATCTTACGCATTTCCATCACCCAGCGGCATCGCCGATCTCACGCTGCGGGTGCCGGGTGACACACCACTCACCAGCGCCGTCCTGACCCGCGGGCCTCTCGATGTGGCCTCAGCCGAGATAGATGGACAGTACCCACTGCTGGAGCGCACGCTGAGTGTCGGCCTGATCCTCGCGGCGGCGCACGAGTTCGACTATCAGTTTGCGGTGAGGAGCAATGAGCGGGCAGCGTCCCTTCTCCTGCGAGTGAGACCCAACTCCCGCATCGAGATCGTTCCGTTCGTCGGCTACGATCACAATGCCGAGCGGACACTGACGCCGCTCGTATATGCAGATGGCATCCACCCTCCGCCGTTCTTCGACGAGCAGCACCTGCCCACTCAGAGCTGGACCACGTGGCGGTGGAATGACCTCACCGCGGGAGTGATCGCGCGCTTCGCGCTCGCCGATGGCTGGAGCCTGCGCGCGGGAGTGTTCCATTCGAAGTATGAGATCTATCGCAACTTCTCGGACCTGGTCCTGGGGCCCGCGGCGAGCGGCATTGCCGATCACGTCATGGACGTCACACCCGGACACGTCTCGAAGTCCTATTCGGGCGATGTTCGGCTCACGCGAACCCGCAGTCACGGAAACCATCAGCGCGAGATCGCAGTGGAATTGCGCGGCCGGCACACGCAACGCGGCTTCGGCGGAGATGCGGTCGTGCCGCTGGGGCCAATCTCCGTATACCGGAGTGCGCCCCTTCCGGAGCCTCCGCTCATCTTCTCCCCGGGAAGTCTCGACAGGGTGCAGCAGACCGGCCTCGGTATCAACGACATCGAGCAGTGGAAGGACCGCGCCTCTCTCAGCGTTGGGCTGCTGATGACCGACTACGCACGCAGGGTGGCGAATCCGGGTGCCGCGGCGGATACCCAACACACGCGCAAGGCGCTGCCGACGATCAGTCTGGCTGCCCGTCCGCGACGGAAGATCACCGTTTACGGCAGCTATACGCGCGGCCTGGAAGACTCGCCGATCGCGCCCAGCTACGCCGCCAATCGCGGTGAGCCGCTGCCCGCGACCGCGACGTGGCAGGCCGACGGCGGTGCCCGGCTCATCGCCAGCAAGGAGCTGCAGCTGCTGCTCGGTGTATTCAAGATACACAAGACGTATTTCGGCGCCGACGGCGCACAGCGCTACACGGCCATCGGGGACATCACCGCCCGCGGTGTCGAAAGCTCGGCCACCTGGACGCGGCCGCAGGGACTGACCGTGATCGCAGGGGCGGTCTGGCTGCGCCCGCAAGTCGAGCGGCGGGCCGGCGGGATTGGACCCACGGGAGACATCCCGGTCGGACCGGTGCCGGGAACGATCAACGTGAACGTGGATTACGCCCCCGGCAACTGGCGAGGATGGGGAACCTCGCTGCAGTGGAAATGGCTATCGGCGCGCGTGTCGACGAGTGATGATCGTTACCACCTGCCGCCGCTCAACACGCTCAATGTCGGGGTTCGATACACGACGAGGCTCCTGGCCCACCCGTGGTCGCTCCGTCTCGACATCGATAATGTGACGAACACCAGGGGCCTGGCGCTCGGGACAGATTTCTCCGTGGTCCCGAATCTGCCGCGGAACTACACGCTCACCGTAGCCGCCGATATCTGAGCCAGAGAGCTCTGCGAGCCTGTGGCCGCGGCTCTCACACGGGGAGAATCGCTTCGCGGACGCTGCGGTGCCTCACGGGGGCACCGGAATCGCCAGGCTCCGCTTCATGACAGTGAGCACCATGTTGGTGGTGAAGCAATTCACATTGGGATTATCGCTCAGGAGGCGAGCCATCAGGGCCTCATAAGTCTCGGCATTTGGGGCGGTAACCACGAGCACGAAGTCCGCCTGGCCCGTGACGTAAAAGATCTGTTGCACGCAGTCCTGCGCCATCAGCCAGGCGCGCAGCTGCGCGATCAGCTCCGGACGCTCGCGCTCTATCTGCAGGGAGGTGATGAAGAACGTAGGACTCCCGGCGCTCTTGAGGTCGACAATCGCGGCTTCCCGAAGAATGACGCCCGCCTCCCGCAAACGCTTCAAGCGCCGCTGCACGGCGGACGCGGAGAGACCGACACTTCCTGCCAGCTGCTCTGCGGTCTGGCCCGCATCGCTTTGCACCAGATTCAGCAATCTGCGATCGAACTCATCGAGCTCCACTTTCGGCCTCCGGCAAGCACCATCTGCGGAAAAAACCTGCGATCGGCCCACAAAGAGCGGAAAAACAGCGGGGGCGCGCGCTAGCATTTTAGCCCGAGAGGTCGAGGAGAATATGAGGCTTTCCGTCCGATGGACTACCCGTTGATCGCGCAAATCTGGCGTGGCGTGACGCGGGTCACCGAGCGTGAAGCCTGTGTAGCGCAGCTGCTCGCCGCGATCCACCCGGCGCTCGTGGATTCGGGGACCTGCCGAGGAGCCTATGTGCTTACCCGCCCCACGGACGGCACCCATGTGGAGCTGATGGTTCTGAGTCTGTTCCGCGGGGCAGGCCGCATCAGCAGCCCTGACGGTGCAGCCCTCTACCGGGCCGCAGTGTTTGATAGGCCGATCCCCCTCGTCCTCGAGAGGAGTGTCTCAGTTTATGAAGTGCTGACCGAGCCACGCCGAATGTCGTCCCATGCGAATCTGCAGCGTCGCTTCCCGCTGCGGCTCATGGCTCCCCGATGATGAGACCACGCACTGAAAGCCGGAATGAAATTACTGTATCAAACGCACTCTCCGTATGCCCGCAAGGCGCTGGTGTTCGCCCACGAGGCCGGCATCGCCGATCGCATCGAGGTCATCCATCAGGAAACGAGCCCGATGAGGCGTAACGAGACGGTATTTGCCGAAAATCCGCTCGGCAAGGTTCCGGTGCTCATTCGCGAAGGATTCCCCACGCTGTTCGATTCCGATGTGATCTGTGCCTACTTCGACGAATTGCACGCCGGGCGAAAGTTGATCCCGCCGGAGGGTGAGGCCCGATGGCAGGCGTTACGTGTGCAAGCCCTGGCCCAGGGGCTTGCCGACTCCGGCATAGCGCTGCGCTGGGAGACGGTTCGCCGGCCGGAAGGACTGCGCTACGCGCCCCTGCGCGACGGATATAGTGCCAAGCTCCTCTGCGGCTATGACTGGCTGGAGCGCGAGCTGGATGTCTCGGCACCGACCCACGTGGGTCATATTGCGCTTGCCACCTGCCTGAGCTGGCTCGAGTTCCGGGACCTTCCCGGATTTCGCGATGGGCGTCCGAGATTGGCCTCGTGGCTCGAGAGATTCCAGGAGAGACCCTCCATGCGGGCGACCCCGCTCTCAGGAGAGACCCACGATTGAGCTGCTGAGCGCGTGGGCCTGGCCGAGGCGGCAGACGCTGATTGATTCGCGATGCGGCAACTGGGTGCGCCGAGCGCGCAAAAGTGGCCATTGACCGTCCTCGCCCTACACCTATCCTGCGACCGGCGGGCCAAACCGCACGACCTTTCGCGAGCTCATCATGCCGGCGCAGAGATTCCTTCCAGTGCTTCTTCTCTCGTGCATCGCTGCAATGGTCTGGGGGTCGCGACCGACGAGCGCCGCGGAAGCGGACGCTGCTGATGGTCAGCACGCTTTCGACTTCCACTTCGGTACCTGGAGAACTCACATCCTCAGCCGCCGGTCGACTCCATCGGGGGCCTCCCACTGGGTCAAAATGACCGGGACGGTGATCGACCAGCCTCTTTGGAACGGCCGGGCAAACATCGAGAAGATCGAGGCTTCCGGCTCCGGCAGCCACTTTCAGGGATTGACACTTTTCCTCTATGAGCCTGCCAGCGGGCAGTGGAGTCAGCAATACGCGGACAGCAGCGACGGCATCATCAGCGAGGCGGCGTATGGAAAGTTCGCGAACGGGCGCGGGGTGCTTTACAGCTGGAGCGGCTCACCGGGCAGCCGGGTGCTGGATCGGGATACGTGGTCGAATATCACACCGAGCTCTTACCATTTCGAGATTGCATCGTCTGCTGATGGCGGCAAGACCTGGCAGACGAACTTCATCGCCCAGCTCACGCGGCTCGAGCAAGCCCCGGACTACAGCGCGCCCGACACCCCGGGCAGCGGACCCGAGCACGGCTTCGACTTCAACATGGGCACCTGGAAGACGCAGATACGCGCTGCGCTGAGTCCCCTCTCCGCTCCCGGATCCTGGAGCAATCTCGAGGGTACGCACACCGTCTACCGGCTATGGGGTGGCTGGGCCGATATCGGCCAGCTCGAGGTCGACGGTCCGCGGGGACATATCGAGGACTTGGCCCTGCGGCTCTATGACCGCGAGACCCGGCAGTGGAGGGTCTATTTCGCCAACAGCAAATCCGGAATCCTCGAGCAGCCGATGGTCGGGGAATTCGAACACGGCCAGGGGACATTCATCGGCCTGCAGGACGTGGATGGCAAGACCGTCCTGACCCGCAATGTCTGGTCGGACATCAGCGCGAAATCCTGCCATCAGGACTGGGCGATCTCCGTCGATGGCGGTAGAACCTGGTCCCCCACCTGGATTTCCATCGACACGCGTGCTGACGGGCACGCCTGAGCCGGGGAAACAGGACTCGAGAACGATCCGGGCCACGCCCGGACCGCCGCACCGCCCGGCATGAGATGCGGTGAAACGCCGTTTTTCTGCGGCGGACCACGGGCTGGCCATTCGCGCTTCAACCAGTGGTCATTGATAGGGGCACTACCGTGATCCTATGCTGCTGCAATGCACATGACCAAACTCTCTGCTTCCGAGAGGGGAGCGACCCGCCGCACGAATTCCTTTGGAGGTGTTTGGGTCGTGGCGTGCGGCCTCTGGAGCATCGCCGCTGTCGCGGGCATCTCCACGTCACATGTGTTTGGTGATCCCGCTGTCAGCCATCGCGGCCCAGAACGCAGCTATCACGTCGTCAACTACAAACTCTCGGTGCGTTTCGATCAGGCGCGGGGCGAAGTACTGGGCAGTGAGGACGTGACTCTCGAGCCGCTGGCAGCCGGCTTCAGCAGCTTCCGGCTCGACAGCGCCGAGCTCACCATCGAGAGCGTTACGCTGGCAGCGGGCAGTGGCCGTCCCGAGCCTTTGCCTTTCAAGGTCGGCGACGGCTATCTCGAGATCACGCTGGGCCGCTCTTACGGCCGCAACGACGAGCTGCGGGTGCGTATCCGGTATCACGGATTTCCCCGCGCGGGCCTCTATTTCGTGACGCCGAACCGGTCCTACCCGCACTGGCCGACCGAGATCTGGTCGCAGGGCGAGCCGGAGTTCAATCACTTCTGGTTTCCCTGCTGGGACCATCCCAACGACATGGCGAGCAGCGAGACGGTGATCACTGTCCCGGAGGGCCAGATCGCAGTCTCCAATGGGAAGCTGGTCCAGGTCACCCACGTGGCAGGCGAGGCCACGTACGATTGGGTCGAGAGCGTACCGCACAGCTCTTATCTGACCTCGATCGCCGTAGGCCCCTGGCGCAAGGTGAGCGATCATGCCGGCAAGCTGCCGGTGGACTATTACGTGCCCCGCAGCGTCAGTGCAGCAACGGCGCTGCGATCCTTGCATCTGACGCCTGACATGATCACGTTTTTCGGCCGCGCAGTGGGCATGCCGTATCCATACGAGAAATATGACCAGATCGTGGTCGAAAACTATGTCTTCGGCGGCATGGAGAACGTGAGCGCGACCACGCTTACGGATGCCACGCTCCACAGTGCACGCGCCGAGCAGGATTATCCCAGCCAGGGGCTGGTCGCTCATGAGCTGGGGCAGGAATGGTTCGGCGACTTCGTGCAGGGAAAAGACTGGGCGGATATATGGCTCAACGAAGGCTTCGCCACCTACATGGAGGCTCTCTACACGCAATATCACGAGGGCAACGACGCGTTTCGCGTGGAGATGATGGACGATCAGCTGTCGGCGCAGCGGCAGGATCAGCAGGATTATGTCCGTCCCATAGTCGATGAGCATTACCGGTATCCGCTGCAGATGTTCGACAGCATCACGCATGAGAAGGGCGCCGTGGTGCTGGACATGCTCCGCAATATTTTGGACGGCTCCGCTGCTGCGTCCCGTCCGGGGTCGCAGAACGAGCTCTTCTTCCGAGCGTTGTGCGCCTACCTCAAGGCGTACCACGCACAGGCGGTGGGCACTTCGGATCTGGAGAGAATCCTCGAGCTCACGACCGGGAAAGACCTGAAGTGGTTTTTCAACGAGTGGGTGTACCAGGCCGGATACCCCCGCTACGTGGTGACCGCGCACTACGACGCTGGCCGCAAGCTGGAAGCGGTGAAGGTCGCGCAGACACAGGAAGGCGCCGGAGTGCCATCCACGTTCATCATGCCGATCGAGCTCGCCTTCTACGGCACCGGCGGTCGAGCCGAGCACCTGCGGATCGAGGATCGCACGCGCAGCCAGGAATTCGAGATCCCGCTCGGGTTTGCGCCGCGATGGGTGGACTTCGATCCGCGCGACGTCATCGAGAAGGAGCTCGTTTTCCAACAGGCTGCCGATGCCACGATAGCCCAATTGAAAGATGATCCTGTGGCCATGAGCCGACTCTCGGCCGCGGGTGGGCTGGGAGGGATCCAAGGTCCCTCGGTCCACAGCGCGGTCACTGCTCTGGCGCATGCCCTGAGAAGTGACCCGTTTTATGCCGTCCGGGCCACGGCAGCATCCAGTCTGGGACGGCTTCATACGGAAGAAGCCAGGACAGCGCTCATGGCGGCGCTCCAGCAGCCGGACAGTCGCGTACGCACTGCTGCCGTCGAAGCGCTCGCAGGCTTCGAGCACGACCGGTCCGTCTACGACGCGCTGAAAGCCCGACTCCGCGACGATAGGAGCCCTGCAGTTCAGGCGGCGGCCGCGACGGCGCTGGGGTCCTACGTCCGACTCGGCGCTTTCAGCGCTTTGAGCGCGGCAGCGGCGGGGAACGACGAACCTCACGTCATGCAAGGCGTGCTCGAAGGGCTGGTCGCGACGAAAGATCCGCGTGCCCTTCCAATACTGCTTGCCCATGCCCGTGCCGGTGTACCGGAGCGCCTGCGCCTCGGCGCGCTGAAGGCCTTGGGCGGGACGACTGGTTTCGCATCCGCGGGCGACAGGAGCGCCATCACCGGCATCGTGCATGATGCGCTCGCCGATCCGACCCTCTCCATCCGCCTGGCCGGTGAGAGCCTGGCCGGCGCCTATGGCCTGGTCGCGTTCGCGGATGAGATCGGAACCAACGCGCGGACTGCGCCGACGGGGTTCGAGCGGGATGCAGCCCAAAGCGCGCTGCAGCAGCTGCGGATGCACTCCACACCGTCCGCCGCAGCCGATGGCCATCCGAGGCACGCCCTGCCGGGCAGATAAGCAGTGCGGCGCAGCGCCCTCAGCCCAACTGCGCGTACTCTTTCTTCGCCTGCTCCAGAACCGGGACGTCGGCATCCGCGCCGCTCCAACGCGCGAAGAACTCGCGATACGCGGCGCGTGCCTGCACCGGCTCTCCTGCCATGGCATATGCGCGACCGAGCTCGAGGTACTCCAGCGACCCGGTGATGAAGTTCACCATGATGCCGGGGTGGTCGACGAGCTTGCGAAACTCGCCTGCCGCGGCCTTGCCGTCGCGCTCACGTAGATAGGCGTCCCCGCGCACATAAGCTGGATACAGATAGTTGATGAACGTTCCCCCGCCGCTGCCCAGCTCATAGGGCGCGGCGGCCTTCAGCGTTGCGATGGCACGCGAATCGCGGTCCGTGTCGATGTCGATGGCGGCATCGATGGTCGGCACCCAGAATCGCTCGAGCAGTGCGTTGGTCCGATACTGGCTCTCGAGCTTCCGCACCAGCGCCTGCGCCTCATCGGGCTTGCCGCTGCGCGCCAGCGTCAAGGCGGCGAACAACGTAACGTCCCGCCCGGAAGACAGTGCCAGCGCCGCGGCTGCTTCCCTTCGCGCGAGATCGAGGTTTCCGGACTCCGCGTCCCGCAGGGCCGCATTCACCTGCCAGAGAGCGGCGGTCTCCTTTGAGCCTGAGTGGACGGCTGAGGCCACGGCGCGCTGCGAGATCTTTCGCGCGTTACGCAATCTGCCGTGGTATGCCTCAGTGTCGGACTCCTCCGTGAGCAACGCATCCTCGACACCAGGCTTACCCGCCGCCCAGGCAAGCTGTTGCCGCATGAGCGCGTCATCCCGCTGCAGGAACCCCAGCCAGTACAGACTCTGGCGGATGTACAGGCCGTCGAAGTGGCGCGTAACGGCCTCCTCCAAGGTGGCCTTGGCATCATTCAGCTGATCGAGGGCCATGTCCATTCCGCCGACGTTGGTATAACCGATGACGCTCGGCTGCAGTCGCAGCCCCGCTTGATATTCCAGGAGCGCCTCGTGGTTCTTACCGATCGCCGCGTAATCATTGCCGAGGTCGTTGCGCGGCAAGTAATCGCGCGGGTAGGCCGCAGCCCATTGCCGATAGGCGCGCATCTCCCGCTCGAGCTGTCCCGTCGCGAGGAAATAGACCGTCGCTATGCGAAATGCCTCCCGCTTGCCGGCACGGTCACGCAGGCCGTAGGCTCGGGTGGCGAATTGCAGCGCGAGCGAAGGCTGGCGAAGATTGCGGTAGGCCGCGGACAGGGAGGCGTACGCGACCGCGAGCTCAGGGTCGAGCTGAATGGCGCGTCGGAAGGCAGGAATGCTCGGATCGTCCCCATGATCCCGTTGGGTCGCAAGTCCGAGGCTGTAGCTCTTCAGCGCTTCGAGGGCAGCCGTCGTCGTGCCGACCGGCGCCCGAAACTTCCGTACGGAAGCAGCCGGCTCGCCGAGATCGACGCGCAATGAGGAGGCCGCCTGACTGAGAGCCCCGAGGACGTCCGCCCGCCCGGCTGCCTCACTTCGCGCGTGCGCCAACACGGCACCGGTGGCGCAATCGGCCGCGACCAGATCGAGCTGATAACCGGCTCCCCGCCGCGCTATCGCACCCTGCAACACCGCCCTGCTGTGCGTCCGCGCGCAGGCCTTGCGGCCTGCATCCGCCGTGAATCCCTTGCCCGCCGGCATACCCATCGCCTGCAGCGCGGCCGCCACCTGTCGGTCCCCCAACACGTCGAGGAACGGCGACTCTTCCAACTCACGAGCCAAAGCCTGCCGGAGAGTGTCGTCAAAGAGCGCATCGTCAGTGTCATTCTCGAAGCCGGCGAGCACAACCGTGTCGGTCGCGGCAAGCGGCTGTTGGTGGGCAGCAGCCGCAGAACCCGAGTCCGTGGCAGCGACGCCATCGGGCGAGCTCCGTGTCCGTGCGCCCGACGGCGACCCCGGAAGCGCGAGGATCAGCGCGCCGAGCAGCGCCGCAGCCTGCCGGCGCGGGCATGCACGCCTAGTCATTGGAGTGTGACGATCCACTCTTCATCCGGGTCTCCGTGACGATGAAGTTCACTTCCCACGTCTTGCCGCCATCATCCGAGAATGACTGCTCGAACCGGCAGGAGTCGGTCGTGAAGTCCGTGATCGCGAATCGAACCAGTATCTGCCTGCCCTGGTAGGGCTCCTGGTCGTAGAACTCCGCCCGGCCGTTCTTGAACTCCCCGGTTAGAACGGGAGCCAGCGTGCCGGCCGCCGGATTGGTGAAGGTGATTCCCCATTGGTGACTGTCCGGGTTGTACAGCCGGATGGTGAAGATCTCCAGATGCCCGGCCGGCCCGGCGGCCTCGATCATTCCGGTGTTGGCGCCATTCCAGAGTTTTTTGACGACGTCGGTCCCGTGATAGTCGACCCATGTGGTCGAGCCCGTCAGCGGATGCAGGCGGCGCCGCTGGTGCGTCTGCCATGCGCCGATGTCCCAGTCGAAGTCATGACTCCCGTCCCGCTGCGCAGACGCCGCAGTCGGCGAGCTCGACGGCGTGGCGGCGTTTGCGAAGGATAGAGGCGCGGCGGCGAGAGCCAGCAGGAGGAAGCGGACAGGGAGAGACTGTCTTTGCATGCGTGATCCAACGTAAAGTTGTTATCGAGAAGGACGCGCCGCCATGATTGTACGGTCATGGTAGGCTGTCAACGGTGGCCATGTCGCCATGGCACAAGTGGCTATAGAGGTCCGGATGCAGTCTTCACAACCAGGCTTCACGGTCAACGCGCTGACACCCGCGGACGTCGGCCAACTGCGTAAGTTGAACGAGCTCTTCGCCGAGGCATTCCACGATCGTGAGACATATTCTTGCGCACCGCCGCGGGACGCTTATGTCCGCGAGCTGCTCGCCGATCGGCACACGATCGTCCTCGTCGGGCTCGTCGATGCCGATGTGGCCGGGGGACTCGTCGCCTATGAGCTGCGCAAATTCGAGCAGGAGAGAAGCGAGATCTATATCTACGATCTCGCCGTCGGCGAGGGCTACCGCCGGCGGGGCATCGCCTCGGCGCTGCTCGCGCGGCTGTGTCGGATCGCCACCGACCGCGGCGCCTGTGCCGTCTTCGTGCAGGCCGATTACATCGATGAGCCGGCGATCGCGCTCTACGAGAAGCTCGGTGCGCGGGAGGAAGTGTTGCACTTCGACATCAGGTGCGCCCCGTAGCCGCATGGGCGAGCCCTATTCCGGGCCGCGCCGGTCGGTAGCGTCATCATGGCGGGCCGCCTGTGCTCGGCGTGAGGTACACGTAGATCGCGGCGCAAGCTGCAACACCGGCCGACCATAGGATGTACTTGCCGGTGGTGGCCAGCAGGAGGATGTCGAACACCAACGCGAGAAAAGCCGCCCGCCGTCCCCAGGTGCCGCCCTCGAGCAGCCGTAGAGCGGCTGCCGTGCCGAGGATGTAAACGACAACGAAGGCTCCGGTGGTCATGAGTACCAGTGCCTCGACGCGCAGATGACTCAGCTCGACGGCGATGAGCATGGCGAGCGTGAGGCCGGCGAGCGACAGGAGACTGCGCCTGGGTATTCCGCCGGCCTCGCTTCCATGGGCGAACCAGGGCGGCAGCGCCCCGTCTCTGCCGAGGGCTGCCCCGAGCTTCGCTGCCCCTGCAAAGTACGCGTTCATCGTCCCAGCGGTCAGGAGCAGCGCCACGGCGGCAGCCAGCAACTTCATCTGCCCTCCGAAGCCGATCGCCAGAAGGAGCGCCAGCGGCGCTGCCGTCGAAGTAGCCCGCGGGCCGAGGACCAGGATGGTCGCAGCGGCGACCGCGAAATAGAGAACTCCGATGACGATAACCGCCGCCGCAGCGGCTTTGGGCATGTCGCGCGCCGGCCGGCCGAACTCCGCCGCCAGATAGGTGATCGCCTCCCATCCCGCGAAGCTCCATACGAGGAGTCCCGCGGCCGAGCCGACCGCGACCCATCCGTGCGGCGCGAAGGGCTGCAGATTCTCGATGCGGGCGTGCGGCAGCGAGGTAGTGACGGCCGCCACCAGAAACGTAACCAGCAGGCCCGCCACGAGGACCTGTACCTTGCCCGAGAGAGTTACGCCGAACGCGTTGATCAGAGTGATTCCCAACACCAGGGCAAAGGCGGTGACCATGATGGTCGCCGTGCCGCCACCGATGGCCGCCTGCACGTACGCGCCGGCGAATATGGCGGCGGCAGGCCCGCCGACGGGCACGGCGAGGAGAAAGCACCAGCCGACGATCGCCGCGGGATATGCGCCAAAGGCGAGCTTGACGCAGGTGGAAATGCCTCCCGCATCCGGGTATCGCGCGCCGAGCGCCGAAAACGTGGCAGCGAGCGGTACCGAGAGCAGGATCAGAGCGAGCCAGGCCAGGAGCGATGCCGGTCCCGCAGCGTTGGCGGCGAGTGCCGGCAGAGCGATGACGCCCGTACCCAGGACCGCACCGATGTAGAGCGCCGTCCCCTGCAGCCAGGTGAGACCCGCGGTGGTCTCGCGGGCGAGGGGAGCGGTGAGCGGACCGCTCGCGCTGTCGGCCCGATCTGCATTGAAGGGCATGTCGCAGAGTAATGTCGCAGAGTAGATGAGTCAGGACGTCACGATTTCAGCAGTCCCCTTCGCTCCCTGCAATCAGCGGGAAGCCCTCATCGAGCCAACCCGTGACGCCGCCGGCCATGATCTTGACCGGGCGCCCCAAAGCGCTCAGCCGAACGGCAGCCCGCGCAGCCCCGTTGCAATGCGGCCCTGCGCAGTACACCACGAACAGCGTCTGCGGCGGCCAGGCAGCCATTCTCGTGGCGATGATCTTTGCGTGCGGCAGACTCAGCGCACCTGGGACATGACCCTTCCTGAAGAGCTCCGGGCTGCGCACATCGAGCAGCACGAACCCCGGCTCTCCCGAGGACAGCGCCTCGTGGACGTCCCAGCAGTCGGTCTCGAATCTGAAGAGCTGCTCGAAATGCGCCAAGGCATCGCTGCCCGGCGCTGCCGCAATCGCGGTGACGTTGTTCGGCATGTGGCACTCCGAGGAAGATTGCCGTGCAGCTTGCCGCGCCGGCACACGGCTGGCAATCGGCACGAATGCCATCTATGATCGAAATCATGCCAAAGCCGCGCACACCACGGAATCGCCTGGTTGCAGCGCTCCTCAACGAGAGGGTCGCAACCTTCGAGCTCGGAATCGTGGCGGAGATCTTCGGGCTGCCCCGGCCCGAGATGGGACCTGACTGGTATCGTCTGATCACCGTCGCGGAAGAGCGCCGACCGCTTGCGGCCACAGGCGGCCTCAAGGTTTCCCCCGAGGCAGGGCTCGAGGCGCTCGCCCGGGCGGCGACGATCGTCATTCCCAGTTGGCGCACCGACGGCGCCCCGCCCTCTCCCGCAGTAAGGAAGGCTCTGTCGGAAGCCCATGCGCGCGGAGCGCGCCTGGTGTCGATCTGCTCCGGCGCGTTCCTGCTGGCGGCCTGCGGCTTTCTCGCCGGACGGCGCGCCACCACGCACTGGCTCTACGCGGATCGGCTTCGGGCCCTTCACCCGGACATCGAGGTCAACCCCGACGTCCTCTATGTCGATGAGGAGCAGATCCTGACATCGGCCGGCTCCGCGGCCGGCGTGGACCTCCTCCTGCACATCGTGCGCAAGGACTTTGGCGCCAGAGCGGCGAACGAGATCGCGCGGCGGATGGTCATGGCGCCTCACCGCGAGGGAGGCCAGGCGCAGTTCATCGACCGGCCGGTTCCGCGGCGGGCAAACGACGCTCTGGGCGCTCTCTTGGAAGCAGTCCGGCGCCGGCCGGCCGAGCGCTGGACGATCGCTCGTATGGCACGCCGTGTCGCCATGAGTCAGCGGACTTTCATCCGGCGCTTTCACGAGTCCACGGGGATGTCCCCGGGAGAGTGGGTCATCGCCACCCGCCTCGAGGCGGCCCGCTATCTCCTCGAGTCGAGCGCCGCCGGCCTGGACGAGGTCTCGCAGAGCTCGGGTTTCGGCAGTCCGGCGACGCTCCGCCACCATTTCAGGCAGCAGGTCGGCTTGACTCCCACGGCCTATCGTGCCCAGTTCGGAGGGGCGCGATGATTCTCCTCGACCAGGCAGGCGCCGGCGCCGGCGCAGCGAGATTCCTTCCGCCCTCACGTGCCCAGGCGTCCTTCATCGAGCACTTCTGGATACAACAGACCGGCCCTGCCCCTGCGGGGCGCAGCTGGCGGATCATTCCCGAGGCGAATCCCTACCTGATACTCGTGGTGTCGAGTGAGGACTCGCGCGTCCGTGCGCGCTGCTTTCTAACCGGGCCGCGGTCCCGCTTTGCGGATGTAACGATGGGCAATCGGATTCTCACGTGCGGGGCTCGCCTGTACCCAGGCGCGTTACCGTTGCTCACTCGTTTCCCGGCATCCGACTTCACGGACCGTTCCGTTCTCGTCGAGGACGTGTTCGGCGCACACGGCACACACCTGATGGACCAGCTGGATGAATTGAGGTCTCCGATCCCCGCCCTCAGGGTGATGTCCGATTTCCTCAGCCACAAATGGGCGGGGCAGAATCACATCAGCCCGTTGCCTCTCGGCCGGTACACCTGTGTCGAGGATATGGCCGCTCAAGCCAGCCTACCCGTCAGGACGCTGCGCTCCCGGCTGATGCAGTCCGTCGGCCTGTCACCGAAACGCGTGCTTCGCATCGAGCGTCTGCAGCGCGCCCTCGTCAGCTCTCGAGCTCGCGCCATTGCCTGGGCGGAAGTAGCGGCAAGCTCCGGGTTCGCGGACCAGGCCCACATGACCCGGGAATTCCGTGACCTCCTGGGCGAATCGCCCACGGCATGGAGCCGACGCTCCCGTTTGCCGATTTGTTCAAGACAGTGAGCCCTCCCGCACATTAGGGTATTGCCGGTCCGAAAGGCAACGATCGAGGCACACTTGCTCAAATCCACATGGTCGTGGCGATTGGCTGCGCCGCTGGCAACCTGCGTGGCGCTCGCTGCGCTCCTGGCCGCACCTACACGAGTCACGGCACGGGAAAAGCCGCCGCTGGCACGCACCGCGCCGCTCTTCGAGTTTCACAGCAATTTCTGGGTAAACCTGCATCAGGTCCTGTTCCACGAAGCATGGCTGCGTGCCGGCAAGCCCGTGCGTGGCCTGCAAAGCGCCGCGCCGCTGTCTGCCGCGGGCATGAGCAGCCAGGACGAGGCGGACTGGCGCGCGGCAGTGAGCTTCTATGCCGCACATTTCGCAAACCGCCAGCAGCATGGCGACGATCAGCTCATTCAGATCAACGACGATCTCGCCGGTCAGCCGGACAACGGCGCGCGCCTGAGTCCGCCGGACTTGCCGCCGGAATTGATTGCGGTCCTGCACCGTGCGGCCGGGGTTTATCGCAGGTACTGGTGGCCGGCTCACGATGAATCCAATGAACATTGGATCGCATCGCAAGCGCAGCGCCTGCAGCACCTGGGGCCGGGACTTGCCGCAGCGATGACCAAGGATCTGCACCAGCAGTGGCCCGCGGCGCCGATACGGGTGGACGTCTGCCACTACGTCGTAGCGCTCGGTTACGCCCTTACAACCCTCCCGCCGCACATCACATTCTCGAGCAGTGACCCGTTCAACCCGGGCCTCGACAGATTCGAGCTGCTCTTCCACGAGGCTTCGCACACCTTTGCCGATACGACGATGAATGCTCTCGAGACGGAAGGCCGCGCACAGCACAAGGATGTCGGCGACCTGTGGCATTCATTGCTGTTTTATACCTCGGGCGTGGAGCTGCGCCGCTTGCTGCCGGCGTCCGAGCAGGCGACCTTCACCCCTTACGGTTACCGCAATCGAGTCTACGGGGGCGGCCACTGGCCGGCATATCGGCGCGTACTGGAAGCCGACTGGCAACCCTACCTGGATGGCAAAATCGACTTCACCGACGCCATTCACTCGATGGTCGCGGACCTGCCATGATTGCTAGATGTCGGCGCACTGTGCCGCAACGCGCACGATCGCCTCCAGACTCCGATCGACGTCCGACTCGGTCGTTCTCCAGTTACTGACGCTGATACGCATGGCCGTGTGTCCCTGCCACTGCGTACCTCCACACCAGCACGTCCCGTCCTGCTGGATTGCCGCGATGGTCCGGCGTGTCCGCTCGGCATCGCCGAACCTGACCAACACCTGATTGAGCACGACATCGTTGAGAACCTCGAGGCCGGCGGATCGCAGCCCATCCGCAAACCGTCGTGCCAGGCGGCAACAGCGCTCCACGAGGTCGGCCAATCCGGCTCGGCCAAGAGAGCGCAGAGCGGCGTAGACCGGCACGGCACGCGCTCGCCGCGACTCCTCAGGGACGAATTCATGCGGATCGCGCTCGCTGCTGGAGCCGATCACGTAGGGGGCCTGCAGCAACATCGCCGCCCGATGCGCCTCGGCGTCGGCGCAGAACACGATGCCGCAGTCATACGGCACGTTCAGCCACTTGTGCCCGTCGGTCGCAATGGAATCCGCGCGCTCGATGCCGCGCGTCAAAGGGGCGAGCGCCGGTGCTGCCGCTGCCCACAGCCCGAACGCTCCGTCGACGTGCAGCCAGGCGCCCCGCTCCTTGGCCGCATCCGCAATGGCCTCCAATGGATCGAAGGCGCCGGTGTTCACGTTGCCCGCCTGCGCGCAAACGATGCAGGGGCCGCTCCTCCCGCGCAACGCCGCCCGCAGCGCATCGGCCTTCATCCTGCCCTGTCCGTCGGCGCCGACACGCCGCAGCCGCGCGGCGCCGAACCCCAGATGGCGCAGCGCCATCGGGATCGTGTAGTGAGCCTCTTCGCCGATGATCACATCGACCTGCGGCGCGCCGAACAGCCCATCGGCGGCGACGTTCCAGCCAGCGTGCTCCAATACGCGGTGCCGCGCTGCGGCAAGAGCGGTGAAGCTCGCCATCTGGCAGCCAGTCACGAAGCCAACGCTCATCCCGGTCGGCAGCCCGGTGAGCTCACGCAACCAGCCGGCGGTGATGTCCTCGATCACCGCCACGAGGGGCGACAGTACGTATACCGCCGGGTTCTGGTCCCACGTGGAGACCAGCCAGTCGGCCGCGTGCGCGGCAGGAAGATTGCCGCCTGTCACGAATCCGAAGTAGCGCGGGCCGGTGGAGGCCACCGTGCCACCGAGGCCGGCATCCGCGAGAGTGCCGATGACGGCCGCGGCGGGCGTCGCTCCATCGGACAGGCGCGCGCCGAGCAGTTGCCGAATTCCATCGCTGGAGAGCGCGGGACTGACGTTGCGCTCCGGCAGGGATTCGAGATATTCGAGGCTGCGACGCCGGGTGTACTCGAGAAGCTCCTCGGGGTCCATGTCGGGGGCTTTTCCTGACGTCATTTAGCGCAATCTCCGGCGTGCGGGCCTGGCGGGCTGCTGTCCTGCAATCTAGCAGGATCGGCGTGGCCATGACAGTTACAGCTAGGGCGGAGTGCGACCAGAACAGTCGCAGGTTCGGCGCATCAAAGTGACTGACCGCCCTGAGCCCATCGGCGAATGCCCGGCTTGACCTGCAGGGTCATGGATCGAGTGCGTGCCGGGCCGCTAGACTCGCCCCATCACTTCCTGGGGGACCTGACATGATGACACTGGTTGGCAAGGTCGCAGTCATTACGGGCAGCACGAGCGGCATCGGCGCTCGCACCGCGGAAGTGTTCGTCAATGAAGGCGCCCGCGTCGTGATCGCCGGCAGGCGCCGGGAACGCGGCGATCGTCTGGCACGTGCGCTCGGGGATGCCGCCAGCTTTATTTGCACGGATGTCACGGCGGAAGCGGATGTGGAACGCATGATCGCGCACGCCGTCGATCGCTTTGGCAGGCTCGACTGCCTCGTCAACAACGCGGGGAGATCCTCCCAGTACGCGACATTTACCGATGTCGATCTGGCGCAGTTCGATGCCGTCATCGCGGTGCATCTGCGCGCAGTGCTCGCCGGAATCAAATATGCAGCGCGTGTGATGGCCGCTCAGGGCTCGGGGAGCATCATCAATGTCACGAGCGTGAATGGCACGCGGGCCGGGCTCGGAGGGCACTACTACTCGGCAGCCAAGGCCGCCGCAATCCACCTCACGCGTTGCGCCGCCGTCGAGCTCGGAGAGAAAGGCATTCGTGTGAACAGTCTCTCACCCGGCATGACGGCCACCGGCGCCTTCGGCAAGTACGTTGGGATGAGGCCGGACGAGGCGGACGCGCATCCCGAGTACGCCGAGGCTGCCATCAGCGCGATCCTCCCCCGATACCAACCGCTGCATCGTGTCATCCATACGGAGGACATCGCCGGTGCGGCTCTCTTCCTGGCGAGTGACGCATCGCGCATGATCACGGGACAGGACCTGGTGGTGGATGGCGGCATCAGCTGCGGCTGGCCGATTGCCGCGGTGCGCTCGGATCGGGAAGTATTCTTCCGGACGGTGCAGGCCGCGCGGTCCGCGCATCCGGCATAGCTCCTAGCGGCTGGCGGCTGCGGCTGCCTTGCCGTGCAACAGGACCTTCACAGGCCGGTTGAGCAGATCTTCACCGAAGTTCCGGATACGCTCGATGAAGGCGCCGGTGACCTCGAAACCGCGCGCCACGAACAGCAGGCCGCGTGGTGTTCGCACGTCCTGCATGATGATCATGCCGGGCTCGACGGCGCTCAGCGGCAACTCGCGCAGCTCCGCCGCGGTGTTGGTTGTGCCGGCGGCATAGGCGCCGAACTTCTCGACGAGCTCCGCCCCGAAGCGGGGCGATCGCAAGCCGATCGTCTGGACTGCCTCGGCGGCCGTGATGCCGCGGGAGGTGAGGCTGTCGTACTCGAGCACGAGCCCGAGGATGCGCGTGCCGAGGCCGATGGTGCCGTCGCCGAGGCGCGCAATCTGCTCGTCGGTCCATTTGAGCGCCGTCAGGATCTGGATCACGGGCTCCAGCCGCGGAATGTTCTCGAGCAGGGAGTTGACCACATCGGGCGCACCGGCCGCCAGAGTCTGCTCCTGCGGGCTCAGCGGCTCGCCGCAATGCAGCTTTTCGGTGAGCTCGTCGGGTAAAGAGAGGTAGCCGACCTGCGAGAGCATTGCCGCCGCCTCGAGCTGCCAGAAGTGCCCGCAGTCGAGCTTGCCCGCAAACCCCATCGCCATTCTCTTGACTCGGCTCGCCCTGCCGAAGGCGGCGGGGCTGGTGATGGCAAGGACATCCACCAGTGCCTTGATGCAGCCGATGAGGGTCTCTTTGAGGATCGAGCGCTCGGCAATCACGAGCCGATGCTGTATCACGCCGTCCTCGACGGCCGACCTGAGCTGCTCCGGGGTGCAGGGCTTGAGCAGAAACCGGAACACATGCGCGGTGTTGACAGCCGAGACGGCGCTGTCGCGTCCCGGCTCGCCGGTGAGCAGGATGCGGGTCGTATCCGGATACAGCTGCATGACCTGCTTGAGCAGACTCGCACCGTCCATGCCGGGCATGCGCATGTCCGAGATCACTACCGCGGCTCCGCCCACCTCCTTCAGCCGCTCGAGAGCCTGTGAGCCGCTGAGGGCGGTCAACACCTGATAGTCTTTGCGAAGGTGCAGGCTCAAGCCTTCGACGATGCGGGGGTCATCGTCGACGCACAGGACGCGTATCGAATCAGGGCTCTTCATCACGAAGCCTCCAGGGACCTGCAGCTCGCCTCTACGCGTCGCGTCGCCTCCGGCCAGTCGAACGGGGCATTCACCGACTTCAGATACTCGACACCCACTCCGTACACCGGCACAGACCGTCCGTGGAAAATCTCGGCGTCGTCGGTGCCGCACAGCGATTCTGCAATGGCGACCGCCTCGAGCGCACCGAACTGCGACTGCGCGACCCGGTCCGGAGCATGGTGGAAGGCTACTGCCTCCACCAGGGCAGCGGGTAGACCCCACAGCCCGAGCAGGTAGGCCCCGAGCTGCGCGTGCGAAGCGCCGAGGATGCGCGCCTCCGCCTCCTGCAGAGGCAACCCGTCGGCGACTGCAAGCTGCAGACACTGCAGCAGCTCCGACTGGCGTTCACGGGCCAGCCCAGGCGTCGTCGCCGTGCGGCGTGTCCCTCGCCAACGACCGTGCTGCTGCCGCTACCGTCCTGGCATGCTGTTGCAGCTCGTCGAGTCGCAATGTGATGCTCTCGTGCTCCGCACCCTGCCAGAACACTTCGGTGGAAGCGGCCAGAGCGCGCATTACACTGAGACCCAGATGTCCGACTGCCTGCTCGACATTGGAGATTCGGCGGGAGAGCCGGAAGAACTCGGAATTCGCGAGCTGCAGGGTCTTGGCCGTCAGCGCCGTATCCGAGGCGACGATGCCGGTCACGGCGGCGATCCCCGCACTCTCCTGCGAGAGCGCGGCCTGCAGCTCAGTATGCGCCCTTATCGTCACCGGAAGAGTCCGCACGCTGCCCGCGAGCGCGCGCAGCCGTGCATCCGGCAGCAGCTCGTGCAGGCGCAGGCAGCGCGTGATGAGCTCCTCGAGCTGCGACGACGGGCATGGCTTGTTGAGGTACTGGTGCGCGTAAGGAACCAGGCGGGCGACTTGCTTCTCGCCGGCATACCCTGAGAGCGCAACGCGGATGGTGCTGGGCCAACGCTCGCTCACGGTTCGCAGAAGCTCGATACCGTCCATCCCGGGCATGCGCACATCGGCGATGATCAGATCGTAATCGCAGCGCTCGAGCTCGTCGATCGCGGCAGCGCCGCTGTCCGCAAAATACATGGCCCAGCGGCTGTCGAAGCGATGCAGCCGCACCCGAAGTCCGCCGAGGATCGCCGGATCATCGTCGACGAACAGGATCTGCTTGGGCTCCGGAGCGCTCACATCGCCAGTCCCTGTTCCCGCGCGTCGGCAGCGGATTCCCCGGCTGGGGCGGCCGGCAGGCGTATCACGAAGACCGTGCCCTTCCCCGGCTCCGTCGCGAAAGTCAGGCTTCCCCCATGCCGTTCCACGATCACTGCGCGGGCGATCGCGAGCCCCTGGCCGCTGCCCCTGCCCACCTCCTTGGTGGTGAAGAAAGGATCGAAGATCTTGTCCTGGATCTCCTGCGGTATCCCGGGTCCGGTGTCGGCTACGGATATCACGACCTCACCGCCATCGACCGCAGTGCTGACCGTGATGAGCCCCTTGCGGTCGGTGCCGGCCACCGTTTCGTTCACGGCATGAGCGGCGTTGACGATGATGTTGAGAAACGCCTGGTTGAGCTCGCCTGCGTAACAGATGACGGCCGGGATGTCTCCAAGGCGTGTCTCGACTTCAGCAACGTACTTGTACTCGTTGCGTGCGATAGTGAGCGTGCTCAGGATCGCCGCGTTGAGATCGGCTGAGGACGGCGCGTCCTGATTGGGGTGCGAGAACTCCTTCATGGACCGGACGATCTTGGCGACCCGCTCCAATCCCTCGAGCGACCGTTCGACCGCGATCGGCATGTTCTCGCACAAAAACCCCAGGTCACAGGCCTGCTCCTCCACCAGCGACCGTTCGAGTGCCTCGCCGCCGCTCATCGACCCTGCCGCCACTGCGCGCAATGCCTCACGATAGCGCTCCAGGACGGTCCTGACCTCGCCGAGGCCGTCCTTCAGGAAGTGGCAATTATCACTGATGAATTGGACGGGCGTGTTGATTTCGTGCGCAATTCCGGCCGCCAGGCGGCCAACCGATTCGAGCCTCTGCGCCTGGTGAAGCTCGAGCTCAAGCTTCTTCTGGGCGGTAACATCGATACTGAAACCCCGCACGCGGCGGTGATCCCTCACATCGGGTGCATGACGGACGAAGCTGCGCACATTCGCGTAGCGATCTGACGCGAACAGGAAGCGGCAATCGATCGTGACGTCCTGCCATGCCACGGCCTCTTCCAGAGCCTGCGCGAAGGCAGGGCGGTCGTCGGGATGCACACAGGAGAACAGGAAGCCATTCTCCCGGAAGCGATCTGCCGGCCAGCCCCATTGACGCTCGACCTGCGCGCCAATGTAGGTGCATGCGCCCGTCCCGTCGTCGAGCTCCCAAGGCACCGCGCTCGTGGACTCGAGCAGCGCCCGATATTGCTCGCCGCTGACTTCGAGCTGCGCGGTACGCTCGAGAACTTCCCGGTACGCCTGCGAGCGCTGGCGCTCCAATTGGGCGGCCTCGCGCGCGTAATCGCGGAGCAACCGGGTCCATCGAACGCAACCCAGGTTGAGAACGGCGGCTTCCAAGACCAACCAGGCATCCTGTTGAAGATCGCGATGCAGCATCTCCGAGCCGACGTGGGAGAAAGCGGCATGGAGATACTGCGCAAAGGGGGCACTGGCGCAGACGAGCACCAGCAGACGCCAATCCCGGTAAAGCGCGAGAAGGGCCAGTCCGGCGCACATATACAACTGGACGTTGTAATCCGCGCTCGTCCAAAGAGCGAGCCCGTAGGAGAGTGCCAGGCACGTAGCCAGGCCGAAACGCGTCAGCGTCCTTCCCGGTATCAACGTACCCGTGTCCAGCGCAGGCCGGCGCTGTCGAGATAGTTCCGTACTGGCTCCGTTGACCTGGTCGCCGGTCACTTTAACCTGCCCTGGAGGTTCCGATACCCTACCTGCTCCACAGTATCGGCATTCAACCAGGCTTCTTGATCTCACAACCGCTACCGGGATCACGGACTGAGGGGTCCGGCGGCAGTTCAATCCATCTCATGGGAGACAGACCAAACACCGCGACCGCACCGGCTCGGGCGAAAAATCAGGACGCTTCAGCCCTGCTCGAGGCCCGGCTGGCGGCCGAGATCGCCGAGCAGGAGCGGTTGCGCAGCGAGCTCGGGGTGCGTAATTGCGCGCTCGATGCCGCCGCCTCGCACTTCATCATCGGGGATGCCACTCGCCCGGGCTGGCCGGTGGTCTACGTCAACCGTGCCATCGTCCGGGAATACGGCTACGAGCCCTCCGAGCTCCTCGGCAAGGGTCCCAACGTTCTCCTGCCACAGAGCTTGAACCGCATCCAGCTCAAGGAAGTCATGGAGGCGCTCAGGTCCGGGCATGAGGTCCGCACCGAGCTGCGCGGCCGCCGCAAAGACGGCTCGATCTTCTGGATCGGCGCCTTCATCGCTCCGGTCAAGGATGGAGCCGGGCGGATCACTCACTACGTGGGTGTTGGCGCCGACATCACCGCTCGCCTCGAGCAGGAGAGAGTGCAGCGTCAGCTGCAGGATCAGCTCTACAGCGAGATGCAGGAGCGGGAGCGCATGGCGATGGAGCTGCAGGTCGCGCAAAAGCTCGAGTCCGTCGGGCGTCTGGCCGCCGGTATCGCGCACGAGATCAACACACCGATCCAATATATCGGTGATGGAGTCGCGTTCCTGCAAACCGCGCAGGCGGATCACGAGCGCCTGTTGGCGGCGTACCGGCACGCCTTTGCACGCCTCGCCGCCGGTGAGCCTCTCGCCGCGGCGCTCGAATCCGTCAAGGAGGCGGAGCGGCACGCAGACCTCGAGTTCCTCGGTATCGAGGTTCCGAAGGCTTTCGAGCGGACACTCGAGGGTATCGGGCGCGTCGCCTCCATCGTTCGTGCCATGAAGGAATTCGCGCATCCGCAACGCAACGAACAGAGCCCCGCGAACCTCAATCATGCGATCGAGACCACGCTCATCGTCGCTCACAACGAGTACAAATACACCGCCACCGTCGACACCCGGCTCGGCGCAATCCCGGAGGTCACCTGCAACATCGGCGAGTTGAACCAGGTATTCCTCAACGTCATCGTCAATGCCGCGCAGGCCATCGAGGACGCCGGCAAGGATGTCTCGGGTGGCAGGATCATGGTCACCACCGACATGGTGCGCGACAGCGTCGTCATTTCCATTCTGGACAATGGCTGCGGCATCCCGGAGGAGAACCTGGAGAAGATCTTCGATCCATTCTTCACGACCAAGGGGGTGGGCCGCGGGACCGGCCAGGGACTCGCGATCGCCCGCTCCATCGTGACGGAGAAGCATGGAGGCAGCATCGACGTACAGAGCACCGTCGGAGTGGGTACTCGCTTCATGATCCGACTGCCAATCAACGGCCGCGCCGCCTCACCAGCCAAGGGAGCAAAGGCGGCATGACCGGAACGGGACTGCGCCACTCCGGACCGGACGCTCTCGAGGAAGCGGCGCTGGGCGCCATCGAGTGTAGCGCCCGCGCCGCACCGAGTATCCTCCAGGCAGAGCAGCGCGAATGAACGGCCCTGCCCGCCCTGTCGTGATGTGCGTTGATGACGAGCCTGGCGTGCTCGAGGGTCTGCGCGCAATCCTCGGGCGGAAGTACTCGGTCATCTCCGCGGCTGACGCAAAGAGCGCGCTCTGCCTGCTCGGGCAGCAGCCGAACGTCGCGGTGATCCTGTCGGACATGCGGATGCCCGGGATGGACGGAATCGAGTTCCTCGCGCGCTGCTGCAGCCTCGTGCCCCGGGCGCAGCGGATCATGCTGACCGGACAGGCCGATCTCTCGATTGCCATGTCGGCAGTCAATCGTGGACAGGTCTTTCGATTCCTGACCAAGCCGTGCGCATCACCGCGGCTCCTCGAAGCAGTCGCGGCGGCAACAGCGCGGTACGCGGCACTGGATGCGCAGGAAGAGGTGCCGCGGCAGGTGGCCGACGTGCGGCAAGACCACCGCCACTCCGCCGGCGTGCCCGATAGATCGGAATCGCTGGACTTTGATGATCGCGCGCTGCTGGCCGATCTGTTGGATGCCATCCGGCAAGATCGCCTCCAGCTCCATTACCAGCCGATAATCGACGTGCGGACCGGGCAGGTGCGGGGCTTCGAAGGGCTGGCTCGCTGGCGACACGAGCGAATCGGGTACGTGCCCCCCACTCGGTTCGTTGCAATAGCCGAGCGCGGCGGCGAGATAACCCGGCTCGGACGCTGGGTCAGGCGGCGCGCGTGTCTCGATTCTGGACATCTCTCGACCAACGGCGCGACCAAGGTCGCGGTCAACGTCTCGGCCCAGGAGCTGGTGAGTCCGCGCTTTCTGCGACACCTCGAACAGTGCTTGTCGTTGCCGGGGCTTCGCCCTGGCACTCTCGAGCTCGAGCTCACCGAGTCAGCGCTCGCCAAGGACATCGATGCGCTGCGTGAGCGGCTCACCCAGGCGCGGAGTCTCGGCGTCTCGATCTGCGTTGACGACTTCGGTACGGGTTATTCTTCCCTCTCCTATCTCAGCCACCTCCCGGTGGATGTGATCAAGGTCGACCGCGTATTCGTAAGGGAATTCGACGACGGCGGCAAGAGCATCATCAAGGCGGCATTGGGCATAGCCCGCGACTTCGGTCGCGAGGTCATCATCGAGGGTGTCGAGACCGAAGAGATGCTCCAACGGGTATGCGAGCTCGGGGCGTCACTCGTGCAGGGCTACCTGTTCGCCCGGCCGATGCCGGTCTCCGACATTGCATCCTGGCGGGCTGACCGCTGCCCTCCCCGCCCGGTGAGCCGGACAAAGACATAGATCATCGGCACACACCCCTCTTGACCCGGAAGGTCATGGAGCCGGTGCGCCGCGGGACGCTAGACTGGCAAGCCATGGGCACACAGCAGCTGTCGTTCGGGACACTTCTGCGCCGCTGGCGCGAGCAGCGTCGCATGACGCAGATCGACCTTGCGCTCGCCGCGGGCAGCTCGACGCGACACCTGTCCTGCCTCGAGACCGGACGCGCGCAGCCGAGCCGGGAGATCATCCGCCGGCTGGCCGACTGCCTGGACGTTCCGCTGCGGGAGCAGAACACGCTCATGCTCGCCGCCGGGTTCGCCCCGGCCTTCGCAGAGCGCCCGATTGCGGAGCTCGAAGCGGCCGAGCGCGCAATGGATCGGGTGCTCAAGGCGCATCTGCCTTATCCCGCCTTCGCGGTCGACAGGCACTGGAACGTGGTGCTGTCGAACTCAGCGCTGCAGCAGCTGTACGAGGGTTGCTCGGAGGAAATGCGGCGACACCGTCCCGTCAATGCGGTACGCCTGACTCTGCATCCCGAGGGCATGGGGCCCCGCATCGTCAATTACGCGGAGTGGCGGGGGCACACGCTGCACCTGCTGAGAAATCAGCTGCAGCGGCAGGCCGACCCGGGTCTCGAGGCCCTGCTCGCCGAAGTGCAAAGCTATCCGGTGCCCGTGCGCTCGGAAGCCTGCGCAACCCCTGAATTCGATGCCATTCAGCGCCTGGCAACACCGCTTCGGATCGCGACCCGATTCGGCACGGTCTCCTTCCTCAACACCCTCACGGTGTTCGGCACGCCGAGCGATGTGACTCTGGCGGAGCTCGCGCTCGAGATGTTGTTCCCCGCCGATGATGAGACGATCGAGATCGTCGCGGAGATGGAGCGCGAGCGGCTGCTCACCGCCGCGGCGGCCGTCAGCGGGATCCGGCAGACACCGCGCGCGTAGCGGCGGTCAGGTCGCAGCGGGGGTTGTACTCGACGATGTTGGCGGCGGCGATGGGCTGATCGAGGCGCACGCCCTGTCAGAGCACGAGGTTGCGGATGATGCGCCAGTTACCATCGGGACCGCGGCGCCAGACGGTGAAGTAAGGTCCGGAGCTCACCTGGCGTTTGCCTTCCTTCTGGAAAGCGAGCCAGCCGTGCCCCCACTCGTAGATCATCCCGCCTGAGACCGTCACCCCTTCCTGTATCAACCCGCCATCGACGACCCGCCCCAGTTGCGCGAGCTCGGTCCGATATCTCGCGGCCACCGCGGCGCGCCCACGCAACGCAGTGCCGTTCGAAGTGAGTAATACGCCATCGTCAGCATAAGCGGCCGCCACACCGTCGGCATCACCGCGCTTCATCTGCGGTAGCCAGCTCGAATTGGCGACCTCTATGGCCTCCTTGGCCGAGGCAATGATCGCGACAGGATCGGCGCCTGCGGCCTGCAGGGTCGCTGCCGAGCTGGGAAGCGCCGGAAGAAGCAGCGGCAGGGCCGCCGCGAGCAACGCGAGCGATGCGACGGCAGAGCCGGCGCCTCGCGGAGTCGGATAGCCGCCGCTCTGCGCGGCGAGGTAACGCGCGCAAAAAGCGATTATGAGAGCGAACACGAGCATCGCAGCCAGGTTCTCCGCGCCTTTGAGCAGCGTGAAGTGCGCGATCATCTGGTGCAGCGTCACCGGCGCGGCCGAGAAGGGCAGGACGATGAAGTTCATCACCAGGTAGATGACGGGCCCGGCGAGAAGGCCGCCGAGCCACCACCGCTCGCGAAGGCGGGGCATCTGCGCGGTCACGAACCAGTAGATCGCGGCGATCACGATCGACATCATCCATTGCAGGATCAAGCCGAGATATGCCGCGCTCGCACCGGCGGCAAGCGCGCCTTTCCCCATCGCCCCCATGGCGATGTAGTGAGCGATCAGGACGGGACTCACCCGGCTGATGAGTGCGGCGGCGCCGATGTCGATGGTGCCGGCGATGAGCCCACCTATCACAATCGCGCGAACTGCCGAGGTCGCGGTGCTTTTCATGTGAGACCCCTGGGGACGACAGAGCGGAGGATGAATTATAGAGGCGCTGTGCCAGGGCCGCACGCTCGGGCGGAGCATGTCATTGCCGTTTTGTACCACTTTTTTTGTACCATTTTGAGCATCAGCGTCAACCGCGCACGCAACGCTCGAAGCGGCCGTTGACCCGGCGCGCATACCAGCCCGTCGTCAGCGGCCGCTCTATTTTCGGTCCCTCCAGGCGGATCTGCGGCAGAGCGGCACGCGGCAACCGGCTCCCTCGCCTGCGATCAGCCAGCGCAAACACGCGCCGATAGAGCGCGGTCTGCTCGAAGCCTTGGGCAGCGCCCTGTCGCAGCGCCGCATGAATTGCGGCATCGCTGAGATGCAGCCGTTTCGCAATTGTGAGCAACACCCGTTCCGTACCGCCGGCACCCTTTGCACCCGGGTCGTTGGCGAAGAGCGCCCCATCGGCGGTCAGGGGCAGGCCCGCGACGAGGCTCACAGCCCGCTGGAAAGCCGCATTGCGGCTGGCGTACTGGCCCGCGTTGTAGTCGGCAAACCGGTAAAGGTATCGGTCGTAGGGAGCTTTGTAGTCGAGCAGGTGCGCGACCCCGAAGTAGATGCTGGCGCGGCGTGTGAACAGCTCATCGCGCAGATCGCGCTGCGGGTCGTGATGGGGATACGGCTCGATGGCCTGGAAGCGCTGGGCGAAGGCGACATTGACCTGCATGGGGCCGCGCGTGCGAATCGGATTCCAGCTCGCGAAGAGCGCGCGGCCGAGTGGTACCCGGCCGATGAAATCCTCGTACACATCACTCAGCTGCTTCTCCGTGACCGCGGCCCGGATGCGCGCGCGGTAAGTGCGCCCGTTGGAGGATTTCAGATCGAGCGCCGCATGGACGAGAGCCGAGGGAATTCCCGCGTGCGATGCGCGCGCATCGATCGTGCGCAACGCGAGCTTGCCCAGACCGGCAACCGCCGGATCGGTACGGAAGCCCGACTCCTGCTCGATGACGGCGGCCACTGCACAAGCATTCTCTCGCGTTGGCGGCAGATCGAGCCTGATAAAGGCATCGGCGATGTCGTCAGTCCAGCCGGCGCGGTCGGAGACCGCCGGGAGCGCACTGCCGATCACCGCCCGGACGTCCGCTGGATTGGGCGCCCTGCGGGCGAACCTCGATCCCGGGCCCACGCAGCCCGCGAGCAGAAGCAGGGAAACCAGAGGCGCACCGAGCCGCCGGAACGCGCGCCGCGGATCGCAAGCTGGTCGGGGCCCGTTCATCACTGATCGGCGTGTCTGCGGCAGCGGGCGGGAGGGCCATTCTATCAGAGGCCCCCGGAACGGTGGTTCGCAACGGCCTCAGCTCGGCAGCCCAAGTGGCCATTGCCGCGCGGCGGCAAACAGAGGTAACTTTCCCTGGCTGAGCGACCTGAGAGGTAACAGACTTGTCGCGACTCCTGTTGGTCCTGTCGATGGTTGGGATTTCCTCAACCGCATTCGCGGCCGCGGCAGGCTGCCGCAACGACGTCGCTGCGCTCGATACCGAGTTCCAGGCGGCAGTGAAGCGGAACGACGTCGCCGCCGTCGACCGCCTGCTGCCGGACGATTACATCCTGGTCTCCGCGACCGGAGATGTGCAGACGAAAGCTGATCTGGTGAACGACGCCCGCCGGAAGAAGTACGTCTATACCCACCAGGAGGACAGCCATCAGACCGTACGAATCTGGGGAAATACCGCGGTCCTCACGGCGCTTCTGTGGGCGCAAGGGATGACGGAGGGGAAGCATTTCGACGTGAAGGTGTGGTTCAGTGATACCTACGTCTGCACTCCCCGAGGATGGCGCTACGTATTCGCGCAGGTCGGCACGCACGTTCCGGCTTCTTGACGTCCATGCCGAGGCCCCTTATAAGGATTTCATGAGCCCGCAGGCAGGTAGCTTCTTCGCGCAAGCCACGGCGTTTGCCGATTCGTTGGGATCCGGGCCCGGGCCTGCTTTTGCAGAGCCCTGGCAGGCGCGCGCATTCGCGATCGCGGTCGTTGCCTCACGTCAGGGCTGCTTCACCTGGTCCGAATGGACCCACTCGCTGGGTCGTGAGCTGCAGCGCGCCTCTGACACGGATCCAAAGGCCGCGGAAGCAAGCTACTTCGATTGCTGGCTGTCGGCGCTGCAATCCCTGCTGCTCTCAAAGGGCGCAGTCGGGGAGGTGGAGCTCCACGAGCGCAAGCACGCGTGGGAGGACGCCTACCGGCGCACGCCCCACGGCGTGCCGGTCAGCCTTTCCCCTCCTTGACGAACAGAATATCGAAGGCCGGCTGCCACGACCTGCCGCCGTCCTTCGAGGTGAACGCCGTCTCCCGGACGCCCGCCTTCCCGGTCGTCTGCTGTTTCCAGCTCACCCGGTACCACACGCGTTTGCCGTCTCTGTCGAGATTGTCGCCGGACATCGTGAGCACTCCATCCTCGAACTTCCCCTCGAGGATGAGCAGCTGCCCGGAGTTGGTGACCCAGGTCTGATGCCAGAGATCCCGGGTCGCATCGTAGAGGGTGACTCCGTTGCCATCGTGACCGTCGTTCTGGCGGTAGCGCTCGAGGACGACACAGCCGCCCAGAAGGGTACTGAGCTCGTCCTCGGCAATGTAGGGACCCTTGCCGCCGTCGTCGTAGGCTTTCCAACTCCCCAGCCAGAAGTCGAACTGCCGATACTGAGGTGCCTTGCAGGCGGGTGATCCGGCCATCGCCGGCCCGGCAATGAGAGCCACGGCTATGATCGCAAAGGCCGAGCGCAGTAGCCTCTCCGGACGGACGATGGCGCGGATCATGAACGGACTCCCTGCATCAATAGACGGGGACTGCCTTGAAGGCCACGGTCGCACCGGTACTCGGGTCCGTCGCCTCTCCGGTGATCTCTCCCCGGTCGTTGATCTCCTGCGCATCCGTGAGGATCAGGGTAGTGCCCGGAACGACCAGCTTGTTGAGATCCATCATCTCTCCATTCTGCCACAGGAAGGCGTGGCCGGAGGAGGACAGGCCGACCACCTGGTCCCGGTCATTCACGCCGATCGCCTCACTGCGGCCCGTCCCGTCGAGCGTGCCGAGATCACAGGTGCCCGTGATCCTCTTGCCATTGCAGTTGTAGGGGCGTGCGGACCAGAAGAAAGCGTGGAAATTCGATTGCGCGAAGGTGGGTCCGTCTCCCGGAAGGTCGCCGAATCCCGCTACGTCGCCGAGGTTGTTGATATCCATCGGCGTATTCCAGTACGCACCGCCGAGAGTCGGCAGTGAGCGGACGAACCGGCCATCTCTCCATACCACCATGTGCTCTGCCGTACCGCCGCCGATTGCTCCGTCACAGATACCGGTAATGCCGACGGCCGTGCCCCACTGGTTGATCGCGGTCGCTGCGCCGTCGAGATCGCCGGGATACGGCGGCAGAGCGATCGCCCGGTACTGGTGTTGCTGCTCGTCCCATACCCACATCGTCGCCTCGAACTGCAGCACCTGGCCGGTATTGGTGAATTGATTGCACGTGGGATCGTGCGTGTTGTTTTCGGCCCAGCCGACGATCTGTCCGAGGTTGTTGACGCCCGTGGCGAAGCCGTTATCGCCGCCCAGGGTCGGGAGCGCCGACATCGTTCCATTGCGCCAGACGAATCCCCGGCAGACGTGACCGCTCGGCACGAAGAAGACTGCGAGGAAACAGCTCCAATTCTCGCCGAGCGGCTGTAGCTCAGCGGTCTCCGCTATGCCTACGATCACGCCGAAGTCGTTGCGGTTGGGCCAGGCGACTGCGCTGTTCGGGCCACCGAGCGTTCCGAGGCTTTTCGCAGTGCCGTTTCTCCACAGCTCCGCGTGCATGGTGAAATCAGGCAGGGTCGAGTAGCCCACGATCGATCCGGGCTGGTTGTTGCTGGTCCCCTGGCTGATCGGTCCTCCCTCGGGATCGCCCAGGTTGATGACCCGGTACAGGACGTGCCCCGAGTCAGCGGCATACGCGCCGCACGCGAGAAAGAGACATATTGCAGAGAACAGTCCGAATAATAGTTTGCTTTTCATGGCGGACTCCGACATCAGACGATGTGCCATGAATATACGCAGCGCGTCCGCGCGTTCTGGCTGGAATCGGACCTCTATGTAAGTGGTCCAGGCGCACAGCCACGCGGCCCGGTAAGATCGGCAAGTGGACTTCGACGAGCAGACCTGCGAGCAGGCGCGCCTCCATCGCGATGCGCGCTTCGACGGCCGCATCTTCATCGGCATTACCTCCACGGGCATCTATTGCCGGCCGATCTGTCCTTCCCCGCACGCCAAGCGCGCTCACGTCCGGTTCTTCCCCTCGGCGGCGGCGGCTTCGGCGGCCGGCTTCCGTCCTTGCCTGCGCTGCCGCCCGGAAGTGGCACCCGGCACCCCGGCGTGGAACGGCACTTCCACTACCGTGAGCCGCGGGCTGCGGCTCATTGCCGAAGGCGCTCTCGATGAGGCCGGAGTCGAGACGCTGGCGGCGCGACTCGGAGTCAGCTCGCGGCATCTCTCGCGGCTTTTCCAGCGGCACCTCGGCGCCCTGCCGACCGCCGTCGCCCAGACGCGCAGACTCCATTTCGCCAAGCAGCTCATCAGCGATACCAACCTCTCGATGGCCGATGTGGCCATGGCTTCCGGCTTCCGCAGCATCAGGCGATTCAACGACGTATTCAGGCAGTTCTATGGACGGCCGCCGTCGGACCTGCGGCGCCTGGGAGAGCGCACGGGTGTCGCGGAGGGCGAATACGTCTTCCATCTGGCCTATCGGCCGCCGTATGACTGGAACATGTTGCTGAGCTTCCTTGCCGCCCACTCGGTGCCGGGAGTCGAGGCCGCGCGAAATGGTGCTTATCGCCGCACCGTGGCGATTCAGGGTCATCATGGCCTCCTGGAAGTGCGGCCGGCACAGGGAGCAGATGCGCTGCGGGTGCACATTCGCTTCCCCAAGCCGGAGCATCTGCTTCAGATCATCACGCGTGTGCGCGCGATGTTCGATCTGGCTGCCGATCCGGAGGTGATCGGTCAAACGCTGCGTGCGGACGGCATGCTGGCGCCACTGCTCAAGCGCCATGCGGGCCTGCGCCTGCCGGGCGCCTGGGACAGCCTGGAGGCGGTCGTGCATGCCCTCCTGCGGCAGAGATTCTCGCTGGAGGAAACGCGAAGCCTGCTCGGATCACTGGTGGAGGAATGCGGTGAGCCTTTCACCTCCCTCGGGGCCGGAGAGCTCTGCCGCACGTTCCCGAGCGCGCGCAGGCTGACCGACTGCAGCCTCGAGTTTCTGCCCCAAGCCACTGCCGCGACCCTCCGTTCTGCGGCGCAGGTCATTGCCGCGGCACGGGCGAATGCGCCGCCGGACGATCTGCTGCTCAGGCTGCGGGCAATCAACGGCGTCGACGAGTCCGCGATTGAATACGTCGCAATGCGCGCGCTCAGCGATTCGGATGCGCTGCCGGCGGAGAGTCCGGACCTGCGCAATGCGCTCGGCGAGATGTCGAGCACGCGGGAGCTGTTCCTGCACGCGGAAATCTGGAAGCCATGGCGGGCGTACGCGGCCGTGCTCCTCATGGGAGCGGGCGGTGACAAACCTGCGGCAGGCTCGAGCGACATGCGACGCGCAATTTCTCCCAACCGCCAGCCTGCACCCGGCTGACGGGCTGTCAGTGCCTGCGCAGGAAGTCCGCGACCGTGCGCAGGAAGGCGTTGCGGCCCGGTGAGTCGAACATCGGATCAAGATGCATCATGGAGGCATCGGTCACGTACACGTGATCCTTGATCCTGGAATTCGCAACCACCCACTTTGCCGCTGTCACCACCGTGCCGTGGGTGAGCCCGGTCTGGAACACGTAGAGCGGGACGTCGATATCTTTCGTGTGCGCCAAATGCAGGCCGAGCCTGCGGGTAATCGGTGAGTCCACCATCGGATCGATGGCGGTGATATCGAGTGACAGGCGCCACGGCCAATACCACTCGAAGGCCGCCGGGTGACTCTGCGCCATGATGGAAGCTACTTCGTCTATGTCCGCCGGACCGTCGTTGATCCAGTCACGCAGCGCCCCTGCGCGATCGAGGTGGCCGGCGTGCAGTTGCAGGTCCGGAGCCGGCGCATGCGTTGTCAGTAACCAGCCGAGAAGGGCGGCGTTGGTCACCCGGAACGGCGGCCGCATCGCAGGGGGCAAGAGGGCCTGAAGCGGGGATGCGCCGTGCGCATCGCGGAGTGCGTAGTCTGCGGCCAGCTGATAGTCGATCGGTACGCTCTCGGGTGCGCCGGCTACCTGCCATACGTAACCGAGATCGCCCGTGAAAGGGCTGGTCTTTTTCCCAATGTTCGCGAGCTTGTCGTTCGCTTCCCCTACCGATGTCAGCCAATGAATCGTATAGCCTTCTCCATCGAAGGCGTGGTGTGTGCCGCCATCGATGAGCACCAAGGCGGCCAGATCTCGATATCCCGGCACCCCGTCGAAATCCCAGGCGGCATAGGCAAGCGCAGTGTTAGCTCCCGAGGAATGCCCGCCAAGAAAGACGCGCCGGCCGCCCGCACCGGCCGCGAGCACCACACGGCGCAATTCGGCGATTTCCATGGCGAGCCCCCAACTGCGGGTGTAAGAAGCGGTTTTGTCCGTCTCTGCGCGGTAGTGGCTCTTCAGATAATAATCGAGCTCGCCGTCACGGCCGAAGTGGCTGGAATCGATGAGGTTCTGCTCCCGCCGGTCCAAGGCCCATACCTGCGTATCCGGCAGCGTGCTACTGAGATACCGCCCCGCGCCGCGGAAGATTCCCGCTGCTTCGGAGTGTCCCGGCACGAGTACGAGCACGCGGCGCGCATCACTCGAGCCCATCTCGAGCACGTGTACACAATCTGCGCGAGCGGCAGCCGCCGTGGCGGCGGCGCAGAACTGCACATACCGGGTTGGCACTTCTGACGTCGCGGCGAAAGCAACGCTCGTAACGATGCCTGTGAGCGTAGCGGCCAGCGCGCACTGCAAGGCGGAAATTCTGCGTGACATCACGGACTCCAATGCGTTGGATTGAATGAGCGCCTGCCTCACGAGGTCGTGAGGTGCACGCCGAGCAGAGCAGAGCTGATCACGAGACTCGTTGCGGCGCCGGCGAGGCTGGCGCCCTGCGCAAGCAGGTTCGCTGCTCGATCCTCGACGCCGTGGGCTCGCAGCACCCCCCGCATGCCGAGGCCCACGTGCGTCATCAGGGCCCATACGGCCATCGAATAGTGGGGCAGGAGGCGCGGATTCCATGCGTTGCCCAAGAAGCCGACCGGCGCGGAGCTCTCGTATGCCCAGGTGCCGGTGTCCACATGTCCTTGCCATCGTGCCAGCACCAGGATGGCCGTCAGGTGCGACAAGACGAAAGCGGCGAGATAAAACCCGGTCAGCGTCTGCAGGCGGCGGTAGCCGTCGCCCTGGAGCATGGTATGACGCCAGGCCAGAGGCACCCCTGTGCCCACCAGCAGAGCCATGGCCAACACGAGGAGCGGCTCGACCGTCTTGGCGCGGTAGATGTGCTGCAATCGCTTCATGGCCCACCCGTGCAAAGCCGGACTCCAGAGCGCCAGCACATGATTGCCGAGATGCCAGGCCAGGAATATGAGGAGCACCGCGAGGGCAATACTCCCGTGGACTGCGACGGCGCGTGCGCCGGGAGGGCGCACTCGATCCGGCAGAGCATCTGTTGCGGCGGTCGCGGCGAACAGACCGAGCCCCAGCCAGAGCATGACCCAGATCAGGAAATCGAACGAACCGATCCCGAGTACGCCCGTGATCACGCCTGTCGCGGTGTAAAGAGGCGGAGCGGCGAACGCCAGGTGCGCCAGACGATAGGCTTGCACTTCCGGTCGCGTTCGCTCAAAGGAGCGCGCAATCCGGCCGGCGGTGAGCGCCGCGGTCACGGGCACCGCAAATGCTGCGGCGAGCGAAGCGACGACCATGAAGATTGCCGCGAATCGCTCCTCGCCCGAATGGGCGCCCGACAACGCTTGCATGCCGCCGTAGGCGGCGCCCAGGAACAAGGGATAGGCGACGGCACCGAGGAGCGGAGTCAGCCGGGGATGCAGCCACACCGAGCTCCAGCGCGATAGGCTGGCTGCCGTCATCTTTGCACTCGCTTGGATTTGCATGGGGAGCTCCGCCTGTGGAGCACAACCTACGCCGGCGGGCCATGCGACAACAGTGCCGGAAGGCATGCCGCACACCCATGACTTCCGGCAGGGGCCGGGGACATCCACGCGCGTATAATCGCCGGATGTCCGCCGCCAACCGCCCCTACGTTTTGGCGAGACTCACCGCCTGGGCAACCTGGCTCCTGGTGGGCATTCCGGAGGTGATCGCTTTCGCCGTACCCGGCAGGCACGGCAGCGGCGCTGCCGACTGGCGCTGGCTGGTCGCATATTTCGCGTTTGGCCCGACGCTCTATGCTCCCGCCGGCTTGCGAACGAGACCCTGGCTGCAGCTCGTGCGCCTGTCAGTCGCGACTCTGGCGCCGCCCGTCATGGTGTACGTCGACCCGCATTCCTTTGCATGCACTCTATGGGTGATCGCGGCGTGGGAGCTGGCTGTCGCTCTGCCGCTGCGGATCATGTTGCCCTGGGTGCTTGCGCTGTCGGTCGCGATGGCCGCTCTGCTCGCCCGCGGCCTGACGAGCCGCTATGCCTTTCAGGAGATCGCGATCTTCTGTGCCTTCCAGGTGTACGCGGTGATCACGGCTTATGTGGCCCGTTCCGAGGGCATACTGCGACAGAAGCTGACAGCCGCGAACGTGGAGCTGACCTCTACGCACGGACTGCTGGCCCATACGGCGCGCAGCGATGAGCGCCTGCGGATCTCGCGCGAGCTGCACGACCTCATCGGCCACCATCTTGCGGCGCTGATCCTCAACCTGGAAGTGGCTCGCCACCAAGAGGTGGATTGGCGACCACACGTGCTCAAGGCCCAGGACATCGCCAGACATCTCCTCACGGACGTGCGCGAGGTCGTGAGACTCCTGCGCGTGCCGAAATACACGGACATGCGGTCGGTCCTCGAGCAGATCGTGGCGGAGATTCCGCAGATCCGCATCCATCTCAGCATGCCGGAGCAGATTCCCATCGACGATGCCCGCCTCGCCCAGGCGCTGCTGCGGGTGGTGCAGGAAACCGTCACCAATGCCATCAAACACTCGGAATGCAACAACCTCTGGCTGGAGATCTGCACGCGCGACGGGCTGTTGGAGATCAGAGCGCAGGACGATGGCCGCGGCGCCGGCGAGCTGCATTGGGGAACGGGACTCACCGGAATTCGCGAGCGCCTGGAGGAAATCGGCGGCTCCTTGAGCGTGATGGCCGATGCCGGCAAGGGGTTTCGGCTGCAGGCCCATCTGCCCGTCGCGGTGCCGGCGCCGTGATCCGCGTCTACATGGTCGAGGATCACGCAATAGTGCGCGAGGGAGTGAGCAATCTGCTGGCCCTCTCGCAGGATATCGAGGTCATCGGCGCGGCCGCGTCCGCCGAAGAGGCTCTGGCCAGGATCCCCGGAGCAAAGCCCGATGTGCTCCTCCTCGACATCAAGCTCCCGGGGCTGAGCGGAGTCGAGCTGATCCGGCGCCTGCACGCGGCAGGCGTGCTGCCCCCCACCCTGATCCTCACCACATTCGAGGACGACGAGCTCCTCTTCGAAGGGTTGCGCGCAGGGGCCCGGGGTTACCTCCTCAAGGACATCAGCCTGGAGCAGCTGCTCGAGGCCATACGCGAGATTGCCGGGGGTGGCAACTACGTCAAGCCCGCCGTCACCGAGCAGCTCTTGCAGGCCGCGCGCAAGAGCGAGGGCGTGTCGCGCGATACGCTGCCGCTCACGCTGTTGACGGAACGGGAAACCCATGTCCTGCGGCTGCTCGCGAGCGGCTACAGCAATCGCGAGATCGCCCGGGCGCTCATCGTCAGTGTCGGCACCGTCAAGAACCACGTTTCGAGCATTCTGGGCAAGCTCGGTGTCCGGGACCGCACGCGTGCGGTGCTCAAGGGGTTGCAAAGCGGCCTGCTGTAGGCGCGCACCGCGCGCTTCCATTGACTCCGTAGCCAAGTACGGCCTTAGCGTACTGCCTCAACCCGCTGCGAGAATGTCTCTCGCCCAGACGACGTGCGGATGCAGCCATGAAGATTCCGCAACATGATCAAACGGCGATCGCCCTGGCCCGCGCCGTGCGCAACGGTGATCTCGTCACGATCGGAAATCTTCTGGCGGCAGAACCTACCCTGGCGCGGGCGAGATTCGTCGGCTGCACGGGGGGAACGAAGACCCTGCTGCATCTCGTTGCCGACTGGCCCGGTTACTTCCCCAATGCTCCGCAGGCTGTCGAGCTGTTGCTCCGTGCCGGCGCGAACCCCGACTCACGCGCGACGGACCGGGACGGCAGGGAATCCGAGACGCCGCTGCACTGGGCAGCGAGCAGCGACGATCTCGAGGTAGCCGCAGCGCTGATCGACGGCGGAGCCGATATCGAGGCCCCCGGCGGATCCATTGCCGGTGGTACACCTCTGACCAACGCGGTCGGGTATGGCTGCTGGCATGTCGCACACCTGCTGGTTGGCCGCGGCGCCCGCGTCGCGAGCTTGTGGGAGGCGGCAGCGCTTGGCGATCGGGCGCGGGTGGATGAGTTGCTCGAATCTGAACCGGCTCCGACGGACACAGACCTCAACGATGCGTTCTGGCAAGCATGCCACGGCGGGCAGCGCAGGATGGCCGAGTACCTTCTGGGGCGTGGCGCCGATATCAACGCCATTCCCGGGTATTCCAAGCAGACACCCCTCCAGGTGGCCGGCGGAATCGATACCCGGCATCAGGCCCTGGTGGATTGGCTGCGCCAGCGCGGGGCGCTCGAGGGTTGAGTGGGGGGCTGTATCGCTCGGCGAGATGGAGCTGATCGGGCGCCGCGCCTCGCTCAACCCGCTCGAGGCGGCGTTTGGCTTCCCGGGGCAGTCCGCGCGAGCACTTTTACATCGACCTCCGCGCGAATCTCGAAGCCCAACGATTCGTACAACGATATGGCGGGCTGGTTGGTTTTCCACGCATGGAGGAATGGCCGCTCTCCTCGAGCCTCGATATGCGCTGCGACTGCAGTGGAAAGGCGGCGTGCAAGCCCGCGGTGGCGAAAGTCAGGATGAGTGCAGACGCCACTCACTTCCGTATAGCCGGGAAAGCGGAAGCGCTCTCCCGCCATGGCTGCGAGCCGCCCATCGATTCGGATGCCGAGAAACCGGCCCATCGTATGCGTACGCGCCAGGAACGGCCCGGGCTCCGTGAGCGTGGCCAGCTCCAGCATTTCCGGGGCATCCGCCTCCGTCAGCTCCACCAGAGCGTCATCCGGCTCTGTCACTGGCACAGGTCGGGTCGCGATCATCTGTACTCCTTTGGCAGCTTTGACGGCTGCGAGACCCGTGGGCACCAGGATGTCGGGAACCTGAAGGAGGAATACCCGCTCGTCAGGCTGCACCAAATCCCTCAGTGCGCCGAGCGCCGCGGCGGAGTCATCGCAGGCGGATGCGAATAGGTTGACGTCTTTGGCGTAGCGCCGCGCCAGTGCGCCACCCAGGGAGAGGTGCAGGTGTCGGGTACTGAGAGCCGACCATATGGGGCGGTCAAGCATGCCTTTTACCTCGCTCGGATATGCGAGCCGCTCGGCTTCGCAGCGGCATTTCCTCCAATGCCTCCTCCAACGCGGACAACTGCCCCAGCAGCGGTCCTGACGCGCCGGCGCAGACCTCGGCTACCGCGGCCTCGACTCTGGGCCACGCGAGGCGCTTCGAGCGCGCAATCAGTTGACGACCGGCCTCGGTCATCGCGACCGGTCGCACGCGCCTGTCCTGCGCAGGCCGACGAGAGGTAACCAGGCCATCCGACCGCAGGTTCTCCACCATGCGCGATATTCCCGGTTGGCTGATGCCCAGGGCCTCGGCGAGCTCGCCGACGCTCAAGGGGCCCAGCCGGTCCAGTGCGGCAAGCACCACCAGGTGGGATGCCGGCAGGCGTATGTCTGCCTCGCCCAGCACGGCCTGTGTTTGCGCCTGCAGCCGCTCGCCGAGCCGCTTGAATCGGGTCCCCAGGGTCAGATATCCCAGCTCGCGGACGATGTCCAGGGTCATGCCGCCGCAATATACATCACATGGTATATATCATGTGATGTATATGCCGGCAAGCCGAATCAGACTCTGGGCAGCGCGTCAGAGCTCGTCGGGGTCACGCTGCATCGAGGTAGTCGTCCCACAGGTCGACGTAGACCGCGCCCGGCGCCGAGTGGACATCACCCCACAGCTCGCGCGCCTCGAATCTGACGGAGTACACGTGCTGTGGATTCTCCCCGCCGAAATGCGCGTTCGTATCGGGAAAGACGAACACGCCATGCACGCGGTCGACGACCCCAACTTTGCCGCGCACGTATCGGGGCAACCGTGTATGTCCTGTAGGATTGGTGTTGCGTGCGCGCACGCGTTGGCCCGTGCGGAAACGCGCCGGCACTCGAGCGGTCCGGGATGCCGGAGCGCCCCGGGCAATGAATGCGGCGACCTTCTGCGCCGGCAGAGCAGGAGTCTGCTTCGCCCCGCCCGCGGCGGCCTTGCCGCTGGCGAGCTCTTCCGGACTGATGAACCCGTGCTGCAGCAGCAGCTCGGTGAGGCCGGCCACCCATTTCTCGTAGTAGCTCATCCGCAGGTATTCCGCTGGAGGAATCAGCTCCCGCTGATGACGCGAGGCATCGATGTTCCACCTGCCGAACGCGCCCATCGCGCGTGTCAACGCGTAGGCGCGCGCCTCCCACGGGTGATGAAAGACAGGCTCGTCAGCCTCCGGCTGGACGGGTCCCATGCCGTGCATTCCGCCCATGTCGTGCACGCCGTTCACGGTGGGCTGCCTGCGTGAGGCGGCTGCACGAGCGCGACACCTATCATGGCATCGCGGGTCACGAGCGCGGCGAGCTGCTCCTCGCTCAGGCTCTCCGTGCCGGCGGGCCGCTGAGGTACGACGAGGTAGCGCACCTCCGCCGTGCTGTCCCAAACACGAATCTCGCACTGCTCCGGCAATTGCAGCCCGAGCTCCCGCAACACGCCACGAGGATCGATCACGGCGCGCGAGCGGTAAGGAGCTGACTTGTACCACACCGGTGGCAACCCGAGGATCGGGTACGGATAGCAGGAGCAGAGCGTGCAGACTACGAGGTTGTGTACGGCCGGAGTATTTTCGACCGCGACCATGTGCTCACCCTGCAAGCCGCCGAAGCCGAGCTCCGCGATTGCGGCGGTGGCATCGGTGAGCAGGCGTGCCCGGTAGGCGGGGTCGCTCCACGCCCGGGCCACCACCTTTGCCCCGTTGTGCGGACCGATCTTGTGCTCGTAGCTCTCGACCAGGGCATCGAGCGCCTTCGGGTCAACCAGACCTTTCTCGACCAGGATGGACTCCAGCGCCATAACCTGCAGCGCCGGATCGGAGGGCACGCGCTGCCCTTCGTGAGAGTGGTCGGAGTGATTGGCAGGACGGATCTCTGCAGATTTCACGGCATCCTCAATGCTTCGGTCGGCACGCCTCAATGATGCTCTTGAGCGCATTGATCTTGGCAGGAATGTCTTTCAGATTACAGGTGGCATAGTCCAGCTGGAGCCCGCCTCGGGCAGGCGGACCGAGGTAGCACTGGGACAGCGCGTTCGCTTTGATGCCCGCCTGGCGCGCCCTGGCGACGACTTCCATATCGTCAACTCCCGGCGGTACTAACGCCAGGACGAACATGCCGGCGTCATCACCGGCCACTTCGAGCAAGCCATCCGCCCCCGCGGCGATCGCTGCCGCAAGTGCTCTACGCCGCTCCATGTATACCGCGCGCGTACGTTTGATGTGGCGGGAGAAATGGCCTTCCCGCATGAAATCCGTCATGGCCATCTGCGGCAGCACGGAGGTGGCAAAGGTATCATTGGCATTCCTGATATTGAGGAAGTCGCTCACCAGATCCTTCGGCACGACCATATATCCCAGCCTGAGGCTCGGGAACATGACCTTGGTGAGCGTCCCCACGTAGATGACCCGTCCCTCGGTGTCGATACCCTGGAGCGAGGCCAGCGGGTTGCCGGAGAACCTGAACTCGCTGTCATAATCGTCCTCGACGATCCAGGCGCCGGCGCGTGCCGCCCAGCCGAGGAGCTCCATCCGCCGCACCGCACTCAAGGTAGTCCGCAGCGGAAACTGATGCGAGGGCGCCACGAAAGCCGCGCGGGCGCGTTTCGCCAACCCGATACCGCGCTCGACGATCAATCCCTCCCCATCCACCGGCACCGGCACCATCCGCGCGCCGGCGGCCTGCAGCGCCAACTGCGTTCCGGGATAGCCCGGCTCTTCGATCCAAACCTCATCCCTGGGGTCGAGCAGCGTCAGCGCGGCGATCATCAACCCCTGTTGCGCGCCGGTGGTGACGAGGATTTGTGATGGGTCGCACGTCACTGCGCGGAACGCGCCCAGATACTCGGCCACAGCCTCGCGAAAGGGTGCGTACCCCATGGGGTCGCCGTACCCCATGATGTCGCGCGAGATCTTGCGCGCGTGCCGGTTGATCAGCCTCGACCAGACCCCGATCGGAAAGTGGTCGAGATCGGTACAGCCGCGGCACGGGTCGAGCCAGGCCTGCGCCGATCCCTTCATGTCGGCCGCGCGGCGCGAGACTGCTCGCCTGCCACTCGACTCGGTCTCGAGCGGTGTGGTATTCGGCAGGCTCTCGCGATCCGCCCGGCACATCGCGTCGGGAATCGACTGCGAGACGCAGGTTCCGGCGCCGACGAAGGGCTGAAAGTAGCCCTCGGCGATCAGCAGCTCATAGGCGCTCAACACCGGGATTCGAGAGATTCTCAGCGCCTTGGCGAGAGCGCGGGTCGAGGGTACCCTCTGGCCCGGCTGCAACTGTCCGGCGAGGATCGCCCGTTGAAACCACACTGATATCTGACGATAGAGGGGCGTCTCGCTCGTGGTATCGAGCGCGATTGGAGGGATGAAGCTGGCGGGCAACCGCGTCAGCGCGAAATCTTCTGAGGTGGCCATATGGGTCGGTGCAAAGTGGTTATGTCCCGCGTAGTCCCCCGGAGCTTGCCGGGACGGATTGGCAGTCGCGGCGGTGACAAAGTGGCCATTGCGGGAGCACGCCTCTCATTCTAGATTTCCCGCGTACAAAATCCATGCAACTGAAGGCGCCGATCCGGTCGCCTGACCGCACGCAACGGGGATGTCCGAATGCGCACCGCCGCCGCGAGTTGGCTCTGGTCCTACATGCTCGCGCTTCTTTGGGGCATGCAGCCATTGCAAGCCGCGCCCGCGGCATCGCATGACTTCGATTTCGTCCTCGGCAACTGGAAGACCCGGATCTCGCATCGGCAGCATTCGCCCGGCGCGGCGGACAGATGGGAGGTATGGAACGGCAGCGTCATGGCGGCAAGGGTGTGGGGCGGTCGCGCCAATCTTCAGCAAATCGAGGTGAGCGCTCCTTCGGGGACCATCGAGGAGCTGAGACTCAGTCTCTACCGACCGCTTCTGCACCAGTGGTACCTGTACTGGGCCGACAGTGGCGATGGAGTCTTGGACAAGCCGATGATCGGCCGGTTCAAGGACGGGGTAGGCAGCTTCTACGACCAGGAAGACTACAACGGCCGCGCAATCTTCGTCCGCCAGCAGTATTCAGCGATCGGCGCGCACTCCTACCGCTGGCAGCAGGCATTCTCGGACGACGGCGGTGGGAGGTGGCAGCCGAACTGGAATGTAGTCCTGACGCGGGAGTCAATGGTCCGCGCCGAGGGCCCGAAGGGGACTGACTCCCCCGCGAGCGACGTGCAGGCGCACGGATTTGACTTTGCATGGGGTAACTGGCGTACCGAGATCTCCTTCCTGCCGGATCCCTTTGCAGGCTCATCACACTGGGTGCAGATCCGCGGGCAGGTCAGCGTGCGCAAGGTGTGGGGCGGGCGCGCCAATCTGGAGGAGATCGAGGCCAGCGGCGCCCATGGCCCGTTCGAAGGCCTGACGCTGCGTCTCTATGACCCGAAGGCGCAGCGGTGGAACCTGTATTGGGCCAACAGTAACGACAGCGTCCTGGATGCGCCCATGATCGGCAGCTTCAAGGATGGACGCGGGGTATTTTACAACCAGGACACTTATGCAGGGCGCACGGCGTTCGTCCGCAACGTGTATTTCGATGTCGAGGCGAACTCCTATCGCTTCGAGCAGGCGCTGTCCATCGACGGCGGCAAGACCTGGCGCACGAACTTCATCGCGCACGTGACGCGCAAGAAGAGCTGACCGGCGCGAAGCATTCATGCAGGCGCAGCGGCCGCTCCACGGGCCAGAAACAGCACGGAGCGGCCGGCGTAAGTACCGTGCTCGAAGGGTTCGTATCCGCATTTCTCGACGACGCGGCGGGATGCCACGTTCTGTGGATCGATGAGGCATACAGTGCGCGGCTGATTCAAGTGCTCATCGCCCCAGGCCACTACGGCTTTCGCGGACTCCGTGGCGTACCCTCTGCCATGACATCGCGGAGTTAGGGCGAAGCCGAGCTCCGGGCTCCCCCTCATCGCCGGGGCGATGTTTCGCTTGAAATCGGCAAAGCCGATCTCACCGACGAACTCGCCGGAGTCTCGCCGCTCGATGACCCAGTAGCCGAACCCCATGAGCGCCCAATGGCCGATATACGCCAGGAGCCGGGCCCAGGTGCGTTGCTCGCCGACCGGCTCCCCGCCGATGAAGCGGGTCACTTCCGGGTCCGCCCACATGGCGAGGCACTGTGGGAAATCCTCGTAACGGTGCCTGCGCAGGCGCAGGCGTTGGGTTTCGATGATCGGCACCGGGACGACATATCGCTCATGCTGCAAGATCACTGACGCCTCGCCCTCGCTCCACTCGCGCCGATTCTGAACCGACGGTACCGCAAACGCCAGCCCGGTGGCTGTGCGCAAGTGGCCGCATCGTGCCTGCGCAAAGCGGCTCTTGTGACGCTCACACTGCGCACTAGACTTCGCGCAAACAGTGGTTTCGGAGATACGCACCGGAGTGCAAGCGCGGCGCCAGGAGGATTGGCCGCGACGAATCAACCAGATAACTCTCAACCGGCATGAGCAGCCCGCGCGCCCGCCAGTGTGTGGCGCTCTTGCACCAGCCGAGCGCCGCGACCTAACAGACGCCGCATATCGCTGAAAACGCCGGTTCACCACCTGCGAGAAGTTCGATGCGCAAACTCCAGATCGAGGACGCCGAAGCAATACGGATAGCCCTGCAACAGGAGATAGGACGCAGCGAGGAATCCCGCTATGACCATCGCCTGCACGGCCTGCTGCTGCTCGCGGCCGGCCACTCATGCCGGGAGGTCGCCGAGCTGTTCGGCGAGGACGATACGACCGTGCAGCGTTGGGTACACCGCTTCACGCGGGGCGGACTGACCGCGTTGCGCGAGGGGGCCCGGCCGGGAAGGCCGCGCACGCTCGATCCATCGCAATGGGGCGACCTCGAGGCCGATCTGCGCAGGGATCCGCGGGAATTCGGCCTCGATTCGGCGCGTTGGGACGGGCCGAGCCTGTCCAAGCTCCTGAGCCTGCGCTACGGAGTCGAGCTGGGGATACGCCAGTGTCAGCGGATCTTCCGGCAGATCGGCCTGGCTCCACGCAGAACGGGACTTCTGACCATCGAATCGGCGCCGCTGTACGGCAATTCGCTGACCCTCTCCCCAAGGACCGGCACGGCCGATTGACGCTGACCAACACGAGGGCGCTGTGCTCAGCGTCCAGAAACATACCTACAAAGCTCTGGGAGCAAATCTGATGTCGAAGAATACGATCCTGCGTCGAGCCATTCGGCTTGCGCTCGCCAACGCCGCGGCCGCGTCCGTGGCACTGCCCGTGTTAGCGGCAGCAGCCGATCCACAGGCCGTTCCAGCCCCTTCGGCCGCGCCGGCCACGCCGGCCACCGCAGCCGCTCCGGTAGCTGCTCTACAGGAGGTGGTGGTCACCGGCTCGCGCATCGTGCAACCGGGCTTGAGCTCGATCAGCCCGGTCACGGCCATCAGCGCCAGGGACATCGCCAGCCAGGGCGTCACCTCGGTCGAGGACGTGCTGAACAATCTGCCGCAGGTGGTCGCCGACCAGGGCGCGATGGCTTCGAACGCCGCCACCGGAACGGCGACGGTCGACCTGCGAGGGCTGGGCGTGCCCCGCACCCTCGTGCTGATCGACGGCAAGCGCCTGATGCCGGGCCAGCCGACGACCAATGCCCAAAACGCCAATGCAGCGGACCTCGACAATATCCCGATCGCCCTGGTCCAGCGTGTTGACGTTCTGACGGGCGGTGCCGCCGCCGTATATGGCGCTGACGCCGTCGCAGGCGTCGTCAACTTTGTGATGAACGATCACTTCCAGGGATTCGAGATCGACGTCAACGGCTCGGCCTATCAGCACGACCAGCACAGCTGGTACGGCCAATTCTCCCCGGCGCACGACTACGGTACGGCCAAGCCGTCGGTGTTCGACGGCGGCACCAAGGACGTCACCATGATCCTCGGCGGCAATTTTGCCGACGGCAAGGGAAATGCCGTGGCCTATGTCGGGTATCGCAAGACCAATCCGGTGACTCAGGCGGATCGCGACTTCAGCCGCTGCACGCTCGCGTCCTCCAAAGATATCAGCGCTCCGGGGCTGGGCAATCCTGCATGCGCCGGCTCCAGCACCAACGCGACCGGACGCTTCTTCAATGCAGGCTTCCTGTCGACTGATCCTACCGACCCTCTCTCATCCGATCCGGCGTTCTTCAGCCCCACCCTGACGGTCGACCCGACCACCGGGACCTTCATCCCCTACAAGGCCGCGAGGGACGCGTACAACTTCGGCGCGCTCAACTATTACATGCGCCCTGATGTGCGCTGGAACGGCGGCGCCTTCGCACACTACGACATCGACGATAACCACCAGGTCTACGGCTCGATCATGTTCATGGATGATGACTCGATCGCGCAGATCGCTCCGAGCGGCGCGTTCATCGGAACCGGCAACGGCGTCGACCCGTACACCGGACAGCCCGACGGCCAGGATACGATCAACTGCAACAATCCGCTCATGTCCGACCAGGAAGCCGCGACCATCGGCTGCGCGAGCCACGACCTGGCGCTCACCAACACGCAGACGGTTCAGATGATACTCGGCCGCCGCAACGTCGAGGGCGGCAATCGCCGCCTCGATACCCGGCATACCTCGTACCGCTTCGTCCTCGGCAGCAAGGGACAGCTCGGCAACAACATGTCATATGACCTGTATGCCACCGAAGGCGTGACGCAGCGTAATGACGTCCAGACCGGCGACCTGTTCAGGAACTCGGTCGCCAACGCGCTCTATGCCGTGAAGGACCCGGTAAGCGGCAAGATCGTCTGCAACGCCACTCTGACCGGCGGCGCAGGCGGCGAGGGCTGTGTGCCCTGGAACATCTGGGGCACGGGCCCGGTCGACCCCGCGGCGGTCGCCTATATGGAGACCCCGTCGATCATCCAGGGCGTCGCCGAAGAGCGGGTCTTCCACGCGGATCTCACCTCCGACCTGACCGAGGCCGGATTCAAGCTGCCGACGGCGAGCGAAGGCCTGGGCCTGAACTTCGGCGCCGAGTACCGCGAGGAGTTCATGAAGGTGCAGCCCGACTATGTGATCCTGAACGGCCTGCTCACCGGCATCGGCGGACCGTCCCCTGCGATGAATGCGGGCTACGGCGTCAAGGAAGCGTTCCTCGAGGCGCGGCTGCCGCTCATCCAGGACAAGCCGCTGGTGAAGGAAATCTCGCTGGACATGGCGTACCGCTATTCGAAGTACGACGTCGGCTATACGACCAACACCTACAAAATCGGTCTGGACTACTCTCCGACCTCGAGCCTGCGCTTTCGCGGCGGCTACAACCGCGCAGTGCGCGCGCCGAACATCGCCGAGCTCTTCGCCGACAATATCGTCGGCCTGGACGGCTCGGTCGATCCGTGCGCCGGTTCGTCCACCAGCTCCAGGGCCGCGGCGACGCCCGCCGAGTGCGCGCGCAGCGGGCTTTCCCCCGCTCAATACGGAGTCTTCGGCACGCCCTCCAACCCTGCCGGCCAGTACAACGGCAGGACCGGCGGCAATCCGAACCTGAAGCCGGAAATCGCCGATACCTACACGTTCGGCATCGTGGCGACGCCATCCTTTCTGCCCACGTTCAGCGCGACGCTCGACGTCTTCAACATCAAGATCAAGGATCTGATATCGAGCTACGGCGCGAACCTGATCATCAAGCAGTGCGTGTTCGACGACAACCCGCAGTTCTGCTCCATGGTGCATCGCGATCCGTCGGGCTCGATCTGGTTCTCGTCCCTCGGCTATGTGGACGATCCATTGGCCAATCTCGGATTCGAGAAGGAGAGCGGCGTCGACGTATCGCTCAATTACTCGCAGGCGCTCGGCGCCCTGGGCACACTGCGCCTCAATCTGATAGGAACGTACACCGCCTCGCTGGACATCGAGCCGTACCCGGGCTCGGGTGATTACAACTGCGCCGGCTATTTCGGTGCGACCTGCGGCAACCCGCTGCCGAAGTGGCGGCACACGTTCACGGCCGGCTGGGTGACCCCGTGGCACGGCATCGGACTGCAGGCGCGGTGGCGCCATATCGGCAATACCCAGATCGAGCTCGCGAACCCCTCGCCGCTGCTCTCGGGCGTGTTCGGCACCGCCATCCAGTACACGGGAACCCGTGACTACCTCGATCTGATCGCCAGCGACCAGATCCTGAGCAACGTCTCCCTGCAGGTCGGCGTCAACAACGTGATGGACAAGGATCCGCCGATCCTGGCGACCGGGAGCCTGCCGCCGCCATTCTTCAACGGCAATACGTATCCACAGGTGTACGACACCCTGGGACGGTTCGTGTTCGCGAATCTGAAGATCGACTTCTAGGGCCGCTCCGGCCTCGGGGCATTCGAGCGGCGGGCCATCCGGCCCGCCGCTTTTTTTTACACCGGCAGCGCCCCGCCCCATGCCGGGCGCCCCGCGGGCACCCGAACGTTGCGCCAACGCAACGGCCGATGGATGCGCTTGACAGCGCCGCTTTCGCGACGCAATACTTCACCACATAGCAATGTGTCAGTTACTGACACCTTGCTGATCGGGAATGTGTTTGACAGCGAGCCGGGGGCGCACTTTTGCGGCCCTTGCGATTCATTTTGGCCGGAGCACGACATTATTCGTGCTGCATTACCGAGATGAGCAATGCGTAAGTTACAGATCGAAGCCGCGGAGATCGTGCGCAGCGCCATTCAGGAGGAGCTCGCGCGCAGCGAAGAGTCCCGGTATGACCATCGGCTCCACGGGCTGCTGCTGCTGGCGGCAGGCCACTCCTGTCGCGACGTGGCAGGCCTCTTCGGCGAGGACGACACCACGGTGCAACGCTGGGTCCGCCGCTTCGAACGGGGCGGACTGCACGCGCTGCGGGAGCGAAAGAGAACCGGGCGGCCGCGCACGCTCAGCGTGCAGCAATGGAACGAGCTGCAGGCAGACCTTCTGAAGACCCCGCAGGAGTGTGGACTCACGGCGTCTGTCTGGGACGGGCCTTCGCTGGCAAAGCACGTGCGCTGTCGCTTTGGGCTGGAGCTCAGCGTGCGCCAGTGCCAGAGGATCTTCCGGGAACTGAGTCTTTCCCTGCGCAACGGCGCGCAGTCGGCTGCGTGACTTCGGGCGCATCAGCGGCCCACAAAAATACATCTACGAGCTTCGGGAGCAAATCTGATGTCGAAGAACACCTACCTCAGCCGAGCCATCCGGCTTGCGCTCGCCAATGCGGCGGCCGCGTCTGTCGCACTACCTGCCATCGCGGCGGCCGCGGATCAGGCGACGCCGGCGCCCGCGACCAATCCGCCGGCCCCTGCCGCTGCGGCGGCGACGCCCGCGACGCCTGCACCCCTCACGGCATCTCTGCAGGAGGTCGTGGTCACCGGCTCGCGCATCGTGCAACCGGGGTTGAGCTCGATCAGCCCCGTGACCGCCATTACCGCCAAGGACATCGCCAGCCAGGGAGTGACTTCGGTCGAGGATGTCCTCAACAATCTGCCGCAGGTCGTGGCCGATCAGGGCGCCATGGCGTCCAATGCGTCCACCGGCACGGCGACGGTGGATCTGCGTGGCCTCGGTGCACAGCGCACTCTCGTGCTGATCGATGGTAAGCGCCTGATGCCTGGCGAGCCCACGAACACTCCGGCCGTCGCAGGCCAAGCGGACCTCGACAACATACCGATTGCACTCGTCGAGCGTGTGGACGTGCTGACTGGCGGTGCCGCCGCGGTCTATGGTGCGGACGCCGTCGCGGGCGTCGTCAACTTCGTCATGAACGATCACTTCCAGGGATTCGAGATCGACGCCAACGCCTCGGCCTACCAGCACGACCAGCACGAGGGCTACTTCGGCCAATTCGCTCCGGCGCACAACTACGGCACGGCTCCGAGCTCGGTCATGGACGGCACCACCAAGGACATCACCGTGATCCTGGGCGGCAATTTCGCCGACGGGAAGGGCAACGCGGTGGCCTACGTCAGCTATCGCAGAACCGGTGCGGTGACCGAGGCGACTCGTGATTTCAGCCTTTGCACTTTGGCAACCACCAAAGACACGTCCGTCCCGGGCTTGGGCACTCCGGCGTGCGCCGGCTCGAGCACCTCGGCGACCGGCCGCTTCTTCAACCACGACTTCCAGTCGACCGATCCGACGAATCCGCTCTCGTCCGTACCGATCGCGTTCTCCCCCACCGTGACGGTCGATCCGGCCACGGGCACGTTCGTACCCTACTCGAGTGCAAAAAACGCCTACAACTTCGGCGCGCTCAACTACTACATGCGCCCGGACGAGCGCTGGAACGCCGGCACCTTCGCCCACTACAACATCGACGACAATCATCAGCTCTACACCTCGATCATGTTCATGGACGACGACTCCATCGCGCAGATCGCGCCGAGCGGCGCATTCATCGGCGCCGGGCTCGGCACCAATCCGACCACCGGCGAGCCGGACGACGAGTGGGTGGTCAACTGCAACAACCCGCTGATGTCCGACCAGGAGGCGGGAGCATTCGGTTGCGCGAGCCACGACCCTTCACTCAGCAACACGCAGACGGTGCAGACGCTCTTCGGCCGTCGCAACGTAGAGGGCGGCAATCGCCGGTCCGAGACGCGGCACACGTCCTACCGCTTCGTGCTCGGCAGCAAAGGACAGCTCAGCGAGAACATGTCGTACGACATATACGCCCAGGAAGGTGTGACGCTGGACATGGGCATCCAGACCAACGACCTTCTGAAGCAGAATATTCAGAGTGCGCTCACGGCCGTGAAGGACCCGCTCAGCGGCAAGATCGTCTGCGCCGCGAATGCCAACGGAGGTAACGGAGCCCCGGGCTGCGTGCCGTGGAACATCTGGGGCACAGGCCCGGTGGACCCGGCCTCGGTCGCCTACATGGCGGCCCCGGGCCTGCTGGCGGACTCCGCCGAGGAGCGGATCTTCCATGTGGACTTCACCAGCGACCTGACCGATGCGGGCTGGAAGCTGCCGAGCGCGAATTCGGGGCTCGGCCTGAACTACGGCCTCGAGTACCGCCAGGAATTCACCAGGGTGCAGCCGGACGAAGCTCTCATCAACTTCGAGCTCGCCGGAACCGGCAGCCCTGACCCGCCATTGAGCGCAGGCTTTGGAGTCAAAGAGGGCTTCATCGAGGGGCGGTTGCCGCTCATCCAGGACAAGCCGGGCGTGAAGGAAATCTCGATCGACCTCGCGTATCGCTATTCGAAGTACGACGTCGGATTCAGTACCAACACATACAAGCTCGGCCTCGACTACTCGCCCACCTCGAGCCTGCGCTTCCGCGGCGGTTACAACCGCGCGGTGCGGGCGCCCAACATTGCGGAGCTGTTTTCCGCTGATAGAGTGTCCCTGGACGGCACGTCGGATCCCTGCGCCGGCTCCTCCACCAGCTCGCCGGCAGCGGCGACAGTGGCGCAGTGTCAGCGCAGCGGCCTCACGGCTGCGGGATACGGCGCCACCGCCACGTCCCCGGGCTTCGGCACGCCCGCCAACCCTGCCGGTCAGTACAACGGCCTGGTCGGTGGCAACCCGAAGTTGAAGCCGGAGATCGCCGATACCTACACCTTCGGCATCGTGCTCACGCCCGCGGCGCTGCCGGCCTTCAACGCGACCGTGGATGTCTTCAACATCAAGATCAAGGATCTGATCTCGACCTACGGCGCGAACCTCATCGTCAAGCAGTGCGTGTTCGACGACAACCCGCAGTTCTGCTCCATGGTACATCGTGACTCGGCCGGCTCGCTCTGGTTCTCGATTGCGGGCTATGTGGACGATCCGTTGCTCAATCTCGGATTCGAGAAGACGAGCGGGGTCGACATCTCGCTCAACTACACCCAGAGCGTCGGTGCTTTCGGCTCCCTGCGCTTCAACCTGATCGGCACCTACACCGCCTCCTTGGACGTGGAGCCGTACCCGGGCTCGGGTGATTACAACTGTGCGGGATACTTCGGTGCGACTTGCGGCAACCCTCTGCCGAAATGGAGACATACCCTCACGACCAGCTGGACGACGCCCTGGCATGGGGTGGGATTGCAGGCCCGCTGGCGCCACGTCGGCAACACCCAGCTCGACCTCGCAAACCCCGCGCCGCTGCTCACCGGACCGTTCGGCAACTCCATCCAGTGGACGGGGACGCGCGACTACCTCGATCTGATCGCCTCGGACCAGATCTTCGGCAGCGTGTTCCTGCAGTTGGGCGTCAACAACGTGCTGGACAAGGATCCGCCGATCCTGGCGACCGCCAGCATCCCGCCGCCGTTCTTCAACGGCAACACGTTCCCGCAGGTGTACGACTCGCTGGGGCGGTTCGTGTTCGCGAATCTGAAGATCGACTTCTAAGACCGGTCCCGATCCCCGGGACACTCTCGCAGCGGGCCACCCGGCCCGCTGTTTTTTTGTGTGCACGACGTCGGGCGTCTACCTGCACGCGGCAGTCATCGCCGTTCCGAGCTGTCTGATGCCATTGCTTATCTCGGTTTCGCTCAGTCGAGCATAGCCGAGGAGAATGCCGGGCTGCGGCGCGCGCGCGGCGAAATACGGTGAGATGCCATAGACACGCACCCCGCGCGCGGCGGCTGCGGCGATCACCTCCTCTTCCGAGGCTTCGCCGTCGAGCCACAGCACCACGTGTGCGCCAGCGCCATCGCCCGTGATCGTGACGCGCTCGCCGAGATGCTCGTGCACGGCATCGAGGAGCGCAGCCCGGGCAGAGTCGTTCCGGCGGCGGACCCGTCGCAGGTGGCGCTCGTAGAGTCCGGAGAGGATGAGGTCGGCTAGAGCTTCCTGCTCCAGGCTCGCCGTGTGACGGTCGCTGAGCCATTTGGCGGCGGAAAATGCAGCAACCAGGCCCGCCGGCAGGACGAGGTAGCCCAACCGCAACGCCGGAAAGATCGTCCGCGAGAACGTGCCTATGTAGATCACCCTGCCGTCACAGTCCAATCCCTGCAATGACTCGAGGCGCTGCTGCTCGTAACGGAATTCCCCGTCATAGTCATCTTCGATGATGACAGCGTTCGTCCGCGCAGCCCAGTCGAGAAGCGCCCGCCTGCGGGGCAGGGAGAGGATGGCGCCGGTCGGAAACTGATGCGATGGGCTCACGAAGGCCGCTCTCGCGCTCGCCGGGAGCTGGTCGGTCGCGAGGCCCGCGCCATCCACGGGAACCGGGTGCAGGTGTGCGCCGGCGGCCCTGAGCGCCTCGCGGGTACCTTGGTAAGCCGGCTCCTCTATCGCCACCTCGTCCCCACGCTCGAGGAGCACGCGGATCACGAGATCCAGCGCCTGCTGAGAGCCGCCGACGATCAGGATCTGAGAGGCGTCGCAGACCACGCCACGGGAGCGGTTGATGTGAGCACAGACCGCCTCGCGCAGCCTGCAGCTGCCCGCCGGCGGACCGTAGTCCAGTGCTCTCGAGGGGTTCCTGACGTGGCGCATGAGCATTCGCCGCCACATCTCGAAGGGAAACGAGTGCAGATCACTCTGACCGTAAGCGAAATCGTAGTTGAGTCCCTGCAGCCCCCGCTGCGGGAAGTTGAATTGCGCTCCCTGCGTCGCCGCAAATGCGCCGAAGCGGGACAACTCGATACACGCATGCCCGCGGGCGGTCGCAAATGCACCAAAGCGCGAAAGCTCGATGCAGGCATGCCCTCTGGTGGCCGTGTCGCGCCGGCCGGCGAGGCCTTCCGATACGTATGTGCCCGAACCGCTGCGGCCGACGACGTAACCTTCCGCCTCGAGCTGCTCGTAGGCGAGCATGACCACATTGCGCGATACATCGAGTTGGTCTGCCAGGTCGCGGCTCGAGGGAAGCCGCTTGCCTCCCGCGAGCTGCCCGCTCAATATGCTGCCGCGCAGCCGGTCATAGATCTGCCGGTACAGTGGTTCGCGCCGACCGTCAAAGGGTATCAGGAGATCCATGACCCGGCGCGCGTCCCGGTGGTTCCGCGGCGGCGAGCCTGCGACACGCGCTCATGGGCATGCCGGCAGCCAGCGCAGGCGGGAGTTGTGCTCCGTGTCCAGCACGAGCACTTCCGGCGCGCGCTGCAGCATTCCGCTCGCCGTCAGCTCCTGCTTGGTGCGCGCGAGCAGCGGGGCAAAGGTGTCCTTGCGCACCGACTCGTCGCGCAGGATGTGCAGCGCCACGAGGTACGGTCCGTCGGTCTTGACCGGGAGCTGGGGGAAGTTGTTTGGCGCATCGAGCGTCACCAGCACTCCGGCAGCCCGTACGCCCGGCACCTCGTAGCGCGAGAACGCCTTCAGCGCGCGCTCGGAGAAAGGCTGTATGTCGCCTTTCTTGACGGCGTAGATCTCGGCGACGACGATGCCCTGCGCGCCCTGCGGCTCTTTGACGGGATCGACCGCCGGCATCGCCGGAACCTCGGTCTGCGAATTGAGCGCGTGCAGCTGCAGCACATTGTCGTCCACACCGGGAAGGAGGCTGTTGGCGAGGTTCTTGTGCTCGCGCCAGATGGGCCCGTAGTAGAACTGGGCCTGAGCGATGGCGTGGTCCTGAATGGTATGGAAGCCTCTGATCCAGGTGAAGTTATACCGGCCGCGCTCGAAAAACTCCCCGAATATCAGCACTCCGACCTGCTCGAAGGCCGCGGGGAACCAGTCATCGTAGTACTTCGCGAACGCCGGCCGCTGTCCGGGCGCAATGGGGTAGCGGCGCAGCTCGATCACATCGAAGTGTCCGAGCTGCTCCGTGTCGTCCATCGACCCGGCGCCGCCGCACTCGGGACCGGGGACAGTCGCCGCCAATACCGGTGCGCTAACGATGAGCAGCGTGCAGAGCGCCAGGACGGCTCGTCGCATTTGCATCCTCCGAAATACGGGTGAAAGCCATCGTCCAGTTGGTTTCCCAGGTATGGCCATGGTCGCTGGAAAAGGCCTGCGACCAATGGGCGTGGTCGCGATCGATCACCTGCCACGTGAAGCGCACCGTGATCGGAAGCGTGCCAAAGTGATCGGCACCCTCGAATACGCCGATCCGGCCATGGAATGATCCGGTCAGAGGCGGCTGCAGCACACCGCGGCTGAAGCGGTTGTCGCTCCAATAGATCGTCCATTTACGGGCCTGCGGGTCATACAGGCGCAGCGCCATGCCGATGAAGTCCGGCCACTGGCTCGTGAGGTAATACTCCATGTTGCCGGTGCCCGTGCGCAACGGCTGCTCGATGCCGGTCGCCTGAAACTTCAGCCATTCGTGCGAGTGTTGCATCCGCTTGGCCAGGAACCTGTTCTGCACGCTCCAGGTCCCCATGAGGAAATCGAAGCCGTGCTTCTGGGCATCGTCGGTTGCACCGGAGGAGGTGGCATCGGCCGCGCTCGCGACGGCAGCCGGCAGGCTTGCCAGAAGAACGCAGAGGCAGGCAGCGCACAGCGCAGGTTTCGGCATGAAAGCGGCTCTCATCGACAAACAGACCGGTTGTCCTGTTTGTCTCCACTTTGCACTCGCGCCGAAAGCCTGTCAAGGCGCTTCAGGCCGCTAGCCGGTGCTCATCCAGCCAATCTGCGAGTATTCCGAGAGCGTCCGCGAGCGGGGCGGTGCTCTGCGCGGCCTTTGCCATATTCATCGCGCCCGAATAGACCGAGATGACGAAATTGGCGGCGGCCGCACGGCTGCTGTCGTCGAGTCTCCCTCCGCCTCGCGTGCCGCCGATGCGCTCGACGAGCGCGGCGCGCCATTCTGCGAAAATGCTCTCCACCCCCCGCCGCAGATCGGCGTCGGTGAGGGCCAGCTCCAGCGCAAGATTGTTCAGCGGACAACCCTGAATGGACGCCCGCGTCCGCATGCTGCCGATGATGCCGCCGAATGCCTCGGCGACTCCTTTTCCCAACGCTGGAGCATTCCTCACAGGATCGATCCAGGCCTGGCGAACCACCGGCCGCACGCGATCGGCCAGCACGGCGAGCGCAAGGGACTTCTTGGTCGGGAAATGATGGTGCAACGCACCCGCGGACACGCCCGTCTCATGCATCAGATCGTGCATCGAGGTCGAGTGATAGCCGCGCTCCTGAAAGAGCTTTGCCGCCTGATCCAGAATGCGCGCGCGCAGTCCCTCCGGATCGTTACGACGTCGGCGGCCGACTCGCCGCCGTCCCAACGCTGCTGCCATACCGTTTCTCGCCCGCCGGTTACTGATGCCGCCCGGTCATTCGGTCAGTATAACCGCAATAACAGGTCGGTTGTCCGGTCGGACGCACGTGGCACGCGCCGTCCGTGCGGACTGAGCGCGCAGAATCCGAGGCTCGCTCAGCCCCGGGAGGCCTGTGGCGGCGAGATCGCGAACCGGCGCAGGAGCTTGTCCAAAGCGCCTCCCCAGCCCCAGTCATGCTCGCTCGCGGACGGCTCGTCGTAGAGAGCAGCATGGATGAGGGTGAGCTCCGTGCCGGTGTCTATCGGCCGCAGACGCAGCTCCAGGCGCGACACCCGCTCCCGTTCCTGCACGGGCCCCCCCGAGATCCACTGCCAACTCATGACGATGCGGCGCGGTTGATCGATTTCCAGGAACTCACCCGTGCATTCGTGTTCCGTGCCATCGGCCTTCCGGAAGCGAACGCAAAACCGGCCTCCCACCGTCGCATCGGAGGCAGCGGAGAGCACCGGCCCTTCGTCCGGCCCCCACCAGGACCTCATGCCTTCCGAGGTGATCAAGGCATCGAATACGATGGACGGCCGGGCCGCGATACGGCGGACGAGCGTCACCTGGCTCACTCATCCTGCCCCTGCGTCTCGCGCTCCTTCTTTTCCGCATAGTGCGTGAGCCGATCCAGGCTGGCCTCCCAGAAGCGCTCATAGCGCTGCAACCAGTCCACGGCGGCTTTGAGGGGCCGCGGCGAAAGCTCCACCGTGACGGTCCTTCCCTCCTTGGTACGGCGGATCAGCCCAACATCCTCCAGGACATCCAAATGCTTCATCACCGCCGGCAGCTTGATCTGGAAAGGCTCGGCAAGCTGGCTGACGGATAGAGCGCTGTCGCGGGCGAGACGCGCCAGGATGGCACGGCGGGTAGGGTCCCCAAGAGCGGAGAACACCCGGTCCAGGCGCTGGCTCTTATCGTTCACCATAAAGTGAACTATCCAGAACGGCGCACCCCCTGTCAAGCTTCACGGCAGCCGGCAGGCCGGCGCCACGCGCAGGGGCGCCCCAGGATGTCGCGCCACTTCCGCCCCTCCCTGCTTGACTACATACCAACCGGTCGGTACGCTCTCGTGCCGTGGCTCGGCACGCGGCAATCCCCGTCCCCTTTTGGCCACAAGCGGCTCTCCGTCACTTCGTAATGGCTGAGATGCCTGTGTTTCGTCTCTGAGTGAGGCCGATGCGCAAGTTACACATAGAAGATGCCGACGTGACGCGAATCGCCATCCAGCACGAGATCGCGCGCACCGAAGAGTCCCGCTACGGCCATCGGCTCCATGGCCTGTTGTTGCTGGCGGCCGGACACTCGTGCCGACAGGTGGCGGCGCTGTTCGGCGAAGACGACTCAACGGTCCAGCGATGGGTCAGGCGTTTCATGCGAGGGGGTTTGACAGCCTTGCGGGACGGCCAGCGCCCTGGACGGCCGTCCACGCTCGACCCGGAGCAGTGGAGCCGGCTCGAAGCGGATCTGCGCCGTGCGCCGCGCGACTTTGGCTTCGCCACGCTCGGCTGGGACGGCCCGACACTGTCCAAGCTCCTGCACCTTCGCTACGGCGTCGCGCTGGGGGTACGCCAGTGTCAGCGAATCGTCCGCCAGATTCGCTCCGAGCCGCGCGGCGCTCGCTGTCAGGTCATCGATCCCGCGCCGCCACGCGACGGTGGGATCGCCGCCGGCGTGAGGGCTGACTGACGCCAGCACACACAGGAATGCCGTCCTCGGCACATAACCATATCTACAAGCTCCGGAGCAATCTGATGTCGAAGAACACCCTTCTGAGTCGGGCCATTCGCCTTGCGCTTGCCCATGCCGCGACAGCCTCCGTCGCGCTGCCCGTCATTGCGGCGGCTGCCGACCAGGCAGCCACGCCGCCGACCTCGGCCACTCCGCCCGCCCCCGCGGCGGCGGCGGCGACACCCGCAACAGCGCTGCCACTGACGGCCTCTCTGCAGGAGGTCGTGGTCACCGGCTCGCGCATCGTGCAACCGGGACTGAGCTCGATCAGCCCGGTCACGGCCCTCAGCGCCAAGGACATCGCGAGCCAGGGCGTCACCTCGGTCGAGGATGTGCTGAACAATCTGCCGCAGGTGATGGCCGACCAGGGTGCCATGGCATCCAATGGGTCCACGGGCACGGCGACGGTCAACCTGCGCGGCCTCGGTCCGCAGCGCACCCTGGTATTGATCGACGGCAGACGCCTGATGCCCGGCGAGCCCACGGTCAATCCCTCCCTCGCGGGCGCAGCGGACCTGGACAACATCCCGATCGCTCTCGTCGAGCGCGTGGACGTGCTCACAGGCGGTGCTGCTGCCGTATACGGTGCTGACGCTGTCGCAGGCGTCGTCAACTTCGTCATGAACGATCATTTCCAGGGATTCGAGATCGACGTCAATGGCTCGGGGTACCAGCACGACCAGCACAGCTGGTTCGGCCAATTCGCACCGGCGCACAGCTACGGCACGGCTCCGAGCTCCGTTTTCGATGGCACCACCAAGGACATCACCATGATCCTCGGCGGCAACTTCGCCGATGGCAAGGGGAACGCGGTGGCCTACGTCGGGTACCGCAAGAACGCGGCGGTGACCGAGGCGACACGGGACTTCAGCCTGTGTACGCTGGCGTCCCAGAAAGACAACTCCGTTCCGGGGCTGGGCCCCATCTCCTGCGCCGGCTCGAGCACCAGCGCCACCGGCCGCTTCTTCAACGCCGGCTTTCAGTCGACCGACCCCGCCAATCCGGCCTCATCCGCACCCGCCTTCTTCAGTCCCAGCCTGACGGTCGATCCGACCACCGGCCAGTTCGTCCCCTACTCCTCCGCGAAGAATGCGTACAACTTCGGCGCCCTCAACTACTACATGCGCCCTGATCAGCGCTGGAACGCCGGCGCCTTCGCGCACTACAACATCGACGACAATCACCAGGTCTATGGCCAGATCATGTTCATGGACGATCAGTCGGTCGCGCAGATCGCCCCGAGCGGCGCCTTCATCGGCACCGGGGCCGGGACCGATCCATACACCGGGCAGCGGGACGGCGAGAACACGATCAATTGCAACAATCCGCTGTTGTCCGACCAGGAAGCCGCAACCCTCGGCTGCGCGAGCCACAGCCTGGCCCTCAGCAACACGCAGACCGTGGAGGTCCTCCTGGGCCGCCGCAACGTGGAGGGTGGCACCCGCCAGCAGGAGACCCGGCATACCTCTTTCCGCTTCGTGCTCGGTAGCAAAGGACAGCTCAGTGAGAACATGTCGTATGACGTGTACGCCCAGGAGGGCGTGACGCTGGACAACGACCGCGGGGTCGGTGACCTCCTGATACCCAACATCGCGAATGCGCTCCAGGCACAGGCCGAAGTCGACAAAAGCGGCAGTCCGGTGATCAATCCGGCAACCGGGGTACAGAATGTGGTCTGCGCGGCGAACAACGCCGGCGCCAACGGTGCCCCCGGCTGCGTGCCGTGGAACATATGGGGCACCGGCCCCGTGAACCCCGCGGCGGTCGCCTACATGGGGACCTCGAACCTGCAGGAGGACTCCACCGAGGAGCGGGTCTACCACGCCGATTTTACCGCCGATCTGACCGATGCGGGCTGGAAGTTGCCAACCGCCGGCTCGGGACTGGGCCTCAACTTCGGCGTGGAATACCGCGAGGAGTTCATGACGGTGCACCCGGACCTGGTCGAGCTCGAGGGTCTGCTCTCCGGGACGGGAGGAACCGTTACACCGGTGCTGGACGCGGGCTATGGCGTCAAGGAAGGCTTCATCGAGGCGCGGCTGCCGCTCGTCCAGGACAAGCCGCTCATCAAGGAAATTTCGGTCGATACCGCCTTCCGCTACTCGAAGTATGACGTCGGCTACACGACCAGCACCTATAAGCTCGGCGTCGACTACTCTCCCACCTCGAGCCTGCGCTTCCGCGGCGGCTACAACCGCGCAGTGCGCGCGCCGAACATCGCGGAGCTGTTTGCTTCCGACCGGGTCGCCCTGGACGGCTCGACGGATCCGTGTGCAGGCTCCTCATCCAGCTCGCCGGCTGCGGCAACGATCGCACAGTGCCAGCGCAGCGGGCTCAGCGCGACGCAATACGGCAAGTTCGGCACGCCCGCCAACCCCGCAGGTCAGTACAACGGCACGGTCGGCGGTAACCCGAAGCTGAAGCCGGAGATCGCCGACACCTACACCTTCGGCATCGTGGCCACGCCCTCGGCGCTTCCGGCGTTCAACGCGACGGTGGATGTGTTCAGCATCAAGATCAAGGATCTGATTTCGACTTACGGCGCGAACCTCATCGTCAAACAGTGCGTATTCGACGACAACCCGCAGTTCTGCTCCATGGTGCATCGGGACCCCGCAGGCTCCATCTGGTTCTCGAACCAGGGCTACATCAGCGATCCATTGCTCAACCTGGGGTTTGAAAAGACCAGTGGCATGGACGTGGCGCTCAACTACACCCAGAGCATGGGTCCATTCGGATCGCTGCGCGTCAATCTCATCGGCACCTATACCGCCTCGTTCGACGTCGAGCCGTACCCGGGCTCGGGTGTTTACAACTGCGCGGGCTATTATGGCTCCGCCTGCACCAACCCGCTGCCGAAGTGGCGCCATACGCTCACCGCCAGCTGGGCGACTCCCTGGCATGGGATTGGACTGCAGGCGCGCTGGCGCCATGTCGGCAACGCGGAGATCGAGCTCGCAAATCCCTCGCCGCTGCTGTCGAGCGCCTTCGGCCCCAGCATCCAGTACATCGGCACGCGCGACTACCTCGATCTGGTGGGCAGCGACCAGATCCTCGGCAGCGTGTACCTGCAGGTGGGCGTCAACAACGTGCTCGACAAGGACCCGCCCATCCTGCCGACCGCAAGCCTGACGCCGCCGTTCTTCAACGGCAACACCTACCCGCAGGTATACGACACGCTGGGACGGTTCGTGTTCGCGAATCTGAAGATCGATTTCTAAGACCGGTCCCGATTCCCGGGACATTCCCGCAGCGGGCCAGCCGGCCCGCTGTTTTTTGCCGATGCGCGCCGGGCCGCGCCCGTGCGGCAATCGGCGTTTCGAGTTGTTTTGATATTGACTTTGGCGGCACAATGTCAGATATTTTACTCATCGGTGAAGTATGCGAGCTGCCTGCCGCCGGGAGATGAAAATGCGGATCTCGATCACAGACCTGACTCGTGACGGCAGCCGCTCGCTCGCCTCGTCGGGGCGCGGGTTGGCCGTGCTGGCGCTGGCCCTATGGGCTCTGCCCGCATGGTCGGCACCGGCTCCGGCCGAGTACCCGAAGATGGCGCCCCTGACGCAATATCTCAGCGCAGATCAGGCGAGCGAAATCGCGCTCGCCCGTAGTGCCGCTCCGCCATCGATTGCCGCCAAAGCCACCGTCCTGACGCTCGGCAGGCAAGGCTACGAGACCGCGGTCAAGGGCAGCAACGGCTTCGTGTGTTTCGTGGAGCGGTCGTGGGCGAACGACTTCGACAACGGGCAATTCTGGAACCCGAGGATTCGCACACCGCAGTGCTGGAATGCGGCTGCCGCGAGCTCCGTGCTCCCGGACTATCTCAACCGTACCCGCTGGGTGCTGGCAGGTGTTTCCAGGGGCGAGATGGCCGCGCGGACCAGGAAGGCGTTCGCCAGCCATGAGATCGGCATGCCGGCGCCGGGATCGATGGCCTACATGCTATCCAAGGATCAATACATTCTCGATGCCACGCCGCCTGCGCACGCGAATTGGTATCCCCATGTGATGTTTTTCGTGCCCGCCACCGACGCATCCGTGTGGGGCGCCAATGTGGGTGGTGGTCCGGTCTTCTCGACCACCAGTGACGTGGAGCCGGTCACGACCTTTTTCGTGGTGGCGCCCAAGTGGTCCGATGGGACTTTGGGCCCCTATACGACGGCTGCGGGGCACTCGCCGGAGCATCATCACCACGGCTGAAGGCACTGGTAGCTATCCGAAGGGGGCACCGCCGTTGGATGCTACTGCAGCCAGAAGGTCATGCTGATCGAGAGCAGGCTGGGGTTTGCGCCGGCGGCGCTGAAGCGCTCGTACTCTCCGCGCACCGCCCATTGCCCGAGCTTCCACTGCAAGCCAGCGCCATACGCGAAGGCCGTGTCGGTGGAGTCGCTGGCCGCGCTCAGTGGTCCGGACGGTAATCCCGCGAAGGTGGCACCGAATTCGGTCGTGATCCTGGATATGCCGCCCTTCAGGTAGACATCCAGGATGGGGACGGGAAGATAGAGCAAGGCGAAGGCCGCCTCACCCTTCTGGGAGACCCGCTCCGAGGTTGCAACTGCGCCGGGGACGCCCGGCACCTGCTCCCCGGTAATGCTCGAGGCCTTCCCGAAATCGATGTAGGCGGCTTCGGCGCCGACGAACGGCAGAGGGCGGAGGCCGACCATGGCTTTGAACGCCGAGTGGGTCATATCGAAGCTGCCGAGAGACCCGGTGCTCTGCGGGATGATTGGCCCCGGCTTGGCCCTGACGTGCGCCTGGCCATACCCCCCGCCGAAGTACAGCCCGAAAAGATCGTCCGCCCGGGCAACGCTCATCGCCAGGAGCGCACATGGAGCCGCGGTCATGACGGCGATAGCCGCAAGGGGGGATATTCGAAGACGCGAGGGTCGATACTTCATTTGCCTGTTTCCTCGATACGTTCCGTCGGCGCCCGTTCACCCCTGAGCGAGTCGCGCGCACACTGGCCATGCCAAACGCACGGCCTGAGTTTAGGTTTACCCCTCTCTCTGCGGAAGTCCTCCGCACATGATCTGCCGGCTCTGCCCCTCGAGGCGAGTTGACAGCGCTGCGTCCATGGCAGATACTTCACTCATTGGTGAACTATAGTAATGCTGAGCCAGCCCCGGAGGAGAGAGTCATGACGAAGTTCGCGGTGTCGCGGCGGGCCCTGCTCGGAACGGGAGTAGGCGTGCTCGTCGCTCGCGCGGCCTTGCCGCCGGCGGCCCGCGCGCGCGCGCGGGCGGGCTTGAGCGCGGCTAACGAGCAGATCATCCGCAAATACTACGGCGGATGGGTGCAGAAGGACTGGAGGCTGGTGGACATGCTATTGGCCGACAACTTCACCTTTACGAGCGCGGCCCCTGACGATCACATCAGCAAGACCGCCTTCAGGAAGCAATGCTGGGACACGCAGAGCGCCCTCATCGAAGCATTCGATCTCGAGCGCATGTTCGGAGCCGGCGATGAGGCCTTCGTGAAATATCTCTGCCACACGAAGAACGGCAAGTCTTTCCGGAACGTCGAATACCTGCGGTTGAAAGACGGGAGGATAGAAGCCATCGAATGTTATTTCGGTGGGGCAGGCTATCCGTCCGCTGCGAACACGGCGCATACCTAGGCGGCGCTCGCGGACCTGAGACGCTCACGCCGGATCCGGACGCTACTCTTCCTCCGCCCTCGGCCTGTATGCATGCACCAGCTCCTGCTGGCGGCGCGCAGGCACCGGATCGTAGTGGCTGAGCGCCATGGAGTAAGTCCCCTGTCCTCCGGTCAGCGCCTTGAGGCGCGTCTGGTATTCGGAGATCTCGGCGAGCGGCACCAGGGCCGAGACGGTTGCGCGCTGGCCGGGCAGCGAGTTGTTGCCGTTGATTCGGGCCCGCTTGGTGGCGAGGTCGCCGGTGATGTCGCCGATGGCGCTGGCAGGAGCGATGATCTCCAGGTGCACGATGGGCTCGAGGACGATGGGGTTGGCCTTGTGGATCGCATCGAGAAAGGCCTTGCGCCCGGCCGAGACGAAGGCAACTTCTTTCGAGTCCACGGCATGATGCTTGCCATCGTAGACGGTGACCCGGATATCCTGCAGAGGAAATCCCGCAAGGGCACCTTCCGTGAGCACCTGTCGTACGCCCTTCTCCACCGCGGGGATGAACTGCCCCGGAATCGAGCCTCCCACCACGTCATCCACGAACTCGAAGCCCGCGCCGCGCTGCAGCGCCTCGATGCGCAGGAACACTTCGCCGAACTGACCGGCGCCGCCGGTCTGCTTCTTATGCCGGCAGTGACCTTCCGCGGGGCGGGTAACCGTCTCCCGGTAGGGAATGCTGGGCGGGTGCGTCTTCACGTGCACACCGTAGCGCTGACTCATTCGTTCCAACAGCGTCCGCAGATGCAATTCTCCGGTGCCGTAGAGGACGGTCTCATTGACGGCGGCGTGATGCTCGATCCGGACACAGGGATCTTCGGCAGTGAGCTTGTGCAGGGTGTCGGCCAGGCGCTGCTCATCGCCACGGCGCTCCGGCTCGATCGCAATGCCCAGCATGGGGGGCGGGAAGGCGACAGGCTTCAGGTGATACTGGTCCTCGTCATGGGAATCATGCAGCACGGCATCGAGATGCAGGTCGTCCACTTTCGCGATCGCGCAGATGTCTCCGGGGATCGCCTCCGGAATCTCGGCAGTCTCCTTGCCGAGCAGCCTATATAAATGTGCGACCTTGAATGGCTTGCGTGCATCACCCACGAAGAGCTGGGACCCGGGCCGGACGGTGCCTTGATGAACCCGAAAGACGCCGAGCTTGCCGACGTATGGATCGATGGTGATCTTGAAAACGTGCGCGACCACGTGCTTGCCGGGATCGGGCGCGACGCTGACGCGCTGAGCCCGCTCCCCTGAGCCCTTGAGGAAGGGGGGAGGATTGCCCTCGCTCGGATTCGGCATGAGCCGCGTGAAGATCCGCAGCAGGTCCGCGATACCCGCGCCCGTCTCCGCCGAAGCGAAGCACACCGGAACGAGATGGCCCTCGCGCAGGGCCTGCTCGAAAGGGTCGTGGAGCTGCTCCGGCGAGATTTCCTCGCCCTGCTCCAGGTAGATGGCCATGAGCTGCTCGTCCAGCTCGATCACCTGGTCGATGAGCTGGGTATGCGCGGTCTCCACGGAAGAGAAGTCGGCCGGCGCGCCGTGCGGCTGAAAGAAGCAATCCACCACGGCTTGCCCGCCGTCGGCGGGCAGATTGAGCGGCAGACACTCCGTTCCAAAGGCCTCGCGTATCTGCGCGAGCGCATCCGCCGCCTCGGCATCGCGACTGTCGATCTTGTTGATGACCACGAGCCGACAAAGCCCGCGATCGCGCGCAAAGTCCATGAGCCGTTGACTGATCGCATCAGGACCGCTCGTCGCGCTGACGACGATGGCCACGGCTTCCACCGCTTCAAGGACGGAGAACGTGCGGCCGAGGAAGTCCGGGTAACCGGGAGTGTCGAGAAGGTGAATGCGTGTCGAGTCGCAATCGTAGGTCAGGATCGCCGGATCGAGCGAATGCTGCAGCGCCTTCTCCTGCGGGTCGAAGTCCGACACCGTACTGCCGCGTGCGAGGCTCCCCTTGGCTCGAATGGCGCCTGCCTGCAGCAGCAGGCTCTCCGCGAGCAGCGTCTTCCCCGCGCCGGCCGCTCCGACCAGCGCGATATTTCGGATGCCCGAGGTCGTATGGCCCATGAGTCGCCTCCCCGCAAAAGGCTAGCAGACGATGGAGACGGTAGAGGGTACTCCCGCCGGTCACTGATTTGCAGCCCGGCACGCTTAATGCGGCTTTCGCAGCGCGCCGCCCGAGGAAGGAGCGTCCATGAAGCCCCGCATCAGACCCAAAGCCGGTCCGCCCCGTCAGCAGAGTGAGATTCCGCTGCATGATCCGTCCTTAGATCCGGGCAGCGACCTGCCCGTCTTCGAGGAGCAGCACGAGCGGGAGCCCAGGCCGGCCGAGCGCGTCGTATTCCACGAGGACGATTGTCTGCGATAAGGTGACCCATGATCGAATCACCAGCGCCCCCTGAGCCCTCGCAACCGCAGCAACCCGGCCGAGCACCCGAAAAGGAATCGCAAAAAGAGAGAATCCAGCGACAATTGGATGAGGCGCTGGCGGAGAGCTTTCCGGCGAGCGACCCCGTCTCCATCGTGACCTCGCACGACGAAGAAGATTGGGGCGACTAGGGCGCGGTCAGCTCCAGCGCGAGGCCCGCCTGATTGGTCGTAGTGAGCTGCACCGGCCGCCGCCATACCCGCTGCAGGTAATCCAGCACCTTGCGGCTGCGCTCGAGGTCGAGCCCACGCGCATCGAGCGTATAGTCGTGAACCAGCTCCAGCGTACCGTCGTTGCGCACGTGCTTCGCCCAGACGGTCGGCGCACCGAAGTTGTATTTCGGGCCGAGAATCGCCTCGTGCAGGGCCGTCAGGTCGTGCTCCAACACCTTGATCTGCCCATCGCTGCGGGCGCTGTAGCGGAAGAGACTCAGCTCCTCGGCCAGCTCTCTCGTCAGGTGGTTGCGCACGAAGGCGAAGTCATCGTCCTGGATCATGATGTTGCGCGCCGCCTCGAGCCCCTCGCTCTCGACGATTTTCTCCCACATCGCAAAGCCGAGATGGTACGGGTTGATGCTGAGCGCCACCTGCTGATCCGCCGCCACCGGCCGGACCACGTCGGAGTGGCACTTGATGGCATCCAGATAAGCCTGTTGGGGCACGAACTCCGCTTCCCGCAGGAGCCGGGCGTGCCAATACGACGCCCACCCCTCGTTCATGATCTGAGTGGCGAACACCGGATAGAAATAGAACGATTCCTCGCGCACCGCCAGGAAGATATCCCGCTCCCAACTCTCCATCTCCGGCGCGTATTGGGCCACGAACCAGAGCAGATCGCGCTCCGGATGGGGCGGGACGGGGGCCCGCTTCTTCGGCTCGACCCCCGTGCTGGCGGCCGCCGGCTCGAGTTGCGCAAAGCGCTTGCGGAATTCGTCCTCCTCAGGTGTCCGCTTGTCGTCCATGTATTCCGAATAACGCGGCCGCCGCAAAGACTGATCGACGTCGATGTGCTGCTCCAGCGCCAACGCGGCATCGAGCACGGTCTCGACACGATGTACGCCATGCGTCTCGATCGCCTGTTGGATCTGGCGCGCATGGTTGGCCGCGTGCTCCACGATGTGCTCACTGACCTGCTCCTGGCAGCGCCGGAAGAGCATATTGTTGCGTGAGAAGTCAGCGTGGCCGAGCACATGGGCCGTGACGAGGATGTTCTCCGCGAGGCCATTGCTGGAAGCGAGATAGGCGTGTCCCGGATTCCCCGGGAAGACCACCTCGAAGAGCCGCGAATGGCCCATGTGCCGCTGGATGAGCTGATAGATGTAGCGGACGCCGAACGACCAGTGCGGCATGCGCACCGGCAGGCCATACACCGCGATCTCCATCATGAAGGTATCGGGCACCGCCTCGAAGTCCACCGGATGAAAAGTGAGCCCCGAGCTGGCCGCCAGCTCCTCGATGCGACGGGTGTAGCTCTGCCAGGTATCGTCGGTCATGAGGCGGCGGGGCACTTCAAGGTGACGCGGTCTCCTCAGAGCGGCTTTCCGCCGAGAAGAAATGCCGCACCGCACCCCAGACGTCATCGAAGTCATTGAGCGCGTAGCTGCCGGCGGCACACCCCGCCGCGGCCATCTCCGCAAACAGGCGGCCCGTCTCGGTGGCAAGCTGACGCGAGAGGCCGGAGGAGACCTCTACGTATCCGGTGAAACACGCGTCCTCCGCAATCGCCGACAGCCCTTCCCGCGCATCCGCGGAATCACTCACTGAGTTGTCACCGTCCGAGGCATAGAAGAGATAGATGTTGCAGCGACCCGGGTTGTAGCGGTCGTCGATGATCTCCTGCACTTTCGCGAATCCGGTCGAGGCCACCGTGCCGCCGGTGCCGCTCACCTGGAAAAACTCGGCCTCGGTGAATTCCCAGGCCTCGGTGGTGTGCGCCACGAACACGGTCTCGAGTGAGCGGTATTCGCGCCGCAGGCCCTGCACCACCCAGAAGAAGAAGGTCTTGGCGAGCTTGCGGTCGCGATCCGACATGCTGCCGGAGACATCGAGAAGGAAGAAGACGACGGCGTGTATCGCCGGCTGTCGGCGCCGCGCGAGCTGCCGATAGCGTAGATCCTCATCGGTGAAAGTGGGCGTGGCGCCCGGGGCGCCGCGGCGCTTCACCAGCTCCTTGAAGGAGCGGCGCCGGTCGAGGCGGGAGCGGGCGCCGCGGCGATCCCAGCCCTCGCGTATCCAGTCGGACTCCTCGGAGGGCCCGACGCGCGCCTTGAGGTTGGGAAGCTGCATCTCTTCCCACAACCAGTCGACGATGTCATCGACTTTGAATTCGAGCAGCAGCTGTACCTCGCCCTCGTCCTGACCACCGGGACCCTTCTCGCCGGGGCCGCGCTGGCGGGAGGGATCCGAAAACACATCGCCCGGCTTGGCCTTGCCCTGGCCGGCGCCCTGCTGCTCCTCCGGGCGGCGGAGCCGGAAGTGATAGTGCTCGAGCATGCGCACCGGCACTCGCACGGTGCGCGAGCCGCCGTTGATCAGCTCTCCGCCTGCAACGATCTGCGGCAGGTGCTGCCGCACGGATTCGCGGACTTTCTCATCATGACGCAGCCAGTCGCGCGCGCCACGCGAGAAGAGCTCGTACCATTTGGCGGCATCGCCGCCGGGCTGATCACCACTGGTCTCGCTGCTCGGAGCCATGATGCTACTGGTACTCCTTTTTGCGCCGGCGCGCTACTCCTGCGCGAGCAAGGTGGTGACGTAGCTCAAGGCTTCCTTGGCACTGTGCTCGTCGTAACCGTACTCGGTGATCAGGCGTTGCTGCACGGCCGAGATTTTCTGTCGCGCCTCATCGTCAGGACGGGCCGTCGAGGTGACGAGCCGCAGGACATCGCGCCGCTCCTCGAAGAGGTATTGCTCGATCGCCTCGCGCATGCGTGCGTGGCTCGCGAGCTTGAACTTCTCGCCCGCCTTGAAGGCGACCATGGCCTTGCGCACCACTTCCTGCCGGAACGACAGCTTGCCGGAGTCTGAAACCTTGATTTTCTCCTCCACGGAGCGCAGGAACCGCTCGTCCGCCGGGCGCGTCTCCCCGGTGATCGGGTCGGTGACCTGACGGTGATCGAGCGAGGCTTCGACCTCATCGAGATATTTCTCGAGAAGCTGCTGCGCCTCCTCTTCGAACGAGGCGAACATCGCGCGGTGCACATCCTCCTTCACCCAGCGGTTGTAGAAGTCCTTGCGAGCCGTCACCAGGTGGTCGATCCAGGCCTTCTTGTGCTTTGCCTCCATGCGGGCATCGCTCTCGATGCCGTCCTTGAGCGCAAGCAGCAACTCCATGCTGGTCAGACTGTGCGTCGTACCCCGCGTGATCGCGTTGGAGATGGCGTTGATGATGAATCGCGGGCTGACGCCCGTCATGCCCTCATCAGGGGATTCCGCATGCAGGCGCGAGGCCTCGGTCTCCGGCACGCCCTCGACCGCCTCACCGGCATAGAGACGCAGTTTCTTGGCGACATCCAGGCCTTCGCGCTCCGGCTTCGTCAGCCGTGTCAGAATGGCGAACACGGCAGCGAGATTGAGCACGTGCGGATCGAGGTGCACGTTGCGGAAGGCCGGCGCGCCCGAGACGAGCTTCTGATAGATGCGGGATTCGTCGCGATACGAGAGCGCATAGGGGACCTTGATGATCACCATGCGATCGAGCAGCGCCTCGTTCTCCTTCTCCTGCAGGAACTTGTGGAATTCCGCGAGATTGGTGTGGGCGAGGATGGTCTCATCGACGTGAATCAGCGGGAAGCGGGAGACCTTGACGTTCTTTTCCTGCGTGAGGGTGAGCAGGAGGTAGAGGAACTCCCGCTTCACCTTCAGGATCTCGATCATCTCGAGAACCCCGCGGCTGGCGGCATATACCGCCCCCGACCACGACCAGGCACGAGGATCGCCTTCATCGCCGATCTGGGCCACCTTGGCGAGGTCGACCGAGCCCACCAGATCGGCAATGTCTGCGGTGGTCGGGTCGTGCGGCGCATACGTTCCAATGCCGGCGCGCGAGGCTTCCGACAGGAAGATCCGCTCGATGGGCACGCGCACGAAGTCGCCCTCGCACTCGCGCTCGACGTAGTCGCGCGCCCAGGGTGAGAGCTCCCCCTGGATGGCGACGCCGTAGCGCTCCCGGAACTCCGGCCGCAGACTCGCCGGGATCAGATTCAACGGGTTCTCGCGCAGTGGCGAGCCCTTGATGGAATAGAGCGCCCCCTCGTCGGTGCGGCTGTATTCCTCCAGCCCCCGCTTCAAAAGGATCGCCATCGTCGACTTGCCGCCCGAAGGGGGACCCAGCAGCAGCAGCAGCCGGCGGCCAACATCGGAGCCGGCGGCCGCCGCCTTGAAATAATCGACGACGCGCGACAGCGGCTCGTCTATGCCGAACAGCTCGCGCTTGAAAAGCTCGCGCGCGCGGAGGCTCTCTGCGGCGTCGGGCTGTGCGGTGCGCCCGTGCCAACGGAGCATGTCCCATATGTATTCATGGCTCGTCCGCGCCAGGGCCGCGGGATTCGCGGGCAGGACGTCGGCAAGAAACTCGCCGAAGGTGCCTTCCCAGCGCTGGGCTCGATGCAGTCGGCTGAAGGAGCTCAGCGATTCGATGAAGGCGGAGCGGCTCGTGGATTCCGGGTCAGTAGAGAGCGATTGCATCGTCCTTCCCTCCCGTTTCAGTTCATGGTCCTGTCAGTTCGAGGATGGACCGGGCCGCCAACCTTGCCAACGCGGCTTTCAAATTGGATCCGACGCTGTGCACGGTGCGTGATGGCGCTCTCAATTCCGGTCCCGCTAATTCAAAGACGCTCACAACAAGGAAATGTTCAATCCTTCCGTCCCCGTGGGTGCGGCTCTCGCAGAGACGCGGTTCCCGTGTAATACGGGTTCTCGAGGAGATGAAGCGTTCCTTCGTCGTAAACGTGACGCTCGGGGAATCACAGCAAAATGCATGCCTAATTATGTCGAGAGCGGACGAGCATAAGCAGCGCATGGGGACATCTTATGTTCTGTGTGCGGCATGCGCCACTGCGCGCAAGCCTGCAAAGCGAGCACTACATCAGAGTTTCCGCGACCCGCTGTCGCGTCCACCGGACAGCACTGTCGTTATTGTGAACTGCGGCACGTCGGCACTGCAGCCGCTCAATATGCTCCGTGCAACCACGTTTTGCGTGCGTTATCAAGCGGGTGGGCGCCCGATGGCCTGTCGGACCGGCAGCCGCACGCGCTCGGATGAGCTCTTCTTCGAGGGTGGAGACACGACCAGTGGCCAATCCAGCATCGAGTGCGCCTCGGAATCTTGAATCCGGCAACGGCGGAAGTTCGGCGGAAACGCCCTCCCCCAGCACACAGCGCCCGACAGTCGATCTGACGGCGCTCACCAGCCGCGATGACTTCCTGCTCGAGCTCGGAGAAGCGCTCGGCGGCCAGGCGTCGGTGCATCCCGTCGACTCGATCGACACCGCAATCGGACAACTTGCGAGCACCAAGCGCGGGCAGATGCTGGTGATCGATGCGCGAACGACCAGTGACGTTCGCAGCGACGTGCAGCGCGCAACACAGCAGGCGCCACATGCGGTCGTGGTGGTGTTTGCGGACGCGGACGCCGAGAGGCAGGTTGCCGCGGCAGTCAAGGGCACCAGCGTCTTTGCGGTGCTCACGATCCCGGCCACCGGGCCGAAAACGACGGCGGTGCTGGATGCCGCCATCGCTGATGCCGTGAGCCGCAGCGCAGCCGCGCGCGGCGCTGGCCCTGAGCGATCGAGCGCCACGGGGACGGTCACTCTGGATGCGTTCCGTCCCACGGTGTCCCAGAACACTGCACAGGAGCCGCCAGAGCCGGACGAGAGCGGCGGTCGCAAATGGGCGCTTTGGGCCGGCTTGGGTGTCGCGGCGGTTGCACTTGCCGCGGGTGGTGCATGGTATTTCACCCACGGTAAAGCGGCATCTGGCCCCGGGTCTGCAGCACAGGTGGCGGGAGCCGCCGCCTCACCCGCCGGCGCGACGCCTGAGAATGCAGCCGTCCTCCCGCAGCCGGCAGTCGACACCTCGATCGTCGCGGGTCAAGTGGATGACCTCCTGGAGAAAGCACGGCGGGCCATGCGGGACCGGCGATATACCGCGCCCATCGGGGACAACGCCCTCGTTTATTACAGGTCTGCCCTGGCTTCCGACCCGACGAGCGGCGAAGCCAAAGACGGGCTGCGGCGCGTTGGCGCGGTGCTGGTCTCCCGCTTCAACGACGCCATGGCGGGCAGCCACTACGCAGATGCGGCGCTGGCGCTCGCGACTCTCAAGCTTGCCCAGCCGTCGGATTCCCACTTGGGCGCCTTCCAGGCTCAGCTCTCGGCAGCGGAGATCGCCAAGGCCCTGGCTGACGGCAACGCCGACCGCGCAGCGGCACTGCTGCGCCAGGCGCAGCAATCCGGCTCAGTACCGGCTGCGCAGCTGGCCACCTGGCGCGCCGCGCTCGCGCGCCTGCAGCAGGTCGACAAGGCCCAGAGCCTGGCGACCCTGGTTCTCGATCGCATCCGTGCCGATGAGCTCACGAGCCCGGCGGGCGACAGCGCGCAGGCCTACCTCAGCCAGTTGCGGGCCGCGGCGCCCGGCACTCAGGCGACCCAGCGGGCCACGAGCGCACTGATCGCCGCGCTCTTCGGCAAGGCCCGGCAGAATGCCATCGCGGGCGCCCCGGCCGACGAGGCACGCTGGCTCGCGGCGGCACGCGCGAGCGGAGCATCGGCGGCCGACGTAGCGGATTTCGAGCGGCAGCTTGCAAGCGCGCAGGCGAAGGCGGCCCATCTGAAGGCGGATCGGCTGGTCTCGCTGCTGCGCGAGCGCCTGGGCAGCGGCGCGCTGACCGCCCCTGCCGGGGACAGTGCGGCAGATTACCTGCAGCAGCTCGAAGGTACCCATCCCACCGGCCCCACTCAGGCTGAGGCAGCACAGGCGCGCGGCGATCTCGCCGCGAAGCTGATCGCGCGTGCCCGGCTCGAGATGCGCTCCGGCGAAACGGATCAGGCCGATGCCGACCTCAAGGCGGCCACGGGCTGGGGCGCCAGCGCCACCGCCGTGGCGGCGGCTCGACGGCTGAGCGCGGGCTCGCCGGCCGAGACTGCGACGGCCAAGCCGGATTTTGCCGCCCTCGCGGCGCAGCTCCAGCGCACGCGCTACGTGGCTCCGGAATATCCCGATCGCGCGCTGTCGGATCGCATCGGCGGCAGTGTGACGGTCGAGTACGTGGTGGATAAGAAGGGGTACGTCAAGGACCTGAAGGTCATCGAGTCGAGTCCGCCGGGCGTCTTCGACCGTGCGGCGACGCAGTCCATCCGGCAGTGGCGCTATAGAGCCGCGAAATACAACGGTCAACCGATCGAGGTGCCCGTGCGCACCCACATCGTGTTCAAGTTGCCGAACTAGTTCACCTCAGGCCCTCAGGGAAACTCTACATGAAAGTCGCAGGCGCAGATCGCAACCGCCGGCTGATCACGGCCGGCGCGGGCACGGCCCTCGCCCTGGTGATGGGCCTCGCCCTGCTCGCGGGCTTCAGGCTGGCGACCCAGATTCGCTCCAGCATCACCGCGCTGCAGGCCGCGAGCGAGCTCCAAACCTACCCCGGCGTCATCGCCCAGCAGCTCACCGCCTTGCGCGAGCGGCTGGAGACGCGTGAGTACACCGGGCAGGCGCATACGGAGCTCTCCGGTACGGTGGATCGCTTCAACGAAGACATCCAGCAACTCACCAAGCGCGCCGACCTGCAATCGCCGCAGCTCGAGGAGGCGCTGCGGATGTGGCACGCCTACAGCCCGGTGCTGGCTCCGGTGATCGCCTTCTCCGGTGAGCCGTACATCGACACTGACTCCGGCAGCTCGCTCTCCGAGAGCGGCAAGATGTATTACACCAACGTACGTCAGGCGCAGCTGCTCGCGAAGCAGAACGACGAACGGCTGCATCGGCTGCTCACCGCTGTGACCGGCTCCCTCGAGACGCAGACCTCCGGCGCGGCCGCGCGCCTGCGGGCACTCCTCTCGGGTGGTGTACTCGCTGCGCTCGCGCTCGCTGCCGCCGCCGCCTATCTGCAGCTCACCCGCGCAAAGCACGCGCGCGCCGCGCGGGAGGCACAGGAGCAGACCCGCGACATCCTGAAAACGGTGCGCGAGGGCTTCTTCCTGCTCGATGCCGACTACAGGATCGGCTCGGTCTGGTCGGAGGCCTTGACGCGCATCTTCGGGCGCAACGACTTCGCCGGCCTGTCGTTCGAGAAGCTGCTCGAGGATCGCGTGCCGCCCAACACGCTGGCGACGGCGGTGAAGTACATCAAGCTGCTCTGGGGCGACCGGGCGCATGAGAACCTGATGAAGAGCATCAACCCGCTGGGGCAGCTCGAGATCAGCATGGACAACGGGCGCGGCGGCAAGGAGACCCGCTACCTGCAGTTCGACTTCCATCGCGTGGTCGGCCCGAAGGGCGTCAAGCACGTGCTGTGTTCCGTGGGCGACATCACTTCCAACGTGCTGCTCGCCAAAGAGCTGCAGGAGGCGCAGGAGAACGCGAACGCGCAGGTCGACATGATGGTCGGCATGCTGCACGTGGATCCGCTGCAGCTCGGCTCGTTCCTCGACAGCACGGAGACCGGGCTGCAGCTCATCAACGCCATCCTCAAGGAGCCCGCGCGGACCGACGCGGAATTCCGCAAGAAGCTCGGCGGCCTCTTCCGCGAGCTGCACTCGATCAAGGGCGAGGCTTCGGCCCTGAACCTCATGAGCATCGCTCAGCGCGTGCATCATCTCGAGGACATGGTGAGTGAGCTCAAGAAGCGCGCAGAGCTCTCCGGAAACGACTTCCTGCCGATGGTCCTCAAGCTCGATGACCTGCTGGCGCACCTGCGCGGCGTGCGCGAGATGGCCGGGCGGCTGTCGACGCTCAAAGAGCCGGCTGCGCAGGCGAACCCGCGGCCGGGCTCCGCAGCGGCTCGCCCGCCGGTCCGTATCAGCGAGGACATCTCGCCCACACTGCAGGCGCTCGCCGAGAGACTGGCAAAGGATCACCACAAGCCCTTCAAGCTCACCCTGTCGGGACTCACGGACGTGCCGGCGGCGTATGTCGCGACAGTGAAGGACTGCGTCATCCAGATGTTGCGCAACTCCGCGGTCCACGGCATCGAATCGGCTGAGGCAAGGCGCGCGATGGCAAAGTCGGACGTTGGCGCCGTGCGTGTCGAGTTTCGCCGCTCAGGCGATGGGTACGAGCTGGTGTTCGAGGACGACGGCGCCGGCATCTCGCCGCAGACGCTGAAGGATGCGGCAGTCCGCAAGAACATCATCACCGCCGCGGAGGCGGCTTCGATGGACACGCGCGCCGCCATGGCCCTCATATTCCGTCCCGGATTCTCGACTCAGGATCAAGTCACAATGGACGCCGGACGAGGCGTCGGCATGGATGTGGTGGCACGGACGGTATACGGTCTAGGCGGCAAGATCGGAGTCAGCACGAACCCGGGGCGATTCACGCGCTTCAAGATCGTGCTGCCCGCCGCGGATGCGGCAAGCTCGGCAGTAGCCTGAAGGGGGGAGGAATGAGCGCGGTGCGAGGCCTTGGCACGGGAGCGGGACGATCGCTCAAGCTTCTGATCGTGGATGACTCGAACATCATGCGGCGCCGAATCGAGCGCTCGCAGCAGTACGAGGAGCTCGAGGTGGTCGGCACGGCCGCCAATGGGATCGAGGCGCTGGAGATGTTCCGCAAGACCGATCCCGACATGGTCACCATGGACCTGACCATGCCGCAGATGGACGGCATCGAATGTATCTCGAAACTGGTGCAACTGAAGCCGGCGGTGCGTATCCTGGTGATCTCGGCACTGGCTGACAAAGCGACCGCGGTCGAGGCCATGGAGCGCGGGGCGAACGGTTTTCTCAACAAGCCGTTCACCGACCGGCAGCTGAATGAGGCGATCGCGGATCTGATGTCCTGAAGGCGAGGCGGAGAGCGGGCAGATGTTGCGGGAAGAGGAGCTGAAGACTTTCGTCGAGGGAACGACGAACTATTTCGAGGTGGCGGCACAGCAGCCGGCCACCATCGGCTCGCCATACCTCATGGAAGGAGTGCCCGCGGTGCACGACTACACGGGGATCATCAGCATCTCGGGCAAACGTGAGGGAGTCGTTTACTTCACCGCGCCGCGTGCCATGCTGACCGTGCTCCTCATGAAGATGCAGGAGAACGACTTCAGCCACGAGACCATGCGGGACCTGGTCGGTGAGGTGGCCAACACGATCTCCGGCAACGCGCGGCGCGACTTCGGCCGCGACTTCGTCATCTCCGTGCCGAGCGTCCTCGCCGGCGAGAAGCCGACGGTTCCGCAGAAGCCCGGCCAGCGCTCCTTCATCATCCCGATCAACTGGCGCAGCCACTCGGCGAAGCTGGTCGTCTCGCTGACCTGAGACCCGCGGGAGCGCCGGCGAGCGGCATGTCGCGGGCGAGGCCAGCTTCGCGAGCCGCCGCAACCACCGTGGGTCCCTTCGCACCGGTCGATCGGCCCATCGGGCAGCCACGTCGATCGCCGCTCAGGTCGCTTCGCGTCTCGAAGGCGCTGCTCCTGACTCGATCTTCCGGCTCGAGCCCTGCTTCCGGTCAGGCTTCGCTCCCGGCCGGCGGAACAGCGACTCGACATAGCGGCGCAGGTGATCGACGCTGGCTGCGGCAACTTCGGCGGTGCCCTTGGCCTTTGCCAGGATGAACGCACCTTGGAGCACGGCCTGTATGTACAGCGCCAGGCTTTCGGCCGTCCACGTCGCGCGGATGTGATGTAGCTTCATCGCATCCGCAATCTCCGACTCCACCTCGGTGGCATGACGGACGATGCAGGCTTCGCACGCGCGGCGAATTTCGGGGTGGGTCTCGTAGGTCTCCTGGATCATAGTGCCGGCAAGACACGAGAACTCTACGGCTGCACCGCGCAGCATCGCCTTGCGGAAATCGAGATAGCCGAGCAGGCTATCGAGCGGGTCGTCGAATCGGTGGTAGGGCGCTGCGGCGAAGTGGTCGTGATCCAACTCAGACCAATGATTCACGGCCGCGACTGCGAGCGCGTCCTTGCTCGCAAAATGATGGAAGAAGGCGCCCTTGGTCACGCCGGCCTTGCCGCAGACTTCGTCAACCGATGTGGCAGCGTAACCCTTCTCGCGGATGAGCGAGATGGCCGCAGCGAGCAGCTTCGCGCGGGCACCGCCGGTCGGGGATGGGTTGGTGGATTGCCGGCCCATGGAAAAGATCATACCAACCGGGCGGTACGCCGTCGAGGCCATCCGCCTCGAGATCCGCGAAGCGACGACCTGCGGCGCCACTTCGGTCGCAACTTCGTGAGTGTGGGATTGATTGCCGCTCGGCCCGCGGCCATCAGCCACCCGAGCTCCATACCTTTTCGACAATTGTCGCCGCATGCTGAACGAAGTCTCAGACCGAATCCGACCAACAGGCACGCCGTAGCGAAAGAAGGAGACTGTCTGCACCGCGATCAGGACGAACGCGTGATGCGTGAGCCACGCCTCAGCGGAAGTAGCTGAACGCCGCGACCGGGGTGACGAAACCGGTCTCGTTGCGGCCCGCGACCGTGGCCCGGACCCCGACGATCACACCGAGACGGCTGCTCCAGTTGTATTCAACCGCCGGGGCGACAATCAGCTCGCGGCCCGTGCCCGAGACACTGAAGGAGTTCCGGGTCCCGCCGGCCGGTACCGAGTACATCCCCATGACGCGGGTGCTTGCATCCCGCTCGAGCCAGAAATCGGACGCCAGAACCCAGTTTTGGGTGGCGCTGTATTCGAACGCGAGATCGACGGATGCGGAGTCACCTCGCGCGACGTGGCCGCGGAAGTTGTCGGACGTACCGTAGACGCTGCGGCCCTCGACCGACACCCGGCGAGACGTGGCATAGAAAAGGTCCACGCGCGCACGGACGATCCTGCCATTGGGCATCCAGAAGAACGACTGGAAACAGGTTGCGAAGGTCGTCGTGTAGGCCCCTGAGCCGAGGCCGTCCGTCTGCCGATCGAGCCGATCGTAGCGCCCCACCGGCAGGCTCTCCTGCACACTGACGGCAACGGCCGGAATCCAGGAGCCGGATTGGTACTGGGTCAACCGGTACTGCAGCTGCAAGGACGGGTCGCCGGCTCCGATGCGGGAGCTGCTCGCACCCTGCAGGGGCCAGTCGTAGTCAAAGCGCAGGATCGCGCCGAGCGCCAGCCTGTCGGTGACGCCGAATTTCACGGGCATCGCCGAGCTGAGCTCGTTCTCGAGCAAGGTGGCGTGCGCCTTGCCCCCGCTGTCGAAACGAGCGTAAGGAACGTTGTCAGCGAGAGTAGGCTCCATGTAGAAATGCCCGACCGGGAGGGTCGTTGCCGATTGCGCGAGCAGCGACCCGGTCCACCAGGCATCGCGCAAAGATTGTCGCGCCGCATCGGCAGCCGCGGCGGCGGCAACCGATAGCAGCCCTGCAATCAGGAGGGCGGCGGCGCAGATCCCAGCGCGCCGCACCCGCGGCGTCATCTTGGAGCGGCAATCCGCAACGGAAACCGCCGATGCAGGCGCGCATAAAGCGCCGCCCGATGCGCATCGACAACTGCATCGTCTCGTTCGAGGGGCTCGTGGCAGCCGGGAGACTCGTCGCCACCGACGGATGTGCGGGCCTCCTTCCTGCAGACCGGCATCGAGCTCTCTGTCGGCGCGCGACCCTGCCAGATTCGCGCAATCGCTCCGCACGCTTGGCGAACAGCCGACACAACTTGGGTCGCCAACGTCACAGGGCGCTGCGCGGCACTGACTCGACGTGCGGACATGGTGCGCGATGCCTCATCTCGAGCGGTGATCGCTCTTTCGGCAGCAGAAGGATCGCGCAGATCTGGTATAGTATTAAGTGCCAGATCCGATGATTCTTTTGGGCCAGATTAGCGGCGCTGCCAGCCCGCGCGAAGAGAGCGCAGCCGTGTTGGATTTGCAACTGTCCATCCCGCGAGACGACCGCCCGCACTACCTGCGGATCGCGGAGGGTTTGCGCCAGGCCATCCAGAGCGGCCGACTGAAGCCGGGGGAGCGACTCCCCTCCTGCCGGCAGCTCGCGTTGATGTTGGGCGTACACCGGCACACGGTCACCGCCGCGGCGGACGAGCTGGTCGCGGAGGGTTGGTTGAAGGGAGGTGAGCGGCGGGCGCACCGAGTGGCAGCGGTGCTGCCGTCGGAGTTCTTCCGATCCCGCACCGGAAAGGCGGCGCCTCGCTGCCTGAGGCCACTCAAGTGGCGGCTCGTGCGGCGGGCGGGCGTAATGAAAACGGGGACCGGCGGCACGCGGGGCCATCGCTATGTCTTTGCCGGTGGCGTGCCGGATCTGCGGCTGTTTCCATACGATGAGTTCCGGGCCTGCGTCGCACAGGCGTTGCGCAGCGCGGCGGGCAGGCCGGGAGGTTATGGCGACCCCGCCGGACACCCCGGGTTCATCGACCGCTTGAGCCTCTATCTGCGGCGCGTTCGGGCACTCACCGGCCGCCGGATAGTGGTCACTCACGGCTCCCAGGAGGGAATGTTCCTCACCGCGCAGCTATTGCTACGGACGGGCGACAAGGTCGCCGTGGACGAGCTGGGCTTTCAGCCGGCGTGGGATGCATTCCGAGCAGCCGGTGCCGACCTGGTTCCCGTGCGGCTCGATGCGAACGGAATGGTGCCCGAGGCGTTGGAGGCGGCGTTGAATGATGAGCCCGTCCGGCTCATCTATCTGACCTCGCACCATCAGCACCCGACGACCGTCACCCTGCCCGCCGAGCGGCGGCTGCGCATCTACGAGCTGGCGAGCCGTAGAGGCGTTCCCATTCTCGAGGATGACTACGACCACGAATTCCACTTCCGCTCGCAGCCGATAGCGCCCATCGCCAGCAGCGATCCGTGCGAGCTGGTCATCTATACCTCGACGCTCTCGAAGATCATGTTCCCGTCGATGCGCCTCGGATTTCTGGCGGTACCGGAAGCGATTTACCAGCCGCTCGTCAACCTGCGTGCGGTCATGACCCGCCAGAACAACATCTTCCTTCAGGATGCCGTCGCCCGTTGGATCGACAGCGGCGGCTTCGAGAGGCATCTGCGACGCATGCGTCGCACCTATCAGGAGCGCCGGGACGCGCTCGTGGACGCACTCGCCGTCGGTCGCCGCGCCGGACTGCCGCTCGACTGGAGTGTCCCGGACGGCGGCATGGCCTTGTGGCTCGACTGCGGCGTCGATTCGGACGCCGTTGCGCGGGAGGCGAGCGCAAGGAAGGTGCTCGTAACGCCAGAATCACGCTATCGCTTTACCGGCACGCGCACCGGTACGCATCTGCGCCTGGGCTACGCCAGCCAGACGCCCGAGGAGATCCGCGCCGGCACGGCTCTTCTTCTCCAAGCGGTCGCATCCGTTGGAGCCGCGCGCTGATCATGATCCTTCCGGCGGTACCCGCATCTCCAATCACAGTAGAGGGCTTCGAGATGACCAAGACAGCAATCAGCTCCCCTGAGCTCGCCCCTCCAGTGGGCCCTTACTCCGCGGCGGTCCGGGTCGACGGCTTCCTCTACGTGAGTGGCCAGGCCGGGCAGGACCCTGCCACGGGCAAGCTCGTCGAAGGCGGTGTCGTGGCCGAGGCGGAGCGCATCTTCAGGAATCTCGCGGCAATCCTCCAGTCCGCGGGGAGGAGCTTCGATGACGTCGTCCGCGCCGGAGTATTCCTCACCAACATGAGCGACTTCGCTGCATTCAATGGCGTCTACGCCAGGCATTTCACCAAGCCATTCCCCGCCCGCACGACGGTCGCGGTCGCCGGCCTGCCTCTGGGAGCTTCCGTGGAAGTCGACCTGATCGTGAAAGCTTGAGCGGCGGGCCGGCCGTAGCTTTCCAGCGAGCGCGCGCGATGACCCGGTAGCTGGCGTCCCTCGAATCGGGCTCGATCCTCGAGCCCTCTTCCCACGCGTACCGGTCAGATCGACCGGCCCTCTCTCTTTGTGCGAGAAGCCCGAGCAATTCAGCGGTCATTCAGAAGCTCTCTGGCTTGATAAGAGCGTGCAGGAGGTAGATGCAGACTCGGGTGGCGAGAACGCAGTGCGAAGACACGCAGGCTGACGCCACGGTTGTGAGCACACGGTGAAGAAAATACGGGCGCGCGGCAATGTCTCCAGGTGATGAGCGGCAATTGCAGACGACGAGCGGCAACCGGAGCTCACGGGAGGCTCGCCTGATCGCACTTGCTGATTACGCAGACCGCAGCCCCGGTCGCGGCTGCGCTGCTCTGCGATCGTGTCCTCTGCGAGCTACTTCAAATTTTTTTCATCACAGACACAAAGTCGCCGCCAGGAGACTTCCCGGCGTCATCCGCATGGTGTTATGTTCAACGCCGTTCGCACGGGGGATCGTTACATGCACATTCTGACATCAGCGCCACACGCGCTCGCAGCGCTGGCGCGGGACAACAGCAATCTTTCGACCCTGGCTCTGATCCTGGGCGTCGTCGGCGGCTGCATGCTGTCGGCCTGGCGAGAGCAGCTCCGCGAGCGTCGCGCGCAGTTCGCGCGCCGCCCGAAGCGGCTCGACTGAGGTGACTATGGCTTACTGGAACATAGCTTGCTCGTGGGACTGTCGCACGCCTGTCATCAACGAGTGGCATTCTGCGCCCGCCATGCAAATGAGCCCTTTTTATGTCCTCACCCAGCGACGCGATCTGGCCGCGCGCTACGCCACGACCACGCGGCAGTGGCTGGTGGCGCGCACGACCTGGCGCCGGCTGCACGAGGCGCCGGTGAAGAACATCACCGCGCTGCGCGATGCGGCCCGGCGGCTGGACCAGCTCGAGCGCGGACGCGCGGCCCTTCTGAGGGACTTGAAAGCGCTGGCCGATTGAGGTGGTGGCAGAGCTGGCGGAGAATGCGACCCAGGTAGGTCGCACCCTCCAGCAGCCAATGTCTCCACGCTATCGCGGGTTTCCCGCTCTGCAGCCCGGTGACCGGGTGGTCGTCGTCGCGCCGGCAGGTCCCTTCGACCGCGCTACGTTCGAGGCCGGTATCGAGATCGTGGCCCGCCGCTACCGGGTCCACTACGACCCTGGCGTGCTCACACGGCATCGCTATCTCGCGGGCAGTGACGAGCGGCGGCTCGGCGAGCTGGCGGCCGCCCTGGTGGATACCGAAAGCCGGGGCGTCTTCTGCGCGCGCGGGGGCTACGGGGTGATGCGGCTCCTCGCGGCGCTCGATGACCTTGTCTTCCCTCGCAAGCCGGTGATCGGGTTCTCCGATCTCACCGCGCTTCACCAGCTGTTGCAGCGCGAGCATCTGGTCAGTATCCACGGCCCCACTCTCACCCAGCTGCCGAAGCTCGATACCCCGGCGCACGAGCGCCTATTTGGCCTGCTCGAGTCCGATTCTCCAGCTGCAGAGCTCAGCGGCGCGGAAACGTACGTCGAAGGCCTGGCCGAAGGGCCGCTCATCGGCGGTAATCTCTCGGTTCTGACGCGCCTTCTCGGGACGCCCTTCCTCGCAGAGCTGGAGGATGCCGTCCTGCTGCTCGAGGACGTGGGCGAGCGACCCTATCGGCTGGATCGCATGTGGACGCACCTTGCCCTTGCGGGCGTGTTCCGCAAGGTGCGGGGTATCGTCCTTGGAGGATTCACGGGTTGCGAGGAAAAAGACGCGGGCTACTCCAGCGCCGATGTACTGCGGGAGTTGGCGCGCGCGACGGGGCTGCCCTGCGCCGCCGGGTTCCCAATCGGCCATGACGCGCCGAATCAACCCGTACCGCTCGGCGTGCGCGTGCGGCTGGATGCGAGCAGGCGGCGCCTCACCTTCCTCGAGAGCGCGACAGAGTGAGCGCCAGGGCCGCCTGAGGAGATCAGCCGCTCGACTGGGCAGATGGAGGCTTGGGCGGAGGAGATTCGGCAGGTGGGGGTTCGGGCGGAGGAGATCCGGCAGGTGGGGGTCCGGAGGGAGTCGAAGACAGCGGGCGTAGCACGGCGGCCAGATACCCGGGAAAAGTGGGCGGCGTGCGCAAAGTTGCCGAGTGGCGCCAGAGGCTCAGCGTCGTGACGATTACCGCGATCGCCCGCGGAAGCACGATATAGATGAGTGCCGTCCAGTCGATGAGGTAAACCCACGGGCCGGCCGATCCGCCACCGCTCGCCGGGCCCGTCCACGCCAGCGCCTGGATGTCGTGCGCTGAAGGAATCGGGACGCCGGACACCGCGGACGCGGCTCCATACAGAGTCACGAGTGCAGTGTGGGCGCTTGCCGGTCCAAAGACGGTTGTCCCCCAGCCCGCCGCCTGACGAAGAATCCACCCACGAAAGCCATAGCCGGCCATCAGGCCGACAGCCACGAGGATCGCTGAGAAATGCAGCAGCCGGCGTGATCGCTCCCGGAATAGCGGCCGGCCGAGCTCCCCCCAGTCCGCCGCAAAGCGGCGCAGGCCCGGTGCCAGCGGCGCATTGAAGCCGATCGAATGCGTGATCAGCGCATCGATTCGAGCACGGACGCGGTTGGCGTAGGTTCCCGCGAGCCACCGCCTGAAAAATCCGTCACGTTGCGCCGTAGCCAACTCACGAGCCGCCACGGCGCCCGCTGCCCGACTGGCCTGCTCCGTGGACCGGAACGTCCCGATGATCAGGACGAGGTAGACGATCAGATTCCAGATCACGAGGCCGATGAGCGGATACGCGAAGATATCGATCCGCCCGCCATCGGCGAACGCGAGCGCGACGCCCAGCGCGAACGCGAGCAACAGCAGCGTGCGATCGAAACCGGTCGGGCCGGCCGCGGCGGCGAGGACACGATCGACTCCGGGTGACCTGACGCGCAAGCGTCCGAGCAGGGCGTTGGCGCGGCGGGCGAGCAGCCTCTCCGAGTCACCTTTGATCTCCGCTCCGGCACCGGCCGGTGGCAGTGGTCGACCATCGACCGCCTCGCGGGTGGCATCGATGCGATCCCCGAGCGGCAGGGCATCGCCTGCCAGATCGGACTGTTCGATGGCATGAACCAGCAGTACGGCTTGCAACGCCCGCTGTCGCATGGCCCCATTTTGCTGCACGATATCGGCTGTACGCAAAATATCGAGTCGGAGCCCATGCCCCTGAGCACGGAAATCGAGCGGATCCTACGGCTGTCTCCGGTCATGCCGGTGGTCATCATCGAGGAGGCGAAGGTTGCGCCGGAGCTCGCGCGCGCCTTCGTACGTGGCGGCATCCGCGTGGTCGAGATCACGCTACGCACGCCGGCGGCGCTGGCAGCCGTGGAAGCAATCGCGCGCGAGGTGCCGGAGATCGCTGTAGGGGCCGGCACGGTCCTGTGTGAGAAAGATCTGCGGTCGGCGGCGAGCGCAGGCGCAACTTTCGCGATCTCACCGGGCGCGACGCCCGCGCTCCTCGCTGCAGCGGCATCCAGCCCGATCCCCTATCTCCCGGCGATCGCGACCGCATCGGAGCTGATGCAGGGACTGGCGCATGGCCATCAGTGCTTCAAGTTCTTTCCGGCAGGCCCGGCCGGCGGCACGGCAATGCTCAAGGCTCTGGGAAGTCCCTTTCCTCAGGCTCGCTTCTGCCCGACCGGGGGGATCACTCAGGATTCGGTGAAGTCATACCTCGATCTGCCGAATGTCCTCTGCGCAGGCGGCTCCTGGCTGTCACCCGCAAACCTCATCGCCGCTCGTGACTGGAAGCGTATCGAGGCGTTGGCCTCTCGCGCAGCGGCGTCCAGAACTTAGGCGCTGGCAGCACGGTCGAATACCGCGGCTCGCCTCATCCTCATACTGACCCACCCATGCCGTCACTTCGAGCTCGCGCCGCCCCACTGTGCGCCACCGCTCTGATCGCTCTCCTGACAGGCTGCGCAACGAGCGGGCTCTCCTCGGAAGAGCCGCCAGGCGTGCGCCTCGCCGGCGATTGGAAGCTCGACCCGACCCACAGCGACGACCTGGGCAAGGCGGTCGAGCAACTGCGTGCACAGAGCCGCAGGGGACGGCGCGGCACGCGTGGTGCCCAGTCACAGGGTCCCCAGGGATCGCCGAGCGGACATCGCCGCATGCGCCAGGGTGGCCCGGTCGGTCAGCAGGAACAAGGGATGGGAAATGCAGCCGGCGCATCGGAGCTCGGCGAGGAAGCGGACGCTGGACCGCCGCGCTCTTCCCCGGTGGACGAGCTGATGTCCAGTGTCCCGCGGGGTGACTACCTCAGAATCACCGTCGGGCCCAACGCCTTCATGGTCACATCAGGCGGTTCCGCCGACCAGTACACGCCTGGCCTCGTAAGCGACATCAGCGCAGTGCAAGGCGATGCCCAGCAGATATCGGGCTGGAAGGGAACCGATTACGTGATCGACACCAAGCCTCAGTGGGGACCCGAAATCATCCAGACCTACAGCCTGTCCAAGGACGGCAGCCTCACGATGACGGTGCGGCTGACCGGCGGCCGGACCAAGCTCACCTTCACTCGCGTCTATACCCGCACGACGCGGATGGCGCCACTGGCGCCGCCGACGAACAATTGATTCGGCGGGTGATCAACCGGATGCTCCGTCCCAACGGTCTCGCTGGTCTCGTCGCGGCCGCAGCCCTCCTCCTTTCGGCGACCCCGGGCAGCGCCACGGCTCTGCAGGAGGAGAGTGCCCCTCAGGTGGCTCCGCCCGCGCAGGTCGTGATCTCGGGCAAGTACCGGGGTCCAAAACTCTGGCGCGTCAGCAAAGACGGGCATGCACTCTGGGTGCTCGGCACCGTGGCACCGCTGCCCAAACGCATGGTTTGGCAGTCCGAGGATATCCAGCGCCTCCTGCGGCAGACGCAGGAGGTCATCCCTGCATGGCCCTCGGTGGGGATCGGATTTCATCCCTTCATCGCGGTACACCTGTACGTGCTGTGGCGTAAGTCCCAGACCAACCCCGATCACCTGCCGTTGCGGGCCGTGTTGCCGCCGGATCTCTATGCACGTTTCAGTGCGCTCAAGCTCCGCTTCGCGCCCAACGATCGACGGATCGAGGAGCTGCGCCCCATCCTGGCCGCCCGCCGTCTCTACGATGACGCGCTCTCCGCCTCCGACCTGACTCCGCGCAACGACATTCAGCGGACCGTGCTCGACCTCGCGAGACGCCAGAGTGTGCCCGTTCGTCAGGACAAGCTTCTCGTGAAGGATCCCGTGGACGTGATGCGTGATCTGGCCAACATGCCGCGCTCGGCCGAAATCGCCTGCCTGCGATCTGTGCTGACGCGGCTCGAGACCGACCTCGGACCGATGCAGGCCCGGGCACGCGCCTGGGCACTCGGAGACGTCGCCCTGCTGCGCCGCCTGCCCCATACGGACAACCGCGCCACCTGCCTCGAGGCGGTGTCAGGATCGGCGCGCGTGCGCTCGCTCGTGGCCGAGGCACAGCAGGATTGGATGAGCGCCGCCACGCAGGCGCTCGAACGGAATCAGGCGACCCTTGCCATGCAGTCGATGGACCGCTTACTCGGGCCTGACGGAACACTCGAGACGCTTCGACGGATGGGCTACCAGGTGGAAGGACCGTGACCACACACCTCTTGGTACGGCCGCGAATGACCCGCTAGCGCTGGCCGCCCGGCGCAGACGTTCCGGCCCCCGCCTTCAGCGCAGCCTCGAACTCATCCCTCGACTTCGCGATGAATCGCCTGCATCCCGCCGAGTCTATGAATGGGTTCGTTGCGGGATGTGCAGCAAGACGCCGCAACTTCTCCTGCAGACCGAACATGTATCCGTGCTCGCCCAGGAACACATCGCAACGCATGCTGCCGAGAACGGCAAACGTGCGCTCATAGTCCTGCGCGATTCGCGGATAGATCGCGTTGTGCACGAGAGGCTGACCGTCCAATAGCGAGAGCTGGCACATGAAAACCACGTCGTAAGAGTTGCCGCCCTCCCGAGCCCTCATCGTCCACGTGGTGCATCCGGGCGTATGCCCGGCCGTGAGATGAGCCGTCAGGGTCACGCCACCGAGTACGACCGTATCGCCGTCATGCAGAACACGGTCGACGGGGATCGAATCGAAAAGCTTGCGATCGCCGCGATAAAACGTACCTTGGCCGTTGTGCTCGAGCGGTGTCACTTCGGCGTCCATGGCATAGAGCTTTGCTCCGGTGTCGCGCTTCAGCGCCGCCAGGCCGCCGGCATGGTCCGGGTGCGCATGCCCATTGAGGAGCACCTTCACATCGGACAGCTTGAAGCCCAGCCGCACGATGTTGCTCTCTATTTGCGGCGCAGTCTCCGCGAATCCTCCATCGAGCAATATGAGACCATCAGAAGTATTGATGAGGTAGGACGCGACATCCGCTGCGCCAACGTAGTAGATGTGCCCTATGATCCTGAACGGCGTCACCGGCTGATTTTTCAGGGCCTGTTCCGGAGTCAAAGCCGCCCACGCGGGGTTTACCAGGAAACAAAGCAAAGCCAGGAGAGTTGTCCGGCGCATATTGTGTCGCTCGTCCATCGCTGATCCGTGATGTCAGGCAAGTGTAGTACATCACCGAGTTGAACGGTCCGTCTGCATTGGACCTCCAGATGAAAGCAGCAATTGCCGCAATGATGGTCGTCCTCTGTGCCGCAACCGCGGCAGCGGGGGAATTTGGCAATCCCAAGATCACCCAGGCGCCGCCCCAGCGGCTTTACCACGTGCGGCACTACGCCTTGACCCTGCACTTCGATCCGACCGCCGGCGAGGTGTTCGGCGAGGAGAGGGTGGAGCTCGTGCCGCTCATCGGCGGATTGCGCCAGCTCTACCTCGATAGCGAGGATTCCCGGATCGACTCCGTGACCCTGGGAAGCCGCACCACCAGGCGGCTCGAATACCGGGTGGCGGGCGCGAAACTCTGGATCACGCTCGATCGCAACTATGCGCCGACGGACCTCCTCACCCTGCACATCTCCTACCACGGCGTTCCGAGGGCCGGCCTCTTTTTCGTGAATCCGACACGGGATTATCCCAAGTGGCCGCGCGAGATATGGTCGCAGGGAGAGCCGGAATACAACCATCATTGGTTCCCGTGCTGGGATTTTCCCAACGACATGTCCACCAGCGAGGTGACCGCGACAGTGCCCGAGGGGCAGTACGTCGTATCCAACGGCCGCCTCGAGTCGATCAGGCACTCTGGCGGGCAGGTCACGTTCCACTGGGTCGAGAGCATACCGCACAGCACCTACCTGACCTCGATCGCCGTGGGACCCTGGCGCAAGGTGTCCGATCACTTCGGGGCCACCCCGGTCGACTATTACGTGCCCGACGCCGTCGATGAAGCCACGGCGAGGCGCTCGTTCCACCTCACACCCGACATGCTCGACTTCTTCTCGAAAGCCTCGGGGGTACGGTATCCCTATGAGCAATATGCCCAGGTGACGGTGGCCAACTTCATATTCGGCGGCATGGAAAATGTGAGTGCCACGACGTTGTCCGATGCGACGCTGCACGATGCTCGAGCCGATGCAGATTACCCAAGCACTGTGCTCGTAGATCACGAGCTCGGGCAGCATTGGTTCGGAGACTACGTACAGGGTGGGGATTGGGCCGACATCTGGCTCAATGAGGGTTGCGCTACTTATCTGGACGCGCTCTATGCGCAACATCACGGCGGCTTCGATGCCTATCGGTATGCGATGCTGGAGGATCAGGAGGCGGCGCAGGAGGAGGATCGGGATCGTTATCGGCGGCCGATCGTCGATCACCACTATACGGACCCTCTCCAGATGCTGGACATCACTACTCACGTGAAGGGCGCTGCTGTGCTCGATATGCTGAGGTATGTGCTCGATGGCGCCGCCGCGCCCTCGAGTCCCGCCTCCCCGCGCGAGCCGTTGTTCGGGGCGCTGCAGCAGTATCTGTTGACCTACCATGCCCAGAGCGTGACGACTCCGCAGCTCATCGAGGTGATCGAGCGCTACACCCATCAGGACCTGGGCTGGTTCTTTCACGAATGGGTGTACATGGCGGGCCAGCCCGACTATCGCATCGCCGCGGGCTACGACGCCAAAGCCCACGTCGAAAGGCTGAAAATCGTTCAAGCCCAAAAGGTCGACGCGGTGACCCCGGTCTTCAGGATGCCCGTCGACATAGCGTTCCACGGCGCGCACGGAGAGATGCACCGCGTGCGCGTTTGGGATGAGCGTGCGATACAGGAGTTCACGATCCCGCTCGCCTTTGTGCCGCTGTGGGTCTCCTTCGATCCCGACGGGGTCATCGACAAGACTCTGGAATTCCGTCAGCCGGTGCAGGCGCTCATCGCGCAGGCAGAGCGGGATGGCTCCATGCGCAGCAGGCTCTGGGCCGTCGAGCAGCTCGGCGGGCTCCACGCGACGCAGGCGCAGGCGGCCATTCCTCACCTCGATGGCATATTGAACGCGGACCGCTTTTACGGCGTGCGCGCAGCCGCCGCCACATCGCTGGGCGAGATCGGGGGCGCCGCAGCGACGCGGGCGTTGCAGAATTCGCTCCGCCAGCCCGATGACGCAGTGCGTGCCGCGATAGCTGCGTCGTTGGGCAGATCCAAGGGCAACGCGGATGTGTTTTCAACCGAGACGAGGTTGCTGCGGACCGACCCCAGCTATGCGGTAGAGGCTGCCGCTGCCTCCGCGATCGGCGCATCCGGAATTCCCGAGGCATTCCAAGTCTTGAGCGGACGTATCGACTCCGCGTCGGACCGGCATGTCGTCCAAGCCATCCTGGAGGCGATCGGCGACACCGGTGGCCCACAGGCCGTTGGATTGCTGCTGAAATGGGCGCGACCGGGGATCCCGGAGCGCGAGCGCGCTACCGCGTTGGCGGCGCTCGCCGCCGGACACTTCTCTCTGACCGATGGTCAAAGGGATGAGCTGACGGCCATCGCGCGCGCGGCGCAGCAGGATCCCGTCCAAGCCACGCGCGAGGCCGGGATCCAGATGGCAAAAGCTTACGCCCTCATCACGCCGCAATAGCCGGCGCTTGAACGGACTTGGGGCGCGCATGCGTCCTTGCGACGGATAGCCTTTCCCGCGAGGCATGCCTGTCTTCCTGATGAGCGAGCGCTCCCATAGAGTGCGCCGAGCCGTATTGATTATTCGGGACGAATTACTGCCATGAGGCCGTCTTCGGCGAAGCTGTTGGCGCAGGCTGTAGTGACGATTGCCGGCGCCGCGGCTCTGGCGCTCGTCGATCTCTCATCCGCGGCGGAGGCGGCCGAACCCTGCACCCGCGACCAGATCTGCGGACCGAAGAATCCCGAGGATTTCGTCCGACTGACCGGCTCACGGTGGGCAATCGTGAGTGAGTTGGCCAGGCCCCCTGCCGGAGGTCTCTTCCTCATAGATCTCGGGCGGCGGACCGCGCGTGCTCTGATGCCCGACTTCTCCGGACGCCCAACCGCAACGTACGCGGGCTGTCCTCGAGCGCCTGCTGCCGGCGCAATGATCACCCACGGCCTCGACATACGCCGGCGCCCGAATGGCGCGACAGAGCTCTTCGCAGTGAACCACGGAGGCCGGGAATCGATCGAGGTTTTCGACGTTCATCCGGATACGGATGGCCCGAAATTGAGTTGGAAGGGATGCGTGATTCTTCCTGCCGACATGTCAGCCAATGCGGTGGCCGCGTTGCCCGACGGTTTCGCGGTGACGAGCTTCGGCACCGCGGGAGCCCAGGGCCTGACGGATCTACTGGCGGGCAGGCCTGCGGGCTACGTTGGCAGATGGAGCGCCCACAAAGGCTGGGCTCGCGTCGCGGGCAGCGGGTTCGGCGGCGATAACGGCGTGGCCGCGTCGGCTGACGGAAGCACACTCTATGTAAACGACTGGAACGACGGAACTCTGCGCGTACTCTCGCTGCGCACAGGGGTGGCCCCGACCCGCATCCGGCTCGGCGACTTTCATCCGGACAATCTGCACTGGCTGCCGGACGGGAGACTCTTGATAGCGGGTCAAGTAGGTACGGCGCGCGCCATCATGAATTGCTCGGGCGACAGCAAGTGCCGCGTCGGCTCGATGATCGCCATAGTCGATCCGCGGCTATCCGCGGTCCGACTTCGTTGGGCGGTGACACCCACGTCCACATTCGCAGCCGCGTCGACTGCCCTGCTGTACGGCGCGGATTATTGGGCAAGCAGTTTCCGCGGTGACCGCATCGTCCGGCTTGGGCCGGCACCGAGAGATGCTCTGCGAGTCACGCCGCCAGGCGGGGCCGCTTCCGATCCGCATGCAAAAGAGAGCCGACAGCCATGACGAGCCGCTCGTTCGTGTTTGCCCTGATCCTCGCATCAGGCCTCGTTCCCGCGATCAGCGCCGCCGCTCCCGACACGGCTCGCGATGAGGATAGGAGCGAGCTGCCGACGGGGCAATTCGTGACGCCACGCGCGGCGCCGGGGGCTGACTTCATCCGCCTCAATCCGCACCTGAAGGATTTTCCGAAATACACCGCCGGCCAGGCGATCGCCGAGGCGCTCAGTCCGGACGGACGCACTCTGCTCATCCTCACCAGCGGCTTCAATGTGCTCTACACCGCTGCCGGCAAAAAGTCGCCGCCGGACTCCAATGAGTACGTGTTCGTGTATGACGTCAGCACGCCCCACGCCCGTGAAAAGCAGGTGGTAGAGGTGCCGAACACGTTTGCCGGCATCTCGTTCGCGCCCGATGGCAGGCAGTTCTACGTCTCCGGCGGTGGGGATGACGAGGTGCACGTGTACGCACTCCAAGGGAGCAAGTGGGCGGAAGCCTCCCAGCCCATCAAGCTCGGACACAAGGCGGGCAACGGCATCGGGATAGGCCCGACGGTAGCCGGCCTCGGGGTAACGGCCGACGGCAAGGAGCTCATCGCGGCGAACTATTTCAACGATTCCATTTCCATCATCGACCTCGATGGCCGGAGTGTGCGGTCGGAGCTCGACCTTCGGCCCGGAAAATCCGGCGGTCGCCACGGGGTCGCGGGGGGCGAGAATCCCTTCTGGGTGTCCATCAAGGGCGACTCGACGGCCTACGTCGGCAGTCAGCGCGATCGTGAAGTGGACGTGGTCGATATATCACAGCCGGCACACCCCCGCATCGTCGAGCGCATAAAGCTGCAGGGCAATCCGGTGAAGATGCTGTTGGATACGCAGCAGACGCACCTCTACGTGGCTTGTGACAACAGTGATGTGGTCGCCGTAATAGACACCCGAACCAACAGCATGAGCGGCCGTATCCGCACCATCGCGCCACCCGGCATGGTGCGCGGACGGTATGGGTATCGCGGGGTGGCGCCCAACAGCGTGGCGCTGTCACCGGATGGCAGGCGTCTGTACGTGACCAACGGAGGAATGAACGCCGTGGCTGTCGTTGCGCTCGACAGGGCGAAGCCGGTGGTCACGGGCCTGATCCCGACAGGATGGTATCCGCAGGCGGTGGTAGCGGGACGTTTGCAGCCCAGGCTCTACGTCGTGAACAGCCGCAGCAACCCGGGCCCGAACTCCGCCAACCGCAATCACCGCGGTCATCCGGTGCAGGCAGCGGCCAGCAACGCTTACGTGCTGCAGCTCTCGAAAGCCGGATTCCTGACGGTTCCGCTGCCATCCGACAGCGAGCTTGCGACGCTGACCCAGCAGGTCCTCGCCAACGATAACTTCAAGGTTGCCGCGGCGCCCCATGACATCGAGGTCATGACGGCCTTGCGCAGTAAGATCAAGCACGTGATCTACATCATCAAGGAGAACCGCACCTACGATCAGATACTCGGCGACCTCGGCGAGGGCAACGGCGATCCGGCGATCACCGAGTTCGGCGCCCGGAACACGCCCAACTTTCATGCACTGGCCCGTGGCTTCGTGGATCTGGATAATTTCTACGTGTCCGGGGAGGTGAGCAGCGAAGGCTGGCCCTGGAGCACGGCGGCGCGCGAGAGCGACCAGGGCGTCAAGACCGTGCCCCCCACCTATGCGCTGCGCGGCGTCACAGCCGACACCACGGGCTTGAACCGCGGGGTGAACATTGCGTATGCGACGCTGGCCGAGCGCCGCAAGGCGAACCCCGGGACTCCGGACGATCCGGACCTCCTGCCCGGCACCAACGACGTTGCAGGGATCGACGGCCCGGGCGGCCTCACACAGCAGGGTTACATCTGGAGCGCCGCGCTGCGTGCCGGGCGCTCGGTGCGCAACTACGGCATGGAAGGCGATACCACCCGCTACGACCCCCATGATCCACACAGCATCCCGATGGACCTCGATCCCTACGCCGATCATCTGCAGGTCATGTATCCGGCATACAAGGATCTGCTGGGCATCAGCGACCCGTATTACAGGAGCTTCCAGGCGGCCTTTCCGGATTTCTACCGCGAGCGGGAGTGGCAGCGGGAATTCACCGGCTTCATCAGGCACAGGAATCTGCCGCAGCTCTCGCTGCTCTGGCTGCCGGGCGATCACATGGGAGATTTCGATCATGCGCTCGACGGAGTGAACACGCCGGAGCTCCAGCAGGCCGACAACGACTACGCCGTCGGGCTCCTCGTCCAGGCGGTCGCCCATAGTCCCTATCGCAGTGACACACTCATCTTCATACTGGAGGACGACGCGCAGGACGGACCTGACCACGTAGATGCGCACCGCAGCCCCGCCTATGTCGTCGGGCCCTACGTGAAGCAGCACGCGGTAGTGAGCGACTATTTCACTACGGTGAACGTGCTGCGGACCATTGAAGACATCCTCGGCATCGACCACCTGAGCATCTTCGATGCCAACCAGAGGCCCATGACGGACCTATTCGACCTGCGGCAGAAAGATTGGAGCTTCACGGCGGTGCCGTCGTGCCTCCTGACCGGGACCAAGCTGCCGCTCGGCGCCGCTGCCGAGAGCTGCGCCAAGACGCTGCAGTCGACCCATACCGCCGCCTACTGGGCGAGCGCGACGAAGAAGATGGATTTCACGTCGGAGGACAAAGTGGATGCCGTCGAATTCAACCGCATCGTATGGCGTGGCCTGATGAACGAGCCTTACCCGGCCGAGAGATCCGGCGAGGATCTGCGGGTGGGCGGCTCAACTCGCTAGGGCGAGCCCCCAGGCCGCCGCCACGATCGCGATGGCCGCCAGTCCGGCTGGCCACTGGCGAAGGTCATGAAGGCGTCGACTCACAGCGGGCAGCGCCGCCGTTGCGCCGAGCAGCACGCCGATTCCAAAGCCGAGTATGTGAGCCATCACATCTGTCTCCTTGCCGGCCGTGCCGAGCCAGCCCAGGAGAACGATCCCGGCCACCAACGGACCCCAGCGCTGGACCCATCTCTGTGGTAGCCGCAACCGCTCACGCCAGGTATACGCCGACATCAAGCCCAGAGCCGTGAAGACGGCAGTGGAGGCGCCCACCGACTGATGCCATGGCGGACCGAAGAGTCCTTCCAGCAGATTGGCGATGCCACCGCCCAACACGATGAGTAGCCACGCGACACCGACGCCGAGTTGACATCCCGCGAGGTAGCCGAACCAGATGCCGGCCCCCAGGTTGGCGGCCAGGTGAGGGCCGCTCAGGTGCAAGGTGAGCGCGGTCCATGCGCGCCACCATTGCCCGCTCTGCACGCGCGCGGCATCCAGCTCCCCGGTGTGGAAAGCATCCAGACGCACCAGGCCATTGGAAATAGCGTAGGCAACAGCGAGCAGGCACACCGTGTAGCCCACGCATCCAGCCCAGGCATTGCGATGGAGTGGCGGCGGGAGCGGCGCCGGCTGCGCAGGCCGATTCTCGGCCTCGTATTCATGCAGATGATCGAGCGCCCGAGGCGCATCGGCCTCGGCAACTTCCAGTGAGAACTGCCCGCTGCGCAGCACGATCACGCTGCTGATGCCCACGGCGCCGAGCATGAAGCCGCGCTCCTCGCAGTCGCGGCGCAGGAAGGAGCGATAGATCTCGACGCCGGCGTCGATCACCCGATTGCGTGTCGCAGGTGGAGCATGTCCATGGGATCCCGCGGGGTCGCGACATTTGCGCCGCGACCTGGGACGTAGGCACGATCATAACATGCGCGGCCGCTCCCGCCGCTTCACGTCCGCGGCGGGAGCTCCCCGATGGGGCGGGCCGCGAAATCAGTGCGGTCGCGGAGAACTGCCCGGTGCGGCTCGCGACACCGCAGCCTTGCCCGACTGCCGTCCGCCGGCGAACTGCTCGATCATTCTCTGGTTGAAAGCCGGGATGTCGGCCGGCTTGCGGCTGGAGACCAGCCCATGATCGACACAGACCTCCTGATCGACCCACATGGCCCCCGCGTTGATCAAGTCCGTCTTGAGCGAGGGCCAGGAGGTCAGCGTACGGCCGCGCACCACACCGGCATCGATCAAGGTCCAGGGACCATGGCAGATTGCGGCCACGGGCTTACCGGTCTCGAAGAAGGAGCGAACGAACTGCACGGCTTTCGGCATCGCACGGAGCTGGTCCGGATTGGCCACACCGCCCGGCAACAGCAGCGCGTCGTAGTCCGCAGCGTCGGCCTGTTCCAATGGCACGTCGACCTTGATCCGTTCGCCCTTGTCGAAGTGTTTCCAGCCCTGCACTTCGCCCTTGGCGGGCGATATCACTCGGGTCTGCGCGCCCGCATCCTCGAGCGCCTTGCGCGGCTCGGTGAGCTCGGATTGCTCGAAGCCTTCCGCCGCCAGAATGGCCACTTTCATGCCGCTCAACGTTGCCATAGCCATGCCTCCTCGTACACGTTGCGCCAAACGAAAGAAGCCATGGGAGCAAGCAGGCGACGTGCCCTATCCTGCGGCTGCGCCCGCGTGCAAGCGCAACGCAAGCGCGCGCCTGCGGTCGAGTCGACGTCAGGCTATCTGGTTGCGAGTAGCGGCCGCGCGCTCGACCAGGCGAGTCACCTCTTCCCGCCGCGCTCCGGTGAGCGGCAGCCGCGGCGGTCTCACCCGCTCGCTGCCGCGGCCCATGATCTGCTCGGCGAGCTTGATCGACTGCACCAGATCATGCTCGGCGTCGAGATGCAGCAGCGGCATGAACCAGCGGTAGATCTTACGGGCGCGGACGAGATCGCCACCCTGGAGCGCCTCGTAGAGCGCCAGCGACTCGCGCGGAAAGGCGTTGGTGAGCCCGGAGACCCAGCCGCGCGCACCCAGTGTGATGCCTTCGAACATCACATCATCGAGACCCGCGAAGAGCGCAAAACGCTCGCCGCAAGCGTTGACCACATCCGTGAAGCGACGCGGATCCGGCGCGGATTCCTTCACCGCGACGATGTTGGGCACGTCCGCCAGGCGGACCAGGGTAGCAGTCTCGATGCTCACCCGGTAGGCCGGCGGATTGTTGTAGAGCATGATCGGCAGGCGCGTGACCTCCGCCACGGAGCGGAAGTGGAATTCCAGCTCGTGCGCACTCGGCACGTACACCATCGCCGGCAGCACCATGAGAGCGGTGGCCCCGATCGCCTCGGCATCCCTGGCAAACGCAACTGCCGCCGCGGTCGTCAGCTCGGAGACGCCCACGATGATCGGCACACGACCTCTGACTGCCTCCACTGCGCCGCGCAGCACGGTGCGCTTTTCCTCGGCGGTGAGGGAATTGTTCTCCCCGCACGTCCCCAGTACCACCAGGCCGTGGACGCCCTCCTCGACCAGAGCGGACTGCACCGCGCGGGTGGCGGGGAGGTCGACCTCGAGGCGGGCGTCGAACTGGGTGGTTACGGCCGGCAATACGCCGGACCACGTGCAGCCGGGCGAGGAATTCTGGGGTGGCATGGCGGACCCTTGCGAGTGATTTGTACCGTTCCGTCAATGGTATACGGTGTAGCATGGCAGGTGAATGTCCCCGAGGCGCGGATGAGGGCTCATTGGCGATGAAGAGGACGCCGTGAGGCGCGGCCTGCGTACGCTGCTTGGCGCGCTTGGCCTCGCGATCGTCGGAATCACCTGGTACCTCACCCCAGCGGTGAGCGGCATCGGCATCACGCGCCTGGTACTCGGGCTGCTTGCAGCGATGACGCTCTGGTTCGTCTGGCGCTGGCCTCAGCTCGAGCAGCAGTTCACCGCCGCCGGCGAGCCGGGGCGCGATGGCGGCAGCGCAGCACCTGCTCCGGTGGCCACGAGCTCAGCGCCTCCCGATTCAGCCTCCGCCCGGGGTCCCCGCGTATTCGATCTCGTCGTGGGATTCATCACCAACTTCCTGGACACGCTCGGAATCGGCAACTTCGCCCCCACGACCGCAGCCCTCAAGTTCACCCGACGGATTCCCGACGAGGACATTCCCGGCACTCTCAACGTAGGCCACGCGCTACCGGTGCTGACCGAGGCGCTCATCTTCATTGCGGCGATCGTCGTCGATCCGCGCCTGCTCATCGCAATGATCGGCGCGTCCATACTCGGCGCGTGGCTCGGTGCGGGCGTGGTCGCACGCATGCCCAGACGTGCGATCCAGGTGGGAATGGGCGTCGCGCTCGCCGTCGCGGCCGTTCTCTTTGTCGCATCCAACCTGAATTGGATGCCGGTGGGTGGGAGCGCCACGAGTCTGCCCGGCACGCAGTTCCTGGTGGCCGTGGCAGGCAATTTCGTGCTCGGGGCGCTGATGACACTCGGGATAGGGCTCTACGCGCCCTGTCTGATCATGTTGAGCCTGCTCGGCCTCAGCCCCCGGGCGGTGTTCCCGATCATGATGGGCTCGTGCGCATTCCTCATGCCGATTGGCGGCCTGCGGTTCGTGCGCACGCGGCGTTACAGCGCTCCCGTGGCGCTGGGGCTTGCGATCGGCGGCCCGCCGGCAGTGCTCATCGCAGGTTACCTGATCAAAGAGATACCGCTCGTCTGGCTGCGCTGGCTGGTCGTATGCGTGGTCGTGTATGCGGCTGCCATGATGTTGAATTCGGCGCGGCGGCGCAGGCCGGAAACGGATGGTGAGACTCTGGCAGTTGGCGCGCGCTCAGCGCGAATGGGTGAGTAACGCGGTGACTCACGAGGAGATTCCGCCGGATGTGGATGAGCTCTACGGCCTCGAGCCGGTCATCGAGCCCGGAGAGGCCGCGCCCGGGAGCGCCGCGCCCGAGAGCGTGCAGTCACGGGCGGTACCCTGCCCGTACTGCGGTGAGACCTTCGACACGACGATCGATCTCAGCTCAGGATCCACGAGCTACATCGAAGACTGTCAGGTCTGTTGCCAGCCGATCGAATTCTTGCTCGAAGTCGCAGAAGACGGGACGCTCGCCAACCTCGAGACGCGCCGCGGCGATTGAAGGAAGGTCGGGCGCCCGTACCACGCAGGGGGGCTACGGCCTGCCGCTGAGAACCCGGGCCGGCAGCAGGATCAGCGCCCGCAGCAGCCCGAACACGCCCTCCACCGCGATTCCGACGAGCCGAAACGGCAGGGTCAGCAGCCAGATGAGGGGCCACAGGAGCAACGCCAGCAAGGCCAGGGGCCAGCAAAGGAAGAAAAGGATGAGCCAGAGGAGCACCGCCGCCATGGGTATACAGTAACGCCCGCGCTCTCCTGCCGGCAAGGCAACTGCCCGCCGCGATCTTCCGGACCTGTACCAGTTTTCCGGCCAGGTGTACTTCCGCCCTTCCTACAGGGCCGGGCGCGGCATAATGGTCCTGTTCCGGGCCGGGATGGTGCGGCAGAATCGGGCCATCAGCCGCAGAACCTCGCAGGAGGCAGCAATGAACCGCTCGCTGGCCATTGGCATTCTGGTGCTCGGATCGTGCGCCGCGGCGGCGCAGGAGACACCACCCACGATGGTGCCGCCGCCCACGGTGGATGACTCCCATGCCTCCAGCTCCTCGGAGAAGGCGGTGCTCGCCGGTGGGTGCTACTGGGGAACGCAGGGGCTCTTCGAGCACGTCAAAGGAATCAAGCGCGTGGTCGCCGGTTTCACCGGCGGGCACAATGACGAGGACGGCGGGGCGGAGTCGGTGCAGATCACCTTCGACCCCAAGGTGCTCAGCTATGGCCGTCTGCTGCAGATCTTCTTCTCGATGCACGACCCCACACAGCTCGATCGCCAGGGCCCCGATGTCGGCAGTGGCTATCGCTCCGACATCTTCTACATGAACGACGACCAGCGCCGCATCGCGCAGGCGTACGTCGCGCAGCTCGATCAGTCGAAGGTCTTCCCGAAGAAGATCGTGACTCGCATCGATCCGCTGCCAGCCTTCAACCCGGTCGATCTCAGCCAGCAGGACTTCATGATCAAGAACCCGCACATGGAGTACATCGAAGTCAATGACGTGCCGAAGCTCCAGAGCCTGAAGCGCTTCTTCCCGGCATCCTACCGGGCGCTGCCGCTACAATACTGGTAGCGCCGCTTCAGTCGAGCATCTTCTCGAACCAGTGGTGCGCGTACGGATTGTCGTTGAAGCGGGGGATTTCGCGGTAGCCTGAGCTGCGGTAGAGCTGCAGCGCCTGTGCGAGGACGGAGTGGGTATCCAGACGCACGGCGCGCAGGTTGCGCGCCCGCGCCGCACACTCCAGCTCTTCGAGAAGCCTGCGACCCACGCCCATACCGCGAACCTCCGGCGATACCCACATTCGCTTGATCTCGCCGACGCCCGGCGAGAACGTGCGCAGCGCGCCGCAACCCGCCGGCTCGCCGAGGATCTGGGCCACCAGGAAGACGCCGGCCGGCGGGAGATAGTCGTCGAGCTCCACCCCGCCGTCGCTTCCCCAGTCGAAGCCCTCCGGGAAGCGGGCGGCAAGCTCTTCGAAATAGCGCTCGAGGCATGCCCACGCCGCCGGACCGTGCGCGCTCACCGGAGTCACTTCGACGCTCGAGACACGCATACGGACCATCCTTTCTGCTCAGCGGCTAGTCGGCTCCCGCCGCATCATGGCCGAGGCGGGCCGCCACCCATTGGTCGATCGCACGATAATACAACTCCCGGTGCACCGGGTCCTGTGGCGAATGGTGGGCGCCGGGGATCCCGATGAAGGTCACGGGGACGTGCCGGCTGCTCAGCGCGTGGTAGAGCGCGAAGGATTCGGTGATGGGGACGGTGACGTCATCGGTCCCGGAAACGATCAACGTTGGTGTGGTGATGTCGCCGGCGTAGGTGATCGGCGAGCCGGTGCGATACAGCTCGGCGCTCGCCTTGTCCCACGGAGTGCCGCCGAGGGAGTCGCGGGTCCACGCCAGGTTGCCGGCGCCCGACAGCTCGTATTCTTCCGTCCAATCGAGCGCGCCATCCGCCACCACGGCACAGCGCCAGAAGTGCTCGTGCGAAATCAGCCAGGCCGTCATGTAGCCCCCGTAGGAGTGGCCCACGGCGGCGATCCGCGCGCTGTCGACGATACCCCTCCCCTGCAGCATCTTGATGCCGGAGATGACGTCTTTGTCGGGGCCTGCGCCGGGATCGCGGTAGATGGCGTGCTCATGAGCATTGCCGAGATTGTCACTACCGCGGTAGTTGGGCTCGAAGACCAGATAGCCGCGTGCCGCGAAGAGGTCGCGCAGTGGCCCGATCTCTCCGCCGTCGAAATCCGCGGTCGATGCAGCCTCCGGACCGCCATGGCTGAAGACGACCAGCGGGTAGCGCTTGCCCGGATGATAACCGTCAGGATAGGTCAATATGCCGTCGTCAGGTTGGCCGTCCGATGCATGCCATTGCACCTCAATGCTGTTGGGATATGTGAACGCCGCAAAGCGGCTGTTGAAGTGCGTGAGCTGCTGCGGGGAGCTGTCGGGTGTGCGCAGCAGGTAGAGCTCGGGTGCCTGCGAAGCGCTGTCTGCGACCACGGCCAGCGCGCCATCGGGCGCGGAAGCGAGATCCAGAGGATTGAGAGCGCCGAGATTCAGCGCATGCCCCTGACCGCGCAGCGGCTGCACGTAGAGCTTGCTGCCGATGTGGTCGTCGGCCATCACGACTACCCCGCTGCCATCCGGCAGCCAGGCAAAGTCGGCGAGGAGATTCCGATCCAGGTCGGCGCTCACGTCCCGAACGGCGCCACCATCCGGCGAGCCAACAAACAGATCGACATCGCTGACGGCGCCGGGGCCATGCAGATACAGGTAGGCAACTTCCCCGCCCTTGGGCGCGAACCGCGGGTCGTATTCGTAGCTGTCCCGAGTGCTGAGCGCACCCTCCTCCCCGCTCGCAACATTCACCGCTACGGCGGTGGTCCGGTCCGAGTCGGCATCATTGGCATCGGCCTGCCGGGTGTACACGATCCAGCGGCCATCCGCCGACCATGATGGCGCAGAGGGCCGCCCGCCGAAGGGCGGCGCAGCTTCGAGCACACTCGTCGGGCCGCGCGTGAGTTGACGTGACTTCCCCGTCTTCACCGAGAGCAGCCAGATATGCGACGGGACAGCCGGCTTGTCCGCGAGATAGTCGTCATGCCGGATGATGAAGAGATCCTGATGGGTACGTCGATCCTGGTCACTGATGGGAGAATCGTCGGGTGTGACGTAAGCCACCGTGTCCCCATCCGGGCTCCACGCGAATTGCTCCACACCGTTCGGCGCGTTACTGAGCTGCGCCGGTGTTCCGCCCGCAGCGGGTACCGTGTAGATCTGGGATTTTCCGTTCTGCACGGTACCGAGGAATGCCAGCATGCGCCCGTCGGGCGACCACCTGGGCTCTTCCAGATCCGGAATATCGACGACGATGGCGCGCGACTCACCGCCAACGGCCGGAATCACCCGCAATGTCGCCTCGTAGCGATCGTTCACGAAATCCGACCGCACGGTCAGAAACGCAATCTGCCTGCCATCGGGCGAGAATTGCGGTGCGGCGATGCCGACCAACATGCGGTAGTCGGTGAGCGCCATCGGCCCTGCCGCCGCCGGGGTCGGCAGAGCTGCAAGCGCGAGCATAAGGGCTGGCACGGACGCGTATGCGAAGCGACCTATCATGCAACCTCCCCCTGGAAGAGCGGTGTCGTATTATGGCCGGTGGTGCGGCTGCGGGAACTCCGCTATAGTCCGTACAGGCGTGTCAGGGCGTCGGGTGGGCGCATTATGGAGCCTCCGCAACCGTCTAAATCGAAATCCACGCTGCCGAGTCAATCAGCGGCCGGATCCGGTGAGGCGGCTCCAAAGGATACCCGCTCCGGCGCCGCTTCCCATTCGTCCCGCCCATCCGCTCCGCACGATCCAATCCCTTCGGGCCGCGTCCGCCACGATGATCGCGGCAACGCCGTTTGGGACTGGCTGAAGGAAACCGGACGAAACGCCATCGGCACGACTTCCCGGCTGCTGAAGAAGCTGGAGCTGCCGCACCTCAAGGTCGAGGCCAAGGAGGACGAGGAGCTGCGCATTCAGGAGGACCGCGACCCGGGGGGCGGCTACGACCCCTACAACCAGTCGAACAAACCACAGGGCGGTCCGCGGCGTAAGGATCCGTGAGCGGGCAGCGGACGCTCAGCGCACGCCGTACTCGTCGCGGCGTTTCCACCAGAGTCCCTGCTCGTTGCGGCCGAGCGGAGCGCGATCGAGCCACTGGTAGGCACCCCAAAGGACATCCAGCCCACGCGCATATGTCGAGTACGTGTGGTAGACGGCTCCGTCCTGCAGCACGAACGCACTCATGCCGGGCCGGTCGCGCCTGAAGGTATCCGCATCGGTACCGCACGTGGCCGCGAATTGGGCCACGGGTGGTGGCACCGATGGCGCATCCAGCGGATGTGCGGACCGCCGATAGTTGTACTCCGTATTGCCCGCTCGCTGCTGCTCCTCGGTGATGGCGATATTGAAATCGAAGTTGAAATCGCTTTCGAAGGAGGACGCCCAGGGGAATGTCCAGCCCATCCGTCGCTTGTACGCCTGCAGCTTCGCCAGCGGCGCGCGCGATACCGCACAGAGGGTGACATCGTGATTGGCGAGGTGAACGACGAACCCGTTGAATCCGTCCGCGATCATCGAGCAGGACGGACATGCTGCAGCGTAGTCGGGTCCAAACATGAGATGGTAGACGAGGAGCTGCGAGCGTCCCTGGAAGAGGTCCGTGAGGCTGGCGCCTCCCTGGTCGGTCTCGAACCGGTAGTCCTTGTCGATGCGCACCCAGGGCAACGCCTGGCGCTGCTGCGCGAGCTCATCGCTCAGTCGTGTGAGCTCCTTCTCCGCTTCGAGCAGCTCGAGACGCCCTGCGAGCCACTGCTCGCGCGTGCCGGTCAGGTGCCCGGGTTGGGTCGATTTCGTCATGATGGTCTCCCACGGGGTGAATGGCGAGTCGTGAGATAATGCTAGCGACAGGCCTCCCGATCTGAGAGTTACAAGCGTGGCGGGATTCCGGTGGACTCGCTGATCACGGCTGCCGCACGGGCGCTCGCGGCAGGAGACCCCCTCGGCGCGTTGAAGCGGGTCGCACTGCGTGATGACGCGCCGGCGCTCGCGCTCAGAGGCATTGCAATGGCGCAGCTCGGCGAGCACGCGAAAGCGAGGACGCTCCTGCGCAGTGCCACGCGTGCCTTTGGCCCGAGGGAAGCCGTGGCCCGCGCGCGGTGCGTGCTCGCTGAGGCGGAGGTCGCCCTGGCTGCACGCGACCTGGGCTGGGCCGCGAAGGCGCTGCCGCAGGCGGGGGCGACACTCGAGGCGCACGGAGACAAGGTGAATGCAGCCCTCGCGCGGTACCTGCAAGCGCGACATCTTCTCCTCGCCGGAAGACTCGATGAAGCCGAGAGCCTGCTCGCCCACGTCGACCCGGCGCCACTTCCTCCAGCATCGAAGGCAGCGCATGAGCTGCTCCTCGCCGGTATCGCCATGCGGCGGATCAGAGCGAAGCCGGCTCGCGCCGCGCTCACCCGCGCCGCGGATGCTGCGCGCCAGGCGGGCATTCCGGCTCTGGCGGCCGAAGTCGGCGGCGCGCTCGCCATGCTGAGCACGCCCGTGGCGCGATTGTGTGAGCGCGGCAAGGAGCGGACCCTTCTCCTCGCGGAAGTCGAAGCGCTGCTCGCCTCCGAGGCGTTCGTCGTCGACGCGTGCCGTCATGCGGTCCGCCATGAGCGCAAGGTCATCTCCCTTGCAACTCGCCCCGTGCTGTTCAGTCTGATCCGCATGCTCGGCGAGGCCTGGCCGGATGATGTGCCGAGAGACACGCTGGTCGCTGGGGCTTTCCGACTGAAGCTGGCCGACGAGTCGCACCGCGCGAGACTGCGAGTTGAGATGGCGCGGCTGCGCGCGGTGCTGCGGCCACTGGCCGAGATCAACGCGACAGAGCGGGGCTTCGTACTTTCCCCACACGGCGCGCGCCGGGTCGTCGTGCTCGCCCGGCCTCTCGAGGAGAGACATGCCGCCGTGCTCGCCTTTCTCGGGGACGGTGAGTCATGGTCGACCTCCGCATTGGCGCTGGGGTTGCGCACGAGCCAGCGCACGGTGCAGCGCGCGCTCGACTCCCTTTCGGCGGCAGGCAAAGTACAGTCGTTCGGGCGCGGGCGCGCGCGCCGCTGGCTGGTGCCGCCCGTGCCGGGATTCGCGACGAGCTTGTTACTTCTGCCGTCCCTGCCCGTCGATTAGCATGCAGCTCGTCGCTCGTCCAAACCACCCCATCGCGAGAGAGAGCGGAGTATGAGCAGGTCGACCGCCGACATCGTCAAAGAGCACGGACCGTTCGAGGGTTCCGCCCGCGTCAACGGAGTTACATACGATGGCCGCAACGTGTGGGTTGCAGACGGCGAGAGGCTGAGAGCCGTCGATCCCGAGAGCGGAGCGGTGCTGCGCTCGATCGATGCCGCCGCGCACGCCGGAACCGCCTTCGACGGCCACCACCTCTTTCAGATTGCGGGAGACCGGATTCACAAGATCGATCTCGAGACCGGCCGGGTGCTGGCCACCATTCCCGCCCCGGGCGGGGGCGGAGACTCGGGCCTCGCCTGGGCCGAAGGGACGCTCTGGGTAGGTGAGTATCGGAGCCGCAGGATCCATCAGATCGATCCGGACACCGGCGCGATTCTGCGCACGATCGAATCCAACCGCTTCGTCACGGGCGTGACCTGGGTGCACGGTGAGCTCTGGCATGCAACCTGGGAAGGGGATGAGAGCGAGCTGCGGCAAGTCGACTCGCGCACGGGAGAGGTCCTGGAGCAGATCGAGATGCCACCGGGCACGGGTATCTCCGGCCTCGAATCCGATGGCGGGGACCGCTTCTTCTGCGGCGGAGGCGCCAGCGGGAAGTTGCGGATCGTCCGGCGCCCGCGGCGCGCTGCGACGTCCAGTCCGGGGACGGGCCGAGAGCGCTCTAAAGCCTGATTCGCTGCCAGGCGCGCGAGCGCCACCGCAGGAGCAGCGTCATCCCGAGGAGCACGACGTAGATGACGACGGCCGCCCAGCCGCCCTTGGCGCCATAGCCCAACTGCGGCAGGAAGTGAAACCAACCCTGGCCCGGCGCGAAGATCATGATGTGCGCGAGCGGCACGAACACTAGCCAGCATACCGGGAAGACGAGCGCGACCGGCACTCTGACATCGCCGGCGCCACGCAGACACATGCTGCTGCCGAGATTCAGGCCGTCGAAGAACTGATACGCGGCCGCGAGCCAGAGCAGTTGCACTCCCAGGTCGGCCGCAGCGGCCGCGCCCCGATCGTGAGAGCCGGCAAAGAGCGGCAGAATCCATGGGCCTGCGACCGCGAGAGCAAAGCCGATGCCGCCCATCACCAGGGCCGCGAGCAGGATGATCCGGGTACCGAGACGCATGGCCCAGTGCCGGTCCCCGGCACCAATCGACTGGCCGACCAGCGTCGTACCGGCGGTGGCTATGCCGATCCCGGGCATGTAGGCAATGGAAGTCAACACGGAGACCATCTGAGTCGCCGCACCGGCGACAGTGCCATAGCGGACTTCCATCATCTGAAAAACGGAAAAGCCGAGCACGTCGGCGGCGGGCATCAGGCCCATCGGCAAGCCCAGGAGGATCTGCTCCCGGATGAGGCGCCTGCGCGGACGCCACGCCAGGTGTGATTTGTGGGACTGGCGGAATGGCACCCTGAGAAAAAGGGCGAACGCGATTGCAAAGCCCACCGCCTGCGCGACATTGCTCGCCCATGCGGAGCCGGCAACGCCCCACCCCAACTGGAAGATGAACAGGTAGTTGAAGATGGCGTTGGCGATGGCCGTCGCAATGGCCACCAGGAAGCTGACGCGCGGACGGCCGATGCCGTTGAAAAAGCCGATCATCGCCCAGGCCGCGACGCCAAATGAGGCGCCCCCGACCCGGGGGAACCAGAACTCCTGCGCGAGATCCTCGACGCGCGGCGTGAACCCGAAAGGCGCGAGGATCGACCTGCCTACCGCACCAAGCGCAATGAACACAGGCACGACACAGACAGTCAGCCAAAGCGCCGTCCAAGCGGCCTGGGCAGCAAGCCGATAGCGGCGTGCGCCGTGGGCGTGTGCAGCAAGCGTTTGCACGGCCATTCCGGCACCCCCGAGCACCAGCACCACGGCAAGAATCATCCACTGCACGGCACCGACCGCCGCCAGCGCCGCAGTGGAGATGTGCCCCACGAACCACATGTCCGTGAGATTCAGAATGATCTGCACGGCGCTGTTGGCCATCAGCGGGAGGGCGAGCGCCATCACGGCGCGAAAATCAACGTGCGAGTGCCCTTGGGAATCGATGCGCCGTGCCGGCAGGCTGCCGGCCGGCGCCCGCAGCGATGAGGAGGTCGTGTCCATCTCTACATCCGAACAAGATTGAGCGGCCCAGGGCCGCTCCCTGGGCCGCGAGCCCATACCAGTCCGACGGAGATCGCTGCAAGCGCCGTAGGCGACTTGCAGCCCATTGAGGATAGCCGCAGGGACTTGCAGTCAATCGGCCACAGCCCCGGGCGGCTTGCAGCAATTGACCAATACGTGCGTATTGTGCACCGTAGCACGTATGGCAGCTCGCAAGAAGACGTCCGCCGGCCGCGACCGGCCCGCAACCAGATCCAAGCGCGCGCGAGGGAAGCTCGCCCCGGGAGCGCAGGCGCGTGGCCTCGAAGCGGCGGAGATTGCCGTGGCCATCGACAACTCCGAGGTGGCCGAGCTGGCCTCACTGGTGCGTGAGGCCGGAGGTGCGCCCATCGGCGCCTACCGTGAGCCCATGGGCGGACGGCCACTGCTGCTGGCATGCCTGCCGCTGGCAGCGGTGCAGCCGACACCCTTCCAGCGCGATCTCTCCCCCGCGCATGCCAAGAGGTTGGCGGAAAAGATCGGCGAGACTGCGGCCTTTCTCGATCCCCTGATCGTGGTCCGCGGCGAGGATGGCCGGCTGTGGACCCCGAACGGCCGCCACCGCCTGGCGGCCGCGAAAGTCCTCGGCTTGCGGCAGATCACGGCCCTCATCTCGCCGGATGAGGCACTGGCCTATCGCATCCTGGCGTTGAACACCGAGAAGGCGCACAACCTGCGCGATCGGAGCCTCGAAGTCATCCGCATGGCGCGCAGCCTCGCCAAGCGGGAGAAAGGCGGCAGCGAGTCGCAGCGCGCGGCGGAGTTCGAGTCCGCCGACCTGCTGACGCTCGGCATCGTCTACGAGCGCTCATCGCGGTTCGCGGGTGGCGCCTACAGCGCATTGCTGAAGAAAGTGGACCGCTTCAGCGAGCGCCCCCTGGCCACGAGCCTGCGGGAGCGCGAGGACTACGCCTCGCGGCTGCTCGAGATCGATGCGCAGGTGAAGAAGATCATCGCCTCCCTGCAGCAGCGCGGCTTCAAATCGCCATACCTGCGCAACTACGTGGTCGCACGCATCAACCCCGTGCGCTTCCACAAGAGCAAGAAAGGCGACACCAAGCCGCCCATGCCGCTCGCTCAGGCGCTGACGCGGATGACGGCCGCGGCGCGCACCTTCAAGCTGGAGTCCGTCTCCAATGCCGATCTCGCCTGGGTGGCGGTGGGGGCCTCGTCCGCGGAATGACCTCGGCGGTCAATCCGCCATAGCTAGCGCCGCTGCGTACGGCTCGACAGTCGGGGCGCCGGGCGAAGCGCTCCGCGATGGCGCCGGACCCAACGCGGATTCCCTATGCAGCTAATCCGGCGCAGAACAGTTGCGTGACCGCCTGCGCGAGGCTCAGGCCGGCGCGCCTCGATAGCTGCGTGCCATCCTGGCGCCGCATTTGACCATCGGCGAGCAGAACGCTGAGCCCGTGGACGATCGACCAGGCCGCCGCCTCGAGAACCTCTTCCTCGGCTTCGCCGGCTGAACCCTTGCGGCTGATCTCCGCGACCACTTCGTGCAACTCCGCACGCGCCGCACGCGCGCTGGCCAGTAGTGTCGGATATCGGTCGAAGCTCCCGATCGCACCACCAAACATCACGTGCAGGTGAGCCGGATGGCGCATGGCGAACTCGACGTAGGCGACACCCGCCGCCTGCAGCTTGGCGACAGGGTCCGGCCCCGCGGATTGGGCTGCGCGGCGAAGCGCTTCGCCCAGGTTTGAAAAGCCCGTTTCCGCAACCGCTGCGAGCAGGCTCTCCTTGTCGCGAAAATGCCGGTATGAGGCGGCGTGGCTCACTCCTGCGGCTCGCGCCACCTCACGCAGGCTGAGCCCGCGGACGCCGGCCGCGGGAATGAGCTCCACGGTAGCCTCGATCAGCGCGTTGCGCAGGTCCCCATGGTGATACGAACGTCCTCGGCTTCGTCCGGAGCGCGATCGCGGCGCAGATGTTGACATTGGTAACATATGCCTCTATGATGTGACCATTGGTTACATTAGCACGGTGACGGCTCCGGCGTCACGCAGATGTACCTGCAGCACCTGCACGGCAATCCGCAATACGAGGGCAGCAACATGACGCCGGTCAATCGCCTCACTGTCGACCTCTCGAAATATCCTGAGCTCGTGGTCATTTACCTGGGGATGCGCGTCAACCGCATCGCGGGCCTGAAGACGCTGGCGGGGTTCGGCCCCAAGATCTCGGATTCCGTGGCCGCACGGCCCGACGGACTGCTGCTGCACGAGAACCTGCTCTTTTCGCTGTTGCCGCTGCACTTCGGAATGCGCCAGTACTGGCGCGACATGCAGTCACTGCTCGCCTGGTCTCACTCGGAGCCGCACCGTCAGTGGTGGAAGACCTTTCTGCGCAACTCCGGGGGCACCGGGTTTTGGCACGAGACCTATCTCAGGCAGGGAGGGATGGAAGCGATCTACGATGACGTCGCCAAGCCGGTCGGGTTCGCGCGCTTTGCCCCGGTGGTCACCGCGCGTGGCGCAATGTTCGGCGCTGCCCGGCGTGCGGCGCAGCCGCAGGCCATGCAACCGGCCGTCAGCGAGCAGGAGCTGTACGGCCCGGGCGCGTGATGATGGGTGCGCCAGGTCGAGGGCAGGAGCGAACATGATGTCCGCGCCCGTTTCGCTGCTCGACTACCCCGGGAGATTGAAGCAGCACGAAGTATGGGCGATCGTCTCCACCATGCATGCAAGCAGCACGGCTGTGAAGAGTCCGAGCAGCGCCAACATCGCGGCACGACTCGCGCGGTTCGGCTGAGAAGTCTGCAGAAGCGCGAGGCGATGGCTGAACAGGGTTGCGGCGCCGGGGCTCAGGAGCCGTGACTCCCCCGGATCGGCCAGCTTTGCCAGCGCGCTGATGAGATCCGGACCGCGCGAGCTCTCTATCACTGCTTCGTCGCAGGACAGCTCCCTGAACAGGGCGAGGCGTGCGCCGGCGAGCCACAGGAGCGGGTGAAACCACAGACCGCAGAGTGCGATCTCGTGAATGAGCGCAACGAGGTTGTCACGCCGTCGCGCGTGGGTCACTTCATGGATGAGGACGGCATCGAGCTCTCGCTCGGTCAGAACGTCGTCGATACCCAGCGGCAGGGAGATGTGCGGGCGCAGCACTCCCTCGACCGACGGCCCCTCTGCGGCTGCGCAGAGGATGACCGGAACGCCGCGTGTGAGCAGACGTCGCCGGAAGGGCGTGGGATTGCGGCCGCCTGTCATATCTTGGGTCCCGCGGCTCCCCGGCAGGCGCACCGCCAGCCGTGCGGCCATGAAGCTCGCGCCGCACAGCCATACGCCGAGGAGCACCGCGCCGGCGGACAGATTTTGGGACAGGTCGTAGCCCACCCTGTCGAGGCCGGCGAGCTGGGTTGCCCAGGCGAGATGCGATGAGCCGAATCCGTTGAAGAAGCCGGCGAAAGGCACCATGAAGTTGACCGACGTCACCACCCAGATCCAGTACTTCGCGGTTTCACCGCCCTTCCACAGCGAAGTCAGGATCCACGCGGCGAGGCACACGACCGATGCATACAGGAGATGTACCTCCAGGTAATACAGCGCCGGTGCCACGTGCTCACGCATCAACGATCACTCCGACCTCGCCGCTTGTTCTCCTTCACGGGACGTGCCTCCTGAAGCGCCTTCAGGTCCTCGAGCGTAATCGTACCCGTCTCGAGCAGATTCGAGACGAGGAGCCTGGGCGAGCCGCCGAAGAGGTCCAGAAGATCACGGACCAGCCCGCTGCGGAACTCCCCCTTGTCGATCGCGGGCTCGAACAGCTGCGCGTTGCCGATCTTCTTCACCTTCCGCAGAGCGCCCTTTAGCTCCAGCCTGTACACCAGCGTCTGTACCGTCGTGTAAGCGACGCGTTCTTTTTCGGGCAGGCTCTCGAGAATCTCGCGCACCGAGCAGGTTCCGAGCTTCCAGAACTGCTCCAGGATTCGGGTCTCGGCTTTCGATAGGCGCATGCGACTCACATTTGCTGCGGGTGCGAGGATTCTACGCCCGAGTGGTGCGCGGCACAGCTCGCTCAAAGCGTCCGCGCCACGCGAAATCCCATGTAGGTGTCGCGAAAGTCGACAGGATTTCTTTCCCGTGTGGCCGAGCGCAGGGCCCACGGCCCGAAAAACCACGAGCCTCCCCGATCCACGCGCATGCATACGTGGGTGCCCTTGGGACGAGGATCGATCACGCCGGTCTCGTTGGCACGGCCACTGGCCGGCGCGCCGGAATAGCTGCCGGCGTAACAATCGGCGGTCCACTGCCAGACATTGCCCACTGCGTCATACAGACCGAACGCATTCGCTGCCTTCATGCCCACCGGATGTGTGGTCCCACCCGCGTTTTCCTTGTACCAGGCATGGTCCGGCGTCGCAGCATCATCGTCGCCCCACCAGAATCTCGTCTGCGTCCCGGCGCGCGCTGCATATTCCCACTCTGATTCGCTCGGCAGGCGATAAGGCCCCGTGTTTGAAGCGCTGGAGCTCCGCCTCAGCTTGCCGTTCAGCCACGCAATGTACCCGTTCGCATCCTGCCAGCTCACACACACCACTGGGTCGCGATCGGTCTGCCTGAACCCGGGATTCTCCCAGCTGAGCTCCGGACGCTTCCGCCACGAGTAGCTATCCGCGCCGCAGCCATCGCCGGCGGGGTGCCCCGTCTCCCGAACGAAGGCCGCATATTCCCCCCGGGTTACGTCATATTTACCTATGGCAAACGATGGCACCGACACTTCGTGCTGCGGAGCCTCATCCGCCACCGACCCCAAAGTGGTGCCGTGAGCGGCTGCCCAGGACTTTTCAGCCGCCGAGGAGCCCATGGTGAATCGCCCCGCTGGAACGACGACCATTTGCGGGCAATCGGGGCAGTCGCGAAAAGTTTCCATTGCGCGCGGTGATGGCTGTGATTGCTGCGCCTTCGCGGCATTCTCTGCCCGGTCATGCACGTCACGGATGGCGTCGATCACCGCCGCCGGTTGGTCGAACTGGATGTATTCCGAGCTGTCGTGCACGAATATCTGCCTGGCATCGGAGGACAGCGCGAGCCAACGGCCTTGAGCCTGCGTGTTTTCCTTCTCGTACTCGAGATGCTGCGGCGTGTCCGGCGGCTTTTGGGCCAAATGGCCCACTCCGTGATTGCCGCTGGTGAGCACGCGAAGGGGCACGGAGCCGAATGAGCGGCGGTGCTGTCGCAGCCAGAGCTCGTCCGCCGGCATTTCCTTCATCTCGGAGATGTAGGCGTCATACATGGCGACCTTGGTTTTCGCGAGCTGCAGCACCTCGGCGTTCAGCCCTGAAGACCACTCAGCCTCGGGAAAGCCCCGGAAGAAGACGCGTTCGGCACACACCCGCGATGGCCGGCTCGACCTGGAGGGTAGTACCGGCAGGGGCCTGTGCTCGGCAACTGCATTCCGACACGCGATCAAGCTCGGGATGAATCCGGCCTCACTTCGATGGCTCTCCTCCTGCAGCGCCTTCGATATGAGGTCGTCGGCATCCGCATCGACAAAAACCAATCCGGCGACTTCACGCGTGTACAGGTCCGCAAATGTCCGCACGTTGTCACTGCCGAACGCGGACGCGACCAGAATGTAGGGCCCAGCGAGGCCGGCATGATGGAGCGCAGCACGCAGCTCTCCGGCGATGCGCACGCTGGTGCGCGGCAGGGGACCCGGATCGCTGAGCCCGGTGCCGGCACGGTCGTAGCTGCAGGCGCGCGTCCATCTGGCGACCTGCGGCTGTACCTTCGACCACGCCGGCGACCAGTCTCCCCACCCCGAGTCGAACACGACCGTCGGCGACCCGCTTCCCATGCAATGGAGATTCACGCGATATCCACCGACGTCGACGAGTTGGCCGGGCCGCGCGTAGACCATGTCGGCAGCAGCGCCGCCGGCTCTCTGCTGTCCGAAAGCAACCGCGGCGAAGACAGCAGGCAAGAGCAGCAATCGTAGTCGCTTCATTTCTATGGCTCCTGAGCGTGGTCCCGCTCGGGCATCACCGGGCACCCTACTATATTGTTCGGCGACTCTACTACATGCTGCGTTTTTGTCAATTCGAGAGTAGACAGACGGCCGCGGATGTCGCAGGGGCCATCGCCCGGCCTATCGAAAGATAACGACCACGATGGCTGTCAGAATGAGTAGACCGACGGCGTGCGTTCTGTAATTGCGCCAGAACGCGACGGATCGCAGCCGCTCCGTCTCCGCCCGGTAGTATGCGGGGGTCCAGACCAGCTCCGACGCCACTGCCGAGCGGGGCGAGCGGCTCCACGAGCTCACCATGACCAGGATCGCGGTGTCGAGAACGAACAGGAGCGGCGCGACGTATAGAAAGTGCAGGTGCAGGAGCTGTAAAGGTACGTTCGCGATGAAGAGCGCAATGCCGCATGCCGTACCGAGCACGAGGGTCACCGCGGCGCCCCTGGCGTTCGCGCCGCGCCAGAAGATCCCGGTCAGTACCAGCGCGACGATCGGCGGGACCGCATAGGCCAGCATCGCCTGCAGATACTGCCAGAGGGTGCCGAAGCGCTGTAGCTGCGGGGCCCAGAGCACCGCGACGAGGAGCAGGACCGCCATGCTCCTGCGGCCGATGCGTACGATCTGACTCTCCGACAGCCGCGGCGCGAGCCGCCTCACTACATCCATGGTGATGATCGCGGAGGCGGAGTTGAGTGTGGAGGCGACGGCGGCCATGGTCGCGGCCACGAACCCTGCGGCCACGAGCCCGAGAAGCCCCTGCGGCAGGAGGCGCAGCATGAGCGTGGGATAGACGAGATCCGAGCGCGGGAGATGCGGGAACAACACGAGCGCACAGGTCCCGGGCAAAATCATGAGAAACAGCACGCTCAGCTTCAGCAGGCCGGCGAACAGCGCACCCCCTCTCCCGTCATCCAGGCTTCGGGCCGACAACGTCTGCTGAACCATGTACTGATTGGTGCACCAGTAGTAGAGCCCGAGCACGGGAATGCCGAGCGCAAGGCCCGGCCATGGGACACCGGGATCGCCGGCCGGCCGGATCAGCGACAGCATCGCCGGATCGACGCCGTGCGCGATGGCGTGCCAGCCGCCCACCCGAGTGAAGGCGGCCGCGGTGATCGTGACGGCACCGGCGATGAGCAGCACTGCCTGCACGGCCTGGGTATAAATCACCGCACGCAGTCCGCCTGCCAGGGTGTAGAGACCGGTCGCCCCGGCGAGCGCCGCAACGATCGCCCAGAGCGGCAGCCCCGGTAAGAGCATCCTGCACACCAGCCCGCCGCAGTAGAGGGCCGCCGCCGAATCCACGAAGACGTTGAGGAAGACATTGAGCGCCGCGAAATAGAGGCGCACCCGGCCGTCGTAGCGGCGCTCGAGGAACTCCGGCATGGTGTAGACGCGGCTGCGCAACACGAAGGGCAGCAGGAAGACGCAATAGAAAACCAGCACGACTCCCGCCGACCACTCGTAGTCGTAGACCGAAATGCCCATGACGTAGGCGGCGCCCGCGAGCCCGACGATCGCCGTCGAAGAGATGTTGGAAGCGAAGAGCGCGAGGCCGATGGCCGGCCAGCGGGAGGCGCGTGCGGCGAGGAAGTACTCCTCGGCGCGCGCTCTGCGGCGCGAGACGGCGAGCCCGAATCCGACGATGCCGACCACGCACACCGCGACGACGAGCAGGTCGAGGACCGGCGCGCCAGTTGACAGCGCTGACATATGTTTTATCGTAGCATGATGAGCAAAGAGGCGAGCGCGCGGCGAGGCCCCGCGACGATCCAGATGGTCGCCGACCGCGCCCGGGTGTCGCCGAAGACCGTATCCCGCGTGATCAACAACGAGCGCGGCGTACGCGAAGAAACGCGGCATCGCATCCAGGAGGCCATCCGGCAGCTCGACTATCAGCCCAATCTCAACGCCCGCGGCCTCGCCGGCGCCCGCTCCTTCCTCATCGGCCTCTTCTACGACAAGCCGGGTGACTACCTGAGTGAGTTCCAGACCGGTGCCGTCCAGCGCTGCCGCGAATCGGACCTGCACCTGATGGTGCAGCCGCTCGACATCACGAGCAAGGAGATGGCGCGGGACGTCAGCATGCTCGTGCGGCAGCTCCGCCTGGAGGGCGTCATCCTGCTGCCGCCCTTGAGCGATCATGCGACCGTGCGGGCCGCGTTGGCGGACGCGGACGTGCCCACGGTTCACATTGCCCCGATGCGCGAGCCGGTGGACTCCCCGTCCGTCGACACGGACGATCGCGCAGCGGCACGGCAGATGACCGTGGCGCTACTCGACCGCGGTCATACGCGCATCGGCTTCATGCTCGGCCCTGCGGGCCACCGCGCCACCGAACAGCGTTATCTCGGATTTTCCGATGCCATGCATGCGCGCGGCCTCAGCATCGACCCGGAGCTCGTGCAGACCGGGAACTTCGAGTTCGCTGACGGGCTCGAGTGTGCGCGACGCATCCTCGAGGTGCGCGCACCGCCCACTGCGATCTTCGCCAGCAACGACGACATGGCCGCCGCGGCAGCGTGCGTCGCGCGCCAGATGGGGCTCGAGGTGCCCCGGCAGCTCTCGCTCGCCGGCTTCGACGACGCCCCGGTCGCCAGCATGACCTGGCCACAGCTCGCCACCGTGCGTCAGCCCGTCAGGGAGATTGGGCGGATCGCGACCGACCTCATCATCCAACATCGCCCGCACCGATACGGCTGGCCGCGTCCCATGCCACGGCCGCGGCTCGACCTCGAGCTGCTGATCCGCGGCTCGATAGCCTCAGTGAGCAAGTGATGAGGGGTGGACTCAGCCTTCCGCAGCGAGGCCGGCCAGGGTCCGCTCGAGGGCCGCGAGGGTCACCGGCTTCACCAGGTGATCGTCGAATCCGGCCGCCCTCGCCCGCTGCTGATCCTCCATCTGGCCGTACCCGGTGAGCGCGACCAGGCGCATACCCCGCAGCTCGGGATTGGCCCGCAGCCGCTCTGCCAGCTCGTAGCCATCCGTCCCGGGCAAGCCGATATCGAGCAGCACCACGTCCGCCTGAAAACCGCGGAGGCGCTCGAGCGCTTCCCGCCCGTTGAAGGCGACCTGAGTCTGGTGGCCGCGCAGGCTCAGAAGCATCGCGAGCGAGTTCGCCGCATCGGTGTTGTCATCGACGATCAGCACGCGCCGGGGCACGGCTTCAACGCGCGACTCAGCGGCTGTGCTGGACTGCGGCCGCACGATTCGAGGCAGCCGGATCTCGAACGTCGAGCCCTGCCTGGGTCCCGGACTGCGCGCGGTGACGGTGCCGCCGTGACGCTCGATCAGGCGCCTCACGATGGCCAGGCCGACTCCGAGGCCACCCTGGGCGCGGTCCAGAGAGCCTTCACCCTGCACGAAGATCTCGAAGATCCGCGGCAGCAGATGCGGCGAGATGCCGAGACCATTATCGGCGATCTGGATCACAGCGTCCGTGCCTTCAGTGCTCGTCCTGACCTGAATCTCGCCGCCAGGATCGGTGTACTTGACGGCGTTGCCGAGGACATTGGAGACGCACTGGACGAGGCGGTGGAAGTCACCCACGACATAGAGAGGCTCGTAGCTGCTGATCACCGAAGCTTTGTGCCGCTTCTGCCGCAGCTGCGGCTCGACGGTCTCGAATGCTTGAGCGATGACACTTGCAAGCTCGAGCGGCTCGGATTCGAGACGGATCCGTCCTTGCGTGATACGTCCGATGTCGAGCAGGTCGTCGACCAGCCGCGTCAATTGTGTGGTCTGACGCCTGATCATCTCGAGGGGAATGCGGGCGCGAGAGTCCTCCGACAACATGCAGGAAAGCAGCTCGGTCGCGTTGTGGATGGGCGCCAGCGGATTACGCAGCTCGTGGCCGAGCAGAGCGAGAAACTCATCCTTGCGCCGATCGGCCTCGCGCAGTGCTTCCTCACGTTCCTGCAGGAGTCGCTCCGCCTGCTTGCGGGCAGTGATGTCGCGTGCGATTTTCGATGCGCCGATCACGATGCCCGCCGAGTTACGCACCGGCGAGACCGTCAGAGAGACCTCGATTTGGCGGCCATCCTTGGTCATACGCGTGGTCTCGAAGTGCTCGATCCGCTCGCCGCGCCTGAGCGTATCGAGGATGTGCTGCTCCTCCGCGAGCCTTTCCGGCGGGATGATGAGCGTGATCGAGCGGCCGACCGCCTCGGCCGCCGACCAGCCGAAGATACGCTGCGCACCGAGATTCCAGGACCGGATCTCCCCCTGGAGGGTTTTGCTGATGATGGCGTCGTTGGAGGACTCCACGATCGCCGCGAGGTGCGCCACCGCGCTTTGCGCATCGGTGTCCTCCGATCCGCCGTATGGATGGAATGCGCCGCTTGCCGACAAGCCCAAATCTCCCCCCATGGGGCGTTAGCTTATCAGGAACCGCAGCGGCTCGACGAGGATGCGCGGAGAGCCCCTTGGAGAGGCGGGAGCACTTGCACGCCTGCTGCTCGAGCCGGCAGCGATCGGGCATCTCATCACTGTGGCGCGCACGCCCCGGCTAGTGGCGGAAGGCCGAGAGCTCGGCGGGCTCGGCACTCCTGCGGGAGGAGGCCCGTCCGCGCGCCGCCTGCAGCTCCTCGATGAAGCGGGTGTGCCAACGATGGATGTCATTCTTCCGCAGGATGGCGAGCGAGGCGGCATGGCGGGAGCGGCGCTCGGCGAGGGGCATGGTGAGCGCGCGCTGGATCGCACGGGCGATGCCCCTGGTATCGTAGGGGTTGATGAGCAGCGCCTCGGTCAGCTCGCAGGCCGCGCCGGCGCGATTCGACAGCACCAGGACGCCCGGGTCGTCCGGATCCTGGGCGGCGATGAACTCCTTGGCGACGAGATTCATGCCATCGCGCAGCGCCGTGACCAGGCACACCTGCGCGGCACGCAGGAATCCCATGAGGGTCGCATGGGGGAAGTTGCGGTTGAGATAGCGGATGGGCGTCCAGTCGGCATCCGCGAAGCGGCCGTTGGTTCGCCCCGAGCTCTGCTCGAGCGAGTCACGGATCTGGGCGTAGGCCTGCACCTTCTGCCGGCCGAGCGGCGCGATCTGGAGGAAGGTCACCTGCCCGATCTGTTCCGGATAGCTCTCGAGAAACTGTCGATAGGCCTGGAAGCGCTCGAGCAGCCCCTTGCTGTAGTCGAGCCGGTCGACGCCGACGATGAGCCTCCTGCCGACGAGACTCTCCATCATTCGCTGCACCGGCGCCGAGCCTGCCGCCTTGCCTGCGCTCTGGCCGATTGCTTCCACATCGACGCCGATCGGATAGACACCGGTGCGCACCGCGCGGCCGCCGCCGGCGGCGCTCACCGTGCCGCCCTCTCCCACGGCCTGCGCACCCCAGAGGATGCGCACGGAATCCAGGAAGCTCCCGCGGTCGGTTTCCGTCTGGAAGCCAACGAGGTCGTATGCCAACAGCGCGCGCAGGATCTCCGCGAAAGTCGGCAACGCGCGCAGCACCTCGAAGTGCGGAAAGGGGACGTGCAGGAAGAAGCCGATCGGCTGACGCACCCCGTGCGAACGCAGCTTCTCGGCGAGGGGGATGAGGTGGTAGTCGTGCACCCAAATGAGATCGCCGGGCTCGAGCAGCGGTGACAGCCGCGCGGCAAACAGCGCATTGGCCTGCTCGTAGGCGGCGTATTCCTGGTCCTCGTAACGCAGGCCGGCGAGAAAGTAGTGAAAGAGCGGCCAGAGCGTGCCGTTGGCGAAGCCGCTGTAATAGCGCTCGTAGAGGGTCTGCGGCAGCGGGATCGTGGCGTAGGTCAGCGACTCGCGGATGGTGATCTCCGGCTCGCCGGGCTCCTGGCCGGTGGTCTCACCATTCCAACCGAACCACAGGCCGCCGCGAGCGCGCATCGCCGCCAGCACGCCGACCGCGAGCCCGCCGGGCGCGGCGGTCTTCGCGAGCGGCACGCGATTGGAGACATTGATCAGCCGTCCCATCAGGCGAGGCTCCCGGCACGCACGCCCTGCGGTTCTCGAGCAGACAATCGGCGCAGGGCCGCGGCTGGAGCAGTCTGCAGCTGCTCCAGCCAGTCACGGACGGCGGTCACATCCGTCAGCCGTGTCCGCGCGGCAGAAGGCCGTGTGGCACTCACGACCACCGAATGACCTTTGCACCGGTTGACGAGCTCGAACGCCGGCTCGTCCGTCAGATCGTCACCGATGAAGATCGGCACACGGCCGGCAAACGGCGCCTCCTCCAGAAAGGCGGCCACACCGTCCGCCTTGGTTGCACCGGCCGGACGCAGCTCCACGACCATCTTGCCGCGCTGCAGCTCGAGATCTTCATGCACGCGTGTTGCAAGCTCCTGCATGGTCCTGACCACCGTCTCCTCCAATTGCGGGGCGTCGCGGTAATGCAGCGCCAGCGCGAACAGCTTGTCCTCGACCAGCAAGCCAGCATGCCGGCGCGCGAGCTGTACCATCGCTGCACGCGCAAACTCGAGCGCAGCCGTGGAGGGTGGCGGCAACCGGTAATACTCGCCAGAAGCGCCGCGACGCTCGAAGCCGTGCAGTCCCGCTGACGGTAGCGCGAGCGGAGCAAATAGGGCGTCGAGATCCGCAATCGCGCGTCCGCTGACGAGCGCTACGGCGCCGCCGCTGGCGTGAGACAGCGCCCGCAGCCGTTCCCGCAGCGCCTCGGGGACTGACACGGCCTGCGGCCGCGCTGCAATCTCGAGCAACGTGCCGTCAACGTCGAGGAACAGCGCGATCCCTGATAGAGCCAGGTTGTCGGTGCATGGAATTGCGGCCACCACCCTACTCTATGAAATATCTAGTGAAATGTAAAAAAGGCTTGGCGGTTCCCTACGCGCCCGAAAGAACCCGCATCACCGCGGCGTGTTAGGTCAGACGTACCCATGTAGGCGCGTGATCACTCGGCTTCTCCTCGCCGCGCACCCACCTGTCGACGTTGGCATCGAGCAGGCGCGGGCCGAGATCCGGACTGAGCAGCAGGTGATCGATGCGCAGTCCCGAGTTGCGTCGGAAGTGATCGCGGAAAAAATCCCAAAACGTGTAGATGCGCTCTCCCGGGTGGCGAGCACGCACCGCATCGACCCAACCCTGATCGAGTAGGCGCTGATAAGCCGCGCGGGTCTGCGGCTGCAGCAGCGCATCCTTGCGCCAGTTGGTCGGATCGTAGATATCGGAGTCGGTGGGCACGACGTTGTAATCGCCAGCCAGGACGACGGGTTTGCCGAGGCCGACGAGCGTCTGCGCATGGTCGATGAGCCGCTCCATCCAGGCGAGCTTGTAGTCGAACTTGGGGCCGGGCTGTGGATTGCCGTTGGGCAGGTACAGGGAGGCGACGATGAGCCCGCCGACCTCGGCCTCGATGTAGCGGCTGTGCGTATCGTCGGGATCGCCGGGCAAGCCCCGGCGGATCTCCACCGGTGCTGCGCCCCGGGCCAGGATGGCGACCCCATTGAAGGACCGCTGCCCGTGCCAGACCGCCTCGTAGCCGGCGAGACGGACTGCAGCCATCGGAAAAGCCGGATCAGGCGCCTTGAGCTCCTGCAGGCAGGCGACATCGGGCGCCTCGCGGGCGAGCCATTCGAGGAGCGCCGGCAAGCGGGCACCGATCCCATTGACATTGAAAGTTGCGATTTTCATAAACATCCCGAAAAAGGCCCGTGTCGCCATTGACCCGGTGCCAGGGACGGATATTATCGGGCTTATATCGGCGGCTCAGACGGGCACGCGCCGCCCGGACTCCACTTCATGCGTCCGGGTGCAGCGCCGCGATCCGCCTCATCATCTTTGACAATTCCGCGGGCGCCGCCGGCGAGGCTCATTCCCTGATGAGGCCTCGGCACCGGTGCAAGGACGCGTGCGCCCGCTTTCAGAGCAACGAGAGGCCGATCAGTCATGCGACATCAGCGCCGGAGTGCCGCGGCGCGCAGCCGCCGGGTTCCCCCGGGGACGCGCCGTCCCCCGCATCTTGCCCCCGGCAAGCAGGGGCTCTACGACCCGTGGTTCGAGCACGAGGCCTGCGGCGTGGGCTTCGTCGTCGACGTCAAGGGCCGCAAATCCCATCGCATCCTCGAGCAGGCCGTCGCGGTGCTGCGCAACCTCGATCATCGGGGCGCCTGCGGGTGCGAGGCCAATACCGGCGACGGTGCGGGCGTGCTGATCCAGATGCCGCACGCCTATTTTCAGCACGTCGCGAAGAAGGACCGCCTGTTCTCCCTCCCTGGCCCGGGAGAATACGCGAGCGGACTGGTCTTCCTGCCGCGCAATCCGACGCGCCGACGGCGGCTGGTCGAGGTGTTCGAGCACATCATCCAATCAGAGGGCCAGACGCTTCTCGGCTGGCGCACGGTACCGGTGAACAACAGCTCCCTCGGGGAGACCGCACGAGCCGGCGAGCCGTTCATCCGTCAGGTATTCATCGGCCGCGGGCCCGGCGTGCGTGATGAGGCGGAGTTCGAGCGCAAGCTCTACGTCATCCGCAAGCGCGCCTACAGCGAGATCCGCACCTCGACCATCGATGGCGCGGAGTATTGGTATCTCTGCAGCCTGTCGCACAAGACCTTCGTCTACAAGGGAATGCTGCTCACCGAGCAGCTCACGAAGTACTTCACCGACCTCGAGCACCCCGCGATGGAAACGGCCCTCGCGCTGGTGCATTCCCGCTTCAGCACCAACACCTTCCCGAGCTGGGACCGGGCCCACCCCTATAGATATCTCGCCCATAACGGCGAAATCAACACGTTGCGGGGCAACTACAATTGGATGAAGGCCCGGGAGGCGCTCTTCGCCTCGGAGCTCTTCGGGGAGGACACGCCGAAGATCCTGCCGATCATCAATCCGAACGGCAGCGACTCGGCGATGCTCGACAATACGCTCGAGCTGCTGGTGCTCGCGGGGCGCTCGCTGCCGCACGCCATGATGATGCTGATCCCCGAGCCCTGGTCGAACCATGAGAGCATGGATGCCGATCTGCGCGCGTTCTACCAGTATCACTCGAGTCTCATGGAGCCGTGGGACGGCCCGGCCTCGATCGCCTTCACTGACGGCAAGCAGGTCGGCGCAGTGCTCGACCGCAACGGATTGAGGCCCTCGCGCTACTACGTCACCAAGGACGATCTCGTCATCATGGCCTCCGAGGCCGGCGTGCTCGACGTGCCGCCGCAGGATGTGGTGCGCAAGGGGCGGCTGCAGCCCGGGCGCATGTTCCTGGTCGATACCGAGCAGGGCCGCATCATCGACGACGAGGAAATCAAGCGCACCGTCGCGACCGAGCATCCGTATCGCGTATGGCTCAATGAGCATCTGGTGCACCTGAAGGATCTGCCCGCCGCCGCCGAGCTGCCGTCCACCGATGCCGAAACGCTGCGCGCGCGCCAGATCGCCTTCGGCTACACCTTCGAGGACCAGCGAACGCTTCTCGAGCCGATGGCGAAGAACGGCGTCGAGGCCGTGGGCTCGATGGGCAACGACACGCCGCTCGCGGCGCTCTCGAGCCGTCCTCGTCTGCTCTACGACTATTTCAAGCAGCTCTTCGCGCAGGTGACGAACCCGCCGATCGACTGCATCCGCGAGGAGATCATCACCGCCTCTGAGGTCTGGCTCGGCTCCGAGGGCAACCTCCTGCGGCCGCAGCCGGCGGACTGCCGGCGGCTCGAGCTCAAGGGCCCGATCCTCACCAACGAGGAGTTCGCCAAAGTGCGCCGGCTCTCCCTGCCGGGCCTCAAGATCGGCACGCTCTCGATCCTCTTCCGTGCGACCCGCGGCGAGAAGGGGCTCACGAAGTCGGTGGAGGAGCTCTGCGTCGCGGCGCGGCGCCTCATCGAGGACGAGGAAGTCAACATCCTGATCCTCAGCGACCGCGGCATCGGCCGGGAGTTCGCCGCAGTACCGGCGTTGCTGGCGGTGAGCGCGCTGCATCACTATTTGATTCGGGAGGGGCTGCGCACGCGTGTCAGCCTCGTCCTCGAGACGGGTGAGGCGCGTGAGGTGCATCACTTCGCGCTCCTGATCGGCTTCGGCTGCTCGGTCGTCAACCCCTATCTGGCGTTCGAGACGCTGGAGAGCATGATTCACGAGGGACTGGTGACGAACGTCGACGCCAGGCTCGCGTGCAAGAACTACGTCAAGGCCGCGACGAAGGGCGTGATCAAAGTGATGTCCAAGATGGGCGTCTCCGCGATCCAGAGCTATCACGGCGCCCAGGTGTTCGAGGCGGTCGGGCTGCGCCAGGATGTCATCGATCAGTACTTCACCTGGACGGCATCGCGCATCGGCGGCATCGGCATGGAGACCATTGCGCAGGAGGTGCTGATCCGTCACCGGGCGGCCTTCCCGGCGCGCAGGAACAAGGGCCACACGCTCGAGACCGGCGGCATGTATCAGTGGCGGTCCGACGGCGAGCATCACCTGTTCAATCCTGAGTCGATCCACCGCCTGCAGAAGGCGGTGCGCTCGGGCAACTACGCAACCTACAAGTCCTACGCCAAGCTGATCGATGAGCAATCGAGCACGCTCGCGACACTGCGCGGCCTGCTGGAGTTCGCGCCTTCGGAGCCCGTAGCCCTCGATGAAGTCGAGCCGATCGACAGCATCGTCAGACGCTTCAAGACAGGCGCCATGTCCTACGGCTCGATCAGCAAGGAGGCGCACGAGACCCTCGCGATCGCCATGAACCGCATCGGTGGCAAGAGCAATACGGGCGAGGGCGGGGAGGACCCGGAGCGCTACCGCCCGCTGCCCGACGGCGACTCGAAGAACAGCGCCATCAAGCAGGTGGCCTCGGGCCGCTTCGGTGTCACCAGCGAGTACCTCGTCAGCGCGCGGGAGCTGCAGATCAAGATGGCGCAGGGCGCCAAGCCCGGCGAAGGCGGCCAGTTGCCCGGCACGAAGGTCTACCCCTGGATCGCCAAGACCCGACATACCACGGCGGGAGTCGGCCTCATCTCCCCTCCCCCGCATCATGACATCTACTCCATCGAGGACCTGGCGGAGCTCATTCATGACCTCAAGAATGCCAACCGCGAGGCGCGCATCAGCGTCAAGCTGGTATCGGAAGTCGGCGTGGGTACGATCGCGGCGGGTGTTGCCAAGGCGCACGCGGACGTCGTACTGATTAGCGGACACGACGGCGGCACCGGCGCCTCGCCGCAGACCTCCATCGCGCATGCTGGCCTACCCTGGGAGCTTGGGGTCGCGGAAGCTCACCAGACTCTGGTCCTCAACAATCTGCGCAGCCGCATCGCCGTAGAAGCGGACGGACAGCTGAAGACCGGCCGTGACGTCGTCATCGCCGCTTTGCTGGGAGCGGAGGAGTTCGGGTTCGCGACGGCGCCGCTCGTCGCGGTCGGCTGCATCATGATGCGCGTGTGTCATCTCAACACCTGCCCTGCCGGTGTGGCGACGCAGGACCCGCGGCTGCGGGAGAAGTTCGCCGGCAAGCCGGAGCACGTAGTCAACTTCATGCGCTTCATCGCGCAGGACATGCGCGAGATCATGGCGGAGCTCGGCTTCCGCACCGTCGAGGAGATGATCGGGCGGGTCGATCACCTGGCGCCCAAGAAGGCCATCGAGCACTGGAAGGCCAAGGGCTTCGACTTCAGCAACATCCTCTATCAGCCGGATGTCGGTGCGGAGGTCGGCCGCTTCCGCCAGATCGAGCAGGATCACGGGCTGGAGAAGTCCCTGGACGTGACGACGCTGCTCACGCTTTGCCGTCCCGCGATCGAGCGCGGCGAGCCGGTGCGCGCCGAGCTGCCGATCCGCAACGTCAACCGTGTGGTCGGCACCATCACCGGCAGCGAGATCACGCGCAAATACGGTCCCGAGGGACTGCCGGATGACACCATCCGCATCGGCTTCAAGGGCTCGGCGGGTCAGAGCTTCGGAGCATTCATGCCGCGCGGCATGACCTTCGTGCTGGAAGGCGACGCCAATGATCACCTCGGCAAGGGCCTCTCCGGCGGCCGGATCGTGGTCTACCCGCCGGCCGGCTCGCCGTTCGCACCCGAGGAGAACATCATCATCGGCAACGTCGGGCTCTACGGCGCAACGAGTGGCGAGGCCTACATCTGCGGCATGGCGGGGGAACGCTTCGCCGTGCGCAACAGCGGTGTCGATGCGGTCGTGGAGGCCGTTGGCGATCACGGTTGCGAGTACATGACCGGTGGTCGTGTCGTGGTGCTTGGCTCGGCCGGGCGCAACTTCGGTGCCGGGATGTCGGGCGGCATCGCTTACGTGCTCGATGAGGCGGGCGACTTTCCCGCTCGGGTCAACACCCAGATGGTGGGCATCGAGCGGCTGGAGGATCCGGAGGAGATCGCACGGGTGCGCGCCATGATCGAGCGCCACCTCGAGCTCACGCGCAGTGTGCGCGCGCGCTACGTCCTCGAAGGCTGGGGGCGGCTGCTGTCGAAGTTCGTGGCCGTGGTGCCGAAGGATTTCAAGCGTGCTCTCGCCTCGCTGAAGCGCGCTCACGGCCAGGGGCTGACTGGCGATGAGGCCATCATGGTGGCCTTCGAAGAGAACGCGCGCGACCTGGCGCGCGTCGGTGGCAATTGACAGGAGATCGAGCACCCGATGGGCAAGCCGACCGGATTCATCGAGTACCTGCGCGAGCTCCCCGTGGACCGCACGCCCGTCGAGCGCGTGCGCGACTGGCAGGAGTTCCACCATCACATGGACGAGAAGCGGCTGCGCAACCAGGCCGCCCGCTGCATGGACTGCGGCGTACCGTTCTGCCATACGGGCAGGCTGATTTCGGGCATGGCCTCGGGCTGCCCGGTGAACAACCTCATCCCGGAGTGGAACGACCTCGTGTATCGGGGCCTCTGGCGCGAGGCCCTCGAGCGCCTGCACAAAACCAACAACTTTCCGGAGTTCACCGGCCGCGTCTGCCCCGCGCCGTGTGAGGGCTCGTGTGTACTCGGCATCAACGCCCCGCCTGTGACGATCAAGAGCGTCGAGAACGCCATCGTCGACAAGGGCTGGGAACAGGGCTGGATCGCGCCCGAGCCGCCCGCCGCACGCACCGATAAGCGGGTGGCGGTGATCGGCTCCGGCCCTGCCGGCCTTGCCGCGGCTGCCCAGTTGAATCGCGCCGGGCATACGGTGACCGTGCTCGAGCGCGACGACCGCCCGGGTGGCCTGCTCATGTATGGCATCCCCAATATGAAGCTCGACAAGAAGGAGGTCGTGCTGCGGCGCATCGAGCTGATGCAGCAGGAAGGAGTGAAGTTCGTCTGCAACGCCAACGTCGGCGAAAATGTCGAGCCGATGCTGCTCCTCAAGGACTTCGATGCCATGGTCATCTGCACGGGCGCCACGCAGGCACGCGACCTGGCCGTCGCGAACCGGAAGCTGCAGGGCGTGCACTTCGCCATGGAATACCTCACCGCCAGCACCAAGTCGTTGCTCAACGGCGGACCTGACCATAGCTCCATCCATGCGCGTGGCAAACACGTCATCGTGGTGGGTGGCGGCGATACCGGCACGGATTGCGTCGCCACGGCCATACGACAAGGTTGCAAGAGCCTGACGCAGATCGAGATCATGCCGCAGCCGCCCCTGGATCGCGCGAGCGACAATCCATGGCCGGAGTGGCCCAAGGTCTACAAGCTGGACTACGGGCAGGAGGAAGCTGCGGCAAAGTTCGGCTCCGACCCGCGTACGTACGTCACGACCGTGAAGCGGCTGAACGGCGACGCAGAGGGCGGCGTTCGCTCGCTGAGCACGGTTGCCGTGACCTGGAAGAGGGACTCGAACGGTCGCCTGTCGCCCGTCGATGTGCCGGGCAGTGAGCGCGACATCCCTGCGGACCTCGTGCTGCTGGCGATGGGTTTCACCGGACCGGAGCAACCTCTGTTGGCCGAGCTCGGTGTCCACACCGATGAGCGCTCCAACGTGCAGGCCGAGCATGGACTGTTCGCGACCAACGTCAAAGGCGTGTTCGCTGCCGGCGACTGCCGCCGCGGACAGAGCCTGGTGGTCTGGGCCATCAACGAGGGTCGGGGCGCCGCGCGCGAATGCGACCGGTTTCTGATGGGCGGCACGGACCTTCCTTGACTGGCGAGAATCGCCGGGCGGGCCCTCAGGGCCGAGACCCTGCACGGTTGCCGGGGGCGAGGGAGCGGCCCTGGCCCGCTGTGCCTGGCAGGCTCGAAAATAACCCATGAGCACGATACCGACACAGACGTCGCTGCCTCTCGAACCTGCCGGCGAGCCCGCGCCTGAGCGCGAGCCGGCGGCGCGGCTGCGCGAGATCCCCTACAACTACACGTCCTTCTCGGACCGGGAGATCGTGATTCGCCTGCTCGGGGCGCGGCACTGGGCGCTGATCGAGGAGCTGCGGCATGAGCGGCGCACGGGCCGCTCGGCGCGGATGCTCTATGAGGTTTTGGGCGACATCTGGGTCGTGCGCCGCAATCCATATCTGCAGGACGACCTCCTCGAAAACAGGCGGCGGCGACGCCTCCTCGTCGAGGCGCTGCACCACCGGCTGACGGAGGTGGACCGTCGCCGCAATGCGAATGACATCCAACGCTATGATCGCGTCGGCGAGCTGTTGACAGCCGCACGCGCAGCGGTGCGCAGCTTCGAGACGGACTTCGATGTCTGGGCTGCGCTACGCCGCAGAGTGACGCGCGTGCTGGGGCGCCGCACGCGCGCGGACAATATCCGCTTCGATGCTTATGCGCGCGTATCCCACGTTACCGACGCGACCGACTGGCGCGTGGAGTACCCGTTCGTGGTGCTGATGCCCGACACGGAAGCGGAGATCCCGGATCTGGTGCGCGGCTGCATCGAGCTCGGGCTCACCATCATTCCACGGGGCGGCGGCACCGGATATACCGGCGGCGCCGTTCCGCTGACACCGCTCTCCGCCGTCATCAACACGGAGAAACTGGAGCGGCTGGACGCGATCGAGAGCGTGCACCTGCCCGGGCTCGGGGAAACGGTCCCGACGATCTACTCCGAAGCCGGCGTCGTCACCCGGCGCGTGGCCGCGGCCGCAGAGCAGGGCGGCCTGGTGTTTGCCGTCGACCCCACATCGGCGGATGCCTCCTGCATAGGCGGTAACATCGCGATGAATGCCGGCGGCAAGAAAGCAGTCCTGTGGGGCACTGCCGTGGACAACCTGGCGTGGTGGCGCATGGTCGATTGCGACGGCAACTGGCTGGAAGTCAGCCGCGTCGCGCACAACCGGGGCAAGATCCACGACGTCGAGACCGCCGAGTTCGAATTGGCCTGGAAGGACGGCAGAGACCGGCCCGACCGGGCAGCCGTGCTGCGCAGACAAACGCTGCGGATTCCGGGGAGCCGGTTCCGCAAGGTAGGGCTCGGCAAGGACGTGACCGACAAGTTCCTCGGCGGTCTGCCGGGCGTGCAGAAGGAAGGCTGCGACGGCATCATCACCTCCGCGCGCTGGGTGTTGCATCGCAGCCCTGCGTACACGCGCACGGTATGTCTGGAGTTCTTCGGCCAGGCGCGCGAGGCGGTGCCCGCGATCGTCGAGATCAAGGACTATCTCGATGATCTCACCGCCCGCAGCAGCGTGCGTCTCGCAGGACTCGAGCACATGGATGAGCGGTATCTGCGGGCCGTGGGCTACACCACAAAATCCAAGCGCGGCTCGCTGCCCAAGATGGGACTCTTCGGCGACATCGTCGGCGATGACGAGGCGGCAGTCGCCGCGGCCGCATCACATGTGGTGCGGATCGCCAACGCACGCAGCGGCGAGGGCTTCGTCGCGGTGAGCGCGGAAGCGCGTCGCAAGTTCTGGCTGGACCGCGCCCGCACGGCCGCCATCGCGCGCCACACCAACGCCTTCAAGATCAACGAGGACGTCGTGCTGCCGCTCGCCCGCATGGGCGAGTACACGGACGAGATCGAGCGTATCAACATCGAGCTGTCGATCGCCAACAAGCTCGCCCTCATCGATGCGCTCGAGTCTCTGTTCGCCGCAACACTACCGCTCGCGCGCGCGGCGGATGCTGAGCTCGGAAATCTGCCGGATGAGGAAATCATCGGCGAGCGCACTTCGCAGGTGAGGCAACTGCTCGCGGATGTCCGCCTGCGCTGGAGCTGGCTCGCAAGCCATCTCGACACCAGCCTCGAGCAAGCTCTGCCACGGCTCGAGGCTCTGCATTGCGAGCGAATCCCGGACCTGCGCGCCCGCCTGGCCGAGGATGGGGCTCTGCGCGTCTTCGATATGGTGCAGGACCGCACGATCCGCGTCTCGTGGAAGCGTGAGTTACGTGCGCCGCTGCAACAGATTTTCAACGGGCGGGTTTTCGCTCCCATCCTGGCCTCCTGCGAGGAAGCCCATCGGAGCGTGCTGCGCGGACGCATCTTCGTCGCGCTGCACATGCATGCGGGGGACGGGAACGTCCATACGAATATTCCCGTCAATTCCGACGATTACGAGATGCTGCGGACGGCCACGGCCGCGGTCGCACGCATCATGGGCATCGCCCGCCGGCTCGGTGGAGTCATCTCGGGGGAGCACGGCATCGGCATCACGAAGCTGGAATTTTTGGATGATGCGGAGGTCGTGGAGTTCCGCGCCTATAAGCAGGCCATCGACCCGCAGGGCCGATTCAACCTGGGTAAGCTCCTGCCGGGCGGCGATCTCTCGAATGCGTATACCCCGAGCTTCAACCTCCTCGGACACGAGTCGCTCATCATGCAGCAGTCGGACATCGGCACGATCGCCGATTCCGTCAAGGACTGCCTGCGCTGCGGCAAGTGCAAGCCGGTATGCGCCACGCACGTGCCCCGGGCCAACCTCCTCTACAGCCCGCGCAATAAGATTCTGGCGACCTCGCTTCTCATCGAGGCATTCCTCTACGAGGAGCAGACCCGCCGCGGCGTGAGCATCAGGCACTGGGACGAGTTCGCCGACGTCGGGGACCACTGCACGTTGTGCCACCGGTGCTCGAGCCCGTGCCCCGTGGACATTGACTTCGGCGATGTGTCGATGGCGATGCGCGACCTGCTGCAGCGGATGGGCAGGAAGCGCTTCAATCCCGGCACGGCCGCCTCGATGTTCTTCCTCAATGCGACCAACCCGCGGACCATCCGGCTCGCACGCAAGCTGATGATCGAGTGGGGCTACAGAGCACAGCGCACCGCGCACGGAATGCTGAAGGGTCTGGCGCGGGCGCAGACCCGCCGCCCGCCTGCTACGACCGGCAGGCCGGCGATACGCGAGCAGGTGGTGCACTTCGTCAACAAGCGCATGCCCGGCGGGTTGCCGAAGAAAACGGCGCGCGCGCTGCTCGACATCGAGAACCCGGACTACGTGCCGATCATCCGCGACCCGGCAGCGACCAGCAGCGATTCCGAGGCGGTGTTCTACTTCCCGGGCTGCGGCTCGGAACGGCTCTTCTCGCAGGTTGGCATAGCCACCCAGGCGATGCTCTGGCATGTCGGGGTGCAGACGGTCCTGCCACCTGGATACCTCTGCTGCGGCTATCCGCAGCGGGGCGCGGGTCAGGTTGACCGGGCGCAGAAGATCACCACGGACAACCGCGTCCTCTTCCACCGCGTTGCCAACACGCTGAATTACCTGGACATCCGCACCGTAGTCGTCAGCTGCGGCACCTGTTACGACCAGTTGCAGGGATATAAGTTCGAGGAGATATTCCCCGGCTCCCGGATCATCGACATCCACGAGTATCTGATGGAGAAGGGGGTGCGGCTCGAAGGTGTGACCGGTACGCGTTACATGTACCACGATCCCTGCCATACGCCGATGAAGCGTTACGAGCCGCTGAAGGTGGTCAATGCCCTCATGAACGACTCGCGCAACGGCCGTATCGAGAAGAACGATCGCTGCTGCGGGGAGTCCGGCACCCTGGCCATTGCGCGACCCGATGTGTCCACCCAAGTGCGCTTCCGCAAGGAGGAGGAGGTTCGCACGGGCGCGCAGGGATTACGCGCAGCCGGCGCTGCACAGGTGAAGATCCTGACGTCCTGTCCATCGTGCCTTCAGGGCCTGAAGCGTTATGGCGACGATGCCGATCTGGACGCGGACTACATCGTCGTCGAGATCGCCCGACACGTACTCGGTGAGAACTGGATGGCGGATTATGTCTCACGGGTGAACAGAGGAGGCATCGAGCGGGTGCTCGTGTAGCTCGCACCATCCGGTTCTGGGCACAGCGGATGCTTGTGCCAGTCCGTCAACCCTGCGATGCGCCGAGGCACCAGGGTGAGAATGATGGTGCGTGGGAAACCCATAACAACATGGCTGGTAGCGATTGCACTCATGGCAATTGCGCTGGCTGGCTGTGGCGGCAGCTCGAGCGGTCAGAGCGCCGCGGACCCGCCTTCCGGCACTGACCCGCCCGCGGGCACCAGTCCGCCCGCCGGTACCGATCCACCGCCCGTAACGCCTCCGCCATCATCTCCGCCACCGCCCAGCCAGGTCTCGATCACGATTTCACCCGCTGCTGCGGGCCTCACAATCGGCCAGCAGCTGCAAGTCACCGCGAAGACGAGTGACTCCAAGGGCGTCAGTTGGAGCATCAGTCCTGCAGGCGGCACCTTCAACCCCACCACCAGCTCCAGCGGCAGTGCAGTCGTGCTGACAGCGCCGCGCACGGCGGGCGTATACACGATCACAGCCAGCGATACGGCGGACCCTGCGCAGAAGGCCTCCATCCAGATCGGGGTCACGGACCTGGCAGGTGTGTACACCTACCATAACGACCTGAGCCGCGACGGCTCGAATCAGCAAGAGTATGCCCTCACCCCGGGCAATGTGAATTCTTCCACCTTCGGCAAGATCTTCTCCTGCACGGTCGATGGCGCGATCTACGCGCAGCCGCTGTGGATCGCGAACCTGCGCGTGAACGGCGCCGCCCACAACGTCGTGCTCGTCGCTACGGCGCACGATAGCCTCTACGCGTTCGATGCCGATGCCACACCCTGCAAGCAACTGTGGCAGGCGAGTCTCATCGACGGCCGGCACGGCGGCACCGGAGGAGAGACCACGGTGCCCGCCGGACCCAGCGGCAATCTGGTGGGCGTCGGAGATGGCGACATGACTCCCGAGGTCGGCGTCACCGGCACACCGGTCATCGATCCGGCAGCGAGCACGCTGTACGTGGTCTCGAAGTCGATGAACGCCGCCGGCACGAGTTTTTTCCAGCGGCTGCACGCCATAGATCCCGCCTCCGGCGCGGAGAAGCCCGGCTCACCGGTGACGATCGCCGCCACGGCTGCGGGGACGGGGGATGGCGGCTCGTCGGTGTCCTTCAGCGCGCGCATGGAGAATCAGCGCGCCGGCCTGGCACTGGTCAACGGGACGGTATACATCGCCTGGGGCTCGCACGAGGACGCGCAGCCCTATTACGGATGGATCATTGGCTATAGCTACAACGGCTCGTCGTTCTCGCAAACCTCCACGTTCAATGCCGCGCCGAACTCGCGCGAAGGCGGTATCTGGATGAGTGGCGCGGCGCCTGCCGCGGACGGCCAAGGCCGCCTGTATGCCCTCACAGGGAATGCGGCTTTCGATGCAACGAGCGCGACCGCGCCGAGCGATGATTATGGCGATTCGCTGTTGGAGCTGTCGCTCGGCCTGCAGGTGCTGCAATATTTCACGCCTTCCGACCAGCATTCCGATCAGATCTACAACAACGACTTCGGTTCCGGCGGAGCCGCGGTGCTGGCCGATCTGCCGGCAGGAAGCCCCGTGACCCACCTCGTCATTGCCGGAGGCAAGGATGGCAACCTCTACGTCTTCAATCGCGATGCGCTCGGGGGTTATGGCGACGGCAATGCCTGGCAGGTGACTTCGGTCGGTACCGAGGGGAACCTCAATGCCGATACGCCGGGGGTGATCTTCACCGTTGGCGCGATGTGGAACGACACCTACTATATCGCCGGCGCCGCCGGCCCCCTGCGCGCCTATCGACTCGACCCGGCGACGGCGAAGTTGAGTCTCGCCGGCACCGCCGCCTCACCCGCCGGAGGCTTCGGCTATCCTGGCAGCACGCCCTCGATCTCGGCTTCGGGGAGCACCAACGGCATCGTGTGGGTGCTCGACGAGAGTCAGTACTGCACGCCCGCCTCTCCCGGTTGCGGGCCGGCGGTGCTGCACGCGTATCAGGCCTCCGATGTGACCAAGGAGCTCTGGAACAGCGCCACCGCGAGCGCCGATAAGGCCGGTAACGCGGTGAAATTCACACTGCCGACGATCGCCAACGGCAAGGTTTACATCGGCACGCGCGGCAACAATACCGGCGGCGCGTATGGCTCCTCCAGCATCTCGGGTGAGCTCGACGTCTACGGATTGAAGCCCTGAGGGCCCTCTCACCGGGAGGGTGCGGCGGCCGACAGCGGCTGCCTTGCAGTGCGTGTCCTTCATGTATACACTGTATACGTGAGTACCCGAGAGAAGATCCTGGCCGCCGCCCGCAGAGCCTTCGACCGCAAGGGGCTCGAGGGGCTGTCGCTGCGCGCGGTTGCGGCCAAGGTCGGTATTACGCCCATGGCCATCTACCGGCATTTCGCCAGCAAGGAGGCGCTGATCGATGCCCTGGTGCTCGATGCGCTCGACGAATGGTCCGCCCGTGTTCAGGCGTTGCCCGCCGTGGCGGGACTGGCGAAGATCGAGCAGATGGGCGAGGCCTTTCTCGATTTCGCGCTGCGCGAGCCGCGGCGCTTCGAGGCGGCCTTTCTCCTTCCTTCCCGCAAGGCCCGGCGCTACCCGGATGATTTCGCGGCCGGCCGCTCGCCTGCCGGCAACATTCAGCTGAGCGTGCTCGAGGAAGGCATCCGACAGGGCACGGTCGCGGCGGCGCCCCCCGTCGAGATCGTGCTGATCAACTCGGCGCTCAGCCAGGGTCTCATAACGCTCTATCGTGCCGGACGCATCGCGGGCGGGGAGGAGGAGTTCCGCGCACTCTACCGCCGGGCCATGCGGCGCGTCTTTCGGTCCTTTCTGGTGGAGAAGCTCAAATGATCGCGATCGTGTGCGCACTGCTCAGTGCAGCCGGATTTTATCTCTCCCTAGGGCTCGGCACCCAGTGGTGGCTGGCGTGGATTGCGCCCGTGCCCGTGCTCTGGCTCGCCTACGGGGACTCGAAGCCATGGATCGTACTGCTCACATCGTGGGCAGCGTTCGCACTGGGAACGACCAACCTGCTGCAGGCGTACCTCGGCATCCTGCCGCTGCCCGTGTTGGCCTTCTACCCGGTGGTGCCGGGGCTGCTCTTTGCCCTTGCCGTCATGGGTTCGCGGCGCGTCCGGCACGCGCTCGGCGAGATACCCGCCATCCTGACCTTTGCCGCGCTGTGGACTGCATTCGATCTGCTCTTGGCGCTGTCTGGAACCGCGGGGTCGATCGGCTCACCCGCAACGGCCGAAGTCAGCGCGCCTGTGCTGGTGCAGAGCGCGGCGCTGCTCGGGTTTTCCGTCATCACCTTCCTCATCGGCGCAGTGGCCGCGGGATTGGCGCTCGGCCTGAGAGCCCGCAGCGCGGCTCCCGTCATCTTCGCCCTCGCCCTCTTCAGCGTGAATGCCGCCTACGGCTACTGGCGCATATCGACACCGGCAGCAGGCAGCATGCGTGTAGCCCTGATCGACGGCAACGAAACGGTGGGACCGCACCAGAAGGAGAACGACAAGGCGGAGCTCGCAGCGGTCGATGCGTACGCCACGCAGATCGAGCAGCTCCGCGGACGCGGCGTACAGCTGATCGTGCTGCCTGAGAACATCTCGCGGATCGAGCCGGCCCTGCAAGCCCTCGCGCAGAGCAAGCTTGCCTCGGCGGCTCGCGCAGCGGGCGCAACCCTCGTGGCAGGGTTCGCCGCGCTGGTCGATGGCGCGCCGCGGAATGTTGCCTGGGCTTTCAGGCCCGGCGCAGCGGCCCCGATCACATACGAGAAGCGGCACCTGGTCCCCGTCCTGGAATCTTCGGTGTTCAAGCCGGGTCCAGGTCCAGTCGTATTGCCGGAGGGTACCGCACTCGAGATCTGCCTCGACATGGATTACCAACGCATGCTGCGCCGCGATGCGGTGGCGACGCGGCCGAAGCTGCTGGCTGTGCCGGCGTGGGATTTCGGTGCCGACGCATGGTTTCATGCTCGCGATGCGGTGTTGAGAAGCGTCGAGAACGGTGTCCCCATGGCGCGAAGCGCCCGCGATGGGCTCCTGACACTGAACGACCGTTATGGGCGAATCGTCGCGCAGTCTCCAACGACTGCAGGGTTCACGACCCTCGTCGGCGAGCTTCCTCTCTCCGGACGGGGCGGAGCGACGCTCTATGACCGGATCGGGGATTTATTCGGCTGGCTCTGCCTCGTGCTCGGAGCGGCGCTGGTGGGCGCCTCGCTCCGGCGCGGCACGTATCTCAGGCCCGGCGCGCGCACTTCCGAGGCGAGCGCCGCTACTCGCGAAGCCTCGTTGCCGTAGCCCACATGGGAATTGACTCCATGATGAACGTGAAGGCTGGTGCACTGCTCCTGGCTGTCTTCGTCGTAGCCGTCTCGGGACGCGTTGCGGCCGCCGATGCCGTCCGCCCAGCGTACAAGGTCGGCGTTACCCAACGCCGGTTCGTGCCCCCGGAACCCTATGACTGGCGCGGGGCCAGGACCCACGCGCTCTTCGCCACGGTCTGGTATCCGGCAGCGCCCGCTGCCCGGGAAACCCAACAGTGGATCGGACCGCCCCGAGCACCGCTCGCACGCGCCGGCCGGGCCGCACCCGAGGCCGATCTCGCGGCCGCCCCGCGGGAATTTCCGCTGGTCGTCATCTCTCATGGCACGGGCGGCTCGGCGCTCGCCCTAGGTTGGCTCGGCACGCGACTCGCCTCCCAGGGGCTCGTGGCCGTGGCGGTGAATCATCCGGGGAACACCGCGCTCGAACCTTATACCGCGCAGGGATTCACGCTCTGGTGGCTGCGGGCGCGGGATCTGAGCGTGGCGATCGACGGCATGTTGGCCGATCCGCAATTCGGCTCACGGATCGATCCGCATCGCATCGGCGCGGCCGGCTTCTCGCTCGGAGGCTACACGATGATCGAGATCGCCGGCGGCAGGAGCTCGGCCAGGCTCTTCGACTCATGCGAGCGCGCCCCTCACGGCCGCAGCTGCATCGCTCCGCCTGAGTTCCCGAACCTGATCGACAAAGTGGTCACGCTGCTCAAGACGGATCCCGCATACCGAGTCGCCACTCGGGACGCCGGCGCAAGCTATCGGGACCCAAGAGTGCGGGCGGTGTTCGCGATTGCCCCGGCGCTCGGCACGGTACTCGTGCCTGACAGCCTCGCGAGGATTTCCATCCCCGTGCAGATCGTGGCCGGCTCGGCCGACGCGATCGCGCCCGTTACGGTCAACGCCAAATATATTGCCGCCCACGTCCCCGGCAGTCGTCTCGTCATCTTTCCAGGAGCGGGCCACTACGCTTTCTTCGCAAGCTGCACCGCGCAGGGCAAGAAAGCCGAGCCAGAGATCTGTGTCGATCGCGCCGGAATCGATCGCGATCAGCTTCACGTCCGCACCGCGGCACTGGCGAGCGCATTCTTCTCCAGGTACCTGAACTGAACCTCGAATCCGGCCTCCTTCCACGCATATATCCCCCCGGTGAGCGGTCGCACGCGCGCGCAGCCGAGGCGGATGAGTTGCTGCGCGATGCGCGCGGCGGAAGCCTCATTGGGACAGGCGCAGTAGACGACGACTTCCGCATCATGAGGAAGCAACGCGGAGCCGGAATCGAGCCTCAGCTCCTCGACGCCGATCGCTCCGGGAATCATGCCCTCGCGCGATCGGGTGGACGGCGCGAGCGCATCGATGATGACGGGGCTGCCGCCGCTGTCGACCAGGCTCTTCAACTCCAGCACCGAAATGCGGGACTCCCCCAGCTCGCGGATGAGCGCACGCCGCTGCAGGATCTTGACGATGATGAACGCCGCAATGGCCGCGCAGACCAGCGCCACTCCCCAGGAGCCGAGCTCGGCGAGGCCGCTCAGTATGCCGGCGATCGCCCCGTGAAACAGAATACCCAGGCCTACCGCAGTACCTGCCCAGAGCAGGTTACCCAACACGTCGTAGAGCACGAAACCGTCGAGCCGCGCGCGCGCTACCCCGGCCATCGCGGAGGAGATCAGCCCGAGGCCGGGAACGAACTTCGCAACGACCAGGACCCGCGTGCCGAACCGGCCGAACCAGCGCTCGGAGTCCGAGACGCAGGAATCCGGTGAGAGCGAGAGAGCGCAGAGCGTCTTGAGCGCCCGGCCCCCGAGCCGCATGCCCGCCGCGTACCAGCCGAGATCGGCAATGAGCGCCGCGGTGACGCTGAGCGCGATTACTGCAGCCGCCGGCGTACCGCCGCGAACGGAGGCAGCGCCCGCGATGACCAGAACGGGTGTGATGGGATAAGGAAGGCCCGCCTGCTGCGCCAGCACCAACAGGAAGAGGATCGGAGCCCCGAGCTGCGATACCCATGTCTGCATTTTTGCCGCCCCAGCCCGGTCTCCTCAGGCGAGCTCGTGCGTGTAGACGATGAAACCGTGGTGACCCGCTACCTGATCGTAGAGGGCACGACCGGGTCTGTTGGTGACCTGCGTCTGCCAATATACACGGCTGCAGCCGACTTCACGCGCAGCCTCGTACACGGCGTGAATCAGCCTGCGGCCGATGCCGCGACCCCGAAGCTCAGCGTCGGTGAAGAGGTCCTGGAGATAGCAGACGTCGTTCAGGCGCGTCGTGCTTCGATGATAGAGATAGTGAGCCAGGCCCACCACTTTGTGCTGCTCGGTATCCTCCGCCACCAGGGCGTGCACGGGCTCCGCGGGATCGAAGAAGCGATGCCAGGTCATCCGGGTGATCGAATCCGGCAGGGCCGTTGCGCCGCTGCGACCGTAGAAGGCGTTATAGCCATCCCAGAGGGGGCGCCACCCATCATGGTCTGCGTGATGAATAGGCCTGATCCGGAAGCGGTCGGGCGCCGTCACTTGAGCAGCTTGAAGGCGTGTGTCCATTGGCCCTCCCGCAGACCCGGGATACACCAGAGAATGCACAAGGGCTCGATCGCGCGGGCGGCTTCGACCTCACCCATGTCTTCCGTCTCCCAACCAAGCTGGTCGAGGAGCCCGCTGACCAGCGCCTTGGCGGGTTGATCGTTGCCGCAGATGAACATGCTGGGTCTGCCTGCGGCGTACTGTGGATCGACCATACGCGCGCTGCCGACGGAGTTGAACGCTTTGACGAAGCGGATCTGCGGGAACTCCTTCTGCAGACGCTCCATGAGGGACTCATCGAGCGTGGTGAAAAATCGGAGCACACCATTCACCGGTGGAGCATCAGCGAGCGGGTTGGTGGTATCCATCAGGGGCTTTCCTGCGAGGTTGGCGGCTCCGGCAGCACGCACCATGGCGGCGGCGGCAGAGCCTTTCACGGCGAGCACCCCGAGCTCGGCGAACTTCGCGGTTTCTTCGGGAGTACCGGCGCGCACGCCACGAGTCTGCCGGGTGAAGTCGGCGAGCTTCGCGGGCTGCCGGGAGCCGATCATCACCTCGTGGCCGTGAGCAGCGAACCCGCCGGCGAGCGTCGTGCCGACGGTACCCGAGCCGAGTACGCCGATTCGCATGGCCGGTCTCCTCCCACGCAGTGAGTTGCGGGCTCGCCTCGAACTATATCAGCGGGGGCGGCGGGCAGTGAATCGCCCGAAAGGGACAGCCCGGGTCCGCTGCTTGCATCCAGGGTCTCGATCAGTGAGGAGACGCAACATGGCATTCAGCCTCGTGAGTCCGGCGTTCCCGAATGGGCAGCAGATCCCGGAGCGGTACAGCAAGGATGGCGGCAACGTATCGCCGCCCCTCCAATGGCAGGATGCGCCACGCAACACGCGCAGCTTCGCCGTGATCGTCGAGGATCCCGATGCGCCCAAGGGCACCTTTCGACATTGGGCGATCTACAACGTGCCGCCGGCATACCAGGGCCTCGATGAAGACAGCGGCTCTTCCAAGGCGGGAACCCCGGTCGCGATGGCGGTCAACGACTTCGGCAACCGCACCTACGACGGGCCGCAGCCGCCACGCGGCCACGGGGTGCATCACTACCACTTCCGGCTGCTGGCGCTCGATGTGCCGGAGCTGACTGTGCCCGGCCAGGCGAGCGTCAAGGATGTGATCGATGCGGCCCACCCGCACGTCATCGCGCAGGCGGAAACGGTTGGAACGTTCCAGAGCTGAGGTCCACTGCCTCGAGCCCAGCCGATAGTGCAAGGTGCCGTGGTGCCCTGGCAGTATCCGCGCCATGACCCTGCTTGCCGAGATCGTCAGCACATCCTCCCGCGTCGGTGCGACACCATCCCGGCTGACGAAGGCACGGAGCATCGCCGAGCTGCTCGGAAAGCTGGCGCCGGAAGAAGTCGGGATCGCCGTGAGCTATCTATCGGGCGAGCTGCCGCAGGGCCGGATCGATATTGGATATGCCGCGCTGCAGGCGGCGGCTTCGGGCGGCGGACAACCTCCTGAGGTGGCAGGGCTGACAATCGCGCAAACCGACCGTCACATTGCGGGGCTGGCGGCCATCCGGGGCAGCGGGTCGGCAGAACGCAGAGGCGCGGCGCTGCAGGACCTTTTCTCCAGAGCAACCGCGGAAGAGCGCGCATTCCTGGTTGGACTCCTCGTCGGTGAGCTGCGCCAGGGCGCCCTCGCCGGAGTTATGGTCGATGCGATTGCCGCCGCCTGGCGAATTCCGGTCGCCCAGGTGCGGCGTGCAGCCATGTACGCCAAGAATCTTGGAGCGGTCGCGGTCACAGCGGTGACGGAGGGTGCGGCGGGGCTCGACCGGTTCCAGCTCGAGCTCTTCTCTCCCGTTGCTCCGATGCTCGCACAGACAGCGCCGGAGGTCGCGGTGGCCCTGCAGGAGCTGGGTGGCGGCGAAGTAGCGCTCGAGTGGAAGCTCGACGGCGCTCGGGTACAGGCCCACAAGCTCGGCGAGGAGGTTCGCCTCTACACCCGCACGCTCAATGAGGTAACCGCTGCGCTGCCGGAGATCGTTGCCACCGTGCGCGCCCTGCCGGCACGAGCGCTGGTGCTGGACGGGGAGGCCATCGCTTACGACTCATCGGGAAGGCCACACCCATTCCAGGTCACGATGCGCCGCTTCGGCCGCCGGCTCGAGGTCGAAAGGCTGCGTACGGAGTTGCCCGTCCGCGCCTACTTCTTCGACTGCCTGCGCGTCGATGACCGCAGCCTCGCCGATCGGCCACTGCGAGAGCGGTCCGAGGCGCTTGCCGCAGCCATTGCGGACGACACACGCGTCCCGCGGATCATCACCGCTTCCACGACGGAGGCCCGAAATTTCTACGAGGCGGCGCTCGCGGCAGGACACGAGGGTGTCATGGCCAAATCTCTCGACGCGCCGTACGAGGCGGGTAACCGCGGCGCCAGCTGGCTGAAAATCAAGCGCGCACACACGCTCGATCTGGTAGTGCTCGCGGCGGAGTGGGGGCACGGCCGGCGCACGGGAAAGCTGTCCAACCTGCATCTTGGCGCGCTCGATCGGGCATCGGGCAAATACGTGATGTTGGGCAAGACTTTCAAGGGGCTGACGGATGCAATCCTGGAGTGGCAGACGAAGGAGTTGCTCGCGCGCGAGACGCATCGGGATCAATGGACGGTGTACGTGCGACCCGAGCTCGTAGCGGAGATAGCCTTCAGCGATCTGCAGGCAAGCAGCCGCTATCCGGGTGGCATGGCGTTGCGGCTCGCTCGCGTGAAGCGTTATCGGGATGATAAGCGGCCGGAAGAGGCGGACGACCTGGAGGCGGTGCGCAAGATCTTCGCGGCACAGGCGGGCTGATTGCGCGCAACCCTCATCGCCCAGCCTCACGGCATCGCCGAGGCACTGTTCGGTTGCGGAATCAGGCGGCCGGCTGCAGCTCGCCTCGTGGCCCAGGCGCGTGGCTTCGGGCCAGCGGCGCTCACTGCCCGTCCCGAGCACCTCGACCGGGCCGTCTTCGAGGCCTATCGCGAGCATCGTCAACGGCGAAGAGTGTAACGGCGGCGGTCGCCGTCCTCAGAGGTTGATCGTCTCCGCGCGGCGGCGCTCGCTGGCCCTGACGACCGCCTCGGTGCGGGTGCGCGCTCCGAGCTTGCGAAATACCGACTCGACGTGAAATTTAACGGTGTGCAGGGAAATGCCGAGACGCCGGGCGATCGCCTTGTTGGTGAGGCCATCGGCAATGGCATCGAGGATCTGCGCCTCGCGCGGTGTCAGGAGTGTCCGCGCTTCCGCCTCCTGAACGGCGCTGAATCCCGAAGTGCGCACACCCGCGGATCTGACGATGAGCCCGCGCGCCACGGCACGCAGCGCAGCATCGATCTGCGCGGCGCCGGCATCCTCGGGTAGAAGCCCGTCCGCTTCGGCATCCGCGCCACCCAGCACGACCGTCGGATGGCGCCCTCCCTCCGGTCGACGCTGCTCGGCCAGCACAACGTCCGGGCGTTCCTCACTGTCGACGACCTCGTGGCCCAACGAGTGCAGAAGCTTCGCCAGTGCAGCGATCCGCTCTCCGCCGCGGGCTGCGATCGCGACACGCAGATTCTGCGTCAGCGATCCGGCGGCGGGGTCCGTCATGCCTCAGGCCGCTCCGATATCGTAACCTCCACCGCGATGACGGCGCCGCCGCGAATGACACGCAACGCGGCGGTCTTACCGACGCTATCGCTGCCGAGATGCGCGAGGACGTTCCGCAGGCGGCGCGCCGACGTGCCATCCACAGACAGAATGATGTCGCCGGCGACGATTCCCGCCCTGGCTGCGGGACCTTCCGGGCTCAGTGACATGACCATGAGGCCGGTGGTCTCCCCTGCCGACTCCCGCAGCTCGTCGGGGACGGCCACGGGGCGCAACGCGACGCCCAGCCAGCCGCGCGGAACACGGCCGCCCGTGAGCAAGGCAGGGGCGATCCGCTCCATCGTCGCTGCGGGAATCACCAGGATCTGGCCGCGCGGACCGAATGTGCTCATACCGAGCCAGCCGCCAGCGGCATCGAATACCGGTCCGCCTTCCTCACTCCCCGCCAATCGCATGTCGAGCTGAATCCGGGCATCGATCCGGCCGCCGCGCATGCTGTGCCACTCGGGGCCAACCGCGTTCACCGTGCCGAGTCTGGCACTCGCGCGGCCGCCTCCGTCCGAGCCTGCCGCGATCGCGAGTGCTCCGATCTGCGGCGCAGATGCCGAGAGAGTGGGTGCAGCCGCCGATGCGGCGAGGCGGATGACCGCCACATTGGTCGCAGGGTCGCGCCCGGCCAGCTTGCCGGCAATGCGTGACCCATCGGGAAGAATGGCCTCGAGCGCATTCCCCTCCGGAAGCGACTGCTCCGAGGTCACCAGCACATCCTGCCGCCATAGGATTGCGCCGAGGTAGGCCCGCTCCGAGAGCCTGACCGCGGCGACGCTGGCACGCGCGGCGGCGAATCGCGCCACCAACAGGTCCGAGAGCGCACTGAGAAGGTTGGGTTCCTGAGGCATGGGACTCTCCGCTTTAGGATAGCGAAGAGTGTGCGGTGTGCCACCCGGCGGCGGTACCGGCCGGACGGCCGGGCCGGACCCGGCCGTTTGACCGGGTGAAAAACGCGCCTCAGGCCCCGATCCTCGCTGACATGCTGCACGACGCGACCCTCGAAGCCGAGCTCGATCCGTACTCTCGGCTGGTCTCGCAGAGCATCGAGAACGTCGGGCCAGCCGTTGCGGGCGTCGAGGTGCGCTCGGCGAGCGGTCGCGCACGAGGTACCGGGTCGGGGGTCATCTATACGCCCGACGGTTACCTGCTCACGAACAGCCATGTCGCGCAGCGCGCGGACGCCGCAGTGGTATCGCTGTCAGACGGCCGAACCTGCGAGGCCGTCCGAGTGGGCGACGACCCCGCGACCGATCTTGCCGTCTTGAGACTCAATGGCAACGGATTTCCGCACGCCACCTTCGGCAGCTCGGCAGCCCTGCGAGTCGGCCAGCTGGTGATTGCCGTGGGCAATCCCCTGGGATACCAGGCGACAGTGACCGCGGGGATCATCAGTGCCCTCGGACGCACGCTGCGTACGGCATCCGGGCGGTTGATCGAGAGTGTGATTCAGACGGATGCGCCGCTCAACCCCGGAAATTCCGGCGGTCCACTCGCAGACACGGGCGGACGTGTGATTGGCATCAACACTGCGATGGCTGGCGGCGCACAGGGGATCTGCTTCGCCATCGGTATCGATACGGCCGTCGAGGTTGCGTATCAACTGATGCGCCATGGACGCGTACGACGCAGCCGTTTGAAGCTCGCCGGCCAGACCATCGCGCTCGACCGCCGAGTGCTGCGCGCACTCGAGCGGACGCAGTCAGGAGCGGTCATGATCTCGGAGGTCCTGGCGGGCGGTCCCGCGGAGCGGGCTGGGCTGGAGCGCGGAGACCTGTTGCTCGAGCTCGACGGCGAACCCATTACCGGTGTCGACCAGCTGCATCGTCTGCTGACAGTCGAACGCGCAGGACGCGAGATTGCAGTCCGCCTCCTACGGCGCGGGAAGACGCAGTCAGTTGCGGTGGTCCCGGAAGCTGACTGAGCCCTTCCAGATTATCGCCAGCGGCGCCTAGCGATAATCTCTAGACCCGACGTGAACGGTGTCGCGCGGGGCGGCACGGCCTCATCGCCGGCGACCGTCCGGATGGAACCAGCGCATTTTCCGCGCGATAATTGAGCGCCCCTCGCCAACGCCGCCTGTGATGACACAACAACAATGCCTTTTGCGGCCCGTGGCCGCAACGCTTGCGATACTTGCCACCGCCATGCTCGGGACTTGCCCGGCACAGGGCGCCGAGACCGTACCACTGGGCGGGCTGGGCGACATCGTGATCACGGCGACGCGGGTCCAGGTACCGGCGTTCAACGTGCCGGCGTCCATCAGCGATGTACCGGCGGCAGCGCTGCGTGAGGACGCTCTCGGAGTGAACCTGTCCGACGACATCGGCTTCGTCCCGGGTCTGCTGGCTCGCAACCGTAACAACTATGCGCAGGATCAGCAGATCTCCATTCGGGGCATCGGCGCGAACTCGACCTTCGGCATCCGCGGCGTGCGCATCTACCAGGATGGCATCCCGCAGACCGGACCCGACGGCCAGGGCCAGGTATCGCAGTTCAACCTGGACTCCGCGCAGCGCGTGGAGGTGCTGCGGGGGCCGTTCTCCGCGCTTTACGGGAATTCCGCCGGCGGCGTCATCCAGATCTTCACGGCCGATGGAGCCTCGCCGGGCGAAGTGCGGGCCAGCGTCGGCTACGGAAGTTTCGGTACCTTCCGCGCCGGCGTCGATGCGAGCGATGCCGTGGGGCCGCTCGCCTACAATGTGGACTTCACGCACTTCTTCATCGAAGGCTATCGGCCGCACGAGAGCGCGCGTAACGAGTCCTTCAACGGCAAGGCCGATTACACTCTCGGATCGCGCGCCAAGCTGACCTTCATCGCCAATGTGCTCTCGCGCCCGGACGCGAACGATCCGCTGGGACTCACCGCCGCGGAGTTTGCCGCCAACCCGCACGGCACCGACCCGGCGGCGCTGCTATTCAACACCCGCAAGAGCCTGCAGCAACAGCAGGGCGGACTCATCCTGCAGCTCGAGCTGACCGACCGGCAGTCCCTGCGGCTGATGGGGTATTACGGCCATCGCTCGGTGCTGCAGTTCCTGTCGATACCGCTCGCGGCGCAGAAAGCGCCCACGAGTGCCGGCGGGGTGGTCGACCTCGATCGGACCTTCGGCGGCGGCGATGCGCGCTGGACCTGGGAAGGGCCGCTCGCGGGCCGGCCGCTCTCCTGGGTCGCGGGGGTGAGCTACGACACGCAGAACGAGCTGCGCCGCGGCGAGAACAACTTCGTCGGCACCACGCTCGGCGTCATGGGGACACTGCGCCGCAATGAAAACGACATCGCGCGGGACATCGACGAGTACACGCAGGCGAGCTGGGAATTCGCGCCGAGCTGGACCCTGACGGCCGGTGTGCGGCACAGCGAGGTGCGCTTCCTCTCGCAGGATCACTACATCACGCCGACCAACGGCGACGACAGTGGCGAAGTGACTTATAGCGCGACCTCCCCAGTTGCCGGCCTGCTCTTCGCCGCCCGGCCGTGGCTGCACCTCTATGCCTCCTACGGCCAGGGCTTTCAGACGCCCCTCGGCTCGGAGCTCGCCTACCGGCCCGATGGCGGCGCCGGACTCAACTTCGCGCTGCGGCCGGCACGCAGCGACAACAGCGAGATCGGCGCGAAGATGCGGCTGCAGCGCGACCTCTCGGCGGAGCTCGCGATTTTCAACACGCGAACCCGCAACGAGATCGTGGTCGCGACGAACGTGGGCGGCCGATCGACTTATCAGAACGCCGGGCGGACCCGGCGCAGCGGTGCCGAGGCCTCGCTCGATTACCGCCTCTCGGCTGCCTGGCATGCCCGGCTCGCCTACACGTACGTCGATGCGATCTACGTCGATGCCTATCTGACCTGCGCCTCCACTCCGTGCGCAACGCCCAACCAGCCGGTTGCCTCAGGCAACCGGCTGCCCGGAGTGCCGCACAACGATGGCTACGCGAGCCTGGAGTGGGGCCAGCCACTCGGCTGGCGGGCGAGCCTCAGCGGCCAGTACATCAGCACCATCGCGGTCAACGATGCGAATTCGCAGTTTGCCGCCGCCTATCCGGTCTTCGATGCGAGCGGCGGGTACGCGGCGCAGCTCGGCGCGACGCGTCTCAACCTGTTCCTGCGCCTGAACAACCTGCTCGACCGGCGCTATGCGGGCTCGATCATCGTGGATGACGGCAACGGCCGCTATTTCGAGCCCGCACCCGGATTCAACGTATTCGCAGGATTCACGGCGACCTTCCGCTAGTCTCCGTTTTCTTCCATGCCTCCAGCGCCTGCACCTGCGCGAACCATCGTTGTAGATGAGTGAGATCGCTGATGGGAAGCTTTGCCGGCACGGCAGTGCTCAGCGGCGCGGCGATGGCGAAGTCGGCAAGCGAGAGCGCCTCACCGCAGATCCAGCCGCAGCTGGCAAGATGCGCATCGAGAATGCCGGCGAACTCACGTACCAGCCCCTCGCCGCGGCGGACTTCGGCAGGATCGGCAGCGCCGAGGGCGAGCACGCTCTTGATGACGTGCTCCCAGTTGAGAATGCCGATGGCCGGAGAGAAATGCTGCGCGCTCCAGAAGAGCCAGCGGTTGATGTCGGCGCGTGCGCGGGTCTCCGCCGGGTAGAGCGTCTGGCGCGGAGTCTTGTCGGCCAGGTACTGCATGATGGCATGCGACTCCCACAGCACGAAGCCATCATCCTCGAGCACCGGCACCCGGTGGTTGGGATTGAGCTTCAGGAACTGTGGCTGGCGCTGCTCGGCTTTCTGCAGATCGACGAATACCAGCTCCACGGGCGCCCTGAGGTGCAGCGCGGCCATCACCGCACGGCGCGAGTTGAACGAGAACGGATGGTGATGGAGGCGCATGGTGATTCTCCGTTGCAGACCGGCGGGTGACGGAGCGCCTATGCTGCCTGCGGGGCGTGACAGTTTCTGTCAGCAGTCCGCGGGATCCTCGGTGCCGGGGCGAGCGCACACTCCGAGCTGCTGGCGCCAGAGCCCTGCGAGCTCCCGAGGCGGCCGCGGAAATGGTACGCCGGTGACCTCGAGGCTCGAGATCCGATCCGCCCGGAAGTGGCGGAAGTCGCGCCTGAGCTCACACCATGCCGCCACCAGGCGCTTACCCTCGAAGAACACCAGCGCCACCGGCCAGATCAGCCGGTCCGTCTCCGCGCCGGCGATGCTGAGATAGCGGATCCGCAGTTTCCGTCCACGGCGGATCGCCTCCCTGATGATGCGCAGACCCGCCCCCTGCTGGGCGGGCCGGCCGAACCGAGGCGCCCAGAGGCCGGTCTCGGCGATCCTGTCGCGCAGATCCCGCGGTGAGGCGGTAGCAATCTTGGCCAATGCGGAGTCGGCCGCCCGCGCGAGCGCAGGATCACCCTGCCCCTGCACCCAGCGGACGCCGAGCACGAGCGCCTCGAGCTCCTCCTCGTCGAACATCAGGGGCGGCAGGAAGAACCCGACGCGAAGTACATACCCGACACCAGCGCCTCCGTCGATGGGTGCGCCGAGTCCGATGAGAGTCTGCACGTCGCGGTAGACCGTACGCGTGGAGACTGTGAGCTCGCTGGCCAACTGTGCCGCCGTTATCGCACGGCGTCGGCCGCGCAGGGCATCCATGAGTTTGAAGAGCCGGGAGGTTCTGCTCATAAGGTTTCCGGGCCGGCGCGGCCGCATCCGCGGTCAGCTCCTGCAGAGTTTACGACGACGACCGGTGTGCATGCCTGCGAGGCTCGCGCCGGGCACCGTGCCGGGCGTGGGGAACGCAAAGGTGGCCCGGGCAGTTATCGTGGGGTGACTGCTCTGCCAAGCTCCGCCTTTCAGCCTCTGCTCGGTGCGCGCGCGCTCGCGGATTGGACCCGCGAGGGCGGCAAGCCGGACCGTGCACCGCTTGGCTATAGCCTGCGGCGGCAGTGGCACGCCCACTGGTTCGAGCTCAACTGGCGTACGCAGCTCGAGCGCATGCCACGGGGCGAGCTGCCCTCGGACCCGGTGCTCATCGTGGGACTGTGGCGCTCGGGCACTACGGTTCTGCACGAGCTGCTGAGCGCCTGTGGCGGCTGGGTGACCCCGCAGACCTGGCAGTGTTTCAATCCCTCCACCTGCTTTCTCACCGGAGCCCCGGCGCGCTCGGCCGCCGTGAAACGGCCGATGGATCAGGGCGTGATCGCATCGCAGGGGCCGCAGGAGGACGAGTTCGCTTTGCTCCTTCTCGGCGAGCTCTCGATCTACCGGGGCTTGATCGATCCGCGCCGGCTGCTCGACTGCGGCCGGGCATGCTGGTCGGGGAGCGGAGACGGTGTCGATCGCTGGCAACACTTCGTGCGCGGCATCGCCGCAGGCGGCGGCCGCCTGCTGCTCAAATCGCCGGGACACACGTTCCGCATGCCGGCGATGCGCAGGCTCTTTCCACGAGCGCGATTCGTCTGGATCGGCCGCCATCCCGGCGAGGTGTTCGCATCGAACCTCAGGATGTGGGGCGCGATGATGCGTGTCTATGCGCTTTGGGAATGTCCTGCGGACATGCTCGAGCGGTTCATGCGCGAGTCGATGCGGGCGTGTGCCGGCGTACTGAGGCAATGTGTCGAGGAGATGACACGCGAGGATCTGCTGTGGGTGGACTTCGAGGCTCTGCAGACCGACCCTGAGCGTGTCCTGCGGCAAATCCTGCAATTCGTGGGCCACAGGCCGGGACATGACGAGCGCACGCTCGCGACTGACATCGAGTCAGCCCTCTCATCCGTGCCCATCCATCGCGGCGAGCGCGCGGCGATGCCCGATGACGAGTCCGTGCTGCAGCTCGAGCGTCTGATGCAGGCCGCGCGGCAGCGGTTCGGCGAGGCAGAGGCCTGACGGGTACAGCCCTTGCTCAACGTAAGGCCCCTATGAAGCGCATCACTCTCATCGGCACGGTTGCCGTCATCGCCTTCCTCACGTGTATGCCACTGAGGCCCGCATACGCATACATCGATCCGAACTCGGCAGGCGCCCTCTACCAGTTCCTCTTCCCGCTACTCATCGCAATAGGCTCCGCCTTCGCATTTCTGCGCCGTACAATCGTACGTGCGTGCACGAAGCTGGCGAGCGCAGTAGTGGCTGTCGTGCGGGGTGACCGTGCCAGGGGAAAACAAGGTACAGAGCGTCCGAGCGGAAATGCCGAATGATCTTCGGGCGTGGCGCATCGCCGCCTTGCCGTGTCTCGCGGTCCTCGGGATCGCGCTGCCGCTGACATTTGCCAGTCACTGCGAGCAGTTCCTCTTCGACTTCCGCGCGATCGACCTGCTGCCGCTCTATGCGACGGCGTGGATCATTCTGGCCGCCGTCGCCCTGCCCTTCTGGATCGTCCTCACCGCGGCGCTGCGAGGGCTCGAGGCGATCCGCCGGCCCGCCGGGGAACGCGTCGCCGCAGCGACTCGCGCGCTCCTGTTGGCGGTCACCGCAGCCATCATCGTCGCAACCCTGATAGGCTCGCTGCGTACCTGGCTGCATACGTTCCACGGCACGCTGCCACTCTCAGCCGACGCTGCGCTCATCATCGCCGTGTTGGCCGGAGTGCTCGTCGCCGCCACGGAAAAGGGCCGCTCCGCATTGCGAGCGCTGATGCCGATCGCCACGGTCTGCAGTGCCGTGGGGCTTCTCTCGGTTGCCAGTCTGCCGGCATTCGGATGGCATCACGGCAAGATCGAAGGTCGCCCCGCCGCCGCCAACGCTTCGCTGCCAGCGCCCTCACCCGCGGATGCCGGACCCGCGCAGGCGATGGCAACCGCGACGCCGCTGCCGGCGACGGCGGGCACTGCACGTCCCAATATCGTGCTGCTCACGATCGATGCTCTGTCGGCACCACACATGTCTCTCTACGGCTACTCGCGGCCGACGACTCCGGTGCTCGGACAATTTGCCCAGGGCGCCGTGACGTTCGATCGAGCGTACGCGAATGCCAACTTCACGACTCCCGGAGTCGCGACGATCCTGACCGGCACTCTGCCCTGGACGCATCGGGCGCTGCAACTGCCCGTATGGCCGCTCACCTATACGCGGCGTACGTCACTGCCGGCCGCATTGGAGCGGGCGGGTTACCGCACCGGCTATGTCTCGACGAATGCAATCGCGGGTGCAGCCAAACAGGGCTTCGGACAGTTCTTTCAGTTTGCGAGCACGGACCGCATCGGCCGCGTGACCCTCTGCGCCGACGGACTGTCGGCATATCTGCGATATGTGTGCGCGGCGTCCGAGTTATCGCCCTTACAGGAGATAGATGAGCTCAGCGCGCGTCTCCATGGACCGCCACAAAACCTGGAGCACGACCCGACTCTGGCGATCGCCCCCGCGCTGCGCTGGCTGGCGAGCACCGACCGCAGCAAGCCCATCTTTCTCTGGGTGCATCTGTTTCCGCCGCATTCCCCCTACGCCGTACCCCCGCCGTGGCTCGGCCGTTTCGATGCATCGAGGCACGACAGGACTGCGGCGAGCACTCAGCCGAACTGGGGCTGGATCCAATCGCGCCTCGAGCCATCCCAGTCGAAGGTGCTCGAGGCACGGTACGATGAGGCCGTGGCGTACGCCGACTCATACGCGGGCGCCTTCCTGCAGGCGGCGCTGCAAGCCCTGGGACCCAACACCGCCATCGTCGTCACCGCGGATCACGGCGAGAGTTTCGCTCATGGTTATGGCGCTCATACCGGACCCGGACTGTACAACGAAATCATCCACGTGCCGCTCATCATCAAGCGGCCCGGTGAGAGCACCGGTAGGCGGTGCGGACAACCCGTGCAGCAGGCCGACATCGCCCCGACCCTGGCGGCATTGGCCGGCCTGCCCGAACCGCGGGATTGGGAAGGACAGTCGCTCCTCGGCGCCTGCGACGGTGCACAGGGCGGCGCGCCGGCGGATGAGCGTGCGATCTTCAGCATGAACTTCGAGCAGAACCCGCGCTTCGGCGCGCTGAAGACGGGCTCGGTCGCCGTCATCGAGGGCCGCTGGAAGCTCATTCACTACATGGGCGCGCTGCACTACCCTTTCATGCCGGCACTGCATGACGAGCTTTATGATGTGATCACCGATCCCGCGGAGCGGACCGATCTCGCCGCGCAGCAGCCGGCGCTCGTGCGGCAACTGCGGGGCCTGATCGCGGCCGCGCTGACGCGACACGGAGGACGAGTGATACCCGGCGAGCCCACCCAGCCCGTCCAGGAGAGCGAGCAGGCAGCGCCGCAGACTGCGGACAACATCACGCGGTAGTGCCGCGGCGATACCGGCCGAACGCATCGAGGGGAGTCAAAGCCCATGCGACTGCTCTACATCGACATCGACACCCTGCGTGCCGACCACCTCGGCTGCTACGGCTATCACCGTGCGACCAGTCCCAACATCGATGCCATCGCAGCCCGCGCGCTCGTTTTCGAGAGCATCTACGCCTCCGACGTCCCCTGCCTCCCGAGCCGCACTGCGCTCCTCACCGGCCGCTTCGGCATTCACAACGGCGTGGTCAACCATGGCGGCACCGATGCCGATCCGGCGATCGACGGGCCGCAGAGAGGTTTCTTTTCCCGTCTGCACCTCGACTCCTTCCCCAACCGCCTGAAGCAAGCGGGCCTGCGAACGGTGACGATCAGCTCCTTCGCACATCGCCATTCCGCCTTCCATTGGCACGCGGGCTTCGACGAGGCCCACAACGTGGGCAAGTACGGAATGGAGACCGGCGAGGAGGTCTACACCGTGGCTGCTGACTGGCTGCGCCGGCGCGGCAAAGAGGATGGCTGGTTCCTGCACGTGCATCTGTGGGACCCCCATTCGCCCTATCGCGCGGCGGCCTCGTACGGGGAGCCGTTCGAGGGCTCTCCTGCGCCCGCCTGGCTGACGGAAGAGGTGCGGGCCAGGCACTGGGCCGGCTGCGGGCCGCACAGCGCACAGGAAGGCCGCGGCTTCAGCCCCAATGAGTACGACCGCACACACTACCCGCGGCAGCCGCAGGAGATGGTCGACATGGCGGCGGTGCGCAGGATGTTCGATGGCTACGATGTCGGCGTACTCGCCGCCGACCGGTGCGTAGGGAAGCTGCTCGAGCTCCTCGGCGAGCTGGGCGTGGAGAGCGACACCGCCGTCATGGTGTCCGCCGATCACGGCGAGACCCTGGGTGAGCTCAACATCTACTGCGATCACCAGACCGCGGACGAGCATACGACACACGTCCCGCTGATCCTGCGCTGGCCCGGACTCGGAGCCGGGCGCCGCCGAGCCCTGCACTACCAGATCGATGTCACCGCGACTTTGCTCGAGCTGCTGGGAGAGAAGGTGCCGGAGAGCTGGGACGGCCGGTCATTCGCCGCGGGCCTGAAGCAGGGGGCCGATGTCGGCCGCGACCACCTCGTCCTCTCTCAGGGCGCGTGGACTTGTCAGCGCGGTGTCCGCTTCGACCAGTGGATGCTCATCAGCACGCTGCACGGCGGTTACCACCTCTTCGACGACGTCATGCTGTTCGACCTCGACAGCGATCCCTTTGAGCAGCGGAACGTTGCGGCGGAGCGCGCGGATGTGGCGGCGCACGGCCTGACGCTGCTATCGCATTGGCAGGCCGCGATGATTCGCAACGCGGCTCGCGGCCGCGATCCGCTGGAGAACGTGGTGTTGGAGGGAGGACCCTATCACGCGCGCGGAGAGTTGCCGGCCTACCTCGAGCGCCTGCGATCGACGGGCAGAGCCGAAATGGCGGCGGCCCTGGCGGAAAAGTACCGGTAGGGGCGGCCTCAGGACGCCTGCTGCCAGTCCCGGACGAACTCCTGCAGCCCTGCCGCTTCGAGATCGGAGACTGCGGAGAATGACATGCCATTCGCCGTCCAATGGATCACGTTGTATCCCTTGTGCGCGGCGCTGGCAGGCTCTTTGGTGCCGCCGGATGCCGGCCAGACGAAGAGCTCGACCAGGTGCTTGCCCCGCGAGTAAACGAGGACCGCCACGCTCCTGCCGTGGAGGTAGTCGAGCCGGCCTCCCAGCAGCGGAAATCCCTCGGCCGCCAGGTTCCTGACGGGCGGCGCGAAATCGAGCTTGCCGTCGAACCAGGGCTTCACGGTATGTTGGTTCGTCGAGACGACGTCCAACAGATGCCCGGGCTGAAGCGCCCTGACATGATCATCCACGAGTGCCGTGATCGTATCCTGACGGCCGAGCGGCACGACGGCGAGGATGATTGCCGCCGCGAGTGCGGCGCCGGCGCCGAAGGTGGCCAGCCGACGCCAGGGGGGCGACACCCGGCGGCGTAGCGAGGGCCGGCCAGTCGCGCCGCGCTCACCGCCGATCCGACCGGCCAGGGAGCGCAGGAATTCAGGATCGGCCCGGTGATAGGTCGCGCGCCGCAACGCCTGGCGCGCGGCCAGGATGGCCGACTCATTGCGCCTGCAGACCGGACAGCTCGCGCGGTGCTCGGCCAGAGCCGCCGCGGCGGCCGCATCGAGCTCGCCATCGAGCTCGGCCTGGAGGAGCAGGAGCTTGCCGCAATTCTCGGCGCTCATCTCTTGTCTCCTTTCTTCTCTCCTTCCTCAGCGGCCTTCGCCAACATCCGGCGCGCCCGCCAGAGACGGGACATGACCGTACCGATCGGTACCGCCGTCACCTGCGAGATCTCCCGGTACGAGAGATCCTCCAGCTCGCGCAGGATCAGCGTCTCGCGCAGCTCCGCCGGCAGCCCCTCGATCAGTGCATCGATCCGCGTCAGATCATCCGACAGGATGAGCGCCCTCTCCGGTCCGTCGGCCAGGTCGGGAATGTCCTCGATGCCGCCGGCCTCCTCCAGGCTGGTATGGCCACCGCCATGCAAGCCGCGGCGCGCTGCGAGCATCTTGTACGCGGTATTGCGCACGATCTGCAGGATCCACGCGCGGCTGCTGCCGCCGCGAAAAGTGGGGAAATAGGTCAGTGCACGCACCATGGCCTCCTGGACCACGTCCTCTGCGTCTGCACGGCTGCCGGTGAGCCAGCGAGCGAGATTGAAGGCCGCATCGAGGTGCGGCAGCGCCACGGCGGCAAAGACGTCATCCGAGCCCATCCAGCCATTATAGATCTGCGCCGGGAGCGATTTATTCCCGGAAAAATATTAAAGGTGCGACCGGGAATATCCGACCCATCCCCGGAATCTCCCTCCAAGTCAGCAGCCTCACCGCATCGCAGGCGGCACATTCCGGAGTCAAATAGCATGAGCAAGAAGGTTGTCGGGTCGAATGGGAAAGGCCGCCGCGAGGCCATGAAGCACCTGCTGTGGGGCGGTGCCGGCGTCCTGTGGACCTTCGCCGGCGGGGTGCCGCGGTCGCTGCGCCTGGGAAGTCGGGCCGAGGCCGGGGAGATCCGCGGGTTCAGCTTCGGTCAGATCAGCGATTCGCACATCGGCTTCAAGGCTGGCGCGCATCCGTCCGCGCAGGACACCCTGCTCGAGGCCGCCGGCAGGCTGGCAGCGCTGAAGCCGGACTTCGTGATCCATACCGGCGATGTGAGTCATCTGTCTGCGGCCGACCAGTTCGCCACCGCCGGGGCGATCATGCAAGGCGTCAAGCGGGACGTCTTTTACGTGCCCGGCGAGCACGACACCATCGGCGATGGCGGCAAGCTCTTCTTCCAACGCTTCGGACGCGGCCAGGACGGCGGTGGCTGGTACAGCTTCGATGCGCACGGCGTGCATTTCGTCGGCCTCATCAACGTGGTGAAGCTGACCCCGGCAGGACTCGGATGGTTCGGTCCCGAGCAGCTGAAGTGGCTCGACGAGGACCTGCGGCACCGTAGCGCCAGCACGCCCATCGTGGTCTTCACCCACATGCCGATGTGGTCCATCTACCCGCAGTGGGGCTGGGGTACGGAGGACTCCGCGCCCGCGCTCGCCGCGCTGCGGCGCTTCGGCTCCGTGACCATTCTCAACGGCCACATCCATCAGGTGATTCAGAAGGTCGAGGGCAACATGACCTATCACACCGCCTATTCGACCGCCTTCCCGCAGCCGGCACCCGGGGTGGGACCCGGCCCCGGCCCGCTCAAGGTGCCGGCCGACAGACTGAAGACGCTGCTCGGCATTCGGCGGCTCGAAGTCGTGGCGGACCGGGTATCTCTGTCAGATACGACTCTTGCTCCATGAGGATCCATAGATGAAGCTTTTTTCCCGACGACGTCGCACCCTCTCCGCGCTCGCGGCCCTCTGCGTTACAACGGCCGGGGGCGCCGCGCTGGTACACGACGGTAAGGTCGTGGCAGCGGCGGCGCCCGCAATGAAGCCGGCCGTCACCATCACCAACTATTCATTCAAGCCCGGCACGGTGACGGTGAAACAGGGAGCCACGGTGACCTGGACCAACAAGGACGACGATGTCCATACGATCAAGAGCACGGACGGCCCCGAGGCATTCAATTCGCCGGCGCTGGAAAGCGGCAGCCGATTCGGCTACACGTTCCATCATGCGGGGACCTATCATTACATCTGCACGGTGCATCCCTACATGCACGGCGTGATCGTGGTGCGCTAGAGCTCGGCTCGCTCTTTACTAGGCTCGCTTGCAAGCGTAGGGTTCGCGCCAGCGGCGTGCGCGCCCCGGGGCCGCCGATCGGCGGCCCCGTCATCTCGTATCCACTTGCCCAGAGAGCCGCGGCATGACATTCGGCGAGGGAGTCCGTTACCGTGCAAAGGGCGGTCACGCGGTCCGGCACTGCGCAGTCCAGCGCTTTACGGCCGCGATCGCCACGGCCTTTTTGCTGGCAGGTCTGCGGTGCAATTGCGCGCGCGCGCAGAGTGAGCAGATGCAGTTCGCGGTCCACGCGCAGGCAACCTACGTGGAGCAGCAGACGGACGGCTTCCGTGCGCCTTACGCCGGCCCGAACAGCCTCTCGCCAGGCATGAGCCGCGAGACCGCAGATGTAACGTTGTACTTGGGCGCGCGTTTGTGGCGCGGCGCGGAACTCTGGCTCAACCCGGAAGTCGATCAGGGCTTCGGCCTGGACGATACCCTCGGACTTGCCGGCTTCCCGAGTGGCGAGGCCTACAAGGTCGGGCGGAACGCGCCCTACTTGCGGCTGCAACGGGCATTCCTCCGGCAGACGATCGCTCTGGGCGACAGCACGATCAAGGCGGACGCCGGGCCCAACCAGTTCGCGCTGCAGCAGTCTGCCGACAGGCTCGTGGTCACGATCGGCAAGCTCAGCGTCGGTGACATCTTCGACGTCAATCGCTATGCCCACGATCCGCGAGCGGACTTCCTCAACTGGTCCGTGATCGATGCGGGCACTTTCGACTATGCCGCCGATGCCTGGGGCTACTCGGTCGGCGGTGCTACCGAGTGGTACAGGGGCCCGTGGACCTGGCGCGCCGGAGTGTTCGATCTCTCCGACATGCCGAACAGCTCCCGCCTGGAGCCGGCCTTTCACGAGTACCAGGTCGATCTCGAAGCCGAGCACCGGCACGAGCTCCTCGGGCAGCCGGGTAAGCTGACACTGACCGTGTTCGAGAGCCGCGGCCGGATGGCGCTGCTGCAGGATGCCATCGTCTACGGGGAGCTCGTCGGACTCGCGCCCGACCCGGCGCCCGTTCGGCACTATCGCCGGCGCGACGGTGTCTCACTCGACATCGAGCAACAGGTCACCTCCGATGTTGGGATGTTCGCACGTCTCGGCGATGCGGCGGGCAATGTCGAGACCTACGAGTTCACCGACATCGACCGCACCGCCTCCATCGGTGTGTCGGTGCGCGGCGGCTCCTGGCATCGTCCGGCGGATACGGTCGGCGCAGCGACGGTCGTGAATGCGCTGTCGGCAGATCGCCGGGCGTATCTGGCGGCCGGCGGACTCGGAATCCTCGTCGGAGATGGGCGGCTGCCCCACGCCGGACACGAAGACATCCTGGAGACATACTACGAGCTGGCCGCCGCATCGGCGCTGCACCTGACGCTCGACTATCAGTGGGCGCGGAATCCTGCATACAACCGGGACCGGGGGCCGGTCTCCATCGTCGCGTTGCGGGTCCACGCGCAGCTCTGAGGCTGCAGCGCAGTGCGCTGAAGGAGTGAGTCCGGCAAAGCGCGCCGCAGGTTCAGGCGCCCATCTTGGAATGGTAATTCTGCGAGTTCCTGTAATAGAATAAGAATTGCAGAGCTAGACGCAGCACCGAGACCAGCCATGGCGGAACCGATCGGCGGCCGTTCGCTCGACCTGATCACGGTCGGACGGTCCTCCGTGGACCTCTATGGCGAGCAGGTCGGCGGCCGGTTGGAGGACATGGGGTCCTTCGCCAAGTACGTGGGGGGCAGCCCCACGAACACGGCCGTGGGTGCAGCGCGGCTCGGGTTGCACGCCGGGCTCCTCACCCGGGTCGGTGACGACCATTTCGGCCGTTTCATCCGCGAGGAGCTCGTCCGCTGCGGCGTCGAGGTGCGCGGCGTCATCACCGATCCCCGGCGACTCACGGCTCTCGCCGTTCTCGGCATCCGCGACGAGCGGCGGTTCCCCCTCCTCTTCTATAGGGAGAACTGCGCGGACATGGCGCTCTGCGAGGCGGACGTCGATCCATCTCTGATCGCAAGCGCAGCCGCCGTGCTGATCAACGGCACGCATCTCTCACAGCCCGGCGTGCGCGCGGCAAGCCGCAAGGCCGCGGAGCTGGCCCGCGCGGCCGGCGGGCGCGTCGTGTTTGATATCGACTACCGGCCGGTGCTCTGGGGGTTGACCGCGCCGGAGGCTGGCGAGAACCGTTTCGTCGTCAGTGCCGCGGTCACGGCGCAGCTGCAGGAGATCGCGCCGCTGTGCGACCTGATCGTGGGCACCGAAGAGGAGTTTCACATCCTCGGGGGATCGACCGACACGCCGGCGGCGCTGCGCGCGGTGCGCGCCCGCACGGCTGCCATGCTGGTGTGCAAGCTGGGCGCGGCGGGCTGCGTGGCATTCCCAGGGCCGGTCGGTGCCAGGCTCGAGGCGGGCGTCAGGGCCCCGGGGTTCGCCGTCGAGGTTTTCAACATCCTGGGGGCCGGCGATGCGTTCATGAGCGGCTTTCTGCGGGGCTGGCTCCGCGGCTCATCCGTGGAGACCTGTTGCCAGTATGGCAACGCCTGCGGCGCCATCGTCGTCTCGCGGCACGGCTGCGCGCCCGCGATGCCCACCTGGCCGGAGCTCTCGGCGTTTCTCGAAAGGGAATGGCCGCGGCGACTGCGTGACTCCAGGGAGCTGGAGCACGTACACCGCGCCACGACGCGAGCGCCAAGGCCGGCGGAGCTGCTCGTGCTTGCGATCGATCATCGTGGTCCTCTGGAGACGCTGGCCGCCGAACTGGATGCTGGCGAGCCGGCGCTGGAGGCGTTCAAAACCTTGGCTTTCGACGCCGTCGACCGCGTGGCGCACGGTGATCCGCGCTACGGCATTCTGCTCGATGGCCGATTCGGACGTCAGGCGCTGGAGCAGGCCGCCGATCGTCCCTACTGGATTGGACGGCCGATCGAGCAGAGCGGCTCACGCCCGCTGGCTTTCGACGGCGTGGCGGATGTTGGCTCGACGCTGCGCAGCTGGCCGCAGAATCACGTGGTCAAATGTCTGGTTCGCTATCACCCCGATGATCCGCAGGCTCTGCGGGAGCAGCAGGAGGAGCGGCTGCTGTGTCTCGAGAGCGCCTGCCGGGAGACGCGCCACGAGCTGCTGCTCGAAGTGATCGCCTCACCGTACGGCAGGATCGGGCAGGACACGACGGCGAGAGTACTCGAGCGGCTATACGATCTCGGCATCCGTCCCGACTGGTGGAAGCTCGAGCCCAGCGAGGAGCCGGCTTCATGGGCCGCGATCGAGGATACGATCCGGCGGCGCGACCCCTGGTGCCGCGGCGTCCTCGTCCTGGGCCTGGCCGCCGATGCCGAGAGCCTCGCGGCCGCCTTCCTGGCCGCGGCGCCCTTCGAGCTCGTACGTGGCTTCGCGGTAGGGCGTACCATCTTTGCCGAGCCTGCCCGGTGGCGGCTCGCCGGCGAGATCGGCGACGCCGAGACGGTGGCTGCGCTCGCCGCCAACCTGCGGGCCGTCGTAGCCGCATGGCGGCGGGCACGGCCGAACCCGCCGGCATAAAATCCGAGGAGCCACACACGTGACGCGGATCCGCCTCACCGCCGCACAGGCCGCGGTGCGGTATCTGGCCAACCAGCTCATCGACGACGGGGACTCGCCGGTGCGCTACTTCGCGGGGGCGTGGGCCATATTCGGGCACGGCAATGTCGCGGGGCTCGGCGAGGCACTGCACGGTGCACGGGCGATGCTGCCGACCTTGCGCGCGCACAACGAGCAGGCCATGGCGCATGCGGCGATCGCCTTCGCGAAGGCTTCACGTCGGCGGCGCGCGATGCTCTGTACCAGCTCGATCGGTCCGGGCGCACTCAACATGGTGACGGCGGCGGCGGTCGCGCACGTCAATCGGTTGCCGGTGCTCTTCCTGCCGGGCGATGTGTTCGCCGGACGCGGCCCCGATCCGGTGCTGCAACAGGTGGAGGACTTCGCGGACGGCACGGTGAGCGCCAACGACTGCTTCCGGCCCGTGTCGCGTTACTTCGACCGCATACAGCGTCCCGAGCAGTTGGTCGAGGCGCTGCCGCGGGCAATGGCGACTCTGCTCGATCCTGCCGGCTGCGGGCCGGTCACGCTGGCGTTCTGTCAGGACACGCAGACCGAGGCCTGGGAGTTTCCGGCCCGGATGATGGAGCCGGCGCGCTGGTCCATCCGCCGCCCGCCGCCGGCGTTCGAGGATCTCCGGCAGGCCGCCGAATGCCTCCGGGCCGCGCGCGCACCGCTCATCATCGCGGGCGGCGGTGTGCTCTACTCGCTCGCGGAGGGTGCGCTCGGTCAGCTCGCGCGCGCGACCGGCATTCCCGTGGGAGAAACACAGGCAGGCCGCGGGGCTCTCGCCTGGGAGCATCCGCAGTCACTCGGCGCGATCGGCGTGACGGGCACGAGCGCCGCGAACACCGCCGCATCGACGGCCGATGTCGTGCTGGCAATCGGTAGCCGGCTGCAGGATTTCACGACGGCCTCGCGCACGCTTTTTCCCAGGTGCACACGATTTCTGCAGGTGAACGTCAACGCGTATGACGCGCACAAACATGGCTCGATTGCGCTCATCGGTGATGCCCGCGAGGTCCTCGAGCGTCTACGGGAAGCACTCTCCGGCTATCACGTTCCACAGGCATGGAGCGACTCGGTCGCGGCCGCGCGTGCCACCTGGGAGAGCGCCTGGAGTCGGGCCGTGCAGCCGCCGGCAGCTCAGGGCGTGCCGTCCGATGCGGAGGTCATCGGGGCGGTGGGCCGCTGGGCCCGCAACGAGACCACGGTCGTCTGCGCGGCCGGAGGGCTGCCAGGCGAGCTGCACAAGCTCTGGCGCCCCGCGCGCGCGGGCGGCTATCACGTCGAATACGGGTTCTCGTGCATGGGCTACGAGATCGCCGGCGGCCTCGGCGTGAAGCTCGCAGCGCCCGATCGCGAGGTCCTCGTCATGGTGGGCGACGGCAGCTATCTCATGTTGAATTCCGAGATCGCCACCTCGGTCATGCTCGGGATGAAGCTCGTGATCGTGGTGCTCGATAACCGCGGCTTTGGCTGTATCAATCGGCTGCAGAAAGCCACGGGCGGCGAGCCGTTCAACAACTTGCTGGCTGACGCCGGGCAAAGAAGCGCCGTGCCGGTCGATTTTGCTGCACATGCCGCCGCGCTCGGCGCGGCGAGCGAAAAGGTGCCGCATCTCGGTGCGCTGTCCGAGGCCCTGGAGCGTGCACGCGCGGCGGCGCGCACCTACGTGATCGTCATCGACACCGACCCGCAGGCCGCGACGAATGCAGGCGGCGCCTGGTGGGACGTGGCCGTGCCGGAGGTGTCAGCGAGCGAGTCCGTGCAGGCCGCGCGCGCCGAATACGAAAAACGCCGCCGGGTGCGGTGGGAGGGGCAGTGAGCGTGCGCTTCGGAGTGAGCCCCATCGCCTGGATCAACGACGACCTGCCGGAGCTCGGCGGCAATACGCCGGTCGAGACCGTGCTCGGCGACGCCCGCGCGTTGGGATTCGAGGGTATCGAGCTCGGCGGCAAGTTCTCACGCGATGCGGTGCGCCTCGGCACCCAGCTCAACACCCATGAGCTCGCGCTCATCGGCGGCTGGTGGTCGGCCGCACTCCTCGTGCGCTCCGTCGAGGAGGAGATCGAAGCACTGCAACCACACCTTCAGCTCCTCGAGGCGCTCGGCAGCAGTGTGTTCATCATCGCCGAATGCAGCAATTCCATTCACGGCAATCGCCGCCAACCGCTCTCGAGCGCACCGCGGCTGCGGGCGCACCAATGGCCCGCCTTCGCCGAGCGATTGAGCGCGCTCGCGCGCTATCTGGAGGATCGCGGGCTGCGCCTCGCCTATCACTTCCATCTTGGCACCGTCGTCGAGCGGGAGGAGGACGTCGAGCAGCTCATCGCGCAAACGGACGCGGCCGTGGGCCTCGTGATCGATACCGGCCATGCGGCCCTGGGCGGCATCGACGCCGAGCGGCTGGTCCGCAGCCACCCTGATCGCGTGGCGCACGTGCACACGAAGGATGTGCGGCGGCGGGTATTCGACGAGATCACACAGCGGGACGGGAGCTTCCTCGACGGGGTGTTGGCCGGAATGTTCACCGCGCCGGGTGATGGTGATCTCGACTTCCGCCGTGTCGCCCAGGCGCTCATCGACATCGGTTACGACGGCTGGGTCGTGGTGGAGGCAGAGCAGGACCCCGCGCTCGCCGATCCTCGCGCCTACAGCCGGATCGGGTTACAGACGGTGCAAAGAGTCATCGGCTCGGCGGCGCAGGCCTCGGGAGCAGACCGATGAGCCTGCGCGTGCGCTCAACTGCGGCGGATGCGGAAGGCCGGGTACTCAGCATTACGCCCGCAAGCGCGGGCTGGAAATATGTCGGGCTCGAAGTGCGGCGCCTCACGGCGGGACAAAAGGTGAGCCTGACTTCCCCCGGCACGGAGACGTGCATCCTCATCCTGACTGGGACCGCGGACGTGCGGACCGCAGATCGAGCCTTCCCGGCCCTCGGCGGCCGCAAGACGGTGTTCGAGGATGCCCCGCCGGGCGCAGTGTATGCGCCGGCCGGCACGGCCATCCACATTCAGGCTGGGAGCGATTGCGAGGTCGCGCTGTGCAGCGCGCCGGGCACCGCTGCAGGCGAGCCGCGGATCATCCCCGGCGAGCGCATGCCGCAGGAGATCCGCGGCGAGGGAAGCAACCGGCGCTTCGTACGCAACGTGTTGCCGGAGACCGAGCCGGCCGAGCGGCTGCTCGTCGTGGAGGTCATCACCCCGGGAGGACACTGGTCGAGCTACCCGCCGCACAAGCACGACACCGATATGCCTCCGGCGGAGACTCAACTCGAGGAGACGTACTACCACCGTCTCAACCCGCCGCAAGGCTTCGCGTTCCAGCGCGTCTACACCGATGACCGCAGCATCGATGAGACGGTCTGTGTGGAGGACGGAGATGTCGTGCTGGTGCCGCGCGGGTACCATCCCGTGGGCGCGCCGCACGGCTACGATCTCTATTATCTCAACGTGATGGCCGGGCCGGTGCGGCGCTGGATCGTCCGCGACGATCCAGCCCACGCCTGGATCAAGCGCCGCCGCTGAGCGCCACCGGGCGACCCGTGGCGTGCGAGCGCCCCGCCGCCTCCGCCAGCTCCAGAGCCCGCACTCCGTCGGCGAAGCCGACCGATGGTTCCTCTCCGCGCAGCACCGCAGCAAAGTGGTCCATCTCCAACCGGTAGGCTTCGGCGTAACGCTCGAGAAAGAAATTCTGGAACGGCGCCCGCCGGGCGCCGTCCTCACCCCAGACTGCAACCGTGGTGGCCGTCAGGTTGTCGACGCGCACTGCCCCAGCCGAGCCGAAGGCCTCGATGCGCTGGTCGTAGCCATAGCCGCTGCGCCGGGTATTGCTGATCACCGCCATCCGCCCCGAGGCCGTGCGCAACAGCACCTTGGCGGTGTCGACGTCATCCGCGGCGCCGATCGCCGGATCCACCAGGCAGGCGGCCATCGCATAGACCTCGACGACCGGCTCCGCGAGCAGCCAGCGGGCGACGTCGAAGTCGTGGATGGTCATGTCCTTGAAGAGGCCGCCGCTCACCTTGACGTAGCTCACCGGCGGCGGCGCGGGGTCGTGGCTGATGATGTGCAGCGTCTCGAGATTGCCGATGGCGCCTGCCTGCAGTTTCTGGCGCAGGGCGCGGAAGCTGGGATCGAACCGGCGGTTGAATCCGAGGAACAGGCGCGCCTCGGCGAGTGCCCCGGCCGCCGACCGTGCGCGCTCTGCGCTGAGATCGACCGGCTTCTCGCAGAAGATGGCCTTGCCCGCGGCGGCCGCCTGCAGGCAATGCGAAAGATGCTGATCCGTAGGGCTGGCGACGATGACACCGGCGACAGCGGCATCGGCGAGCGCACTTTCCAAGCCGGTAACGGCTGCGCCATGTCGCGAAGCGAGCGTTGCAGCGGTTTCTGCGTTGGGCTCGATTACATACTTCAGCGACAGCGCAGGATGCGACGCCGCATTGGCTGCGTGAATCTTGCCGATGCGGCCGCCACCTATCAGCGCAACGGCGTGACGACTGTCCTGCTTAAAAGGCACGATCATGTCCGCTGACGAGTCTGTCCGCGACGGCCGCTGCCGCCGCGGCCCTCACCGCGCGGCTTGCGTGTGCTGCGGAAGGCGTAGCCGATCACGAGCGTCTGGGCCAGACACATGGAGGCAGACAGCGAGCGGAAGCCGCGTATCTCCGCCTCCTGCACCCGCAGGACGGTATCCGCCTCCTTGGCGATCGGACTGACCGCGCTGTCCGTGATGGCGAGGACAGCGGCCTTCTGTGCGTGCGCGGCACTGAGCACCTGTACGGTCTCCTCCGCGTATGGGCGGTAACTGACGCCAATCAAAAGGTCGCCTGAGGCAATGGCGGCAGCCTGCTGGCGCCAGAGGCCCGCGACACCATCGATGAACACCGTGCGCTTCGCGCTCTGCTGCAGGGAGTAGGCGAGGTAGGCGGCGACCGGAAAGGCGCGGCGAACGCCGACGACGTATACCGTGTTTGCCTGCTCCAGCAGCCGGAACGCCGCCGCGAGCTCCGCGGCGCCGACCGTATGAGTGAGCTGGCGCAGCGCGAGGTCGGTGCCCTCGGCAAACTCGCGCAGCAGGCTCGCAGGATCGTCGGACCGGTTCTCGAGCCGATCGAGAGTCCGCCGCACGCGCTCGCCATAGGCGGCGACCGGGTTGGCCGCGACCAGGTCGGCGCGAAAGACCCGCTGCATGGGTGTCGCGCCATCGAAGCCGAACTGCTTGGCGAAGCGAACGATGGCCGAAGGCTGCACCCCGCTGCGCTCGGCAATCACGGCGAGTGTCTCCAGCGCGACATCGTTCGGTGCATCGAGAACATAGTGGGCGAACTGCCGCAGCCGCCCGCTCAGCGAGTCGTAACGCGCGCGGATGGCCTCGCGCAGCTCAGCGGCCGTTGTTGGCGCTGTGATCTGCTGCGGCGCCCGGCTCATGGAAAGCCGACCCCGGGGGCGCCTGTCGGCCGCGAGGGCGACGGTTGCTTCATTTTTTTCACGTTGACAGAAGTTAAAATAATCATACCATCGGACGCCGGGAGGTAACAGCCATGTCCCGCGGTGCTCTCGAGTTACAAGGCGGATCGCCGACCCTCCCGACACCGATCGGGCGCGGACTGCGGCGGCGGCTGATCCTCATCAGTCTGATCGCGACCATCGGCGGCCTGCTCTTCGGCTACGATACCGGCGTGGTGAACGGCGCGCTCCTTTACATGGGGCGCGACCTCGAGCTTACTCCCGCCGACGAGGGCCTGATCACGGCGGCGCTGCTTTTGGGTGCAGCGCTGGGGTCGCTCCTCGCCGGCCGGCTCGCGGACCGCATCGGCCGCCGGCGTACCCTGTGGCTGCTCGCCGGCACCTTCGTTGCGGGCGCAATCGCCTGCGCGCTTGCACCCGACCGTTCGGCTCTCGCGGCATTCCGCTTCCTGCTCGGGCTCGCGGTCGGCGGCGCATCGGTGGTGGTGCCGACCTACCTCGCCGAGCTCGCGCCGCCCGAGATTCGCGGCCGGCTGGTGACGCAGAACGAGCTGATGATCGTGTCCGGTCAGCTGCTCGCCTTCGCGATCAACGCCCTGATCGCGCACACGTGGGGTGAGTCGCACACCGTCTGGCGCTGGATGTTGGGTGTGGCCGCGCTGCCGGGCATCGTGCTCGGCTTCGGGTCCGTCTTCCTGCCGGAGAGCCCGCGCTGGCTGATCGCGCGGGCCCGCCCCGCGGAGGCGGCGGCGGTGCTCGGCCGACTGCGCCCGCCGGGTGCGGCGGCGGCCGAGGCGCGGGCGATCGCCGAGCTCGCCGCCACGGAGGCAGCCTCCGACATACGCGGCTGGTCGGCGCTGCGCATTCCGTGGGTCCGTGCGGTACTGCTCGTAGGCATCGGAATCGGCATCGTGCAGCAGGTGACCGGCGTCAATTCCATCATGTACTACGGCACCCAGATCCTGTCGCGGTCCGGGCTCGGCATTCAGGGCGCCCTCGTCGCCAACGTCTTGAACGGCGTCGTATCCGTCCTCGCGACGTTCATCGGCATCGCCCTCGTCGGCCGCATCGGTAGACGGCCGATGCTGGTGATCGGCCTGATCGGCACGACCTCTTCCCTCCTGCTGCTCGGCATCGTCTCGCTCCTCTTCCATCCCTCACCCTCGCTCGCGTACCTGGTGCTCGGCGCCATGTCGCTCTTCCTCTGCTTCCAACAGGGCTTCGTCTCTCCGGTGACGTGGCTGCTGCTCTCGGAGATCTTCCCGCTCAAGGTACGAGGCCTCGGAATGGGGGCGGCAACATTGGTGCTCTGGGGCGCCAACTTCGTGGTCGCCTTCTCCTTCCCGCAGCTCGTGGCGGCGTTCGGCGTTTCCTCCACCTTCTTCGGCTTCGTGGTGGTGGGGATCCTCGCGGTGGCGTTCTCGTTCCGCTACGTACCGGAAACAGGGGGCCGCTCGCTCGAGGCGATCGAGGAACTGCTGCAGGGGCGCTATTCCGAGGGGCGCTGAGGCCCGAGAAACGGGCGCCGCGACGATCTGAGGCATCGCCGCGGCGCCATCGCGAGCCCTCCCCGTCAGGGGGAACCGTCAGGAGGGTCTCGCGAGAGCGGTCCGGTCAGAACTGATAGGACCCGGTGAAGTTGACCTCTCGGCCTTCGTACGGACGGGCAAGCACCACGTTGCCGACGCCCACCGCACCCCCGAAGATGCGCGCATTTCCTTCCGTCAGCGCGATCTCGTTCGTCAGGTTGGTGCCCTGCACGCGCAGCTGCCAGTGGTCCCCGATGTCGGTCAGCAGGCCCGCGCTCAGCATGTTGTAGACGCCGAGAGGCTGCAGGCCGGCTATGTCGCTATAGCGCTGGCCAGCGTGCTCGAAGGTGAGCCAGGCGCTCGCATCGCCCCAGGGGGTCGGCAGCGTGTAGCTCGGCGTCACCCTGATCTGGAACTTCGGTTGGCGCTGCAGCGGCGCACCGTTGATGGAAGCGCACTGCGGGTTGCCGAAGAGGTCCGTGTACTTGAGGCAGGAGTAGTTCTTCTGGTAGTGGCCCGCCATGTAGTCGCCGACCACACGCACCGTCAGACCCTGGAAGAGCGTGATGTAGCCATCCACATCCACACCGTTGGCGGTCGCGCCGTAGGCGCCGTATTCACCGGGTATCGCCACGCCCTCCGGGGTGCTCGCCTGGTAGCGTATGCCATCGAACGTGCGGTGATAGGCGCTGACGTCGACGAACGCGAAGGACGACTGGAGCTTGAAGCCCAGCTCGTAGTTGCGCACGGTCTCCACCGGCGGATATACGAAGGGCGCGTTGTGAGCCTGGTAGGCGATGTCGTCAAAGTTCGCGAAATGATTGCCGGTATTGAGGCGGACGTAGGCGCTCGCGTTCTTCGAGAACTCGTAGTTCAGGCCGGCGGTATACGCCGGCATCGAATGGACGTAGTGCTCGTAATCCCAGGTGCCGTTGCAGACCGGGACCTTGTTGTCCCATAGGTCGAGAGTCGGATCGCCCAGGGCCTGATTGGTCGTGTTACAGGTGCGCTGGCGCAGGTCGATGTGCTCGAGGCGCGCCCCGAAGTCGGCGAGCCAGGGCCCGCTCTGCCAGGTGTTCGACAGATACGGCGCCACGTTGCGCCCATCACCATGCCGGACCGGCGTGTTGTAAGTGCTGTTGTCGTTGACGAAACCCTGCGGGCTCGTGAGATGGTAGATGCTGCCATTCTGCACGAAGCTCAGGTTGATCAGCGTCGCCGCCGGCGTGGCAGTCATGATCGCCGAGTCGGAGAACCAGGTGTCATTGTCGGTGTAGAACGCCAGATACACACCGCCGGTGAGCGTATCGCCGGGGAACAGCGTCTGGCTCGCCCGGAACTCATCCGTGACGCTCTGCAGCGATTTCTCGATGAGGTGGTAGCTCTGCTGGATCACGTTGGTGGACAGAGGAACGGCCTGCCCGCTGCCGGCGTACACCGCCTGAATGTCCTGGCTCAAGGGGTAGCCCGTGCCACCGTTCAGGTTGTTCTTGTCGACCGGCGTGGTGCCGTTGCACCAGCCGGCAGGCTCCGTGGTGTTGCAGCCGTAGAGATACATGCTGAGCGGCCGCGGGTTGTTGCCCGAGAACCAGCCGTTGGTGTCGAGACCGCCGCCATCGATGAGAAACCCGTTATGCAGCGTCAGGCCGCCGAAGTGCTGGTCGTAATTGGCGCCGAAGTAATAGAGCCTGCCGCCGCGGCCATCGGCCAGATTCGCGTTGGTGAAGCCACCGTACGGATTCGCGAGGGTGACGATCTGATTGGCGTGCCCGTAGAACGTGGAAGTCAGCGGATTGAATCCAGGGTAGCCGGAGATCGAGCCGTTGCTGCTCTCGATCAGGGGGATGGGGGTGATGAACTGGTTCTTGTCATCGAGCACCCGGGCCCAGAAGGTCACCGAGCCCCCCTCGAGGTCGTGCTTCAGAGTGGCCGTGAACTGGCCGCCGTCATCGGACGGGAACTGCGGATCGCGCACTCCGTCCGAAACGCGGTAGAAGCCGCCAACGCTGCCATACCACCCGTCGGCGACCTTGAACCCCTGGTAGACGTCCGTCCGCCACATATGCTCGGTGCCGTAGGTGACACTGACCTTGCCGCCCGGTGAGGTATCACCGGTCTTGAGGATGTAGTTCGCCGTACCACCGATCTGTCCGGGTCCGAACAACACGCCCGGGCCGCCCTGGACCACCTCGACGCGCTCGACGGTGTCATCGAGGCGGAAGAGCGAGCTCGAGTCCATATAGGCGAGGTTCGGCGCGCCGTAGAGCGGCATGCCCATGATCATGTTGGTGAAGAAGGGAGAATCGCCGCCGCTCGGGAAGCCCGCCACCTCGATATTCGCGCCGGTCTGGCCGCCGGAAGACTCCGGCCAGATGCCGGGGGCGATCTTGAGGATGTCGGCGGCGCTGATGGGGTTCGATTCCTTGATCAGCTCGTTGTCGGCCGACACCACGTTGTAGCTGGCATCGAGCTTGCGCACCTGCATCGCGGTGGCGGTCACCACCACTTCCTGCAGATTCTGCGAGGTCTGCGCCGAGCCGCCGGTCGGAGGGGCGGCCAGCGTGGCTTGGGCAGCCGCCGTGGTCTGCGCGTGCGCCGGCGTCGCCGCGAGCCCGGCGCCGCCGAGGATGCCTGCGACGACGGCAGCCACGCTACCCGCCCGTGCTCCCCTGAAGCGGGAAGCGGCAAGCAAATTGTCGGTGAGGATGCCGGACCGCCGCCCACTGCGGGCGCTCCTGCCGGACACTCTGTTGGTTCTCATCGGCACGCACTCCCCCAAGTGATATACGGAAAGCATACTGTAATGAAAATTTCGCTGTCAAGATGATTGGAATAAACATTTTGGATTGGGGCCGCAGCCGGCCGCCGGCAATGTGGCCGGCGGGCATTCTGGCCCGCGATTGTTGCCGATCGACTACAATCCGGTGACGCGCATCATGAGGGCTTGCAGTGAAACGGCTGAAGATGGGGCTCATCGGTCCGGGGTTCATCGCCGCCCAGCACATCGAGGCGGTACGCCGCCTGGGGGATGTAGAGGTGCTGGCCCTCGCCGGCTCGAGCAGTGAGGCGGCGCGCCGGCGGGCCGCAGAATGGTGCGTGGAGCGCTCGTACGGCGATTACCGCGAGCTCATCGCCGATCCGGACATCGATGTCGTTCACAACACTACACCGAATCATCTGCACCTCGAGGTCTCGCTCGCAGCGCTCGCCGCGCGCAAACACGTCATCTCCGACAAGCCGCTCTCGGACAGCGCCGAGCACAGCCGGACCCTCTGGCAGGCCGCACGCCGCGCGGGCGTCGCCCACGTGGTGACATTCAACTATCGTGGCAATCCGCTCGTGCAGGAGGCTCGGTCCATGGTGAGCCGCGGCGAGCTGGGCGCGCTTTGCTACGTGCACGGGCAGTACCTTCAGGACTGGCTCGCCGATGAGCGGGTGTATTCCTGGCGGCTCGACCCTGCCCGCGGGGGCGCCAGCTCCGCGCTGCGCGACATCGGCTCGCACTGGTGCGATCTCGCGGAGCACGTGACCGGGCTCAGGATCGAGGCGGTGCTGGCCGATCTCGGCACGGTGGTCGCGCAGCGGGAAGTTTCCCGGGCCGCGGGCGGTACGTTCTCGCGCACCACCACTCGCGGGCGCCGCCGCGTCAAGATAAAGAGCGAGGATCTCGCCACCGTGCTGCTGCGGTTTCGCGGCGGCGCGAAGGGCTGTGTCGCCATCGGCCAGGTGCTTCCCGGCCACAAGAACGATCTGCAGCTCGAAGTCTGTGGGCGCCAGGCTTCGGTACGCTGGCTGCAGGAGCGGCAGAACGAGCTCTGGATCGGCCGATTCGGTCAGCCGAGCAGCGTACTCGGCAAGGACCCTTCCATCCTCTGCGCGCAGGCTGCACGCTACGCCCATCTGCCGGCGGGTCACCAGGAAGCCTGGGCAGACGCCTTCCGCAACGTGATTGCCGATGCGTACCAATGGATACGCGCAGGGGCAGGACCTGGGGCGCGGCCGGCCGCGCTCGCGACGTTCGCCGATGGATATCGCAGCGACCTCCTGGTCGAAGCCATGCTCGCGAGTCACGCCGCAGGCGGTGTCTGGCGGAAAATCCCCTCGCCCTCGTGAGGTTGGCCGGTGCGCGCCGCGACGAAATAAATATTCCAGTGTTTTTGACAGCGAAATTTAATTGCAATAACCTGCGAGCTCTGCGACTGCAGGCGACGGCCCGATGCCCGCGGCGGGGCGTTGGGCTCACGCGTTTCGACTGAGGCGCCATCACGTGCTGACGAACTCCATGAAGCTGCGGTTGTACGTGATGATGTTCATGGAGTTCTTCACGTGGGGCGGGTGGTTCGTCACCATGGGGAGCTTCCTCGCCCTCAACCTGCACGCCACCGGGGAGCAAAGCGGGCTCGCCTACTCGACGCAGGCCTGGGGCGCGATCATCGCTCCCTTCATCGTCGGACTCATCGCCGACAGATACTTCAATGCGGAGCGCCTGCTCGGCGCCATCCACATCGTCTGCGGCGTGCTGATGCTGATGCTCGCGCGCGCGCACGATTTCGCGCACTTCTACCCGTATCTGCTGGCTTACATGATCCTCTACATGCCGACCCTGGCACTCGTCAACGCGGTGGCGTTCCGCCAGATGGAGGTGCCCGCGCGGGACTTCCCCAAAGTGCGCGTGTGGGGAACCATCGGATGGATCGTGGCGGGGCTCGTGATCAGCTACGTCTTCGCGTGGGATGCTCCGGCGGCGCTGGCAGGCGGTGCGTTGCACTACACTTTCACGATGTGCGCGGCGAGCTCGTTCCTGCTCGGCATATACAGCTTCACGCTGCCGCGCACCCCGCCGCTCGGCGCGGCACGGGGCAAGCGCAGCCTGGGCAGCCTGCTCGGCTTCGATGCCCTGGACATGCTGCGCGAGCGTAACTTCGCGATATTCTTCTTCGCTTCGATTCTGATCTGCGTGCCGCTCGCGTTCTACTATCAGGATGCCAACCAGTTCCTGACGGAGATCCACGTTGCGCACGCAGCAGGCAAGCAGACACTCGGGCAGGCCTCCGAGTTCTTCTTCATGCTGCTGCTGCCGGTATTCCTCAAGCGCTACGGGATGAAGACGACACTGCTCATCGGCATGGTCGCCTGGGCCTGCCGCTATGCGCTCTTCTCGCTGGGCGATTCCTGGCAGCTCGAGTGGCTGCTGCTCGTCGGCCTCGCCCTGCACGGGCCCTGCTACGACTTCTTCTTCGTCTCCGGTCAGATCTACACGGACACCCGCGCCGGACCGGAGCGGCAGGCCGCCGCGCAGGGTCTCATCACCCTGGCTACCTATGGCGTCGGGATGCTCATCGGTTTCTCCGCGGCAGGCCTCATCACCGACCGCTACAGCGCGCCGGGTGGTCACGACTGGGTGACGGTCTGGATCTATCCGGCGGTGTTCGCGCTCGCGGTCGCGGCGCTCTTCGTGCTCTCGTTCCGCAACGAGAGGCTCGCGCATGCCATCCCCCAGCAATAGCCCCGCTCCGGCGGGAGCGGCCGCAAGCGGCGGCACGACCGCCGGCGCATTCCGGCCGCGGCCCATGAAGCTCAGCATCCTCACCGCGGCACTGCAGGAGCTGACACCGAGGGAGCGACGGGAAGCCGACCCCGATGTGGCCATCGAGGAATGGCTGGCCTTCGCCGCGGAGATCGGCGCCCCCAATATCGAGCTGTCATGTGCTCTGCACCCGTCGCAGAGCGACGTGCCGGCCGCTGCCCTACTCGATCCGGTCGCCAACACGCTGGATCTGCGCAAGCCGTTCACCGCAGCACGTGCCGCTCGAGTCGAGAGCGCCATGCGCTCGACCGGCGTCGGGCTCTCGGAGCTGGGCTACTTCGACAACATGCTCGCTCCTGACGAGCGCGCCCGTGGAGTCAAACACGACCTGATGCGCCGCGTCTTCGATGCCGCGGTGTTGCTGCACTGCGATGCGGTCGTGGGCTTCGTGGGACGCAACCCCAAGATCGGCATGGACGCCAATCTCGACATGTTCGAGGAGGTATTCATCCCGCTCCTCAAGGAAGCGAAGGCCCGGGGGCTCACCTATCTGATCGAGCAGTGCCCGATGCCGGGATGGAACGTGACCGACGCCTGGCACAACAACATCGCCTACGCCCCGGGACCGTGGATCGCCCTGCACCGCATCTGTGAGCGGCACGGCGTCGGCGATCAGTTCCGCATCCACTACGATCCCTCGCATGCCATCCTCATGGGACAGGACTCGCGCTCGGTGTTCCAATACCTCAAGGACTCGGGCTACGCCTTCCTCATTCAGCGCTTTCACGTCAAGGGACAGGTGATCGATTCACGTGGCATTGCCGCGTGGGGATATGGTGGGCAGACGATGCAACGGGGCGACCGCGATGGCGATACGCCGCGCGCCGATCCTGCCGAACAGCAGAACGCCTGGAAGAAGCAGACTGTCTTCTGCGAGCACGAGCTGCCGGGCACCGCCCGGCACGATCCGCTGGCTTATCTGCAGAACCGGTCGGTGGACTGGCTGGACCATCAGCTCGCCGCGCGCGAGCTGCTCGACCTCGACCCGCAGCGGACATACCTCGTGCTGGAGCACGAATATCCGAAGGCGCGCGTGCAGGACAAGGCGCTTCTGGGACCCATTCTCGCCGGCTCGCTCGCCTTTGCGCGCGCGATCGACGAAGCAGCGGCGGCCATGTACGCGCTGCAGCACGAAGTGCTGGCGCACCGGGGCATTCCGGTGCAGGGATTCGGCAGGCAAGCCTACAGAACCTGAGACAACATCAACGATGGAGCACTGATCGATGCCATTCGTGACGGCAAATACTCAACGCGGCCCATACGACGTCATCATCGTCGGCTCCGGCGCGGGCGGCGGGCAAGCAGCCTACACCTTGTGCATGGAGGGCGTGCGCGTGCTCATGCTCGAGGCCGGGCGTCGGTACACGCCGGCGCACGAGACTCCCATGTTTCAGACGCCGGACATGGCACCGCTCGCTGGGGCAAGCACCCCCGATAAGAACAAGGGCTTTTACGACGCGACGATCGATGGCGGCTGGGATGTCCCCGGTGAGCCGTATGTCTCCGTCCCCGACAAGTGGGGCGGAAATTTCACCTGGTGGCGCGCGCGAATGCTGGGCGGCCGCACCAACCACTGGGGCCGGATCTCGCTGCGCAATGGCCCCTATGACTTCAAGCCCCGCAGCCGTGACGGGCTGGGATTCGACTGGCCGATCAGCTACGACGACGTTGCGCCCTATTACGACAAGGTGGAGCTGCTGATCGGCGTCTACGGCGGCGAGACTTCGCTGGAAAACACGCCCGCCGGGCCGGGCGGCACTCTCCTGCCGCCTCCGAAGCCAATCGTCAGCGACCATCTCCTCATGCACCGCGCACCGCCGCTCGGCATTCCGGTGCTGCCGGGACGTCGGGCCGTACTGACCCGTGCGCAGGATCACCGCACGATTCCGGGCAAGCTGCATCCGGGCAACGCGCGGGCGCAAAAGATCCTGGCCGAAGCGATGCGCAAGCGCTCGCCATGTCTGTGGGCCACCCCCTGCGGGCGGGGCTGTGCCGTCGCGGCCAACTACCAATCCACGACGGTGCACCTGCCGCCGGCGCTCGCAACCGGAAATCTCGACATCATTACGAATGCGATGGTGTATGAGGTGACGGTTGGGAAGAACGGGCGCGCGAACGGCGTGAGGTTCGTCGACGCCACCACGGGACGACACGAGCATGCCACCGCAAGAGTGGTCGTGCTCGGTGCAAGCGCCTGTGAGAGCGCGCGCATTCTGCTCAACTCCAAGAGCGGCCAGTTCCCGAACGGGCTGGGCAATTCGAGCGGGCTGGTCGGACGCTACGTGCTGGATACGGTAGGGAGCTCGGTGAGCGCGCAGATTCCCCTGCTCGAGAATCTGCCGCCGCTCAACGACGACGCCGCTGATGGCCTGCAGGTCTACGTCCCATGGTGGCTGTACAAGGAGCAGCTCGCACACAAGCTTCCGTTCCCGCGCGGTTACCACATCGAGTACGGTGGCGGCAAGCAGATGCCTTCCATCGGCACGTTCGGAGGCCTCGAGTGGCTGACGGGCGGCAGCTATGGCAAGAAATTCAAGGAAGACGCCCGGCGGTATTACGGCTCATTCGTGTATTTCGACGGGCGCGGCGCGATGGTGCCGAACGACAACTGCTACGTCGACATCGACCCCAAGGTGAAGGACAGGTTCGGCATCCCGGTGCTGCGCTTCCACTGGCAGTGGGGCGACTACGAGCAACGCCAGGCGGTGCACATGCAGGAGACCTTCGGCCAGATCGCGCAGGCGATGGGAGGCCGCCTGCAATCACCGGTGATCACCGATCCGGTCAAGGCTATTGCGCCGGGTGGGTACATGATTCACGAGGTCGGCGGCACGATCATGGGCGCGAACGCCCGCAGCTCCGTGACCAACAGCTGGTCACAGACCTGGGACGTTCCCAATGTCTTCGTGGCCGACGGCGGCGTCTTCCCGTACAACGCCGACAAGAACCCGACGCTCACCATCATGGCGCTGGCGTGGCGCATGTCCGATCACATCCTGGATCGGATGAAGAGGCGAGAGATATGACCGACAGGCGTACGACGATCAAACTCATCATCGCGGCGGCGTCCGCGATGCCGGCGATGCGCGCACGCGCGACTTACAAGCTGGAGCCCGGCGCATCGGCCCCCGGGCCACTGCGGGAGTTCGAGCCCACCCTGCACGGGTATGGGCCGGATCCGGACCTCATCAAGGCGTATGAGAGAGGAGCGTTCTGGCCGCTCACCTTGACCGCGAAGCAGAGACAGCTCGCAGCATCACTGTCCGACCTCATCATCCCTGCGGACGAGCACTCGCCGTCGGCCTCGGCGGTCGGTGTGGTGGACTTCATCGATGAGTGGATCAGCGCGCCCTATCCGCAGCAGCGCGAGGATCGCGAGACCGTATTGCAGGGCTTCGCCTGGCTGGATGCGGAGGCGCAGCGTCGAACCGAGGCGCGGGCACGTTCCGAGCAGTCGTTTGCCGAGCTGCCGGAAGCGCAACAACGTGCAATCTGCGACCGCATCTGCAATCTCAGCCGCGCCTCTGCGGACTTGCAGCAGCCGGCGCAGTTCTTCGCCGTCTACCGGAACCTGACGGCTGCAGGGTTCTATACCACGCTCGCCGGCCGGAAGGATCTGAAGTACATCGGCAATGTGGCACTGACCCATTTCGATGGCCCGCCCACCGAACTACTCAAAAAGCTGGGGCTCGCATGAGACAGTTTTTCGCCCGCATGAACGCCAGGCTCGGGCCGCCTGCACTGGCAACGGCCCTGACTCTGACGCTGTCGCTGAGTCTCGCCGGACTCGCGACTGCGGCAAGTCACACGAAGAGCCATCACGGCGATTGGCAAAGCCTGATCCAGGGCGACTCCGCCCCGCTGCTGCGCGGTTGGCAGCATCCCGGACTGCCTGCGGGCTGGACCGTTCACGACGGCGTGCTCTCCAAGAGCGGCCCGGTCGAGGACCTGCAGTCCACCCAGCCCTACAAAGACTTCGAGTTGGAGCTCGAGTGGAAGATCGGTAAAGAGGGCAACAGCGGTATCTTCTATCGGGCAACACACCAGTACGATGAGATCTATTGGACCGGACCCGAATACCAGCTCCTCGACGACGAGAACGCTCCGGATGGCAGGAACCGCATGACGGCCGCAGGCTCTGTGTACGCCATGTACCCCGCGCCCGCGGGAGTCGTGCATCCCTATGGTCACTGGAACAAGGCGCGCATCGTCGTGCGCGGCGATCATGTCTCGTACTGGCTGAACGGACGCAGGACCGTCGACTATCACCTGGGCAGTCCCGAGTGGAGGAAGCGGGTGGCGGCGTCGAAGTTCTCGGCATACCCGGGATACGGTCTCGCGCCCGTTGGAGTGATCGGCATACAGGGCAACCATCCGGGGGCCATTGCGATCCGCGACATGCGGATTCGCGTGCTGCCGTAACGGGCGCCGCTGTGGCAGTCCTGACGCCGCAGTGAGTGAGGCAATCAATGTCCCGCGCGGCGCCGCCTCTTCGCGGCTGGCGGGCGTCGATGTGCTGCGTGGCCTGTGCGTTCTGCTGGTCGTGCTGCATCACATCAACCTGCGCTTCCTGTTGAACCACTTTCCGGTGCAGCACGCCCTGCCCGCAACGCTGCAGCAAGTGCTCTTCTGGTCGGGGTACTACGCTGTCGTAGCATTCTTCGTCGTTTCGGGCTTCCTCATCACCGGGCTGTCGCTGCGTCGCTGGGGAAGCCTCGGCTGCGTGCAGATCGGCAGCTTCTATCGGATGCGATTCGCCCGGATCGCTCCCTGCCTGCTGCTCCTGCTCATCATCCTGAGCACGCTGCATCTCGCCGGCGTGCCCGATTTCACGATTCGTCCCGAGCGCGCATCCCTCGGCCGCGCCCTGGTGGCGGCACTCACGTTTCACGTGAATTGGCTCGAGGGGCATCACGGTTATCTCCCGGGCGGATGGGATGTACTGTGGTCGCTGTCCGTGGAGGAGGCTTTCTATCTGCTCTTCCCGCTCGCTGCCGTGCTCCTGCGCAGTGAGCGGGCATTCCTGTTCGCGCTCGCGACACTGCTGATCGTGGGTCCGGTGACCCGCACCCTGCTGGGCGATGCGGATCCGTGGCGGGAATATGCCTATCTCGCGTGTACCGATGCGATCGCTTTCGGATGCATTGCCGCGCTGGCGTCTCACCGCGGCCTGCTCGGGCCGCGCAGCTCGAGGGTCGCCCTGTTGGCCGGAGCATCGATCAGTGCGCTGACGGTCCTCCTCTTCAACGAAGACGCTCACACCGGCATCGCCCGTTGGGGACTCGACGTCACCGCGCTCGAGCTGGGCATCGCGCTGATGGTCGTTGCATTCGGCAATGGCACGGGCAACGCGGCAATCGCAAGAGGCACGGGCTGGCTGCGCGCGATCGGCCGCTGCAGCTATGAGATCTATCTCTTTCACATGCTGATCGTCCTGGCGTTGATTGCGGTCGTGAGGCAGGCACACGCGGCGCGCGCTACGCTGCCGGCCTGGTATGGGGCCATGCTGGGCGCGAGCATCCTGCTCGGCTACCTCATCGCACGCAGCTACTCCGAGCCGCTCAATCGGCGAATCAGGAAGGCATCGGGCCTCCTTTTGGGTGACGGTCGAACACGAGCGTCGCAGTTGGTAGCCGACTGACGGCACCCAGTGCGCTCCACGGCGGCATGCGGGCACCATCCGCTGTATCATTCTCGCGCCCCCGCGGACTGCGAGAAGCCCCATGACTGAAGCTGCGACGGCGGCTGGCTACAGCAACGAGCCGGTCAAATATCCGGCCCTGCGGGTCATCGACCTCGCGGATGAGGCCAGGTCGGTGACTGAGGAGTATCGGAATCAGGTACTCAATCGGGTCAACGACAGCTGCCTGCGCCTCGCCGTGTTTCAGGGCAAGTATCGCTGGCACGTCCACCCGACCTCCGATGAGCTCTTCGTCGTTCTGGAAGGAGCGATCATCATCGAGATGCAAAATGGCGGGTCCATTCGCATCGGGCCTCTTCAGGCCGCCACCGTTCCTGCCGGCGTCGTACATCGCACGATCGGCGTGGGCCGGACCGTGAATCTGTGTTTCGAGAAGACTCAGGCAGAAACCGTGTTTCTTGACGAGTAGAAAGGATGCCGGCAACGGGTGATCTGAAAGGCCGCGTGGCGCTGGTCACCGGCGGCTCGCGCGGCATCGGCAAGGCGACCGCGCTGGCGTTGGCTGAGGCCGGAGCTGCGGTCGCGGTGAACTATCGCGCGAGTGGCGCGGAGGCGGAAAGGGTCGCCGAAACCATACGCAAGGGCGGTGGGCGTGCCGCCGCTTTCGGTGCCGACGTCTCAGCCCGAGCCGCCGTCGAAGCCATGACGCATGAGATCGAGAAGCGGCTCGGCCCCATAGACGTTCTGGTCAACAACGCCGGCATGGCTGCAGTTCGTGGCCTCGGAGAGATCACGGAAGAAGACTTCGATCACACGATCGCCGTCAACCTGAAATCCGCTTTTCTCTGTACCCAGGCCGTTCTGCCGGGCATGCGGGCGCGGCGATGGGGACGGGTCGTCAACATCTCCTCGATTGGCGCGCGCATCGGCTCCGGCTCGATCAGCGTTGCGTACGCTGCCGCCAAGGCAGGGGTGGAGGGCCTGACGCGCGGTTACGCGCTGCGGCTCGCAGCCGAGGGTGTAACGGTCAACGCCGTGGCGCCGGGACTCATCGACACGGAAATGGGCAGGCCGCTGATCGAGGCGGGCGTACCTGCCCGGATTCCGGTCGGGCGGCCCGGAACGGGGGAGGAGATCGCGCAGGCCGTGCTGCTGCTCGTGGGCAACGGCTACATGACCGGCCAGACTGTCGCGGTCAACGGCGGTACCCTCTTCTCCTGACCGGCAGCCAGGGCCAGTGGCTGCCCGCCCCGTCCTCGCTATTTCTTCTGCGATTTGGCCAACAGCTCGATGAGGTACCGCTTCCACACCGCAGCATGGGTGTGCGTCCCGTGGCCGTAGGTCTCCATGGACGCCGGAATCAGAATGTACCGCCCGTGCGGAATCCTGCGGACCAGCCGCTGAGCGATGTCCTCGAGCTCCGGCGGGTTGATGAAGTCATCGCCGGAATTGATCCACGTGACGGGCGCCACGATGGAGCCCAAACGCGGCTCCGGATTGTAGACGCGCGACGAATCGACCTGGTACAGAAAATCGTCGGCGTCGATGTAGGACGCGTAGTACTGCACGCGCTCCTTGACATAGTCCTCGGCCTGCTTCCGGGTCGGCAGATCTTTCTGCATCTGTTGTGGCGCCGAGCCGGCGATAATGAGCCAGTCTGCGGCCTCGTCCACGCCCTCCATCGGCTCATGGGTGTAATTGCCATCGTCCCAGGCTGGATCGGTACGGATCGCCTGCATCGACATGTAGCGCCAGATGCGGTTGCGGCCTGCGATCTGCATGGGCATGCAGGCAAGAGGCATGAGCGCGTCCATGAATTTCGGATAAGTCTCGCCCCAGACGAAGGACTGCATGCACCCCATCGATGTCCCGAGAACGAGGCGCAGATGATCGACGTGCAGAGCCTGCAGCAGCATCTGGTGCTGCGCGCGGATCATGTCGTCATAGGTGTAGTGCGGAAACTTCATCCGCAGACCGTCGGACGGCTTGCTCGACTCGCCATGCCCGATCTCATCCGGAAGGATGATGAAGTACTTCCTGATATCCATCGGCTGCCCCGGACCGAAGAGGACGTCCGAGAACACCGGGTTGAGGAGTGAATGCGCATCCCCGCCCGTGCCGTGAATCAACAGGATGGCATTGGTCGTGTGACCGGCCGCGTCGTGTCGAGGCTCACCGAGGGTTACGTAGTGAAGTCGCAGATCCGCGAGCGTCTCGCCCGTGCCGAAGCGGAAATCGCGAATGTGAAACATGCCGTTGCGGATCGGCCAGTGAGTTGGCTTGTAGTGGATCGGAGGCGGAACCTGCGCATAGGCAAGCGTGATCGAGGCGAGCAGGAACGCAGCCAGGCGTTGGAGCATCTGGTTCTCCGGAGAGACGCGCAAGGCCTCGATGATATACGGATCGGGGCGGAAGCCCGCCGCGCCGAGCTCGTCAGCTCAACTCGTCAGTCTCTCCAGTCAGCGCATCGGCCCCTGACGAGAGCGCGGGGCCCGCGGCCCGCAGTCGCGCCCTCACGCTTTGTCCGGCATCGCCACCGCTTCGGGCGCCGCCCGGCCAATGCGGCGGGCGAGCCCATGGCCCAATCCCATCGCGATGAGGCCGACGAGCAGATGGACCACCTGCACGATCCAATGGCTGGCGCCCGGAAGCAACTGCAGTTGCAGAACACCGAGCGCCGGGACGAGCAGGCTCCAGATGAGGACCACGAGCGCAAACACCCGAGTCGCGCGCCTCATGAATCCGAGCACGGCGAGCACCCACAGGCATATGACGAAGAGGCCGCCGAGGTCCATATGCAGCGAGAGCAGCGAGAGCGCATGGCCGGTCCAGAAAAGAATGCCCAGCACCACGAGCGCGAGGCCCAACAGGCTGATGAGTGAGCGGGCGATGATCACGGTGTATTTCACGTCAACCTCGCACCAGGGGAGCGGCAGTCGAAGCCTCGGCCGCTTCACTCGCCCGTCATTTTGGATATCCCTATAGTATATCGCATGACCAAGCCCAGGCTTTCACTCCTCCTGGTTGGCGATGACGGGAAGTTGCGCCCCATTTTCCGGGCGCTGATCTACGCGGCCCTGGCCTTCTGGTTGCTTTCCGCAGACGAGTTTCTGGGTACGCCGATCCGGCGCGCGGCGACCGCGCTGCATGCCACCGCACTCTCCGCCGGCACTGACGCGTTCTACGAGACGATCAATCTGCTCACCGCCCTTCTCCTCACTTGGCTCTTCGGTTTGTACGAGGGGCGCCGGGTCGATGAGTACGGTCTGCCCATTCGCCAGGCTTTCGGGGCACGCTACTGGGAGGGCTTCGCGATCGGGATTGCGAGCGCGGGCGGCGTTGCCCTCGGCATAGTGGCCCTCGGGGGCATGACGGTGCACGGGCTGGCACTGCACGGAGTGATGATTGGCTGGGCAGCGCTCGCCTGGCTGGGCTCGAATGTGCTCGTCGGTATCGCGGAGGAGTACCTCTTTCGCGGCTACCTGCTGCAGACGCTGTGGAAGAGCCTCGGCTTCTGGCCGGCAGCGGTGCTCATCGCCCTGTGGTTCGGCGCCGATCACTACTTCTTCAAGCGCGGCGAGAATGTGTGGGACCTCATCTCCCTCGTCTCGTTCGGCATCTGGACCTGCTACACGGTCCTGCGAACCGGCTCGCTATGGCTTGCCGCGGGCTACCACGCCGCTTTCGACTACATGCAGCTCTTCGTCATCGGCACACCCAACGGGAGCGTGGCCCCGGTCAATCACCTGCTGAATGTGTCCTTTCAGGGACCGGACTGGGTCACCGGCGGTGTCCTCGGCACGGAGGCGAGCTTTCTCATATACCCGGTCATCGCCTTGATGTTCATCTACATCGGCTGGCGGCAATATGACTCGCGTGCGCGCACATGAGTGCCGCCGGCGGCCAGCGACTGACGATCAGTGTGGGCTCGTCCCATCGGGTCTCGGCTTTGTTGGAGCGGCCGGATACGGCACACGCGGTATTCGTCTTCGCGCACGGCGCAGGAGCCGGAATGGAGCACCCGTCGATGCAGGCGGTTGCGGCCGGCCTCGGCACGCGGGGGATCGCCACCCTGCGCTATCAATTTCCCTACATGGAGCAGGGGAGCCGGCGGCCCGACCCACCGCCCTTGTGTCATGCCACCGTTCGCGCGGCCATCGCGGAGGCTGCGCGACTGGCGCCGGACCTGCCGCGCATCGCCGGGGGCAGGTCGTTCGGCGGCCGGATGACCTCGCAGGCGCAGGCACAATCTCCGCTACCGGACGTCCGCGGACTCGTGTTCCTGGCATTCCCGCTGCATCCCGCGGGGCGAGCCGGAACCGAGCGCGCGGCGCACCTGGAGCGGGTCAGGATCCCAATGCTGTTCATTCAAGGTACTCGTGATGAGCTGGCAGACGTTGAATTGCTGAGGCCGTTGGCCGAGCGCCTGGGCGCGCTCGCCACCCTGCACTTACTGAATGACGCCGATCATTCCTTTCACGTTCCAGCCCGATCGGGCCGGAAGGACGCTGACGTGAGGGAAGAAGCCCTGGATGCCATGAGCCAATGGCTGGAGCGCCTGGGCCGCTCCCCTCCAAACTGAATCAAGGTCGAGAACCATGCGAAATCGAGACGAACTCCACGGCCTGCCTGTCATCATCGCCGTCGCGCTCACGTCTCTGCTGCTGGTGCCAGCCTGGGGCCGAGCCTCGGAGCAGGCGCCAACTGCCGGCGCGGATCAGGCGCAGGGCGTCACTGCTGCGGCCGCATGCGCGGATGACGCCGGGCTGAAACTCCCGCCCGGCTTCTGCGCGAGTATTTTCGCAGACCACCTCGGTCACGCCCGTCACATGGCCGTAGCGCCCGACGGCGTGGTCTACCTCAACACCTGGAGCGGCAGCTACTACCCCGGCTCTCCGCCGCCACCCGGCGGCTTCCTGTTGGCGCTGCGGGACACGACGGGTAGAGGCAAGGCCAACGTCATCCGGCGCTTCGGACCGACGCCTCGCACCGGCGGCCATGGAGGAACGGGCATCGCACTGTACGACGGCTATCTCTACGCCGAGGAAAGCGATCGCATCGTGCGCTACGCGATGTCGCGAGGATCGATCGTCCCCAAGGGTCCGGCACAGACTGTCGTCTATGGAATGCCGCTCACCGGCGATCATCCGATGCATCCATTTGCAATCGACGCCGATGGCTGGATGTACATCGACCTCGGATCCCCGAGCAACGCGTGCCAGCAACAGAACCGCATGCTCGAGTCGCCAGGCGTCAATCCCTGCCCGGAGCTCGCGACGCGCGGGGGTATCTGGCGTTACAGCGCGAAGCGGCTGCACCAGCGGTTCTCACCGGCCGGCCGCTATGCCACGGGCATCCGCAATGCCGACGGCATCACGGTCGACTCCGGGCACGAGGTCTATGCGACTCAGCACGGGCGTGATCAGCTCGGGCAGAACTGGCCCAAACTCTTCACCTCGCAACAGGGTGCCTACCTGCCCGCGGAGGAGATGATGCACGTGGTGCAAGGCGGCGACTACGGCTGGCCCTATTGCTACTACGACGGCGTTCAGCGCAAGCTCTTCCTCGCGCCCGAATACGGCGGCAACGGCAAGGCCATCGGGCTCTGCGCGGGTAAGCTCGACCCCGTGGCGGCCTATCCTGCCCACTGGGCGCCCCTGGATCTGACGGTCTATCGTGGCAAGCAATTCCCCAAGCGCTACGACGGCGGCGTATTCATCGCCTTCCACGGCTCGTGGAATCGCGCGCCGTTTCCGCAACAGGGCTACAACATAGTGTTTCAACCACTCGCCAACGGCGCGACCTCGGGGAAGTGCGAGATATTTGCTGACGGCTTCGCCGGAGGACAGGAAGACCCTGGCTCGGCGGCGCATCGCCCGGCAGGACTGGCCGTAGGGCCCCGCGGCGCACTTTACGTCTCCGATGACGTGCATGGACGGATCTATCGCATCGTGTACCGTGGCGGCACCGGCTCGACCGACGGGGCCAGCGGTATCAGGCCCTGCCCGGACATGACGGCACTGGGCAACGCGACAGAGTCTGCCGGTGCGCAACCGCCGGAAGGCATTCATTCCAATGCTGCGGCGGCCGCTCGCCTCCCGGTCCCGCAAGGCGCCACGCATGAGATGGTGACGCTCGGCGATCGGATCTTCCACGGGCAGGTGGCCGCGGGCACGTGTGCCGGCTGCCACGGAGAGCAGGGCAAGGGCTCGCCGCTCGGTCCCAACCTCACTGCCGGCAGATGGCACTGGAGCGACGGCAGCTACCAGGGAATCGAAAGCACGATCCGCCATGGCGTGCCGAGCCCGCGCAATTACCGCAGCCCGATGCCTCCAATGGGTGGCGCGCAGCTCTCGAGCAGTCAGGTTGCCGCGGTGGCGGCGTACGTCTGGGGCTTGGGACATGCAAGCTCCCGCTGACGGCGATCGTACGCACAGCACACCGGAGAGAGAGGAATGAAGCGGGCAGCTCGACTGTTGGCGGGCGCGGCGATCGTGGCCGGCACGCTCTCACTCGCCACGGCCCTCAGTGGCTTCACCGCCATCACACGCGATCCGGGTCATGCCGAGATCGTCACCGCCGACGTCACCCGGTTCTGGCGCGCCTTCGCTGATGCGGCGAAGGTGCCCATGGCCGAGCGCCTCAGCGTGTATCGCCAGGAGTACCTGGCCCCCGCCACCCAGGGGCTGAAGGATTTCATGGCCTACAGGCATGTGACGGCGGCGAGTCTCACCCAACATGTCGAGGCCGGTCGGACGTACTATTCCCAGGTCCGCCCCTACGTCGGCCAGGTCGTTGGTCAGAAGCCGGTGATCGCGGCTGCCTTCCGGCGGCTGCAGGCACTCTACCCGCCCATCGTCTTTCCGCGGCACGTATATTTCGTGGTGGGAGAGCAGCATGGGGCCGGAATGAACTCCCCGGACGGAATCATCCTGGCCGCCGAAATGCTCGCCACGCCGCCAGGCACCCCCTACAGCTACAACAAGGTGAATCCGGACTACGTACCTTTCTCGATAGTGCACGAGACGATCCATTTCAATCAGACCTTCCAGCAGGGCGATCACGACACGCTGCTCGAGGATGTCATCAACGAGGGCACCGCGGACTTCATCGCATCGCTGACATTGCCTGATCCCGCGCCCCGGCAATCCACGGACAGATGGCACTACGGCTGCGCGCACGAAGCAGAGCTGGCTGCGCGCTTCGCCAGGGAGGCAGGCATGAAAGGCACGGGGCCCTGGCTGTTCAACCATCATCCGGACACCGGGTGGCCCATAGACATGGGTTACTGGCTGGGATATCGCATCGCGCAGGCATTTTACGATCGCTCCGCGAACAAGCGCGAGGCGCTGCACGAGCTGCTGCAGGTGACGGACTTCAAGAAGCTTCTCGATGCAAGCCATTACCTGCAGTCGCGACCTGCCTGTGTCGAGGAGCGCCCCGCCGTCTCAGGCTCCGCCGATTGAGCGAACCCGGTCGTCGCGCGCCTCGTCGCGCAGGCCCTTCCACTCGTCACAGCCACCGGCAGGGTTGATTGCAGGCCGTGGTGCACTTGGCTAAGCTGTTTGGAATTCCGCATGCACGTTCCGTGCACCAACGGACCCGAAGAGGATCCCGACCGATGAACCCAGCCGACGCGCGACACCTCCCCGGCAAACCCCTGGTCACAGCGCTCGCCGCGCTGGCGGCCATCGCGGTTACCGCCCATGCCGCGACTCCGCATCAGTTTCTCGATGGCAAGCTCGCCTGGCGCAGCATCGGTCCGAACATCGGCGGCCGTGTGGTCGCGGTAGCCGGCGTTCCGAGCAACCGCAATCTGTTTTACATGGGCGGTGTCGATGGGGGCGTCTGGAAGAGCACGGATTACGGCGTTGTGTGGGACAACATCACCGACGGCAAATTTCCGTCGGCGAGCGATAGCATCGGCGCCATTGCGGTGGCACCCTCGGACGCCAAAGTCCTCTATGTCGGCACTGGCGAGACCGACATCCGCAACGACATGATCACCGGCGACGGCATCTACAAGTCCGTCGACAGCGGCAAGACCTGGAAATATGCCGGTCTGAAAGATACGCGCACGACCAGCAAGATCGTAATCGCTCCACACGACCCGAACGTCGTGTATGCCGCATCGATGGGGCATGTGTTCGCGCCGAACCCCGATCGCGGCGTCTTCAAGTCCACTGACGGCGGCAAGACCTGGCAGAAGGTTCTGTTCGTCGACGACAAGACCGGCGCGATCGACCTCGTGATGGATCCGCGCGATCCGAACGTCCTGTATGCCGCGATGTGGCAGGCGCAGCGCACACCCTGGACGCTGGATGACGGCGGGCCGGGCAGCGGGCTGTACAAGAGCACTGACGGCGGCGCGCATTGGTCGAACATCACGCGCAACCCGGGCCTGCCGCGCGGCGTGCTCGGCCGGATCGGGGTCGACGTCGCGGCCAGCAACCCGAATATCGTCTTCGCAATCATCCAGGCCAAGGGAGGCGGTGTGTTTCGCTCGGCTGACGGCGGCGCCACGTGGCACCGCGTCAACGACAACTGGAGCCTGCGCCAGCGGGCGTTCTATTACACCAGCGTCTATGTCGATCCCACCAACCCGAACACCCTTTACTGCCCGAACGTCGATGGTGTTTGGGTATCGCACGACGGCGGCAAGGCCTTCTCCCTGCTGCACATGCCTCACGGTGACGACCACATCGTCTGGATCAACCCCACGGACCCCAAGGTTCTCCTGGTCGGCAATGACGGCGGCGCGACCGTCTCGACCGACGGCGGCGAGACGTGGGGCTCCGAGCACAATCAGCCGACCGGCCAGTTCTATCATGTTGCGCTCGATGACCAGTTCCCGTTCCACGTCTATGGTGCGCAGCAGGATGAAGGCGCGTTCGAAGGGCCGAGCTCCAAGCCGGGGGGCGCCATACCGGTAGGCGCCTGGAGGGAGGTCGCAGGGGGAGAGAGCACCTTCGTGGCGCCGGAGCCGCATGATCCGGACGCCACTTACGGCAGCGACTATTACACCCTCATGCAGCGCGTCAACTCGGTGACTGGCGAGCGGCGATCGGCGAGCCCACAGCCGGAATACCTCGATGGCGTCTCCTCGGCTGAGATGAAGTACCGCCTCGGCTGGACCCACCCGATTTTCTTTTCGCCGAACGACCCGAAGGAGCTCTTCCTCGCCTCTCAGTACGTGATGACGAGCGCTGATGGCGGTCACAGCTGGAACGTCATCAGTCCCGATCTGACGCGCAACGACCCTGCAACCGAAAGGCCGAGCGGCGGTCCGATCGACCTCGATCAGACCGGAGCGGAAATCTTTCCGGACATCTCGGCGCTGGCGGTCTCGACGGTCGACCCACACGTGATCTGGGCGGGGTCTCAGGATGGCCTGCTTCATGTGACCAACGACGGGGGCAAGAACTGGCAGGCGGTGACGCCGCCCCAGTTGACGCAATGGGCCGAGATCAGCTCGATAGAGCCCTCGCACATCGCCGCCGGCACCGCATACGTGACCGCCCAGCGATACATGTGGGACGACTACCGGCCGTATGTATTCGAGACCACCGATTTCGGCCGTAACTGGACGGTCCTGACGAACGGCCTCCCGGACGATGAGGCCGCATTCATCGTGCGGCAGGATCCGAACGATGCCTCGCTCATGTTCCTCGGAACCTCGAATACCGTGCACGTCAGCTTCGATGGGGGCAAGCACTGGCGGCCGCTCGGGCTGAACCTGCCGCACGTGGAGGTACGGGACCTGGCAATCAACTCGCGCGAGGGCGAGCTCGTCGCCGCGACGCACGGCCGATCCTTCTGGATCCTCGACAATCTGGCCTTGCTCGAGCAATTGTCACATGACGGGGAGCCGGCGGCGGACTCGGCCGAGCTCTATGCGCCGCAGACCGCCTGGCTGACGAACGCCTATGGTCAGAATGAGAGAGCGAAGCGCCGTGAGCCGGTCGGGGACAACGCGCCGTTCGGCGCGACCGTATTCTTCCACATTCCCGCCAAATACGACGGCAAGACTCCCGCGAGCCTCGAATTCCTGGACGATCAGGGGCAGGTGGTGAGGCAGTTCACGCTGCACCTGAAGAAGAAGGAGAAGAAGCTGCCGCCGACCGTGGAAGACAATCTGTTGCCATCGGAAAAAGAGAAGATCGGCAACGAGAAGCAGACAGCCATCTCGCCCGGGACGAACAGCCTGCGATGGAATCTGCGCTATGCGGATGCGACGGACGTGCTCGGGTTCGAGCCGCCTGAAGAGGGCGATGGCTTGACCGGCGATGCGCGGGGGCCGCTCGTCAACCCTGGCCGCTACACCGTCGTACTCCATTATGGCAGGAAGACGTTCAAGCAGACGTTCCAGGTAGCCCTTGATCCGCGGATTCACACCACTCCGGAAGCGTTGAAGCTGCACCTCTCCCTACAGCTCACGCTGCATCAGACGATCGACACTCTCGACCGCGACATCAACTCCGCAATCGAGACCCGGCAGCGCCTGGTCAAGGCCGTGGCCGCCCACAAAGTCACCGCCTCCGCGGCGGCCGCAAGTCTCAACCAGCTCCATGATGCGATCGATACTGTCGTGCAACTCAACGTCCGCTCCAGCGAGGGCGACGTGCTGCATCCGATGCACCTGCGCAGCCTTCTGGCCTTCATGCAGTCGAACATCGGCCTCGATTACGGACCGCCGGATGCGACGATGATCGACGCCTGCAATCGGCTGGAGAGTGCGGCCCGGAGCGGAGAGGCGCGCCTTCGCGCAGCGACCGCGGCCGGGCAGCGCCTGCTGTGAGGAATGCGGGCCGGGTCGGTCCTGCGACTCTCTGCAGGCACTAGGAGCTCGCACCGTCGGCGCTCGAAGCGATTGCCGCGCCGAGCGGGGGTCCCACGTACCTTGCACGCGGCCGAATCAGCCGTCCAGCCGAGGCCTGCTCCATCGCGTGCGCGAGCCAGCCGACACACCGGGCAGTCGCAAACAACACCAGGGGCGCATCGGGTGGCAGATGAAAGGAAGCGGTCATGGCCGCGAGCGCGAAGTCGATGTTCGGTTGCTCGCCGGTGAGCTCACTGGCAGCCGCGCGCAGCTCCGCGTATTCCGGCGGCACGGCAACGGTGCGCAGCAATGCCTCGGCTCTAACATCCCCGTCGCGGTAAAGCGGGTGACCAAATCCGCTCAGGACACGTCCGTATTCGAGCCACTCGCGCAGCGCTGCCAACATCCCGCGCTGGCGTCCCGCGCGGACGAGTTCCAATACACCGGCTGCCGCTCGGCCGTGCAGAGGCCCGCTCAGCGTGGCAAGTCCTGCCAGGATGCCGGATGCGAGTGATGCTCCGGTGGACACAGTTACCCGCACCGCAAAAGTAGACGCGTTGAGCTCATGATCCGCCAGCAGCACGAGCGCGCGACGCACGACATCTGCGGCCTGCTTGCGCTGCCAGCCCGCAGCGATGCGCACGTGCAGCGGAGCGCGCCGCCCTGAATCGATGATGGAGTCCGCAAGCGCCGTAAGAACCTCGCTCGCCTCGCTGCGCAGTACGGTCGCAGCGCGACCATACGACGGGGGATCGGAGCCTGCCCGGCCGGCAATCGCGCCCAGCATTGCCGGCAACACCGCTCTCGTGCCAGGGACATTCTCTCTCGACCTCACCGATCGGGTTCCGGCCGCCCGAGCCCCGTGTCCGCGCGCCGGAGCGTCCGCAAAACTGGCCGCCCCGCTCTCCCACAGGACTGCCGCGATCTCTTCGAGTGTTCCTCTCTCGGCCAGATCGACAGCGTCCTGCCCCCGATACCACAGGCGGCCCTGCGCCACGGTGGAGATCGCCGACGGCAGAATCGGATCACCCCACTCGATGGCCGCCGCGGCCACGCGTTCCGCCTTGCGGGCGCCGGCGGGGGTACGCGCGATCTTCTTCACGTCGGCTTCGTGATAGAGACTCCGGCGGGGGTCCTTCGGATCGGGGCGAGCGCGAATTCGCCGGCGGCTGACGTTCGCGTACAGCGTCTGCGGCCGTACTCCGAGAATGCTCAACGCCTCCGCCGCAGTCAGCCAGCCCATACGCTCTCACGTTGATCGGATCGATCAAGATTGACGTCAATGATGATGGGTATAGGGTAATCGAGACGGCCGGAAGGAGGTAGCAAATCATGAGTGGTCTGGATGGCGTGATCGCGGCGGAAACCACCTTGTCGGATGTGGATGGCGAGGCCGGGCGGCTCGTCATTCGCGGCCGATCGCTCGATGAGCTCGTCGCGCACTACCGGTACGAGGACGTGGTGACGCTCCTCTGGACGACGCTTTTCCCGGAGCGCGAGAGCGAAGGTCGGCTCGCCGAAAAATTGGGCGCCGCGCGGGTCCGCGTCTTCGAGCATGTCCGGACAGCGGACGCGCAGGTGCTCGCTCTTCCGCCGGCAGACGCCCTGCGGGCGTTGGTCGCCCGGCTGGAGGATGGAACCGACATCGCGACAGCACTGACTCTAGCCGCCGCACCCGCCGTCTTCACCTCGGCAGTGATTCGGGCCAAACGCGGCCTGGAAGCAGTCCCGCCTGACCCGGGCCTGTCGCACGCCGCCGATATGCTGCGGATGTTGCAGGGCACGGTACCGGATGCCGTACAGGCTGCCGCGCTCGACCGATATCTGGTCAGTGCAAGCGATCACGGCCTCAACGCCTCGACCTTCGCGGCGCGCGTCATTGCCTCCACCCATGCTGGACTGACATCCGCCGTGGTGGGCGCGCTCTGTGCCCTCAAGGGGCCCCTGCACGGCGGTGCACCGGGCCCCGTCCTCGATATGCTCGATGCGATCGGACAACCGCGGGAGGCGCTACCGTGGCTGGCAACCGCTCTCGCGCGCGGGCAGCGGTTGATGGGATTCGGGCATCGCATCTACCGCGTGAGAGATCCGCGCGCGGATGCGATCAAGGGCAGTCTCGAGAACCTCGCGCGGGGCGGGCGGCTCGATCCCGCGCGGCTGCAGCTCGCCGAAGCGGTCGAGCGTGCGGCGCTCGAGCTTCTCTCGCGTCACAGACCGGAGCGCCCACTGCAGACGAACCTCGAGTTTTATACCGCCCTCCTCCTCGAGGCGCTCGGCTTTCCTCGCGAGGCGTTCACCTGTGTCTTTGCGGCCGGCCGCGCCGGCGGGTGGATTGCCCATGCCCGCGAGCAGATGCTTCGGGGCCGCCTGATCCGACCGTTGTCGCGTTACGTGGGGCCCCGGTGTAGCGAGGCTGCCTGATACACTGGGCGGCGTGAGTGGAGCCCCTCATGTTGTCCGTGTGCTCCGCGGCCCGGCGCGCGGGATCTACAGCACGCATACATCGAGCGGCCGGCAGTTCGGCCGCCATTGGCATGACGCGTACGGATTCGGCATCCTGGAGGAAGGCGCGCAGCGATCCGCCAGCGGCCGCGGTCGGGTCGATGCGTTTGCCGGGCAGGTGATCACCACGAATCCCGGTGAGGTTCATGACGGCCGCCCGCTGGGCGGTGCCACCCGGCGCTGGTGCATCGTCTCAGTGGATGCGGACGTGTTCTCCTCTCTGATCGGGCAGGGGAGCGCCGCGGAAATCACGCGACCCGTGATCGAAGATCCACCTTTGCTCCGCGCCCTGCAGCGGCTCTTTCGCCGGCTCGAGCGTTGGCACACACATCCGGGCAACAGAGCCGCGGAAATGCTGGCGTGCGAAGAGTCGCTCGTCGAGACGGCAGTGCACCTCGTGGCGCGGCACGGCACCTTACGCCTGCGTACCGATGCTCCGGATGGCAATCTGCGCCGGGTGCGGGAGCTGCTGGCCGATGCTCCCCTCGACCCTCCTTCTCTCGCCGACATGGCGGCAATGACAGGATTCAGCCGCTACCAGGTCCTGCGGCGATTCGAGAAGGCCTATGGGCTGCCGCCCCATGCCTGGCTTCTTTGCCGCCGCGCGGAGCACGCGCTGCGCCTGATCCGGGGCGGCGGGACGCTGATCGACGCTGCGGCTGCGAGCGGCTTCGCGGATCAGAGCCACATGACCCGGGTCTTCGCCCGCCACTACGGCTTCACACCGGGAGCCTGGCGCAAGGCCATGGCGATGCAATAGGGTTCAAGACTCCGGCCGACGGCCTGGCGATGATTCCGGACACATGGCGGCGGCATCGCCGGCGCCGGATACAGGCCACCTCGAGAGGACATGACGCATGAGCACCTGGCACGTTGCGCAATTGAACGTCGGCCGCGCCGTCGCACCGCCGGGCAGCCCGGAGCTGGCCGATTTCATGGCCGCGCTCGATCGCATCAATGCCCTTGCCGATGCCGCACCCGGCTTCGTGTGGCGGCTGCAATCGGCGGGCGGCAACGCCACCGACATCCTGGTGTCGGATGATCCGAGATCTCTCATCAATATGTCGGTGTGGAGCTCGGTCGAGTCACTCTTCACATTCGTCTATCGCACGGCGCACACGGCGGTGATGCAGCGGCGTCGCGAATGGTTCGAGAAACCGACAGAAGCTCATCAGGTGCTGTGGTGGGTTCCAGCGGGCCACATTCCAACCACCGAAGAGGCCCTGGAGCGCCTCGCGCATCTGCGGCGCGAAGGTCCGACTGCGCGGGCGTTTACTTTCAGCCGGCGCTATCCCCCGCCAGGGGAGCTGGGAGCGCCCGAGGACATGAGGCCCGAGCCGTACTGTAGGGGCTGGGAAGGCACTGCGCTGGCAGACGCATGAGAGCATCGCTGATCGAGATCGTCACCCTTCCATAGTCTCGGCGCCGGCAGGGCACCGGCGCCTGAGTTGCTCCGCGCTGACTCATCAGCCAACCCGCGCAGATGACGCAGCGGCCTGCTGGTCGGATGCGAGGACGTGATGGTGGGCCGAGCTCCAGTGGTAGGCGCGCGAGACAACCTGCTGGGAAGCGGCGAGTGTCAGGGGCGCGGTGGCGAGAGTCGCACCAACAAGGGTGATGGTGATGGCCATGGCGGCGGCAGTGGCTTTCTGGATGGCGTTCATGATGTGTTCTCCTCTTGTTACGCCCCCATAACACGACGGCCCGCCAAAAGTTGCAGAAATTATGTCGTCGCCGCGTATCTGGCGAAGGGCCGGGCGCCGACGGCAGCGCGCCCGCAAGGGTCGAAGCCCGACAGAACCTACTGGACCTGCAATCGCCGGATGGCCGACGGCGCGCCCGCCGCTTTCCGCCCCGGCGCGGCTCGATGCCCGTGGCGCGGCTCCCTTCCCGGGCGCGACATAAGCCATTGAATAGCCAGTGATTCTTAGACGAACCGCGCCGGACGGCCGTCCCCCCGGGCGCGCATCGGCGCTAAAATCAGGGCTCTTGCGGCGAGGTGCGGACCATGCGGGCGTTGCGAATCATCGGGATCGTGGTCGGCTGTCTCATCGTGGTGCTCATCGCCGCGGTGATCGCGCTCCAGCTGCTCGTCCATCCGAATGACTACAAGGGACGCATTCAGGCTGCCGTGCGGAGCTCGACCGGCAGGGAGCTTTCACTCCCGGGCGATATCCACCTCGCCATCTTCCCGTCACTTGCGGTGGAGCTCGGACCTGCGAGTCTCGGGAATCCGCCGGGATTCGGCTCCGCACAGCCCTTCGCCTCGGTCCAGCGCGTAGCGCTTCGCGTGCGCCTGCTTCCGCTCCTGCACCGCCGGCTGGTCGTCGGGCGCATAGTGATCGACGGCCTCGACTTGCGTCTTCTCAAGAACTCGCGGGGCCAGGGCAACTGGGCGATGCCCGCGACCCAGCCGATGACACCGACTCCGCCGCAATCGGGCAGCAGCCAGCTGACGCTCGGCGGAATCGCCGGCATCGTGATCAAGAACAGCCGCGTCAGCTACCAGGACATGGTGGCGGATCACGTGAATGTCAACATCGGCCATGTGGCGGCAGGCACCGAGGTGCCCGTCAAATGGAGCGTCGACCTCACCACGGGCCCCGGTGCGCGCCCCATGGCCCTCTCGGGGAATGCCACGCTCGAATACGACTCGAAGGCCGCCCATCTGTCGAGCCTCGAGGCGCGGATCGATGACTCGACTTTGCGCGGCAACGCCGCGGTCACCAATCTGACCACAGGAGCGATGACCTTCGATCTGTCTCTCGATCACATCGACCTCGATCGCTACCTCACGCCGGCCTCCAAAACAGCGCAGGCGGCTGCCCAACCTGCGCCGGAGGGCGGCGCGGGATCCACTCCCCAGGCGACCGAGCTGCCCACGAGCGCACTCAAGACCCTGCAGATCAAGGGCAAGCTCGCGATCGGCAGCGCCATCATCTACCGCATGAAGCTTTCCCAGGTGGCGGTCGGCCTGGCAGCCGACGCAGGGGTGCTGCACGTCAACCCGGCCGCCGCAAGACTCTACAACGGCACCTCCGAAGGGAGCGTGACCCTCGACGCCCACGGCGACATACCCGTGCTGCAGCTGAATGAAACCTTATCGGGTGTCGATATCGAGCCCCTGCTGGCGGACTTCGCGAAGCTCAATCGCGTCTCCGGGCGCGGCAATGTCAGGCTTAATCTGACGGGACATGGCAAAACGAGCGCCGCGATAGTGGGCTCCCTGGACGGCCACGCCGCGGTGAACCTCGCGAACGGCGCCATCGACGGCCTGGACCTCTGGGCCGCAATCAACAGCGCGGTAGCGCTCGCTCAGCGGCACGCGTTGCCCGCCGGGGGCACGAGTAACAGCACCCGCTTCGATGTCTTCAAGGCCTCCGCCGATCTCACGAACGGTGTGGCCTCGACGAAGGACCTGGAGATCTCCTCGGGAGACCTGCGCGTCACTGGAGAGGGTACGACGAATCTCGTCAATGGCGCCGTCAACTACCGCGTCAATGCGGCGATCCAGCAAGGCCCCGCCGCAGGCGCGGCGCTCGCCAACGTCCCACTGCTGATCAGCGGCAGGATGACGAGCCCTATCGTGCGTCCCGACACCCAGGCTCTGGTCAAGTCGGTCGCACGGCAACAGCTCGAGAAGCACAAGGGACAGGTCGAGAAAAAGTTACGCGGCATTCTGAAGGGATTGATCCACTGACAGGTCTCCCGGGGCGGCGCGCCTGGCCGTCAGCGGTTAAACTACCGCCCTCGGCCTGGAGAGGAGTGCAGGAGATATGAAACTCACCGCGACGTTTTCCCGGTCCGCCCGCGTGCTGCTTTGCTCGTTGGGCACGCTCGCGATGGCCGTCACGGCAAGTGCCGCCATCATGGGACCTCAGGCTCACGCGGATGCGGCAGCCACTCTCGTTCACTCCATGCTCGGAACCTGGGACGTGAAGGAGTGGATGTGGCAGGCGCCCGGCGGCACGGCCGTTGCCCTGCCGTCCGCAGTAGCTCAGCGCCAGCTCGTCGGCAACGACTTCCTCCAGGAGGTGATGAGCGCCACACCAGGCTCCCGGGGCGCCTTTACGCGGATCGCATACTTTGGATACAACGCGGTGAATCAGAGCTATGAATACTTCTCACTCGATACCCGTGCGCCGCAAATGATGAACGAGCGGAGCTTCGGCGCAAGCGGCGGAGCCACCGGAGGCGGTTCCATCGACCTGCTGGGCAGCACGTTCGTTGCGCCCCAGTGGGGCAAGTTCACCAACGCGGCTTTCCGCTACCGACTCGTGGTCGGACCCGTGCAGCACGACCGTCAGGAAGTGGTTCTTTACCTGACGCCGCTCTCGGGAGCAGGGCAGCCCGAGTTCGAGGCCTTCAAGTATCTCTATACTCGCCGGCATTGAGCCGCGGCGGGGCGCGGGCTTGGAAGTCTGCGCCTCGAGCCTCTTCAGGCTTCCTTGCCGATCACCTCCTCGGCAGTGATGACCGCCGCCGCCACCGTCTGAACCGGGGCCACCTTGGCTGCCAGTGTGTCAGAGATGAAGAACCGGTATAGCGCCACACCGAGGGAGCCGCCGACGATCGGCCCGATGAGGGGCACCCACCAGTAGCCGTAAGGCCCCGGGAATGCGTTTGCTCCCCAGCCCATCAGCCAGCAGAAGAGCCGCGGCCCGAGATCGCGCGCGGGATTGATCGCATATCCCGAGCCGGTGCCGAAAGACATGCCGATCGCGGCGACCGCCATGCCGACCATGAAGGGCGCAAGATTGGCTTTCACCCCGACATTCATCGAATCGACGATGGCGAGCACGAAGAGCAGCAGGAAGAACGTGCCGACTATCTGGTCGAACAGCGGCCACAGCATGTTCGTGCCGTAGTACTGCGCCGGAAAGGTGGCGAAGATACTGAACGTGGTCATGCCGGCCGGGGAGGCGCGCGAGATGACTCCGTTTGCGGCATTCCACATGTCGATCGCGGGAAGATAGTCTGCATAGGCGAGCGCGGCGCCGGCGAACGCGCCGGCGAGCTGCGCCGCGGAGTATGGGAGGACCTTCGCCCAGGGGAAGTCGCCTTTCACCGCAAAAGCAACGGTCACCGCCGGGTTGAGGTGCGCGCCGGTGACACCACCGGCCACATATACCGCCATGGTGACTGCCATGGCCCATCCCCACGTGATCAGCAGCCAATCCCCCGCGCCGGCGAAAATCGTCGGCGTGCGGCCGGACTCCGGCAGGCCCACCACCGCAACGGCGACCACGCCGGCGCCGAAAGCCAGCAGAACGAAGGTGCCGAAGAACTCGGCCAACAGCTCGCTCCAGATGCTGCGGGCACGCCAACCCGTCTTGACTCCCATTTTCACTGACATGACACTTCTCCGATCACTCGGCCCAGCCGAAAGACCGTGTGACGGCCTTTTTCCAGCATTTGTAGTAATGCTCCCGCTGTCCGTGGGCCATCTTGGGCGTGAAGGTGCGATCGATCTCCCAGTTGGCACGCAGGTCCTCGGTGCTGTCCCAGAATCCGACCGCCAGGCCGGCCGCATACGCAGCACCGAGGGCCGTCGTTTCCGTGACCCTGGGCCGGATGACCGGCGCATTGAGGATATCGGCCTGGAACTGCATGAGCAGTCCATTCGCGACCATGCCGCCGTCGGTCTTCAGACTCGATAGCGCGATGCGGCTGTCCGCCTGCATGGCCTCGACCACATCGCGCACCTGATAGGCCGTAGACTCGAGCGCCGCACGCGCTATGTGCGCGCGTGTTGCATACCGCGTGAGACCAGCAATCACGCCGCGCGCGTCATCCCTCCAGTAAGGGGCGTACAGTCCGGAGAAAGCAGGCACGATGTAGACATCGCCGTTGTCCTCGACGCTGGCCGCCAGCGGCTCGATCTGCGGGGCGACGTCAAACAGCTTCAGGTTATCGCGCAGCCATTGCACCAGCGCGCCGGTGATCGCAATTGCGCCTTCCAACGCGTAGTGCGGTGGTCCATCGCCAAAACGGTAGGCGAGCGTGGTGAGGAGCCCTGCCTTGGATTGCACCGGCTGGGTTCCGGTGTTCATGAGCAGGAACGAGCCGGTGCCATAGGTGTTCTTGGCTTCACCGGGCGCAAAGCACGTCTGGCCCACCAGCGCCGCCTGCTGATCGCCGAGGATGCCGGCGAGCCTGGCGCCCTTCAGCGGCGCCGAGGCCACTTCGCCATAGACCTCGGAAGAGGACACGATGCGCGGCAGACATGCCCGCGGAATGCCGAACTCGGCGAGCATGTCCTCGTCCCACTCGCAAGTCGCGATATTCATCAGTTGGGTACGGCTCGCGTTCGTGACATCCATGATGTGCTCACCTCCGTGTGGACCGCCGGTCAGATTCCAGGTGAGCCAGCTGTCGACGGTGCCGAAGAGAGCCTCGCCCGACTCGGCCTTGCGGCGCGCGCCTTCGATGCTGTCGAGAACCCAGCGCAGCTTGAGACCTGCAAAGTAGGTCGTCAGCGGCAAACCCGTTTTCTGCCGGAAGCGATCCTGCCCACCCTCGCGGGCATAACCTGCCACCAACTGGGCGGTGCGCGCGTCCATCCACACCAGGGCATTGCAGAGCGGCCGACCGCTCACCTTGTCCCACAGTACGGTGGTCTCGCGCTGATTGGTGATGCCGATCGCGGCAAGGTCGGACGCACGCAGACTGGCACGAGTCAACGCCGCCGCGATCACCTCCTCGGTGTTTCTGATGATCTCCAGCGGATCGTGCTCGACCCAGCCCGGCTTGGGATAGATCTGACGATGCTCCTTCTGCGCGACGGTGACCATGCCCCCTTTCCGGTCGAAGACGATGAAGCGCGAGCTCGTCGTACCCTGATCGATGGCGCCAACGTACCGTGACATGAGACTCACCTCTTCCTGCAGCGCGGCTACGCGGGTACTTCGGGCGGCAATGCCGGTTGGGCAGCTTCAGCCGCTGCGGCAGTACCGGCCCGAGCCGCCGCCTGGCTCGCGCGCAGCTCTGCGAGACCTTCCTGCACCAGCCCGAGGACGATGATCCAGGCCACCGCGCCGAGTAGAACGTAGAGACCGTCGAACGGCAGCTCCAGTGGCGAGTCCCAGATCATGTGCAAAAGAACCGCGGTTGCGAACACACGCGTGAAGCGCGAATCCTTGAGCATCTCGAAGCGGAACGGCGCGCCGCCCATCACGCGCCAGAGAGCAGCGGCAGACATGGCCGTCCAGGCAATGTGACCAAATGGGGCGAGCAGTCCCCGGGCAACGATGAGCTGACGCATGGCGTCGATGTCGTTGAGCTCCAGCGTCACCGCGCCGTTGTAGTGCGTCGTGACGCTGAGGTGTTGCAGCAGATAGAGAAACGCATAGCCGGCGGACTCGAAGGCCGCGAAACCGGCACCCACGGCTGCCCCGAGCAGGAGTCCGTTGAGAACGCTGCGGTACCTGCGGTTGTTGATGACGAACGCCAGGACGAGGAGCTTCCCCGGCTCTTCAACCAGCCCCGCGAGCGATGCGCCCAGCCAATCGAGCTTGAAGCCGGAGGCGACCTGGTATCCCAGCAGGGAAAGGAGCAGCGATGCGGCGCCACCGAGCGCGACCAGGCGGCAGATCTGGTAAAGCGAGACGTTGCGTTGGACATTGAGCTCGAAGAACAGGATCAGGGTCGCGAACGGGATGGCGAACGACCCGACGAAGATGATCGCCGGCAGAAGCTTGACGTTGCCGAACTGGTTCCACGCCGCCACGAACGCGATGTACGTCCCCAGGGCGACGAGGAATGTGCGAAAGAAGACCCACGGCTTGGGCCAGCGGACATCGACCCGCTCGAGCGGCGGCGTCGTATCCGGCCCGCCGACCGAGAAATACCGCTCGATCTCCTCATCGGAGTGCCGACCGAAGACCTCGGAGAACGTCTCGCCGAGCGAGAACCCCTGCAGCTTCTGCACGCCCGCGGCGCTCGATATCCGATCGGAGACCCGCCCGAAGAGCCCGCCTTGGGATGCGGCGGACTCGGAGCCTGCCGGTGAGGCGGGCTGGGATGGTGCGCGGGACGAATGGGTCGCTGCGTCGTGCGTAACGGGCCCGCCGCATGTCGGGCAGGTTGTGCTCGAGCCCGATAGCGTCAGATCCGGATCGAAGTCGGCCCCGCAGGCGACGCAATGAACCTTCATGTCCCCCCCGGCTCCGGGTGTACCCGGGCTCCCGGGTGATTATAAGCCGCTCGTGAGCCGGATGGCGTCCGGGCAAGGTAGCCGAGGCCCCCTGGGCGCAGTCCATGCTTGGAGCTGCTCATGGCGATCGTCCGTATAGGCATCTCAGGCTGGCGCTACGCGCCCTGGCGCGGGTCCTTCTATCCGCCGCGCCTCCCGCAGCGCGCCGAGCTCGAGCATGCATCGCGCCGCTTCTCCACCATCGAGATCAACGGCTCGTTCTACTCCCTGCAGCGGCCGGAGCTCTATGCACAATGGTATGCCGAGACTCCAGAGGGTTTCGTATTCAGCGTCAAGGGAGGACGCTACATCACACACATGCGGCGGCTGCGGGAGATCGAAGAGCCGCTTGCGAACTTCTTCGCCTCGGGCCTCTTCAATTTGCGTGAGAAGCTGGGGCCGATCCTCTGGCAGTTTCCACCCAACTTCAAATATCGCCGCGAGCTGCTGGAGAGCTTCTTCCGCCTGCTGCCGCGCGACACGGAGCGGGCATGCGCTCTGGCACGACGGCGATCGGCATGGATGAAGGGCCGCGTGCGGCTCGCTGTCGATGCGCGACGTCCGCTTCGTCACGCGATCGAGGTCAGGCACGAAAGTTTTCTCGATCCGTCATTCATCGACCTGCTGCGCGAGCATCAGATCGCCCTCGTCGTGGCCGAGACGGCCGGGCAGTGGCTGATGAGGCAGGACGTGACTGCGGACTTCATCTATATCCGACTCCACGGCGACAAGGAGCTCTACCGCAGCGGCTACTCGCCTCGCGCGCTGTCCCGCTGGGCGGAGCGCATCCGTGCCTGGCATGCGGGATCGGAGCCCGCGGACGCGCAGAAGATATCGGCTCACCGGCCGCCCTCCCCCGCCCCGCGGGACGTCTACTGCTACTTCGACAACACCGACGTGAAGCTCCGCGCCCCGGTCGATGCGCAGAGTCTCATGCGCAGGATGGGGATCGAATGGCAGGGTGATGAGGCCTCCTGCGCGCGGCCCCGCAGCGCGCGCAGGAGAGCCTGATCGCGCAACGCTGCGCGTGTTGCCATGTGTCAGGGCCCGCCCTTGCGCAGCACCTCCTGCGCTCGTTTCAGCTCATCGGGGCTGAGCACGGCGTCGCGGTTGGTGTCCGCCCGATCGAATGCCAGCGTCGGTCCGTTTACGAATTCGTCACGGCTGATGCGTCCGTCACCGTCCTCGTCGAATTGAGCGATCAGCGCAGACATGCGATCGGCAGCTTTGTGGCGCCTGCGAAGCCGCTTCGGAAGATCGCCGGCATCAATGTAGCCGTCACTATTGCGGTCGAGCTTTGAGAAGCGGCTTGCACGCGCCGCAATGAACTCCGCGCGTGTAACAGTGCCGTCGTGATTCGCGTCCGCTGACGCGAGCATCTGCGCCGCACTGGACCTGGTGCGAGCGTTGAGAGGCGTGCAGGCGGACAGCACTGCGGCGCACGCCAGCAAGAGGGCGCTGAGCTCAAGATGGTTTCGTTGCATCTCACTCTCCCGATTGGGTGCCGGTGCCAGCGAGCTCGCCGAAGAGCTCATCGAGCCCGATCAGCTGGTGGGAGGTCCCGGGATTCCGGCGCAATCACGTGAGCTCGTGCTGGAGCCTTTCGTTCGGCTGGATGACTCGTGCAGCCCGCGCACCGGCGGGGCGGGACTCGGACTCGCCGTGGTGCGCGCTCTCGTGGAGGCTCATCGCGGAACGGTACGTATCTCGGACGCGCCCGCCGGTGGGGGACGCCTGATCGTACGCCTGCCGCTGTTTGGCTAAATGCGGACGGTGCGGGATGAGACGCCAGCGCTCGATGATGCGTCGGTCATGAGATCCCTCGTGAGTGAGCAGGCGACGAGGACGGGGTGGCCAGAGGCGCCGAATCGTAATCTGCACCGATCGACACGGCCTTCCAGGCTTCGAGCTCTGCCGAGAACGTATCGAGCATCTGGCGGGTACGGTGGTAGGCGTCGGAGCCCAGGATCAGATGCAGCGGAGGCTCGGATGAGTCGACCGCCTGGATGATGGCAGCTGCGGCGCGCGCGGGATCACCGGGTTGTTTGCCGGCCATCTCGGCCAGGCGCCCGTGTGCCGCACCAGCGGTGCTACTGTAGTCCTGCAGCCGGGTGGCGCTGCGGCGGATGGAGTGGTCGGAAAGAAAGTCGGTGCGGAAGGCGCTCGGCTCAACGAGGGTCACGCGGATTCCGAGCGGCGCGACCTCCTTGGCGAGAGCTTGCGAGATCCCCTCGACTGCCATCTTCGCGGCCGCGTAGTAGCCGCTTCCGGGGTTCGGCGCCACGGCGGCCATGGAAGTGATGTTGACGATGTGCCCGCTGCGCTGGGCGCGAAGGCGAGGAAGCGCCGCCTGGATCACCCGGCGTGTGCCATGGAAGTTGACGGCAAACACGTGCTCGATCTCCTCGTCAGTTGCTTCTTCGACGGAGCTCAGCAAGCCGTAGCCGGCGTTGTTGACGATCACATCGACCCTGCCGTGCAACTCGAAAGCAGCGGCGACCGTCTTCTTCACGGCCTGCGCGTCCGTCACGTCGAGCGCGAGCACTTCGAGACGGCCTCTGCCGCGGGGCACGTCGGCGGACCCGTCGCGCGTAGTCCCGATCACGGTATCTGCGCGAGCAAGCAGGGCTTCGGCAAGCTCTCGGCCGAAGCCGCGCGAGATTCCGGTGATCAACCAGATTTTCGGTCCAATGCTCATGGGGGGTCTCCTGGCCAGTCGTGGGCGAGTGCGAACGGGGGATAGGGTATGGGCTGCCTTTATTCGATAAAAGCCACTTCTTGTGGCATGTGCTGTTTAGCTTTACTAAATTATGACGAGCCCCTCTCGAGGTGCGGCCAGTGCCACGCAGCAATCCCTTCAATGGTCTTTCCGAGTTCCTCGCGGTCGCGAAGCACCGATCCTTCCGCAAGGCCGCCCACGAGCTCGGAGTGACAGCCGGTGCCGTCAGCCAGGCAATTCAAGGCATCGAAGCCCGTCTGCGTCAGCCGCTCTTTCACCGAACGACCCGGTCGGTGGCGCTCACCGAGTCCGGGGAGCGCCTGCTCGAGCGCGTCCGACCGGCGGCGGGCGTCATCACAGCGTCACTGGACGAACTACTGCAAACGAGCGCGCAGCCGAGCGGCACGTTGCGGCTATTGGTCCAGCGTTCGGCGCTCGCTCATGTGATCGAGCCGCTGGTGCCGCTGTTCCGTCGCGAGCACCCGCAAGTGAAGCTCGAGATCGGGATCGAGGCAGATCACACCGGCCTCATTGGCGCCGGCTATGACGCCGGCGTGCGAATCGGCGAGTACATCGACCGGGACATGGTAGCGACCCGGGTGTCACGCCCCTTCAGGTGGCTGGTCTTCGGCGCGCCGAGCTACCTGGAGAAGCACGGACGTCCGCGGGTGCCGGAAGACCTCGCGCGGCACGAGTGCCTGCGCTATCGCAGGCCGGAGATCGGCGACATCTACCGTTGGGAATTCGAGCGCAATGGGCAGTCCGTGATCATCGATCCTCCAGGATCGGTGCTGGTCAATGACCCGACCCTGCTGCGAGCCTTCGCGAGGCAGGGCATGGGTCTCATCTACAGCGCCAGCATCAATGCCGCCGCAGACGTCGAGCGCGGCGCGCTCGAGCCCCTCCTCGAGAAGTACTCACCCGCGCAGGAGAGCTTCTTCATCTACTACCCGCGCGCGAGCCGCAATCAGCCCAAGCTGCGCGCGTTCGTCGATCTGTGCGCGCGGAATGTCTGACAAATACCGCAGCGGCATCGCAGCAGAAACCTAGGTCGGCAGGCCGCCGCGACGAATCTCCTGCGGCAGCAGAATCGGCTTCGAACCAGTCCCAGCGCCCGCGCAGCGGCGATCACGATTGCCCTCTTTTAAGGCTTACCAATCAAATGCTTACGTTCATCACTCCTTCCCATCCCAACCTCGCCCCGGCGCAGTCCAGCGCGCCCGATCCGAGCTGAAAGCATTCCGGCGCAGGCACGCTGCCGTCGCCGGCACCACACCACCCTGACTTTATCCCGCAAAGTTCTGCGACCAAAAAACGGCAGATCGCCGGCTCGCATGGTTAAAATGAGACCTGGACGATCGATCCTGCGAGCTGTCCCTCGTATGGTCACAAAGTGATCACCGTGGCACCGAACGGTAGATACACGGCAATGCCGTGCCTCCGCGAAAGCGGGACCCGGCGGCTCTATAAGTACGAGACGGCCGGGGGCGAAGCGTGGAGTCGAATGACTGCCTGAAACAGCACAAATGCGCCATGATCGGACGCTATGCCAAGTCCGAAGACTCCGTCGGACTGGTGCAGGTCTTCACGACCCTGGTGCCGCTCACCGTTCTCTGGTGGGCCTCCATGCGGCTGATCAACACATCCTTCTGGGTAGCGCTGCTGCCGCTGCCCTTCATCATCCTGTTGACCGTCCGGGTCTTTGGACTCATGCACGAGTGCGGCCATGGCAGCCTGTTCCGCAGCCGCTGGCTCAATCGCCTGGTTGGATTCCTTCTTGGGGTCCTGTCCGGCATGCCGCAGTACGTGTGGTCGCAGCATCACAATTATCACCACATCCACAACGGCAACTGGGACAAATATCGGGGCCCTTACACCACGCTTTCGGTCGATGAGTACGCGGCCCTGAGCCGCGCACGCCAGCGCATGTATCGGTTCAAGTGCAGCGTGGTGGCCGCCCCGCTCGCCGGTTTCATCTACCTGATTTTCAACCCACGCTTCACCTGGCTCAAAGGCAGCGCCGGACTCCTGATCCACATGCTCCGGCAGAAGCTCGCCCAGCCCGGCGTGTCGCTCCAGATGCATGCCGCGAGTTACCGGACGCGCTATTGGAAGTCGGCCAGGGAATACCGACACATGCTGTGGAACAATCTCGTGCTGTTGAGCGCCTGGGCGCTCATGTGCTTCGAGTTCGGCGCTGCGCATTTCTTTTGGATCTATGTGCTCAGCGTATCGATTGCGGGCGGCGCGGGCATCGTGCTGTTCACCGTGCAGCACAACTTCGAGCACTCCTATGCCAGCGACGGCCAGCATTGGGATCAGGACACCGGCGCGATCGAGGGCACGAGCTACCTGGTGCTGCCGCGCTGGCTGAACTGGGTCACCGTCGACATCGGCTATCATCACATCCACCACCTCTCGGCCGCCATTCCGAACTACCGGCTGGCCAAGTGCCACGACGAATATCAACACCTGTTCTCGAGCGTCACGCGCGTGAGGCTCTACGGAGTGCTCGGCGCGCTGAGATGCATTTTGTGGGACCGGCACGCACAACGAATCATGTCGATCGCGGAATACCAGCAGCGCTGCGCTGAGAGTGGCGGCGCCCTGGCCCGCTGAGCCGGAAGATCGCAGTCTGGAATCGCCGCCCGAAGGGCTCCATCCCGCAGTCAAACATCCAGTCGAGTAACGCCCGACCGGCGCGAACTGCGTGGCCCAGCGCAAATGCGTTCAAGCCATAGGGGGCGGCGTTTCATATTCTCCGCGCACGAAGGCGCCGGGTGCTCATCAACGCAGCGCAGCGCATCCCGGCAACTCTGAAGGGGCATACCTTGGACGCACGACAGTTCTTCCCCCTGACCGCCGTGTTGCTGGCACTCCTTGCGAGTCATGCCGCAGTCTTTGCCGCGGACGCACATGCTTGCCACATCGGCTCCTATCGCCTTGCCGACGGCAGTGTGGTGGACGTCGCGCCCTCGGACGGCGATACGCTGCGCTGGCGCTCCTGGCGCGGCGAGACCGGCCAGTTGCATCGGCAAAGGGACGGCTCCTGGACGAGTACCTATGGCTGGACCAACCGGCCCGATGGACGAGCGATCACATTCTCCGATTGCGCGAAGGGCGAGATCTCATTCGGCAGACTGCCCGGCAAGCGCATCGCCTTCGATGTCAGGAACACGACTTTCGCCGGTGACGCGGGTGTGAAGCTGAAAGGCCGCCTCGTGCTGCCGGAAGGCTCGGGCAAGGTGCCGGTGGTTGTCCTCGTGCACGGATCGGAACACGATTCCGCGCTCGATTTCTACGCACTGCAGCGGATGTTCCCGGCAGAGGGAATCGGCGCCTTCGTCTACGACAAGCGCGGCACGGGAAGCTCCGGTGGCATCTACACGCAGGACTTCGCTGTGCTGGCGAACGATGCCGTTGCGGCGATGAGAGAGGCACGTCGGCTTGCGGGCGGGCGAGCGTCCCGTGTCGGTTATCAGGGCGGCAGCGAAGGCGGCTGGGTCGTGCCGTTGGCCGCCAATCGCGCAGCCGTAGACTTCGCCATCATCAGCTTCGGGCTTGCGGTGACGGTGCTCGATGAGGACCAGGAGAGCGTAGCGCTCGACATGTATTTTCACCACCACTCGGCCGAGGACACGAAGAAGGCGCTGAGACTCGCGGCCGCCGGCGAACGGGTGATCGAGACAGGCGGCAGGCAAGGCTACGACACCTTCGATGCGCTCCGCCGCAAATACAAATCCGCGCCGTGGTACAAGGATGTGCACGGCGATTTCGTCTGGTTGATAATGCCCCTCGAAGGCAAGGCGAAGATCGAGGAGCTGGCGAAGCAGCTCGATTTCCACACGCCGTTCCGCTACGAGCCGATGCCAACACTGCGCGCTTCCACCACGCCGCAGCTGTGGGTGCTGGGCGGCGATGATCTGGAAGCGCCCAGCGCGGAAACCTCGGCGCGCATCAAATCGCTGATCGCGGACGGGAAAGCCTACACGCTGGCCGTTTATCCCGGCGCCGAACACGGCATGACGGAGTACGAGCTCGATGCAAAAGGCGAGCGCCTCTCCACACGTTATGCGCCCGGCTACTTCGACATGATGGCCGATTTCATCCGCACCGGCCGCGTCGGCGCGCGATACGGCAATGCTGAGATCACCCAGCCTCGGATCCATTGACGGCCTGCCTGGCTGGTCTGGCGGCGCACATTCGACCCGGCCACTCGGCGGCCGGACAGTGCTGGACCCCGGCAACGCCGCCCACGAAGAGTTACTTACCGGTGACCTCGGTTGGGCGCCAAAAACTCACGTGGCGTTACTTGGATTCAACTACACTCTTCGTCGAGATCTCATGTGCTCAGTGTCCGTGAGGTCTGCTCCGGGGCAGATCGAGGTCAACGCCGCGCATGGCGCCGGAGATGCGACCTTTGACGGCTCCCGCAAGTGTAACGTCGAACTGAGCACCTGAGGCGGCACGTGCTCCCGTCCGGTGAACAACGCCTCCATGTCGGCGCCGTAGTCGGTGACACCGGTGATATCTAGGTCATATTCGAAGATTTTTTCGTAGTTCATGACTTCTCCTCCCAGACTCGGGCGCAACCCGGGCGCGGTGGACGTTGCGGAGGCCGTGGACTGCGTGAATGTATCGGTCGCGATGTCCCCTCCCGCAGCGCGGTCTGCCGCTCAGTCGACGATCAGTCCGCCGGTCAGGTTGGCCACGGTCCCCGTCATGCCGCTCGAGCGGATGCAGACCGCGCGGACCCCGTTGGCGCCGAACTCGGCGGACAGGTTGCGGTTGAGGGCTTCCATGGCCGCCCAGGCCGGCCCCATTCCGCCTACGCGGGCCAATCCGAGGCGCGCCGGCTCAGGCGTGTTCATCAGCAGCACGCCCGCGCCTTGCTCTGCCATCCGCCGCGCGGCGGCCCGCGCCGTCAGATAGTGCGACCGCATATAGGCGGCGATCGGCGCAATGAAACTGTCGACCGGCAACTCGGCGATAGAAATACCCTGGGTCCCCGGCTGCGAACAGCGGTGATGGCGTTGAAGGAAACGTCCAGCCTTCCAGTCGTCGCGAAGACGTGCGCGACATGGCTCTCTACCGCCGGCTCGTCCAAGGCGTCGACCTCGAAGGCCTGGGCCGTTCCGCCCGCGGCGACGATCGCCTCGGCCACGCGCTCGACCTTGCCGATCGTGCGGCCGGAGAGAAACACCTTGGCGCCTTCGCGGGCAAAGGTCCGGGCCACGGCGCCGCCAATGGCTCCGCCGGCCCCGTAGATGATCGCTGTCCTGTTCTTGAGAAGCATCGCCTGTGCTCCGTTATCTGTAGCTCGAGGCGCCGCGGCAGATGCGCATGCGCTCGCCTGCGTGTTGGTGTCGCAAAGACAATGCGGTCCGCGCTGGCCCCGCTCGCATTCCCGTTGCCTTCCGAGTGGAGCATATGAAATGTCGATGGGCCTTGCTTGAACGCATTTGCGCAGCATCAAGCATTCCAGGCGACTCGATCGGCTCGATGCCAACGCACTCCAACTGCGCTGGCAGAAAGCCAGACTTCAAGCCCCGGGCCCGTGATCAGTCTCTGCCGACTCGCTTTACGGCGGAGACACTTCGTCGCCAAGGCCTTAGAGCGGACCCTTCCCCCGTTTTCCGAGAAACAGATCGTGCGGCAGCTGTCGAATCCTGCCCGCCAGCTTCGGCAATGAAGTGATCCCTCGGGAGACCGATCATGACCACGACCCTAAGTGCCGGTTTTGTAAAGAACGCCGAGAAGCGCCCAATGAAGCCCACAACGCCGAATCTCAGAGAGCGACTCCTCGGTACGCGCACCTCTATCCAGTGGTCGGCGCTCGCGACCGTTCTACTGATGGCGATTTTTCCGCTCTGCGCGGAAGCAAAGGCGAGCTTTCACAGCCGTTCAGGACTCGATCTTTCAGCGATCGATCGTTCGGTCAGACCCGGCGATGACTTTTTCAACTATGCCGTCGGCAACTGGCTTGCCCACCATGAAATTCCCGCCGACCGGTCCGAAATCGGGCTCGAGGTCGATACGTCGGAAGAAGTCCAGGAACAGGTGAGGACGATCATCGCCCAGAGCACGCGTTCGCCCCAGAATGCCGACGAAGTGAGGATTGCAACTCTCTATCGTTCTTACACGGATGAGAAGCAGATCGAAGCCCTGGGCGAGCGTCCACTGCAAACGGATCTTGCGCGCATAGCAGCGGTGCATGACCGGTCCGCGTTCGCTTCTTTGCTGGGCAGCTCGCATTCCAACTATGGCGCAGACGTCTTTACGCTGCTCGTACAGCCCGACTCGCACAGTCCCGTCAACGCTCTCTTTCTGGGGCAGGGCGGCCTCGGGCTTCCCAACCGGGATTACTACCTTTCTCCCGACTTACTCGCCCAGCGAACGGCCTATGTCGCCTATGTTGCGCGCCTTCTGCGGATGGTCCGGTTCGCTAATCCAGACGATTCGGCCAGGGCCGCAATGGCCTTTGAGACGCGCATCGCTGAGGCAAGCTGGCCGGAGGCAGACCAGCGCGACGTCGAGAAGACATATAACCCGATGAGCGTTGCCGACCTCGAAACCTATGCGCCCGAATTCGACTGGAGCTCCTATCTCGGGGGCGCCGGCGCCGCGGACATCCCGCGGATCGTGCTTGCCGAGAAACCGGCCGTCCGCGAAATCGCACGGATCGTCGCCGAGACTCCGCTCGACACCTTGAAAACCTGGGAGACGTTTCGCACGATCGATCACGCTTGTCCTTATCTTTCCCGCAGCTTCGTCGAAGCGCGGTTTGTTTTTCGCAGCCGCGACCTCCTTGGGGAGAGTGCGATGGTCCCACGGTGGCAGCTCGCGGTCGGACAGGTGAACTTCAGTCTCGGCGATGCCGTTGGCCGGGACTATGTCGCTCGCTACTTCCCACACGCCGCCAAAGTTCGCATCGAGAACATGGTTCAGGAGCTCAAGCGCGCGACGGCCGTCCGGATTGCGTCCGCACGTTGGATGAGCGCGGGCACCCGGCGCGAGGCGCTCGATAAGCTTGCCCGCATGAAGGTGTTCGTCGGCTATCCGGATGAGTGGCGCGACTATTCTGGCCTCCAGCTCAGCCCGACTGACCTGTATGGCAATGTCCGGCGAAGCGCGGCCTTTGATTGGACCTATCAAATTGCGATGCTCGAGAAGCCGGTGAACCCGAAGGCGTGGGGGCCTGTCTACTGGGGAATTCATCCGCAGACGGTCGACGCGTTCAACATCTCCTCAGAGAACGAGATCATCTTCCCTGCCGCCTTGCTCCAGCCGCCTCAGTTCGATCCCGCAGCCGATGCCGCGGTCAATTACGGAATGATTGGAGCGATCATCGGGCACGAGATCAGTCACGGTTTCGACGATCAGGGGCGCAAGCTCGACGCTTCAGGAGCACTTCGGGACTGGTGGGCACCAGAGGATGCGGTGCATTACCGGATCGAGGCAGAAAAGCTTGCCCGACAGGTGGACGCCTATGAAATCTTGCCGGGTGTTCATCTCAACGGACAGCAAACGCTCGGCGAAAACATCGCTGACGTCGCCGGGGTCGTCCTGGCATTGGATGCTTATCATGCATCGCTGCACGGCAGGATGCCGCCCACCATTGACGGGTTGAGCGGTGAGCAGCGCTTCTTCGTGGCGTGGGGCCAGAAATGGAGACGAAAGAGTCGCCCGGGCGCACTGCGAGCGAAGGCCGCTGCCGATCAGCATTCACCCGCTCGTTTCCGCGCGATCGGTTCCGTTCGCAATGTAGACGCCTGGTATCGCGCTTTCGATGTAAAGCCGGGCGATCGTTATTACCTGCCACCAAATGATCGGGCTCATATCTGGTGAGGGCGGGGCTGTATGCAAAGCAAGACCGCGTACCGGCAGTCGATCCCCCGCAAGGCGGCCGTCATAGCCATCGTATCGCTTTCGTGTGCACCGTTGTTCGCAGAGGGGCGCCCGACGGGGCCACTCGACGGTAGATGGATCTACGACTCCGGGAGGAGTCGACAGCTCGATCCGGATCTGCTGATCGCCACCACAACGCGCGGGACGCTGCGCCTCGAGGGCGGCCATTTCGGTGGTCCATATGAGCTTGATGCGCAAGGAGGCTCGCATCGTCAGGCGAACGGCACGACGATCGTGTGGCATCCGATTTCGCCCGGTACCTGGTCATTCACCCGCGTGCGCGACGGCGAAATTGTGGAATCGGCTGAGGTCACCTTGCGCGGCGACACACTCCGCACCGCAATGAGGGGACGCCTGCCCGACGGGTTACCTTACGAACGGATTGCCAGATGGCACCGCGACGGCCACGCCCGGGGGCTGGCCGGCAAATGGCGCTCGATCGCGGTCGACACAGGCACGACCTTCGACGAATTCATCATCTCTACGGCGAAAGACGGGGTCGTGACATGGCAGATACCCACCGATCTGCAGGTCATTACCGGGCGATTGAATGGCAGTGATCTGCCGATCGTCGGAACCCGCGGAACCACCGGATCGACCATCGCGCTGCGCCGCGTGGCCCCGGGTCGTTTCGCGTACACCATGAAAGAGGCAGGTCGCATCACCGAGCTTGGCACGATCACAATTTCACCCAATGGGCGCTGGCTCACCGAATGGAGCTGGGGGGCCGATCAGCCGCGCCGGCGGTCCAAGCTCGTATACGGACGCGACTGACAATCCCCGGGCTGCCGCAAGAATCTCCCGAACCGCCTGGCGCGCGGATCGCACCGCAGCTCGTGACGCGCGCCCACTCCGCCCTGGCCGATGCGGCGGTGCTTGTAATGACGGAACCTGGTTCCCGCCGGACCAGGGCGAACGATCACGATGGCCCGGATCAGGGGGGAGAATCGGCGTACAGACGGTCGGCCGCCAGGGCCAGGAACATGTAATCCGTGGCCCCGCCGCCCATTACGTATTCGGACTGTTGCCAGAAGTACGGCCAGACTTTCAGCTCCGGCAGATCCGGGCGGATCAAGGCCGTGCCGGAGATCACTCCGCCGGGAATATAACTCCAATCCGCGCGGTTGGCGCCGTAGGCCACGGTCGCCGAGCGGGCGCCGACACCGGAGACGAACGACTCGGTGTTGCTTCCAGGATGAACGCCGAGGACGAATTCGAGCGCGTTGAGCTCGCCGTCGACTCCGGCGTATTCGGGCCAACCTTTGTGGAAGAAATACTGGTGCACACCGAATGTCTCGATCGTCCACCCCGCACCCCAGATGTCGGGCTCATAAGGGACACCATACGGATCAGCGAGAGCCGCGGCCCGGACCTTCTCCTGATAACGCCTCACTGCCTGGCCGATATCATGCCGAAACGCCTGGTCGTGGATGTCCGCGATCACTTCACCCAGTGGCCACCCGGCCTCCCCGATCTGAGCCACTATCTGCTCCTTCAGGCCGACCAGCTTGCGTAACAGGGCCGCGTCCCTCGTGGCGAGGTATAGCTCGCTCAGCACGAAGACTCTAGGCGCGATGGCGCCGCGTGCATAGTTCTTTGCCATGATCGTCCGGGCTGCGGCAAGCGCATCGGCGGATGTCTTCGGATCGAAGCTCCGCAAGGCCACCGACGCCGCGGCGAGGCCCGCCGCCGCATCGAGGGAGCGGTCAGGATTGTCCTCGGTAAAGACGAAACGGTCATCGAGCTTGCCCGAACGTAAGAGCGTCCTCTCATCGGGCCGCATTCCCGGATCGTAGATCAGTCCATCGGTATCGGTCGCGATGTCACCCAACAGCGTGTATTGCTCGAGAGTGGCTTCCTGGATGCCGCGATAGAGCCGGCCGAGCGCATGATAGCCGCCGAGGACGGAAAGCAACCCGTGCTCGATTTGCTGCAAAGCGTCGTTCTGCCCGTCGGGCACGTGGATCAGTGCCAGCTTCCTCCGCTCGTCGATCGTGGTGCCGTCGTAGTAAAAGCCGAATTCACTTACCATCTTCGACAGCGTCCATACGGTGCCCATCTGCGATTCGATGCGCAAATCGTAATCGCCCGCATCGTGCCATCCGCCGGCGTTCAAACCGGGCACGTGCTGATAGGGCTTGAATCGGGTGAGATTATCAGCCCCCTCGGCATAGCCATCGAAGTGATCGCCGGGGGGTGCCATCAGTGAATCGTCCTGATGATCCAGGCCATGCCAGACCCGGTACTTGTCGCGCACCAACATATGGCACATCTGCACCGGCAGAAAATCAGCGATGGTCGGCTCCCAGGCCCAGCGGCCGAAGACCTGTTCGCCGATCTTGAAGGGATGCGAGCGCTCCCCGCGATAGCCGAACTCGTACATGCCGGGCTGCGTAACTGCGCTGAAATCGTAAGTAAGATACGTGTAGCGCAGGAACTGACCTGGCCACCTTTGCGGCACGCCCCGAATCACCTCCTGGGCACCCGTGGCGGTGATGCGGTAGAGAGTGATCGGACTTGGCGTGCGATCGGATGCGTCCTGCTCTATTACGAGACGCTTGGGCTGGGCGGGAGCGTACCCGAGCTGCGACACCTGCAGCACCGGCCTATACCGCCAGCCGGGCACGACATTGGGGGTCACGGTCCATTCGATGGCGCCTTTGGTCGCTCCTTGCGGTACCAACGTGCGCACGATGTACCAGCCGTTATTGAAGTTGATGCGTCCGTCGATCAGCTCGAGCCGCCCGTGCTCGCTGTGAATCGTGAGCCGCTGCAAGGGCTCTTCCGGGGCCACCACGAGCGTTTCGCCGACCGCCATCGGCTCGGCGACGATCTCGCCATGTGACAGATGGACCGGACCTTCGGGCTGGCGCGGGAAAATGCCGCTCTGGTCCCCCATCAGGAAGGTTTTGCCGAAAAGCAGCCCTGGAAAGAGCTCCAGATTGAATCCTACGCGCCCTACCCATTTTTTAGGCAGAGGTGCATCGAGGTCGACTCTTATCTTGAAGCTGCTGCCCGATCCGGGAGCGACACTGACTCGATACGTCAATCGCAGATCCGGATAATCGATCGGATTGAAGCCGGTGCGGTCCTTCGTGGGATCGGGGTAAGACAGCGTCTGCGTTATGGTCCGATGCGCAGGGTCGATCACCCGCTTCACGGTTGCCGGCATGGGCGACCATTGCCCGGGCGCCGCCTCGAGCCGTAGATCGCCGTTCGCCACTACGCGGGTACCGTGCTGAATGATCGTGACTCCGGTCTGATGCCCATCCGGGTAATAATCGGAGAACACCATCACATCGAGTCCCGGCTCGGCGAAATAGCTCTTGTGGTTGAGTGCCAGCCCCGACGCGGCGCCTTGCGCAATCGCGAGGACGGGCGCAAGAAGGACCAGAGCCAATGCGGCATTGCTCTTCGTCATCATGCGGATACTTTCGCTGCGGCTGGCGACCGCGGGCATTCTACATTGGACTCGCAGAGCTGCGAAGGTATCGCTATCGCTTTTATGGTACAGCCGCCGTTACCGCCGTCCCCTAAGTGGTCCAAGCTCTCCGGGGCTTCGCCAGCTATGCTGTTTACAAGTGGAGAACCCTCAAAACTTCACGTGCAATAGGGAGCGGACATCATGTTTAGAAGCGCTCTGTTGATAGCGGCGATCGGTGCTTGCGCGTGTGCCCAGGGAGCCGAATGGCGCATGAGCGGCCACGACCTCGCGAACTCGCGCAGCCAGCCTGCGGAGATCCGCATCGGCCCCGCCAACGTCCATTCACTCGCACCGAAGTGGGTTTTCACCACTGGCGGCAATGTCTCGGCCACGCCGACGGTGTTCGGCGATGCCATCTTTTTACCGGATTCCGCGGGCAATCTGTACGCAATCAACAAGAACACAGGTCGATTGATCTGGTCGCACCAGATCTCCGACTACGATGGGTCTTCCGGCGCAATCTCGCGCACCAGTCCCGCCATCCATGGGAAGGACATCATCGTGGGCGATCAGGAAGCCAATTTCCTGAGCGACAACGGCACGAGCATCATTGCCGTCGATCGCACCACGGGCGCCTTGCATTGGATGACTCGCGTCGATTCCCATCCCGCCGCCAAGATCACCGGCGCCGCCGTGGTCTTCGGTAATGTCATCTACGTCGGAGTCTCCTCGCAGGAGGAGGTCTTCGCGCTCGCGCCCGTTTTCAATGCAGTCTATGCCTGCTGCACCTTCCGCGGCAGCGTAGTGGCGCTGGATGCCAACACCGGCAAGATCCTTTGGAAGACCTACACCATTCCGGATAACGGCGGCCAGGCGGGCGGGTACAGCGGCGGCCCGGTGTGGCAGCCGCCCGCGATCGATCCTGTCCGGCATCTCCTTTACGTCGGTACCGGCAACAACTACAGCGCTCCACAGAGCGTCCTGGATTGCGAGAGCCAGGCGATTGCCGACAACAATCTGACCGCCGATTGCGAGGCGCCCGACGATCACTTCGATTCGGCACTGGCACTCGATCTCAGCGACGGCCACATCGTCTGGGCGAAACGACTGTTCAGCTATGATGTGTTCACGAACGCCTGCATCTTTCCCGCAGCAGAGTTTCTCTGCCCCGTACCACCCGGGCCCGACTATGATTTCGGCGGCTCGGGCCCGAACCTGCTCCGCGGAATAGTCGGCTTCGGACAGAAGAGCGGCCGCTATTGGGCCTTGGATCCGGACAATGGCGCCATCCGCTGGAGCACTCAAGTGGGGCCGGGCGGCAGCACGGGCGGCATTCAGTGGGGCACCGCCACGGACGGCCGGCGGATCTATGCCGCCATTGCCAACAAAGACGGCCATCCCTACACACTGATTCCCGACGGACAGGAAATTACCTGGGGTGCCTGGTCGGCGCTCGATGTGCGCACCGGCACGCTGATCTGGCAGACTCCCGATCCCACCACCGGCGCCGCTGATGAGGGCGCGTTCAGCGTCGCCAACGGAGTGGCCTATGCCGGGTCCGAGTCGGGCGTCATGTATGCGTTCGATGCAGCCACGGGCAGGATCCTGTGGAGCTTCGACAGCGGTGGGTCGGTCATTGACGGGCCATCCATAGTCGACGGCGTAGTGTATTGGGGCTCCGGATACAATGACAGCGACGCAATCCCGAACAACAGGCTGTACGCCTTCAGCTTGCAGAGGGGGCACTGAGGCCACATGTGCAGCACGCACGGCCTCCGGGCACGTTTCTGGCGGCACCGCCAAATCCCTCACGAGCCCGCCGCCGCGTCGGCGACGGGCTCGCTTCCCGCAGTCAGCTGAAGCTGGCCGTCGGCAACGCCCTCAGTGATCCTCGTTGGGTCCGAGGCGATTCGGTGCCCCCGCGGCCAGTGACAGAGTCTGCTGGACAGCGGTGTACTGCGGCTTCGGGTTGAGGTTCACATCATAGAGATCGGCGTCCCCCTCACCGTGGAAGGTGCCTGGCACCCACGACTCCGCGTCGTCAAAGCCCCACACTGTGAACGAGATGCACGCCTGCACGGCCAGGCACGATTGCAGCATGCCGTTGTACCAATCCGCCCCGGCGGGGTTCGCCGTGTGGTTGGTGGTCGAGTCCGTGGGTGAGACGATCGGGGTCTGCTGGCTGTCTGTCGTCTCGACGAATGTGCGGACATCCGCCTCGGTAATCGCGACCTTCAGGCCGAGGCTGGCATATTGCTGCAGGTCCTGGGTCATGAGATTCGGGTTGAACCCGTACTGCAGGTCGAGGTGGCCCTGGTCTCCCACGCAGTCGATCGGAACGCCCTGGGCAAGCAGGCCCTGGACCATCGAGAATACACCTTCGAACTTGGCGTTGCTGCCATCCTCGCCGGCGATGTTGTAGTCGTTGTAACAAAGCACAGCGCGCGGGTCGGCCGCTTTCGCCCAGCGGAACGCGTCGGCGATGACGCCCGGGCCGAGATGCGAGATCCAGAAGTCGTTCGGGTTCATCTGCGATGGGTTCGAGTCGGTGAACATCTCGTTGGCGACGTCCCACTGCCAGATCCTGCCACGATAGCGGCGCACCTCGGTGGTGATGTGCTGGTGCAGCAGATTGCGCAGCTGAGCGTCACTGATCGTGCCGCTCGCGACGCCCTGCGTCAGCCAGTTCGGCAGCTGGTTGTGCCATACCAATGTATGTCCGCGCACGCGCTCGCCGTGCATCTCGGCGAAGTTGACCAGGTTATCGGCGCCTGTCCAGTTGAAGCTGCCCTGCTGCGGCTCGACGACCTGCCATTTCATCTCGTTTTCCGGCGTAAGCACTGAGAACTGATCGGCGGTGATCTGCGACAGAGTTGGGTCGCTGAGGTCGTGAGGGGCCGCTGCCGTGCCGATGCGCAGCTGAACCTGCGCGCCAAGATCACGCAATGACTCGCTGGACGGGCTCGAACCGGCAACTGCAGTCGCGGCACCCGCCAGGGCCAGTACACCGGCTGCTCCAATGGCCATTGACCGGAAATTCATGACGTTCATGGCAAACCTCCCTCGGTGAGGTGATGGGGAAGTGGGGTGATTTCCAAGCAGCTACGACGAGGACGCTCGCGCCGACTCACAGTCAGTGCCTGCCGGGAAGCGTGATTTCATTGTTTGCTCTCGCCAGCACGACGGAATTGGTCGTCGTGAGCGGACTGTGAGGCGATTCGCTAAGCGCTCCCGCGCTCGAAGCAATCCGCGTACGGCGGCCGTTGAGCGAAACCGGCACACCGAGCACCCGCCAACGGCGAAGCCGGCTGGAGGAAGAATGATTTGCGGAATGAAGCATCTTGTTCCCTCCCCTCTATCCGACGTTGCAGCGTCGCAACGTGCGCACAGTGGAACCAAGATCGAAATGGGGTGCGCCGGCTGAGCAGCCTTGGCCGCCGAGAAATCATCAACAGCGCGAAACCAGGGCTGTGGGCCGCTCGAGCCAGCAGTCGATCGCTATTAGATGGCATTGCCTCCGCGCGCCTCTGCCGCATTGCATTGCGCACCGTGCACTCAACCAGTGTCAGGCCGACTCCGAAACAGGCGCCCGCAGCATCGGCGCGGCCCGCCTACAATGGGAGCGCTACCATTTCAGTGCGAGCGGAGTCTAGGCACCGCGGCGGCGGAAAGTCAACAGACCCAGCGGCCACGAGCCGGCTCGAGCTCGATGTTGAATCGCGTTTGGTGTCGGCACGCCCGATCGATCGTCTCGGTCGTCCTTGCTGACACTCTCATTGAAAACGCGGAATCAGTGTGACTGGCGGGGCCGAGCGTCGCGAGAATCAATTCTCTGGATGGTCACGCTTACGCCCGAGCGTCCCTGTGCAGCGGGCCAGGCGAAATTGGAGACTCCGCAGCGACCGGCCCTGATTCAGTGTTCAGCCGTGCTCGCGCGCGGCTGTAATGACCAAGTTCACTTCCCAGGTCTTGCCGGCGTCTTCGGAGAAGGCCTGCTCAACGCGATAGGTATTCCGAGTAACGCCCGAAATGTCAAATCTAACCAGAATGGTTCGTCCGTTGATCGTTTCCTCATCGACAAAGTCACCGCGCCCATTTCTCCACTCGCCGACCGCAGCCGGACTCAAGACACCGCTCGCGCTGGCCGTAATATTGAGGCCCCACTGGTGGGCCTGCGGATTGTAGAGACGCAGTGACAATACTTCGAGGTTGCCCGCCGAGCCGTGAGCCTCGAGCTCCGCCAGATTGGCACGTCCATTCCACACCTTGCGCACAACAGTGGTGCCCTCGTACTCGACCCAGGTGTGGGAGCCGGTCAAGGGGTGCACCAGGCGCTTGAGGTGCGTTTTCCAAGTACCGAACTCGAAGTCAAAATCATGTTGGCCATCCCTAAGGGTTGCTGTCGGCCGGGTAGCACTGGGATATCCTTTGCTGGCGGCTGAGGTAATGGACATTAAAGTCGCACACAGGACAAATGTGCCAACCAGTGCAGAATGGAGTTTCAAAAACTTCATGAGCGTGCGCCGTGATTACCCCCGTGCGAGAGGGTATTGACCCGTAATGGTCGCATCAATAGCCAATTCGGCGGAGTAGATGTGGCCACTTTGGATCAGACAGCCCGTCACGATGTGCCCAAAGCACCAGGCTGCAACTTCAGGCGCTCTGCGAGAGGAGAGGTGAAGGGATCTCCTCCAGGAGATTCAGGCTGGGATTCGCGCCGGCGGCATTAAAGCGCTCGTACTCCGCGACATCCCCACATTCCATTTCGACGGGCCGAGATGCAGCTCCCTCAGTACGCGCCGCTTCCCCCCAGGACGACACGCGTGGTCTTGAACAGGATGTAGAGATCGAGCAGCAGGTTCTGGTTACGCACGTAGTACGTGTCCATCACAACCCTCCTGCGGTAATCGGTGTCGTTTCTGCCATTGACTTGCCACAGGCCCGTGATGCCGGGCTTCGCGGATAAGTAGGCGCGTACGTTGCGACCGTACCGAAGCAACTCCTCCCGGACCACCGGGCGAGGTCCCACCAGGGTCATCTCGCCCCGCAGCACGTTCCAAAGTTGCGGTAGCTCATCCAAGCTGGTCCGCCGCAGGAACCTCCCGAGCCGCGTGACGCGCGGATCGCACCGCAGCTTGTGATCCAGCATCCATTCCGCCTTGATGGCCGGGTTGCGCTCCAGGAGCTCCCGCAGCACCTGGTCGGCATTCGGCACCATCGTCCTGAACTTCAGACACTCGAATGCGCGTCCGTCCTGGCCGATGCGGCGGTGCCTGTAGATGATGGAACCTGGTTGCCGCCGGATCAGGGCGACGATCACGATAGCCAGGATCAGGGGCGAGAAGACAACCGCGAGTACGCTAGCGCCGAGGATGTCGAGGGCCCTCTTGGTCGCTGCATAAGGGGAGCCCAGCGGCGCGACCTGCTCCGGTGATTGCGCTGGCGGTTCTCTCCACCGGGGTTCGAACGAATGCATCCCCACGGTGGCGCGGTCGAACGCCACCGTGCTCTCCGACTGGACGTCAGAGTCGAGGCTCATGCATCGCTCCCCGCTTGCCGCCACCTACGAAGAACGAGCACGACGCATGTTCCCGCTTGATCGCGATTCCGGCAGAACCCGTGCATTTGAAAGCGAGCCGGGCTGCGAAACATCAGAATGACCACGAGAGCCCAAGCGAAAAAAGGCTTGGATGCTCACCGGCGGCAACGAAGATCCAGGTCCTGGCTCGATTGAGGATCGAGAACGCTCGACACATGGGGATCTCCCTTGTTGTGGTGCGGCCCGGTGAGCCTTGGGTCCATACTAGACAGGTCACGCGGTTAAGTTGTTGCCAATATGTGGCGTGAAGTTAGCCCCTTGTTGAGATGGAAGCGTATCTGTAGCTCTTTGGATACACATCAGCAACATATTGCTACGGCCGCCCTCAGCATGCCCGGGTGGATTTCTGCCATGATCGCAGCCGGTGCCCTTTTCCACAGCCAGATGAACACGAGCACATTCAGCGTTCTGCTGATGGCCGCTATCGGCCTCGTCCTGATACCGGGCGCTCGGGCGGCTGACGACGGTGCTCACGCCGTGGAGGTATCACCCGCGGACGGTAAGAGCCAGCCCTTCCCGGCCGCGGCGTCGGACAATGGTGCTCAGGGCACGGGCCCTGCAACTGAGGCCACGAGCGATGGGAAACGGGACGGCTGCAACGCCCCACCCGAGGATTGCGTAGCGGTTGGCCATTGGAACTTCAAGGTCAGCCTCGGTGCCGGCCTGAGGACCGACCCCGTCGTCCATGAAGCGACCATACCGCTCGTCGTGATCCCGCAATTCAGCTACTACGGCAAGCGGGTTTTCATCGAGGATCTCGATCTCGGCTTCACGCTGACGGAAAGCGATGCCAGCACGCTGAGCCTGATAGCGACGCCGGGGTACGATCGAGTATTTTTCGACCGCAGCGACCCGCAAAATATTTTCATCAGCGCCGTTCCGTCCAACAGCCTGGCTCACCCGGTCGAAAGCGTTCCGGGGGGGCCGCGTAAGTGGACTTATCTGGCGGGGCCGGAATGGACATTCGAGACCCACGGCATCACGGGCCAGCTCGACCTCTTACACGAGATCACAGCCCGGAATCACGGCAATGAAGTCCGAGCCGCCCTCGATACTCCTCTCATCGAATCCACCGGTTCGCTATCAGCCAGTGTCGGCCTCACATGGAAGAGTTCCGCGATCGTCAGCTATTATTATGGCGTGCCGCGGGTTTATGAAGGCAGCTGGGCGCTCAACCCCTTCGTGAAGTTCGGTTATTCGCGTCCGCTGAGCGGCAAGTGGCGGCTGACGGCGTTCGTGCATTATGAGCATCTTGGAAACGCGATCGCAGACAGCCCCATCGTGAATGCTCGCTATGTGCTGACGGTCTTCGCGGGTGCGACTTACGCGTTCTAGCTCCGACAATCCGGTGCCTGCTTTGGTGGCCTACACGCGCTTGGCGGGCATAGCCGGCATTCTGCTCGCGCTCGGGTGGATGCAGAGCGCGGCCGGTGCGAGCGACGTGTCCAGCAAAGTCATCCGATTGGAGATTTCTCCCCGACTCTGCACGCTCGCAGCCCGCGATAGGCAATGCGACGTGGTCGTCCGCGCCAGCTGGAGCGCACCCCAGGAGGAGTCTCTGTGCCTCGTGCTGCTTGGCCGTCCGGAGATCAAGCGGTGCTGGGAGGATTACGCGTCCGGCACGTACACTCTGCAGCTGGAGTTCGCTCAGGACCTGACCTTTCAGCTCAGAGATCCGTCGCTGCAGAATGTACTGGCCTCCGAGGTGCTTCGGGTTCTCCGCGAGGCGCTTCAATATCGGCACCGGCGACGACAACCCTGGAACATCTTCGACTGAGCACCCCGCCTCACCTCGATCCAGCCGAATGAGCACGCTGCCGACCGCTTCAATCCTGCTCGTAGAGGACGATCTGCGCCTAGCCGAGCTGGTGAGTCGATATCTACAGAACAACGGCTTCCGCGTGTCGGCAGTCGGCGCTGCGGAAGGGGCGCTGGAACGCGTGCATCGCGATCAGCCCGATCTGGTGATCCTCGATATCGGACTGCCCGGTGAGGATGGATTCAGTCTCTGCCGGCAACTGCGGCCCTCATATCAGCAGCCAATCTTGATTCTTACGGCCCGCGATAACGACATCGACCATGTGCTCGGGCTGGAGCTCGGGGCGGACGATTACGTCGTCAAGCCCATCGAGCCGCGGGTGCTGTTGGCTAGGGTCGGCGCTCTCTTGCGGCGAGCCAAGGGCCATCCAGCGCCGGCCGCCAAGCTGATGCGCTTCGGCGGGTTAGTCATCAATGCCGCAGCGCACTCGGTGAGCTTGAACGGCATCGCCATCAAGCTGAGCCGCAGCGAGTTCGACCTGCTTACGCATCTTGCAACCCACTCAGACCAGATTCAGTCGCGTGAGGCGCTGTTCCGTGCTCTGTATCGGCGCGAGTATGACGGGGTCGATCGCATGCTCGACATCAGCATATCGAGGCTGCGACGTAAGTTGGGCGGAGAAGCGGAGAACGCGGAGCGTATCAAGACGATCTGGGGCCAGGGGTACCTCTTCGTCGCCGACGCGTGGTAAGCGATGACGCGCCACTTCCTCGGACTGTACGTGTTGATCGTCATGACCCTGGCGGTGGTCAGCTGGGGTCAGGACCGAATCCTAGCCTTCTACGGCTCCCCCGGGGCACCTGCGGACAAGTCGGTCCGCGTTGCGGCGGCCGCGTTAGCCGCGCGGTTGCATGCCGTACCGCCCGCGCAGTGGAGAAGTATAGTCTCAGATTTGTCCAAACAGTCCGGCGTCGACATGGAGTTATTCACGACGGCGGATATTGCGGGTCCAGGCACTCTGCAGAAGCTGGCGCGTGGTGATACGGTCTACATGCAAGGGTCCAAAGGACGCGTCTGGTCTTTGCGTCGGGTGGATGGCGCGAACATAGTGGCGATCGAGTCTGCTGTGCTCAGTACGCACCGCAGTGCTCTGGATTGGCTGCTGACCTTGCTGTTCTACGCTGCGATAGCATTGGTGCTCATGCTCTGGATCTGGCCGCTCGCGCGCGACCTGCGCGACCTCGAGCGCGCGGCGGCTCGTTTCGGGGACAGAAACTGGAGTTTCGAAGCCCACATCAAGCCGCATTCGCAGATCTATCCCTTGGCCCAGACCTTTCGCCGCATGGCGGAACGCATCGATCGACTGATCGGCTCGCACAAGGACATGTCAAATGCGGTATCGCACGAGATCAAGACACCCCTGGCGCGTATGCAGTTTGAGATCGAGCTGATACAACAGGCGCGATCGCACGCAGAAATCGAACGCCCTCTCCGCAACATCAAGGCGGACATCGAGGCGATCGACGACCTCGTGCGAGCCACGCTGGAGTATGCGATTCTCGATCGTGCCGACGTTACGCTCAATATTGCCTCGCACGACTTCACGACTCTCGTTCCTGCCATCGCCGACTATGTCAGGCGCGACACCCGTCCCGAAGTGCTGATTAGAACCCAAGTTCAGGAGGACGCACATCAGGTGCTGTGCGATGTACATCTTATGGAGAGCGTCCTGAAGAACCTGCTGTATAACGCCGTCCGTTATGCCAAGCGCGAGGTGGCAGTTACGTTTATCCGTGATGCAGCGGGCTACGAGCTGCTGGTTGAAGACGACGGACCGGGGATCCCCGAGTCGGAGCGCGAGCGAGTATTTGACTCATTCGTGCAGCTCGAGCGCGACACCAACATGAAGAAAGGGAACTACGGCCTCGGACTGGCGATCGTCAAGCGAGCCGTGGAGTGGCATCACGGCGGAGTATCGATCGCGTCATCGGTGTTGGGCGGCGCTCGCGTTTGCATCACTTGGCCGAATGCGGAGGGAACGCTTGCGCCGGGTCGGGCGTAATAGCTTTTGGCGGATCGGGAGCAGTCGCAGTCAGTCAGGAGGCTCGATCGCCTGCAGGCCGACAGGCGGAATTCCCGTCCGCGTGCCTCGGCCAACCGACGCCGTCTGATCCCGGCGGCGGGTAGACTGGATACGCGCGCAGGAATCCCCTTTACACTCATGATGGGACCAGGGAGTCGTTCGCTGCTCCGCTGCTCGTGCCTGGAGTATCACTGGCGCGCGGCCTCGCTGTCGCCGATCCACGAACCCGCGCAAGGCATGCTTCCACCGCCTGGTGAAGCGTAACGACATAGTAGTCAGCACCGACGAGCTGGCGCAGGCGGGCGTCGTTGCGCATCGGGTCCTGAGCCGGCCAGAGCCCGACGAGTAGAGGCGCATCGGGCAGGCGCGCGCGAAGCCGCAGGAGCAGATAGCGCACATGCGCTGCATTCGCACCGATGTCGAGGTAGGTAATGCAGATCATTGCTCCAGGACCCACATCGAACGATTTGATATTGGCGCGGGAGACCTTCTCGTGCGACGCCACACGCGACTGCAGGCCGTGCTTGCGCAGCAACTGATCGAGCATGCTGGCCGCGACCTCATCGAGCGGCCCACGTCCAGCGACGCACACCACAGACTTGATTCCCTGACAGCCGGGCAGCGTCCCGCGTGGGTCGACGAGCGCGCCCGCAGAGCTCTCATCCGGAGCAGGCTGGCCAGGCGACCTCTTCTCATCGAGGGTCGCTCCCGCGACCGTCGTTGCCTCGGCAGGCATTTCGCGCGGCGCATCATCGTACCGATCGAGATCCTCGATCAGTTCCAGCGCCGCAGCCTTGATGCGCTCGACCTTTGTGGGCGGGAGGCCCTGGCGGGCCGCATCGTACGCGGCGAGCTGCAACCCCTTGAGCGCTACCTCATCGTAATACGAGGAGAGCGGCCGTTCCTCGAGGTAAGTCTCCGCCTGTTCCTCCGCCTCATCCGGATCGTTCGCCAGGATGCGCTGGTAGAAGCCCTCCGCGGGTGTCAGCGCCGGCCGGTCGCCGAGCAACACGTCGAGAAACTCGAGCTGCTCGACATGACGGCCCAGGACGACCAGGCAAAGCGTGAGAGGAGTTGAGATGATGAGTCCGATCGGCCCCCAGATCCAAGTCCAGAAGATCGCCGCGATGATCACCGCGATCGGCGTGAGCCCGGTGCTGTGGCCATAGACCATTGGCTCGACGGCCTGGCCCATCGTCAGCTCCGTAACCGTGTATAGGGCTGCGGTCCAAATCACCTTCGACCAGCCGGGCGTCACCGCCATCGCGAGCGCCATCGGCAGGATCACCGCTATCCAGGACCCAACGTAGGGAACGAAGCGCAGCAGCGCTCCGAGAATGCCCCAGAGCACGGGGTTCGGCACCCCGATGAAGTAGAGACCCACTCCGACGATCGCGCCGAAGCTGGCGTTGATTCCGAGCTGGGTCAGAAAGTAGCGGCTGAGCCGGCGTCCCGCCTCGTTCATCGCGACGGTCGTGCGGCGCAGGTCTCCCGACCCGAACAGCCGGATCATGCGGTCGCGCAGATCCTCCTGCTGCAGCAGCGCGAAGATCGTCACCACCAGGATGATGCCGGCACTCGCAAGCGGCGAGAGAAGCGGCGAAATCACCGTCTCGCCGATCTTCAAAGCCGAAGGCGCGGGCTGGGTCACGACCACGGGCAAGGGCTGTCGCTGCGCGGCGGCTCCCGGCTTCGGCGGTGCCGAAGTGGCCGATTCGGCGCGGTTTAGCTGCCGGCCGATGCGCTCGATCTTGCCCGACAACCGGTCAACGGTGGCATCGCGGAGACGGTGGAACTTGTCTTCGATCGTGCTCTCGTACTGCGGGAGTTGCCTGCTGAGCTGGGCCACCTGAGTGCCGATCGCCGTGCCGAGCGCCAGAATGGCGCAGAGTGCCAGAACCACGGTAAGGAGAACGGAAAGAGCCTTGCCGAGCCGCAGGCGGCGCAGCAGCTCCACGAGCGGCGTGAGAAGAAAGCTCAGCAGCATCGCGAGCGTAAGCGGAATGAGCACTACGCGCCCGAAGTAGAGCGCGACGACTACGACAACAGCGACAACGACACCCGTGAGCGTAGACAGACTCGGCGCGCCGGCGGGGGGCAACCTGGGCGGTGGCGTCGATTCGGAATGCGCCGGAAAGGAGTCGGACATGACCCACCTGTTGCGGCAAGAGGCGGCCCCTCGTCTGCCGATTCGTGGTCAACGCGCGAACCCCTCGCACGATCCGGCGCTGCGCCAGAACCCGCGACTTTCGCTTTCCCGAATGAGCTCAGATGCGGTCCATCGGTCACTGCGCCTGAGGCGGCTTCGCCGCGGCTCTCGCTCCGATGCCACCGCAATGACATGCCTCACTCCCGTGTGGCTGTCGTGGCCTTATGAATGTCTACAGCCACATGCTGCCGCGAGAGCACGACCCGAGCGGCGATCGGCTCGCACGCTTGGTTTTTGGAAACAAAATGGCAACTGTTGCCAATCCGCCATGCCACATGAGCGGCCGAGCGCGGAAAACTTCAGCAAGTCAGCGTAGTTGCGTTGCTCGTCTGCATGTCGAAACAGGACCCCGCGAAAGCATGCGCGGTAGCCGCGTACTGAGAGACAGAGCGAGGCGGTCAGCTGGATTGGGAGCGGTACTGCGCCGCGATGGTATACCGAAGGCTTACCCCGCAAGGCCCCTTCATCAGACCCGTGCGGGGGCGCATGCCTTTGCAGTCAAGAGTCCCGTCCACATGCGAAGATTCGTCCCTCATCACTGAGTGAACGGCGGCAGAGAGGTCGAATGTGCCGTCGCAGTCGGCGTGAGGGCAGAGAAACTCGAAGAACGCGCGTGCCCCAGGATGCACCGCGTGAGATTGAGCGCCTGGGGGCGCCGCTGCAGTGTCCTGAAACGCCAGATCCACGGAGATCCGCTCGACCCCGGGAAAGGCGCGGCGCAGGGTCCGCGCGGCGGCTCGGTCGCGCAGCCATCGCTGCCGATGCAACTCGTATACGGAACTAGGCGCACGTGATGAGGCTGGCATGGAATTTCACCGAAAGGTCAGATCAGGCGTGGTATGCGCATCTGTCACATCGAAGCTACCTTAATCGCGGTGCTCACGGGCAGACATGACCGGGATAACATCTGCAGCCAGAGTGGAAACGCTCGCATCAGCTTGTCCGCCGTGCGAATTGCCGCTTCAGCGCCACAATTCGCTACTTCGGCGGTTTGCCGCGCGGTGGATCGACACCTCGTGGCGTGCGATCCGGCCCTGCGACCTCGAGGCGAATGCCCGCAGGCACTCGGTGGAACAGACCACGACGGCGGGCTCCTGATCATCGAGGGCGCCGCGATTGGGATGGCAGGTCACACGGAAATGCGCGCGCGGGCGATGCTCGTCTTCAGTGCCGATGTCGCGCTCGCATACATCGCACGTGAGCACAAGAATCTCTTCTGGGTTGCGGAAGAGTCCTGTCTTACGCCATCCCATCGTCGATATCCCACTGCTCACACCGGCCGCTATGGATGGGCAATGGCGGCGGCCCCGTGCATCTCGGCTCGCGTCTCTGCGTTCGCGGAACGTCGCCGCTGCTCTTCATGCATCTGCTCGAGCGCCAGACCCGTTGCGGCCGCAATGACCCCGAGTGCCGGGTGATTGGAATCGAGCGGCAAAGTCAGTCCGTGGCGTCGCTCCCAGATGACTACGCGCTGAGCGGGGGTGTTGCGCTCGGATATCAGCTCCAGAACCTCTTCCTGCTTACGCTCGAGGTCCTGTTGCCGCTCCTGCGCAATGCGCGCCTTGTGGTCCGCAACGAGATTACCGGATTCCGATATCGGCAGCGGGTCACGCCCGCGACCGGCGAAGAAATCGAACGACATGGACGCTCCTCGAGTTCTGGTGGTCGTGTGCCCCGCCGCTTTCTGGCGGCGCGGCGGTAAATGCGGTTGTTGCCAGCAGCAGCCTCAGTCGGCACAAACGCAACCATCGCGCGAGGGAACCGTGCGCTCAGGACAGTCAGCATACTCCTCTTGGCAGCTCGCTGTGCAAAATAAACCCCACATCGGCCCCGATCTGTGCGTTACTGCAGCCTGCATTCGTTGAAGATGCGCCGGCGCGGCAGTATGCCGCCCACGCGAGGAAAGGTGACTCATGGGTGACAACGGCATTCAGACGGGCTGGCAGCGATTTCTAGAGAGATTGCGACGACTGTGGCCCAAGCACAGCGACGGCAGAAACCCCCTTCCGACCTGACTCACATCAGCGCTTCGATCGGCTCTCGAGAGGCAGACAAGATGTTCACGGCGCAAAAGTGCGAACTGGGCAAGGACGCCGGAAAGTGGTTCGTCGTCGCAATCCAACGCGGCGGGGTCACTCACCGAATCGGCTATTGCGCCCGGGGATGTGCGGGGCACGAGTCGAGCGTGGCTGCACTGACGCACCATCTGCAGTTTCAGTTGGACCGGGAAGCAGACCTGTGGCTGGAACGGCGGCAAGCTGACGCCTGTGAGATTTGCGGCGCATCTACCATGCTTCGGGCTAGACTGGGACGCGACACCAAGCCGAGCGTCCTGTGCGCCGACCACCAGTCCTCGAGCAGTCTACAGCTGCTCTTTCAGAGACGTATCGCGCTCACGGATGGACAAGCGACCGGCGACTGATCCGTTCGCACTCGCTGGACAAGCGGTGTAATCCAACCGATTGCATCAAACGGGTGCTCGCGATGGCGCATCCGCGGTGTTGCCTTCCGCGACACTTACGGCGTCAGCATGCCGCGTTAAGTCACTTTCGCGGCTCAATGGCTGGCCTACACTCTCCCGTGCCGACCGGCCTTCAGGCGCTCTGCGAGCGCAGCTCCTACGATTCGGGGAAGGGTCACCACGCGACGGATGATAATCATTCACGTCGTGAATAGAAGGCGGAGCGTGCAAAACCGACCTCTTTGGCACGCAGACTGCCGGTTCTTCCCCCGCGTGGGCCCGCCGAAGCTACGCATCTATGACAACCGACCCCGCCCCACCCAACCTCAGCTCGGCGTCCACATAGCGCGCTCGATATGATCATCACGTCACTGGCGGAGGCGGACGACCGATGATCGATGCGCTCGGATGCAGGTTGTAGAGGCTTACCAGCGCCAGGCCGCTGACGGGTTTCAGCGTACCGAGCGAATCCAATGGAATCATTTGGCCATCTGTCGGGTAAAAGCCAAGCCACTGCAGGCCTGCTGTTATAATCACGATCGGGCGACATCCCGTATAGATAGACGGTTTCAGCGAGACCAACAATGACATATTGCACAAGCCGAATTGCTGCCAGTTGTTTAATGCTCGCATGCGTGCTGGCGGCTCCCTGCGCTTCCTCGGCGCCTAACGTATCGCGGCAACAGGCCACACAGGGCGACGTTGAAGAAATCCGTCGGGCGCGCAACGATTTGAATGAAGCTTTGGCCGCACGGAGCGTAGCTCGCTATGCCCGGCATTGGACCAAAGACGCTGTGGTGATGTGGGCTGGCGGCGGGCTGCGCATCGGCCTCCATGACAATGTCATCAGGATGGCGAGAACCTTTAAAGACCCGCACTTCTTCGGCAAGCGCACACCAGAAAGCATTGAAATCGACAACGGCAGCCCCCGATATGCGTCCGAATCGGGTGTATGGGTATGGTCCGAGGGGCTGAAGTCGGGATGGGTTGGAACTTACCGCGGCCGCTATCTGGTCATGTGGCTCAAGACCGACGGTCAGTGGAAGATCCGATCAGAGCTCTATGTTGAAACCCATTGCAGCGGAGACCCGGACTGCAAGTGAGGCAGGCGGCTCATCGGGCGCCCCGACCACTCGCCTTTGTTCCAGCCTTGCGTCGGTGACTGACAGGGCGACTCTGCATCAAGGCACATCTCCTGGTTGGATGACCTGGAGAAGTGCGCAGTGTTCCGCTCATCCACCACCAAGTGCGCCGACCGCGCCCGCAGTCGACACTCGCGACGCAAGCTGCGGCCTACGGTCCCGACCCGTTTCCGCCGTTCGCGACGGTCTGGTATCGGGTAGCCTAGAAGGATCTCCCAGCCGCCCCGCCGCGGGGATTGAAGTCCAGTTCCGGAGCTATCATGCTCCGCGGAACGACAACAATGATGGCGATTGGGGTTGTGCTCGTGGGAGGCGCGCGTATGTCAGCAACCGTTGAGACCTCCGTTGCGATTCTGCGCTCGGCGGGCTCGCGCTGGGCGCGGCGGGTCGACTCCCTTCGCAGCGGGCCGCATGGGGCTGGTTCGCCCGGCCGTCCCGACTGTGGAAAGGCGGTTGTCGGCGAGCCAAGAGGTCTATAGTTGCTCGGCCCAGAGAGCAAAATGCAGCATCCGATCGCATGGGGGCCCACGGATTGACCAAAACATCAAAGAAAGACACCCGTTACAGCCTTCTCACCGCGTTCTGCATCCTGGGGAGATGCTTGCCGGCCAAACGGTCGGCCTGGAACGCAATTGCCACAACGGTCGTTCACGCCTGGAGGTGAGCCGATGCGATGCTCTGACCAAGGTACGCCATGAATACCACGGAAGCACCGGTACACGAATGCGCCGCGCGCTCTTCGGAAAGCGCGGACCTCGTCCGTGGCCTTGGGCCTTGGCAGACCACGGCCGTAGTGGTCAGCACGATCATCGGCACAGGTGTCTTTCTGGTCGCTGCGCCCATGGCTCGTGCGGCCGGTTCTCCCGGCCTTGTCTTCGTCGCGTGGCTGGCTGGCTGGCTGGCGTCAACAACTTCTTTCGGACGCGACATCTATTTCTTTCGGGTCGTGTACCCTTTGCGGTGGTCCACCTTCAGTGAGCCTGGCGCGGTTAGGCGCCGGCTCTCTGCCTTTCCGAGTTCCATCTCTATCATCGTC
>DASRDO010000048.1:0-117336 GCA_035652555.1 Steroidobacteraceae bacterium | reverse complement strand
CCGCAACGGCGTCGTGCTGCAGCCCTCTGATCCGAAAGCGGGCGCGGCGTTGCAGGCCGGCTATGAGCGCTGGTTCAGCCTGGTGCGCCAGCTCATGCCCGGCAAGTACCAGATCGGTAACGTCGCCACCTGGGCCTCGAGTGGCACCACCATCCCCAGCGGCTATCACGGCATGGTCGATGGCGGGGTGATGGAGGCGATGATCGGCAAGTCGTACTCGATCGAGGGCTGGGGCGGCTGGCAGGCGATGATGAGCCAGTACCGGTCCATCATGGCGGCGATGAACGCTCCCAAGCTCGGGATCTTCAACCAGTGGGGCGATCCGACCGACTATCAGTCGTTTCGCTATGGCCTCACCTCCTGTCTGATGAATGACGGGTACTACAGCTTCTCGAGCAACTCCGGCGGCTACAACGGCGTGGTGTGGTTCGATGAGTACAACGCGAAGCTCGGCCAGGCACAGTCGCCGCCGCCGACGAGCGCCTGGCAGAAAGGTGTCTGGCGGCGCGACTTCACCAACGGCATCGCCCTGGTCAACCCCAAGGGCAACGGCCCGCAGACGGTGCAGCTCGGAGGCACCTTCGTGAAGCTCAAGGGCGCGCAGGACGGCTCCGTCAACAGCGGTCAAACCGTCACCTCGGTTAGCCTGCAGGACCGGGACGGCATCATTCTGCTACGCCAGACGCCGCTGACCGGAGGCGTCTCCACCGGCGGCAGCCTGACAGGAGATTCCGCGGGAGGCTCCGGGACGGGCTCGGGAGCTGACTCCGGGGGCGCTCCTGAAGGCAACACCTTCGGACGGACGGACGTCGCCAGCACGCCCTCGGGGGGGCTGAGCGCCGATTTCAAGCGCGGGTCCAGATTCACGCTCGGCGTACAGGGAACGCTCACCAGCTTCTCCGCATACCTCGACGGCAATGGCGGCGGCAGCGGTACGCAGAATCTGCGCATGGAGCTCTATCGCGATTCCAACGGCGCGCCGGGCGCAAAGGTCGCGGAGAGCAACGCCGTGGCCGTCACAGCCGGTCAGAGCGGCAGATGGGTCACCTTCAGTGCTCCTTATGTTGCGCTCGTTCCGGGGAGCTATTGGATCGTCATCGCCTCGGGGGACGGCTCGGGGATTGCCCGGGACTATGGCGATGGCGCCGCGGACTGGTATGGCAATGCCGATACCTTTGCGTATGGAGCATCGGATCCGTTCGGTGCAGGCGCAAGCGGCACGGGTACCCTCTCGGTGTACGCATCATTCAATCCAAGCGATGCCAGGTCGTTCGGGCGAACGACCGTCGCCGCCACTGCGTCGGCGGGACTCACCGCCGGCTTCAAGCGCGGATCGCGTTTCTCACTGAGCCAGCAGGCAGACTTGCGCGGCTTGTCGGCGTACCTCGATGGCAACGGTGGCGCCGCTGGAACCCAGAACGTACGGATGGATCTGTATCGGGACGCCAATGGCGTGCCCGGCGCGAAAGTGGTCGAGAGCAGCACCGTGGGCATCACCGATCATCAGCCTGCCGGATGGGTGAACTTCAGGACCTCCACGGTCGCGCTGACTCCGGGCGCGTATTGGATCGTCATCCACTCGGGCGATGATGCGGGAGTCGTACGGGACTACGGCGACGGCACGGCGGACTGGTACGGCAATGGCGATACGTTCTCGGATGGGGCGTCGGCTGCATTCGGCGCCGGATCGAGCGGCACCGGTACCCTCTCTGTGTACGCGGCCTATACCACCCTGCGAACGTTTGGACGGACGGACATCGGGAGCACTCCGTCGGCGGGACTCACCGCGAACTTCAAGCGGGGGTCGAAGTTCACGCTCGGCACCGGCGGCACCCTGGCGAGCCTCTCCGCATACCTCGATGGCAAGGGGGGCAGCAGCGGTGAGCAGAGTCTGCGCATGGTCCTTTATCGCGATTCCGACGGCGTGCCGGAGACCCAGGTCGCAGAGAGCAGCCTCGTGACCATCACGGCCGGGCAACCTGCCGGATGGGTCACCTTCCAGACTCCATCGGTCAGCCTGAGCGCCGGCGCGTACTGGATCGTCATCGATTCCGGAGATACCCCTGGCATCGCGCGCGACTACGGGGGCGATGGCGCAGCCGACTGGTACGGGGATGCCGATACGTTCTGGGACGGGGCGTCACCGTCGTTCGGTACAGGAGCAAGTGGCATCGGAACTCTCTCCGTATACGCAACGCTCAGCGCGACGCAATGACCTTTATACCTCATGATCGGCGCCGGCCAGCCCTCCACAAAGGCTGGCCGGCTCGAGGAGGCACGCTCAGGGAATCGCCGCCGTCGCTTTGAGAGATTCCGCAACACCGTCGTTGCGCTCATTGAGCTGCGCGCTGTCCCAACCGCCACCGATGGCGTCGATCAGATCCACACTGGCGACCAGCCGCTGGTCCTGGACCGTGAGAGCGCTGATCTCGGTGTTGAGGCGCGCGGTCTGCGCGCTCAGCACGCTTGCATAGTCAGCGACGCCGGCTTTGTACTGATTGAGTGTGAGCGCCTCGGATCGCTCGGCATCGGCGAGCGCCTGTTGTTCCTGAGTGTAATCTGTCTGCAGATACCGCAGCGTCGCGAGATCGTCTTCGACCTGCTGGAACGCGGTCAACACTGTCTGACGATAGTTCGCGACCGCGGAGTCGTACAACGCACGGGCTTCACGCGTTTGCGCCAACCGCGCACCGCCGTTGAAGACCGTTTCCGCCAGAGACGGTCCGAAGGACCAGACGGAATTGCTCGCGCGGATCAGGCTCGGGAGGGACGAGGACTCATAGCCGTACGAGCCTGAAAGCGTGAGGCTGGGGAACCACGCCGCCTCCGCGACGCCGATCCGCGCATTGGCGCCTGCGAGGCTGCGTTCCGATGCCGCGATATCGGGCCGGCGCAAGAGCAGCTGCGAGGGCACGCCTGCCGGTACGACCGGAACCGTCGCCGCCAGCTGGCCCTCGGCGAGAGCCAGCTCCGCCGGTGCCTTGCCGATCAGAACAGCGATGGCATGCTCCAGCTTCGCCCGGGAGAGCTCGACGGTGTTCTCCTGCGACTGCGTATTCTCCAGCAACGTGCGCGCGGAATAGACGTCCGCCAGTGTCGTCACGCCCGCATTGACACGGTTCTGCGCGATCTGCAGAGACACCTGGTAGTCCTGCACGGATGTCTTCAGGAGGCGCAGCTCCTGCTCCGCGGCTCGGAGCTGGAAGTAGTCCTCGGCCAGAGCCGCCTGTGCGGAGAGTCTCGCCGCGGCGACGTCCGCGGCGCTCGCCTGGCTCTGGGCCAGGTCGCTCTCGAGCTGGCGGCGGATCTTGCCCCAGATGTCGAGATCCCAACTCGCGTTCGCGTTGGCATCATAGAGCGTGCGGGTGCCGGAGCCGCCCTGCACGACCCCGACAGGTAGTCCGCTGAAAGCCTGGCTGCGGCTGCCCGAGCCCCCGCTGCGGGTGCCGCTGCCGCCGAGCCCGATGCTGGGCAGGAGAGTGCCCCGCGTGACGCCAGCCGCCTCCCGCGCAGCGTAGTACGAAGCCACGGCGGCCTTGAGGTTTTGATTCGAGACCGCGACCTGCTTCTCGAGCGAAGACAGCACCGGGTCGTCATAGACCAGCCACCACTCCTCGCCGGAGATTTGTGCGGGCGTCGCCGGCGCCCAACCCTGTCCCTCCTTGAATCCAGGCGCTGGCGGCACCGACGGCCGATGATAGTTGGGCCCCACGGCACAGGCGTCGAGCGCCAGCACGCAAGCCGCCGCGACCAGCGTGAGGCCCGCCCCGGCGAGCGCCCTGCCCGCTTGCCGTGCGGGTGGCGTCCAAGCACGTCGCCAACTCATACCGGCTGCGCTCCGGGAGAGGGGAGGTGTTTTTCGCTGCGACGGAAGGTTCTCTTGATCCATAGGCGGAAGCGATCGAGATAAATGTAGACGACCGGCGTCGTATAGAGCGTCAGGATCTGACTGATGAAGAGCCCTCCGACGATCGCGATGCCGAGCGGGCGGCGCATCTCAGAGCCCTGCCCCGTCATCACGGCGAGCGGCAGCGCACCGAGCATCGCAGCCATGGTGGTCATCATGATGGGCCGAAAGCGCAGCATGCAGGCGTCGTGGATCGCCTTCGCGGCCCCCTCTTTGCCGTGACGCTGCGTCTCGAGAGCCACGTCCACCATCATGATGGCGTTCTTCAGAACGATGCCGATGAGAAGGATCACCGCGATCAGGGCAATCAGCGTGAACGACTCCCCGAACAGGAGCAGCGCGAGCACCGCCCCGATACCGCTCGAGGGCAGAGTCGAGAGGATGGTGATCGGCTGTGTCAGGCTCTCGTAGAGCACACCGAGCACAATGTAGACCGCGACCAGCGAAGCCAGGATGAGCAGCGGCTCCTCCACGATCGTTTGCCGGAACACCTTGGCGGTGCCCGCGAACTCCCCGTGGATGGAGATCGGCACGTGCAGGTCCTGCATCACGCGGTTGATGGCGGCCACCGCGGTTCCGAGCGGCTCGCCCTCCGGCAGATTGAACGAGAAGGTCGCAGCGACGAACGGCCCCTGGTGGTTGACGGCGAGCGGCGTCGTGCCGGGGCCGTAGCGGCTGAAGGCTGCGAGCGGCACCATGGTCTCCTGCCGGGTGCTCAGCGAGGCGCCGGTCGACGCCCTGCCCGTGCTGTTGGTGAGCTGATTGAGCTGGAAGTTCTGCGCGGCGCTGCTCGCCGGGCTGGTCGATGCCGCAGCCGCGCCAGAGGAGCTGTTGCCCGCGCTCGCGCCGGCCGGGACCTGGAACGCCCCCGAGGCCGGCGCGCTCGACTGCGTGCCGCTCAGCGCGCCGCCGGAGGTGCTGACGTAAATGTCCTTCAGAGTCTCCGGGCTCTGCCAGAAGCGCGGATCGACCTCCATGACCACATGGTACTGATTCATGTCCTGATAGATCGTCGACACCAGCCGCTGACCGAATGCGTCATAAAGCGTGTTGTCGACCTCCGACATGTCGACGCCGAGCCGCGCAGCCGTGGCACGGTCGATGTCCAGGCGCACGTCGAGCCCGCTCTCCTGCCTGTCGGAGCTCACATCATCGATGGCATTGCTGTTCTCCAGGGCCTGCGTGATCTTCGGTGCCCAGGCGCTGAGGGTCGCGAGGTCATCGCAGAGCAGCGTGTACTGATATTGCGCGAAGCCCTGCCGACCGCCCATGTGAATGTCCTGCGAGGATTGCAGGAAGAGCCGCGCGCCGGTAATGCCCGAGAGCGCTCTTCGCAGGCGTGCGATCACGGCGTCATCACTCACCCTGCGCTCAGAAATGGGCTCGAGCTCGGCGAACATCTGGCCGGTGTTGATCGCACCGCCGAAGTGTCCGCCGCCGCCGCCGGTGAAGGCGACTACGTGTGCGATCGCCGGATCGCGGGACACCGTTCTCACGATGCGCAGCATCTTCTGCTGCATCGCCTGGAAGGAGATGCTCTGATCGGCGCGCACGAAGCCCATCAGCGCCCCGGAGCTCTCCTGCGGGAAGAACCCCTTCGGCACGATGGCGAAGAGATAGAAGTTGAGCACCACGACTCCGAGCAGCACCAGCATGACCGCTCGCGGATGGCGGATCGCATCGGCCAGCGTGCGGCCATAGAGCTCCCGCAGGGCATTGAAACCGCGCTCCACTGTGAGCAGGAACCGTCCGAGATGCGGCGGCGGGCGCAAAATACGCCCGCAGAGCATCGGGGTCATGGTGAGCGAAATGATGAGCGAGAGCGCCACGGTGACGGCCAGCGTCATGGCGAACTCTCGCAGCACGCGCCCGACGAGCCCGCCCATCATGAGAATGGGAATGAACACTGCGATGAGTGCGACGCTCATGGCGAGAACTGTAAAGCCCACTTCGCGGGCACCGTCGAGCGCAGCCTGCAGGCGGGGCACGCCTGCCTCGACGTGGCGTGTGATGTTTTCTATGACGACAATGGCGTCGTCGACCACGAATCCGGTGGCGACGGTGAGCGCCATGAGCGAAAGATTGTTCAGGCTGAACCCGAGGAGGTACATCACGCCGAAGGTGCCCACCAGCGAGAGCGGGACGGCCACGGCCGGCACCAGCGCGGCGCGCGGATTGCGCAGCATCACCAGCACCACCGTGACGACCAGCAGCAGCGAGATGAGGAGCGTGACTTCGACATCGTGCAGGGAGGCGCGGATGCTCTGCGTCCGGTCGTTGGTGACGATGAGATTGATGCCCGCCGGGATCGAGGCGCGGATCTGCGGGACCACTGCCTGAATCGCATCGACGGTGTCGATGATGTTGGCGCCCGGCTGCTTGCGGATGACCATGAGCACCGCGCGCTTGCCGTCAGCGAGGCCCAGGTTCCGCACGTCCTCGACTCCCTCGCCTATCGTTGCGATGTCGCCCAGCCGCACCGCCGCTCCGTTGCGGTAAGCGACGATGAGCGAGCGGTACTGCGCCGGGTCGGTGGCGCTGTCGTTGACGTAGATCTGATAGCGCCGTCGCGGGTCATCGAGCGCGCCCTTGGGGGCGTTGGCGTTGGCCGCCGCGATCGCCGCGCGCACGTCCTCGAGCCCGATGCCGTATTTGAAGAGCGCCTGGGGATTGAGGTCGATGCGTACCGCCGGCAGCGAGCTGCCGCCAAGGGAGACATCGCCGACACCCTCGATCTGCAGCAGCTTCTGCTGAATGACCGTCGAGGCGGCATCGTAGAGATCGCCGATGGGCAGCGTATCGGAGGTCAGCGCCAGGATGAGAATGGGCGCATCGGAGGGATTGAAGGCGTGATAGGTGGGATTCTGGCGCAGCGAGCCCGGCAGGTCCTGGCGCGCTGCCTCGATCGCCGCCTGTACGTCACTCTCCGCCCCGTGGATGTCTCGGTCGAGGTCGAACAGCAGGATGACGCGGGAGCTCCCCTCGGAGCTCTCGGAGGTCATCTCCTCGACGCCCGCTATGGCGCTCAAGTGGCGCTCGAGAGGCGTCGTGACGCTGGTGGCGACCGTCTCGGGACTCGCGCCGGGAAGGGTCCCCATCACCACGATGGCGGGGAAGTCCACCGTCGGCATGGAGGACACCGGCAGGAGGAAATAGGCGGCAAGTCCCGCGAGCGCGAGGCCGCACGAGAGCAGCGTCGTCGCGACCGGCCGGGTGACGAATGGCCTGGAGACGTTCATGTCCGCCCGGGCCTTACCGCAAGCCCGCCGGCTGCGGCGGCAGCGGCGGGTGCTCATCGCCGGCAGCCGACCTGACACCCGCCCACGCCTTGGCGCGCTTCGACAGCCTGTCGAAGAACAGATAGATCACGGGCGTGGTGAAGAGTGTCAGGAGCTGGCTGACGAGAAGCCCGCCGATGATGGAGAGGCCGAGCGGCGAGCGCAGCTCCGAGCCCGTGCCGGTACCCAGCACCAGCGGCAGCGCGGCAAAGAGCGCCGCCACCGTGGTCATCAGGATCGGCCGAAAGCGCAGGAGCGAGGCCTCGTAGATCGCCTGCCGCGGCGGCTGACCGCCGTCGCGCTCGGCCGTGAGCGCAAAGTCGATCATCATGATCGCATTCTTCTTGACGATGCCGATCAGCAGCACGATGCCGATGATGGAAATGATGTTGAGACTCTGTCCCGCGAGCATCAGCGCGAGCAGTGCGCCGATGCCCGCCGACGGCAGGGTCGAGAGAATCGTGAGCGGGTGGATGTAGCTCTCATAGAGCACGCCCAGCACGATGTAGACGGTCGCGATGGCGGCCAGCAGCAGCAGCACCTCGCTCGTGAGCGAGGACTCGAAGGCGAGCGCCTCGCCTTCGAAGGTGGTGGCGATGCTCACCGGCAGTCCCACCTCCTTCTCCGTCTGCCGGATGGCCGTCACCGCCGCGCCGAGCGAGGCCCCCGCAGCGGTGTCGAAGGAGAACATGGCGGCCGGAAACTGGCCGAGGTGCTGGACGGAGAGCGGCGCCTGGCGGACGCCGACATGCGCGATCGAGCCGAGGGGGACCTGCCCGCCGCCGGCCGAGGGCAGATAGATGTAGTTGAGCGAGTCGACCGTGTCGTTGAGGTTGGGATCGGCAGTGAGGATCACGCGGTAGTCATTCGACTGGGTATAGATCGTGGAGATGATCCGCTGGCCGAAGGCATCGTAGAGTGCATTGTCGATGGTTGCATCGGTGATGCCGAAGCGCGCGGCGGTGCTGTGATCGACGTCGATCTGCGCCGTCAGCCCCTGGTCCAGATAGGTCGTCGAGACATGCGCCAGCGAGGGCGAACGCTGCAGGGCAGCGAGCAGCTTCGGGACCCAGGGGTCCAGAATGGAGCGGCTCGCAGCGCCCAGAATGAACTGGTACTGGGCGCTGCCCTGGATGGAGCTGATCGTCAGGTCCTGCACCGGCTGCAGGGCAAGGGCGATGCCCGGGACCTGCCGCGCCTCCTGCCGCAGGCGCTGCATGATGGTCTCGATGCTGTCGCTGCGATCCTCCTTAGGTCTCAGGTTGATGAGCATGCGCCCGTCGTTGAGCGTCGCGTTGGTCCCATCCACTCCCACGTAGGACGTCAGGCTCTCGACATCGGGATCTTTGCGGATGATGCCGGCCAGTGCCAGCTGGCGGCGGGTCATCTCGGAGAAGGAGATCGCGGGCGGCGCCTGCGTCGTTGCCTGCAGCAGGCCGGTGTCCTGCAGCGGGAAGAACCCCTTCGGGATCACGACGTACAGGAGGACAGTCAGCACCAGCGTGCCGACCGCGATCCACAGAACCAGCGTCTGGTGCTCCAGTGTCAGCTCGAGCGCACGGCCATAGCCCCGGATCAGACGGTTGAACCCTTCCCCCACTCTTCTTGCAAACGTCCCCTGGGAGCGCTCGCTCTCGGCGTGCGTGCGCAGCATCTTGGCACACAGCATCGGCACGAGCGTCAGCGAGACCACTGCGGAGATGAGGATGGAGATGGAGAGCGTGATCGCGAACTCGCGAAAGAGCCTGCCCACCACCTCGCGCATGAAGAGCAGCGGAATCAGCACGGCGATGAGTGAGATGGTGAGCGACACGATGGTGAAGGCGATCTCACCGGAGCCCTTGAGCGCCGCCGCGAGCGGCTTCTCGCCCTTCTCGATGTGGCGCGAGATGTTCTCGATCATGACGATCGCATCATCGACGACGAATCCCGAGGCGATGGTGAGCGCCATCAGCGACAGGTTGTCCAGGCTGAAGCCCGCGAGGTACATCACGGCGAAGGTGCCGATGAGGGACACCGGCACCGAGAGGCTGGGAATGATCGTCGCCGGGACGCTGCGCAGGAAGAGAAAGATCACCATCACGACCAGCGCCACGGCGAGCGAGAGCTCGAATTGCACGTCGTTCACCGATGCGCGGATGGTGTTCGTCCGGTCAGTTACCACGGCGAGACTGACGTTGGACGGAAGCGAGGCGCGCAGCTCCGGCAGCAGTGCCTGTACCCGGTCGACCACCTGGATGACGTTTGCTCCCGGCTGCCGCTGTACGTTGACGAGCACCGCCGGCACATCGTTCACCCAGCTCGCGAGCTGCGTGTTCTCCGCGCTCTCGACCACCCGGGCGACGTTCTTGAGGTACACCGGCGCGCCGTTCTTGTACGCGACCACGAGATTGGCGTATTCGGCCGGGCTCTGGATCTGGTCGTTGGCATCGATGGTGTAGGCGTGCGCGCTGCCATCGAAGTTGCCCTTGGGCGCATCGGTGTTGGAATTGGCGATGGTGGTGCGCAGGTCATCGAGATTGAGCCCATAGGCGGCGAGCTGCTGCAGGTTGGCGAGCACCCGCACCGCGGGCCGCGGCGCGCCGTTGAGGCTCACCAGGCCGACGCCGGTCACCTGGGAGATCTTCTCCGCGATGCGCGTGTCGGCAAGATCCTCGACCTGGGTGATGGGCATGGTGCTCGAAGTGACCGCGAGCGTCAGCACGGGGGCATCCGCCGGGTTCACTTTCGCGTAGATGGGCGGTGCCGGCAGGCTCTGGGGCAGGAGGCTCTGCGAGGCGCTGATCGCCGCCTGCACCTCGGCCTCCGCGACATCCAGGCTGAGGTTCAGGTCGAACTGCAGCGTGATGACGGAAGCCCCGGCCGAGCTGCTCGAGGACATCTCGGTGAGGCCCGGCATCTGGCCGAACTCCCGCTCGAGCGGGCCGGTGACGGTCGAGGCCATCACGTCCGGGCTCGCGCCCGGCAGGAAAGTCGTCACTTCGATGGTCGGGTAGTCGACCTCGGGCAAGGTCGAGACCGGCAACAGCAGATAACCGATCGCCCCGAGGATGACGATGGCCACCATCAGGAGCGAGGTGGCGACCGGCCTCAGGACGTAAGGCCGGGAAGGGTTCATGTCGCTGGACCGGTTTTCGCGCCCGCTCGTCCGCCGCTACAGCCCAGGCGCGCAGCCATCCTGGCGAGGCGTGTGGCCTTCGAGCCCGTCGCGCCCTTCATGTAGGCGGCGATGCGCGCGCAGCGGGCGTTGTCGGCTCCTCCGGATGCCCCGCCGGCCAACGAGGCCGGCTTCTCGCCCGGCAGCAGCACCTTCGCACCGTCACGGAGTTGATCTGCCCCGTCGGTCACCACGGTCTCCCCGGCCGTCAGGCCCTTGGTGATGGCAATGTTGTTGCCGTCGGTCGGGCCCGTCACGACGGTGCGCATGCTCACCGTGTGATCGGGATTGACGATGTAGACGAAGTTGCTCGACGGTCCGTTCTGCACCGCCGCACCCGGCACCACGATCTGGTTCTCGAGCGTATCGAGCACCAGCTTCACGTTCACGAACTCGTTCGGAAAGAGCTCCGAATGCGCATTATCGAACAGTGCCCGCAGCTGCAGCGTACCGGTGCTGGTGTTGATCTGGTTGTCGATGCTGGAGAGCGAGCCGGTGGCGATGAGGTGCTGCATGTTGCGGTCATACGCCTGGACGGCGAGCTTGCGGCCCCCGCTGACACGCTGGAAGACCTGGTTGAGGTCATTCTCCGGCACGGTGAACAGCACCGACATCGGCTGCATCTGGGTCACGGTGGCGATCGACGTCGTCTGATTCGCCTGCACGAGGTTGCCGAGATCCACCTGCCGCAGCCCCACGAGCCCGGCCACGGGCGAAGTGATGCGGCAGTAGCTGAGATTGAGCCGGGCCGCCTCGATTGCAGCCTTGTCGGCCTCGACCGCCGCCTCGTTCTGGTGAACGGTCGCCAGCTCATCGGAATAGGTCTGCTCGGCCACCGAGTTCTGCGCGAGGAGCTTCTTGTAGCGGACCAGGTCCGTGCGCGCGCCCGCGAGCGCCGCCTGATCGCGGCCGAGCTGACCGACGGCCTGATCGAGCGCCGCCTGGTACGGCCGGGGGTCGATCTGCGCCAGCAGGCCGCCCTTCTCGATGCGCTGCCCTTCGGTGAAGGCGATCTTGACGATCGGGCCGGTCACCTGCGGGCGTACGGTTACCGTCGCAAGCGGCGTCACCGTGCCGAGCGCATCGATGACGACGGGGACGTCGGTCGTCGCCACCTTGGCGACGCTCACCGGCAGGGGTCCGCCCATCATCGCGGCAAAGGACGGCTGGCCGGCCTGCGAGGCGAGCCGGTGGTGGATGATCCAGATGACCAGAGCAATGAGAACGGCGAGGCCGGCAACCCACTTGATGCGCCGACGGCGGACGACCTGCGCCGGCTGTTGGGCCGGGTCCGCACCCGACTCACGGTCGAGAGTGTGCTGTTCGATGGCGTCGGGAGTCATTGGGGGTCGGACGTTTGACCGCGGGCGGCAGCTCGTGTTCCGGCGCGCAGACTACCATCTATCACCCCACCGCCGTTCAGGGCGGAGGGGGAAATTTCTCAAGATATGTCAGTAGATTGCAACGACCTCGTTGGGCGCCTACTGCGATTGCAGACGAGGCTCGGACGCGAGCGTTTCAGGAGCATCGGATTCCGCGATCGACGAGCCGTTACGCCCGAACGACGAGGCATCGATGTGGTGGCGCTCGATGAGGTCGTAGAGCGTCGGGCGGGTTACGCCCAGAAGCTCCGCGGCGCGCGACAGATTGCCGCGGGCGACTGCGAGCGCCTGCCGCGCCGCCTGCACCTCGGCGCGCTGGCGCGCGACTCTCAGGTTGAGATATTCGGGATCTTCGCCCGGATCCTTCAGACCAAGGTCGACGGCGGTGACGACGGCCCCTTCGGCCATGATGACCGCTCCCTTGATGCGGTTCTCGAGCTCGCGCACGTTGCCCGGCCACGGGTACGCCTGGATCGCACGGATGGCATCGGGCGCGAGGCCGCGCGTGGGCTTGCCGAAGCGCTCCGACATCTGCTGCAGCAGCACTTGCGCGATGAGGAGGCTGTCCCCCTGACGGTCGCGCAGCGCCGGCACCTGGATGGTGACTTCGCTGATCCGGTAGTAGAGGTCCTCGCGAAAGCCGCCGCTGCCGGTCAGTGCCTCGAGCTTGCGGTTGGTGGCGCAGACGAAGCGCAGATCGAGCGGAATCTGCGCCCGGCCGCCGATACGCTCGACGGTGCGCTCCTGCAGCATCCGTAGCAGCTTCGCCTGCAGGGAGGCCGGCATCTCGCCGATCTCATCGAGAAACACCGTGCCGCCGTCGGCGGCCTCGAGCTTGCCGGGCGTACGCTTGGCCGCTCCGGTGAACGCGCCCTTCTCGTAGCCGAACAGCTCGCTCTCGAGCAGCGTATCGGGGATGGCCGCGCAGTTGATCGGCATGAACGGCTTGTGCGAGCGGCCCGAGAGGCGGTGTACGGAGCGCGCAATCAACTCCTTACCGGTGCCGCTGTCACCGAGTATGAGCACGGTGGCGCTGCTCGGGGCGACCTTCTCCACTGCCCGGCAGACGCTGCGCATCGCATCGCTGACACCGATGATGCCCTCCAGCGCCATCGAGCCCGTGCGCTCGCGCAGGCGCCGGTTCTCTTCCTCCAACTCGCGGATGCGGAAAGCGCGCCGCACCACGATCGAGAGCACGCCGGCATCGAGAGGCTTGTAGTAAAAGTCCACGGCGCCCAGGCCCACCGCCGCGACCGCGAGCTCCCGCGCATCGTGCTCGGTCATGGCGATGATCTTGGTATCGGGCGACAGATGCAGGATCTGCCGCAGGAGATCCAGGCTCTGCGAGGCCACGTTCGGTTGGCGGGCGGCACCGAGATCGAACAGCACGACCTCAGGCTCCATGCGGCGCACCAGCGCGAGCGCCTGCTCCGAGGTCTCGCCGGAGAAAACCTCGAGGTCCGAGAACATGCCCTCGAGCTCGCGGCGCAGGGCCCGGTCGTTCTCCAGGATGAGGAGCTTCCGGTGCAAAATCTCAGCGGCCATGGGACCCCGTGCGATGAGGGCGCGTCGGCCCTCTTTACAGCCGAGTGTAAAGGCTTCCCCGGCGGGCGGCGTGCCGCAGATCACACAACGCGAGGATGCGGCGGCCGAGAGCGGCGCATGTCGGGATAGACTGCGGCCCGTGAACGCACACGAGCGTATTCAGGCAGTTCCCCGGCCGGCCCTCCATGAACGCTGGCTCGCCTCTCGCCTCACTCTCACGGCCCGCGTGGCGTGGCTCGCCGCGGTGCTGTTTGCCGAGAAATCGGCCCTCAATCTGCTGGTGGATTTCCGGCTCGCCGATGCGGCCGGCGGACTCGCCGTGCCCCTCAGGCTGGCACAGCACTTCGGGCTTCGCTTTGCGGTGACCTTTGCGGTGGCGCTCGCTTTGCTTCTCCAGGTTCGCCCGGATCCGGCGCTGCTCGAGGTCAACGCACACGGGCGTGAGGCGCCCCTGCGGCCCGCATGGCTGGCTCTGCATTGCGCACTGATGGCTGCCGCCGCGGGCGCGATCCATAACCTCTATGGCGATCAGCGCCTTCACCTCCCCTTCGCGCTGCTCGGCCCGGCGGCGGTGCTGCTCAGTGCGGCAGCCACCGTTGCGCTCCTGCTGGCGCTGGCGCCGTGGCCGCTATGGCAGCGTGCGGCAAGAGCCATCGGTATCCGCTGGGCGTATTCCGCGTTTGCTGCCGTGGTGGGAACCGGCGCGATTCTCTGGAGCCAGGAGCTCTGGGCACCGACGGCACAGTTGACCTTCGATCTGGTCCGCGACGTTCTCTCCCCAGTCCTGCCCACGCTGCAAGCAGACGCCGCCACCCGCATCCTTCGCACGCCCCGTTTCGCCATTGAGGTGTCCAGCATCTGCTCCGGACTCGAGGGCGTCGGACTGATGCTGGCCTTCTGCGGGGCCTGGCTGCTCTATTTTCGTGCCGAATACCGCTTTCCACGCGCGCTGCTGCTCGTTCCGGCCGGCGTACTGCTCATCTTCGCACTCAACGTCGTGCGCATCGCCGCGCTGGTGCTGATCGGCAACGCGGGCCATCCGGCGATCGCCATCTACGGCTTTCACTCCCAGGCGGGCTGGATCGCCTTCAACTGCGCGGCCTGCGCGGTCGCGTTCGCCAGCCGCCGCAGCCCGTGGCTCAACCGGACCGTGTCCCGGGAAGATCGGATCCTGACAACCAACTCGACCGCAGCCTACCTCCTGCCCTTTCTCGCCATCCTCGCCGCCGGCATGATCTCGCGCGCGAGCTCGAGCGGCTTCGAGACCTGGTACGCGCTGCGGCTCGTCGTCGGCATCGCCGCTCTCGCCAGCGGCTGGCGCCCGCTCGCGCGGCTCGACTGGCGGTTCGGTTGGCGCGGCATCGTCGTGGGAGCGGCGGTATTCGCCTTCTGGCTCGGCGCCGCGCGTCTCATCCTCGCCCCGCACGCCATGCCCGCGGCGCTCGGCGCGATGACCCTGCCGGCGCGCACTCTGTGGATCGCTTCCCGCGCGCTGACCGGCATCCTCCTCGTGCCCATCGCCGAGGAGCTCGCCTACCGCGGATATCTGATGCGGCGTCTGCGGGCCGAGGATTTCGAGTCCGTGGCATTCGCGTCGGTCGGCTGGGGCTCCCTATTAGTGACGGCGGTTGCGTTCGGCGTGCTGCACGGGACGCTCTGGTTTCCAGGGATTGCCGCGGGCGTAGCCTATGGCCTCGTGCTGATGCGCACGGGCCGCATGGGTGAGGCAGTCGCGGCGCACGCGACCAGCAACCTGTTGCTGGCGATCTGGGTGCTGGCCGCCGGTCAGTGGCAGCTCTGGTGAGACCGGCCGGTCCGGAGCGCTGACTCAGAGCCGATCGGGTGCCGGCGATTTGTCAGGACGTGCCTGCACGGCCGGCTGCGCACTGAGCTCTTCCGGCCACGAGTCCTGGCGCGCGAACAACTCCTCACTGAGCACCTCTTCCAACACCTGCCGCGGGCCGCTGCGGCTGAAGGTGTGGTCGGCGCTGTCGATGAGGCGCACGCGGCATCGCTCGCCCAGGCGCCTCACGACGGAGCCGGCCTCGATCCGCAGGAGATCGACGCCGGGCTCGCCGCGCGCGAACACGAATACCACGCGCACGCCGCGGCCGATGATGCTCTCGAGCTCCCTCCCGAGGTCGTGGCGCAGCCGAATGCCCGCCCCCCGGGCGATGTCGCGCAGCATGGAATTGAGCGCGAGCACCGGACGATGCAGATAGATCCTGACGATACGCCAGATGTTCACCTGGCCGGTCAGGAAGCGCCGCCAGGCTCGGGCGGAGAAGATCCGCGCGCGATAGATCGTGGGATTGCGGACCACCTCGGCGAGCTGCAGGCCCTCGAGGGTCATGCTCTGGTCCCAGAAATAATTCTGCGCATTGACCATGAGCAGCCGGTTGAGCGGCAGGCCGGCGACCGCGGCCCGCAGCGAGTGATACGCCCCGGAGCAGAGGCCGCTCATGGTGATCTCACGCGCGCCGTAGCGTCGCGACATGAAGTCGATGGCCGCGCGCATGTCCTCGATCGCATCGGGCGGGAACATGTTGTTGTCCGCGCAGCCCGCCCGCGCCGGGCTCTCGCCGAGACCCGACAGATCCATCCGCAGAACGTAGTAGCCGCGCTGCGCCCAGCGGCGCGCCAGCGAGACGTACATCCGGCTGGAGCCGATGTGATAAGTGGCGCCGGCGTTGAGGAGAACCACCGCTCTGCGGCGGGTCTCCTGCCCTGCGGGCGCCGTGACGATGCCGAAGAGAGTCTGGTCCGCGCCGAAGAACACGGGACGCTCCGTGACTCCCGAGCCGGCACGGGCCGGCGATGCGTTCTCGAGCGCGAGCACGGCCGATCGTGAGACGAAGGTGGTGGCTCCACCCGGATGCCACGCGAGACGGCTCACCATCCCCAGCGTCGAGAGCCAGTTGCGGGTGGCTGCGATCATCTCCTGCGGCAGCGAGGCGAACTGCGGGTCCGTCAACATCATCTCGACGAATCCGGGCAGCGCATGATAGGTGACTCGTGCGCCCCCCTCGCCGAGCGCCTGCGACCAGGCGCGCGCCACCGGCAGATCGCTGCGGTCGATGAGCAATACATCGGAGATGCCGGCGAGCTCGGCGCGCTCGAGATCCAGCGCCGCCAGGCGCGCAACGCTTGCGGCCGAGAGCGGGAAGCCGTTGACTTCCATCGCGCCATCGGTCGCCGCCGGCCGGGCCATCCCGGATTCCCCTCCCAGAGCGGCCTCCGCCGCTTCCGCCGCCAGCTGCGCGGTACGTGCCTCCCGCAGGTACTTTCGGCCGCTCAACACCGGGGCAACGAGCGCCAGCGCATCGACCTGACAGGTGCGCGCAGCGAGCACGGAAAGCAGCGCGCCCAGGCGGAAGCCGAGGAGACAGACGCGCGCGACACCGGTGCGCCGGCGCAGCTCCGCGACGGCATTCGCGATGTCGCGCGTCCAGATCTCGATCTGATCGGCGCTCGCCTCGATCTCCGCGGAATCGCCGGTGCCGAGATAATCGAAACGCAGCACCGGAATACCGAGCGCCGCGGCCATGCCGGCAAACACGCGCATGCTGCGGTGGCCGCAAAGCGCCTCGAAGCCGAAAGGCTTGCAGAGAACCACGCCCCAGGGGGCGGGGATCGTCCCCGGCGGGCGATGAAGCCATCCAAAGAGCTGTCGATCACCGGAGGGGATGTAGAGCGCCTCATCCCCGCCGGCAGCGATCCTGACGTCCGTTTCCTGCATCGCGCTGGCGTTCAGGGTTCCCTCCACCTCAGGCGGGCACGAAGAGCTCGACATACGACCCGATGCGGCCATCGCGCATTTCAACGAGGTCCACGAGCTCCGTCGGCACGCTCGCCCCGGTGACGCGTGAGTGGATGCTGGCCCGCCAGTGCACCGCGGCCTGCCGGCCGTCGATCACCATGGAGAGGATCTCGTGCCGCGTGATCCTGAAGGTCTTGACGAGTATTGCGAGCCAGGAGCGGACCTCGTCGCTGCCTCGCGCCGAGAGCGCGATCGGCTTGCCATCGCTCGAGCCGGAGATCTTGAAGATGGCATCCGGGGCGAACAGCGCGCAGAGCGGCTCGAGCGCGCCGGACGTGCGGGCAGCATACAACTGCGAGAGCAAGCTCTCGAAGCCGGCGCGCGCCTCCTCGCGTGGGGTGATTTGCGGCATGAGGTTCAGTCGAGCAGTGCCCGGATGTCCGCGCCCATCTGGCGGTACGCCTCGGCACCGTACGGAATCACGGCCCTCAGTGCATAGAACAGGTGGATCATACCGGAGTGGCAACGGTAACTGGCAGGCACCCCCGCCTTTTCGAGACGCGCCGCATATTCCGCCCCCTCATCCCGCAGCGGATCGCACTCGGCGGTGTGGATGCAGGCCGGCGGCAGACCCTCGAGCCGCGGCGCCCGCAGCGGCGAGATGCGTGGATCGGCCGGGTCCGCATCATCCGCCAGGTAGTGCCTGAGATCGTGCTCGAGCGTCTGCCGGTCGAGGAAATGCCCTGATCCGAAGGCATCCCACGAGGCCGTCTCGGCCCGGTAGTCGAGGATCGGACAGAGGAGAAACTGCATGGCGAGCCGCGGCGGCCCTTCGGCGGCGAGCGTCTGCGCCACCACCGCAGCGAGGGTGGCGCCGGCCGAATCGCCACACACCCCGAGACGGTGGGCATCGATGCCGAGGTGAGAGGCATGAGCTGCAATCCAGCGGGTCGCCGCGCAGGCATCCTCCACAGCGGCAGGGAATCGGGCCTCGGGACCCAGCCGATAGTCCACTGCGATGAGCTTGCAGCCGCTCGCATTGGTGAGTGACCGGCAGATCCCATCGTGGGTCTCGAGACTGCCGGCGACGAAGCCGCCCCCATGAAAGTACATGAGCGCCGGCAGCAGCCCCATGCGCGCGCCCGCCGGGGTGTAAATCCATGCCCGCAGCATCCCCCCGGGTCCGGGGATCGATCGCTTCTCGATCCGCCCGACGGCCTCGGGCTCGCCGCCGAGGGCAGCCAGCCGCTCGATGGAGGCACGGCGCTCGGCCACGGTGAGTCCTGCGGCCTCGCGCGGAGTGGCCGCCGCCAGCCTGTCCAGGAAGCGCCTGACCTGCGGATCGAGGGGCACGGCCTTTCAGCGCCTGGGGAGCCTGCCGGGCCTAGAGGGCAAGGGCGCGCCGGGCCGAGGCCGGCCAGCGCGCGAGGTCGAGGCCATGTGCGCAGAAGAGCGCCACCGCCAGGCGGTCCATGCCGAAGGCGACACAGCTCGTATGAGCCAGCGTGCCGTCCTCACTCTCGAGCCCCCAGGTGATCCCGAAGTGGTCGCGATGATAATTGAAGCTCATGCAGGCGGTCGGCTTCGCACCCTCGTAGTAGGGAATCAACAGCTCGAATTTGAGCGACTGCTGGCGTTGGCTCACGGCCATCATCTGGCCGACGCGGCCGAAAAACGGATCGTTCGCCACATCGAGCTGACAGGGCAGCGCCAGCTCGCCGGCGAGCTGCTGCGCGCGGCTCATCCACTCCTCGCGAAACACCTGGATCGCCTCGGGGGAGCCGATGCGCACGAACTCGCGCATCCTGAAGGACTGCAGCCGATCGAGCGCGCGCGAGGGCTCGCGGCGGAAGCAGTCCGCGGCCACATCGAAGATCCAACCGTCCCTGGGCAGACGGCCGCGCTGCGCCGCGAGCGGATATACCGGATAACAGGCCGCAGGCGAGAGCACCAGATCCGAAGGAGCGAGCGAGCGCGTCCAGTCGCCGCCGGACTCATGGCTGTCGGCGGCGGCACGCACCTCCGCTTCGGTGCCGTGCAGCGCGCACACACAGCCGAGCAGGTTGGGGAAGCTCTTGAGGTAGCCCGACTTCTCGAGCTGCGTGCGGCTCATCACCGGCGGAAAGCGCAACACCTCCGCCCTGGGATCACGCTGTCGCGTGACGAAGGCCGTCAGCCGCTGCAGCACCTCTTCGTAGAGGCCGGTGCGGGCATACACGCCATCGGCTCCGATCCGGTGAAACAGTGCCGTACGGATATGTTCCAGCGCATCGGGAACGCTCGGGGACGTTTCCAACTGGGGTGAGCTCATGGATCGTTTTGGAGTCAGTCGCTCAGTGAAGTCGGGACGGCCGCCAGCAGCGAAGTGCCGGCGAGGCTCGCGAGAATCCGGTCGTTGTTGATCATGAGCGGCGATGAGAGCACGTCGCGCAACTGCCGCTCGACGCTGAACTCGCTGTCGCAGCGGTAGCCGGACAGCCCGCAGACGCGCAGGGCGGTGAGCACGGTCGCGACCGCGAGCTCCGAGACCTCCACCTTCGTCAGGGTGATCTGCGACTGGAAATCGAGCGCACCGAGCGCCTTCGGATCGTCCATCCTCAGCTCGTAGGCGCGCAGCGAGTTGGCGAGGACGCCACGCAGCGTCCGCAGCTTCGACTGCGCCTGGGTGAGCTGCGGCGCCCCGGGCGGCGCCTGCCCGCCCGACTGGCGGGCGGCGTGGCGCACGAACGCCTGCGCGCGCGCAGTCGCGCCGGCGGCGATACCCGCCCAGACCGAGCCCCACAGCAGGTGCGCGAACGGCACCATGGTGCGCGAGTGAATGCCCTCGTAGGGCTCGGGCAGCACCTGGCCCGGCGACCCCGATGCCTTGAGTGTATAGCCCTCGCTGCAGGTGCCGCGCATGCCGAGTGTGTTCCAGCCCTGCAGGCGCGTGAGCGTGTAGTCGTCCTTGAGGAATGCAATCAACACCTGGTCGGAGGAGTCGGCATCGGCGGCCCTGCGGGCAGTCGTCACGACACCATCCGCCTGCGAGCCGTAGGAGATGACGGTGGCCCGCCGCTCGAGATGAATGCGGCCGTCGCGATGCTCGACTGCTGCCTCGCTCGAGCGGACGTCCCCGCCGCGCTGGCCTTCGGTCGTGGAGGAAGCCAACAGCAGCTGCTCGGCGCACAGACGGCGCAGCAGCCGCTCGATCGTTTCGCTCGCGCGCCCGTGGCGCACGAGGCAGGCGACCTTCACCTGGTGCATCGCATAGATCATCGCGGTCGAGGAGCAGGCCTGGCCGAGCCTGTAGCAGACGTCGGCAACCTGTTGCACGGACGCGCCTTCACCGCCGAGGTTGGAGGGCACCAGGATCCCGAGAAGCCGCTGCGCCTTTACGGCCGCGAAAGACTCCGCCGGAAATCGCGGTGCCGAGTCGACCTCGGACGCATGGCGGGCGGCAACCGCGGCCACGGCCGCGGAACGCTCGCCGAGAGTGGCTGCCGAAGGAGCGGAACTGGCTGAGGTGGCAAGTGCGACAGACGAATCGTTCACAAAAGCGGTCCCCGCTGGGTTCTAATTCTTTCCTGGCGCTGGTATAGATAGGCTCCCCGGCCTGGCAACTATTAACGCATAAAAGCCGGGCCTGCCGCCAGTACCGGATCACATAACGCACCGAGAGAAACCATGCCGCTCGAAGTAGAGCATCGCGGCTCGCGCGCCCGCTCAGAAGCCCACTCGCAGGCAGATGTCACGATCGGGCTGGTGAACAATATGCCCGACCCGGCGCTCGAAGCGACGGAGCTGCAGTTCGGGGCGCTGCTCGCTGCAGCCGCGGATTCGCTCACGGTGCGCCTGCGCTTCTCGAGCTTGCCGCAGCTCGCGCGCGGTCCTGCGGCACGGGCGCGGATCGACTCGGTTTACTGGCCGCTCGATGAGCTGTTGTCGCAGCGCCCCGATGCGCTCATCGTGACAGGGACGGAACCGCGCACACCCGTGCTAGAGGATGAGCCTTACTGGACGGCCCTGGTGCAGCTCATCGAATGGGCCGACACCCACATGGCAACCTCCATCTGGTCGTGTCTCGCAGCGCATGCGTTGGCACAGGCGCTCACAGGCGTGCGCAGGCGGCGCCTCGAGCAGAAGCGCTTCGGCGTCTTCGAGCACAGCATCCACACCGGGCATCCTCTGCTCGAAGGGCTGCGTGCACCTCTGCTCACGCCGCACTCACGCTGGAACGAGCTGCCTGTGGATGCGCTCGCAGCGGCCGGCTTCAACGTCCTCAGCTTCTCCGATGAGACCGGTGCCGACCTCTTCGTGAGCGAGCGCCGCAGCTCCCTCGTATGCCTGCAGGGGCACCCGGAATACGAGCCGGCGACCTTGCTCAAGGAGTATCGCCGCGACGTCGGCCGGTATTTGCGTGCGGAGCAGCCGGCATGGCCAACCCTGCCGCACGGGTACTTCGCTTCGCGAGCGCTCGAGCTGATCGAGGCGTTCCGCCAGCGCGCCTCGGCGGTGCGGGACCCGGAGCTGCTGGCGGAGTTTCCGATGGCGGAGCTGATCGCGGGGCTCGAGGCGCGATGGCAGCCCGGGGCACGGGCGATTTACCGTAATTGGCTGAAATATGTGGCAAATGCGAAGGAAGGCACGCGCAAATACACCCTCGTCGGGGTATGATCGGTAGCAAAAGAGCGTAGGCGCATGAGCATAATGAGTGAAGCGGGTCCGGTCTCTGCCCTGACTGCACGCGAGCGGCTTCTGGGCCTCGTACGCAAGGCCATGGGCGCCCCGGGCGCAAGCCGTCCGCTGGCCGTCGATGCGCGTCTCTCGGAGCTCGGCATCAGCTCGATCAAGATGGTGGGCCTAATGCTGGCCATCGAGGCAGAGTTCAATCTCACGATCGCGCAATCCGAGATCACCCCGGAGAACTTCGCATCCATTGCCTCCATCGAGGCGATGCTCGAGCGGATCACCCCGGCCGGATCCTGAGCCCCGTTGATTTCCTCGCGCCGCAGTGCCTGCGGCGGCCTCGACGCATTCCTCCGAGACTTCAGCGCGTCGCTTCGAGCGCTGCAATCAGCTCATCGACATCGGCGCTCGTGATCTCGCCGTGTGTCGCGCAGATCCGCACGACTTCCCGCCCCTCGAGCTTTGCGACGGCCACCCATGCACGTCCCGAGGCGAGCACGTGGCGCGCGATCTCGCGGATGGGCGGGAATCCTGCGGGCGGCAGCACGCAGAGCACGGCCAGGCGCGAGTCGTTGGCAATGCTCCAACCCTTCGCCGCGAGGCGCCGCTTCGCGCAGTCGATCACCTGTACGGCCCGCTCCACGTGCGCGCCGTATCCCTCCCACCCCGCCGCGGCGAGTGACAGGAAGAGCCTGAGGCCCATGAAGCGTCGCGACCACTGCACGCTGTTGAGATAAGGATCGATGCTCGTGGCGCTCGAGGGCATGAACTCCGCGCCGACCCGAAACGCCTCGCTGAGGATCGCCGGCTCGCGGGTGATGAACATTCCGCAGCCCATGGTCGTCGCGAGCCATTTGTGCGCATCGATCGTCAGGGAATCCGCGAGCTCGATCCCTTCGAGCTCGCCGCGCAGGCGCTCGGAGCAGAGCGCCGCTCCACCCCAGGCCGCATCGATGTGATACCAGATGTTGCATTCGCGCGCGACGCTCGCACAAGGCTCGAGAGGATCGACCATGCCGGCTCCCGTCGTGCCGGCGGTGGCCGAAATCAACACCGGCAAAACGCCCCGGCGCCGGTCCTCGCGAATCTGCTCGGCCAGCGCACGCGCATCCATGCGGCCGCTGCCATCGGTCGCGATCAGCTTGAGGGCCGAGCGGCCGATACCGGCCTGGTGCACGATCTTGTGCCAGGCGGGCTGACACTCACGTGAAGTGTACATCGCCACGGGTCCGTCGAACGCCCGCACGCCGTCATCGGCAAAACGTGTGTCCGCACGAGTCAAAGCGCAAAGCAGCGCCGTGTAGTTGGCTTCCGAGCCGCTGGTGGTGAAATGGCCGCCGGAGTCCGCGGGCAGGCCCGCACGCTGTGCGAGCGCACGGATGACGTGCTGCTCGATGGCGACCGGCGCGGGCGAGGACCCGGAGCTGGCGAGCTGCGGATTGAATGCGCCGGAGATGCGGTCCGCGCATTGCGACGGGAAGTTGGACGGTGGGTTGAACAGGCCGAAGTAGCGGGGGTGCGTCATGTGCACCGTGCCGTGCTCGAGCCGGCCGATAGTCCAGTCGATCAGCTCCTCGAGCGGCCGGGGCTGAGCGAAGTCGAACGCGGCCAGCTCGCGACGCAGCTCCGTCATATCGATGTCCGGCATGACCGGCCCGCGCAGCACGCGTTGGGTCGCCGCCGCGAGCGCACGGGTCAGGCGGTCGTCGATGGTTTCGCGCACCCGACTCTCGGGAAACAGAGCCGCCACCGGCGGCGCAATGCGATCTGCCGTCATGTGCCCGCGCTCAGCCGGGGAGCGCCGCAGCGAGCGCCTGATCGAGATCGGCGAGGATGTCGTCGATGTGCTCGATGCCGATGCTCAGGCGCAGGGTCTCCGGACCGATGCCGGCCAGCCGCTGCTGCTCGGGCGACATCTGCCGGTGCGTGCTCGAGGCCGGATGACACGCGAGCGACTTCGCGTCCCCGAGGTTCACCAGGCGCTTGAACAGCTTCAGGGCGTCATAGAAGCGGGTCCCCGCGTCATAGCCGCCTCGGACTGCGAAGGTCATCAGCGAGCACGTCCTGCCTTTCAGGTATTTCTGGACCAGCGGATAGTAGGGACTGTCGGGAAAGCCGGCATAGCTCACGGAGGCCACGCGCCGATCGGCGCGCAGAAATTCCGCAACGCGGCGAGCATTCTCAACGTGGCGCTCCATACGCAACGCCACGGTCTCGATTCCCTGCAGCAGGAGGAAGGCACTCAAAGGTGAAAGCACCGACCCCATCGCGCGCTGAAAGACGCTGCGGCAGCGGCCGACGTAGGCCGTGGGGCCGTAGTGATCCGTGTAGACCAACCCGTGATAGGACTCGTCCGGCTGAGTAAGCATCGGGAAGCGCGCGGCGTGGCGAGTCCAGGGGAACTTGCCGCTGTCGATGATGATGCCGCCCATCGTCGTTCCATGGCCGCCGAGGAATTTGGTGAGCGAGTGCACTACGACGTCAGCGCCGTAGTCGATGGGCCGGACGAGGATCGGCGTCGGCACGGTGTTATCGACGATCAACGGCACACCGGCACGATGCGCAATCTCCGCCAAGGCCTCGATGTCGCAGACATTGCCCGCCGGGTTGCCGACGGTCTCGCAGAAGACCGCGCGGGTGTCCTCATCGATGAGGGCAGCAAGCGCTTCCGGCCGGTCCGAGTCGGCGAACTTCGCACGGATGCCGAGCTTCGGCAGGATGTGGCCGAGGAGCGTGTGAGTCGTACCGTAAAGCTGCGGCACCGAGACGATGTTTCGTCCGGCTTCGGTCACGGCGAGCGCGGCATAGTGCAGCGCCGCCTGACCCGAGCTCACACAGAGCGCCCCCATCCCCCCCTCGAGCTGCGCCATCCGCTCCTCGAGCACATCGGTAGTCGGGTTTGCGATCCGCGAGTAGCGGTAGCCGTCCACCTCCAGGTTGAAGAGCGCCGCGCCGTGCTCGGCGCTGTCGAAGGAGTACGCGACGGTCTGATAAATGGGCACCGCCACTGCTTTCGTGGTCGGATCACCCTCGAAGCCCCCGTGCAGGGCTATGGTCTCGGGTCGCATCGTTGCCTCAAGCTGTGTTACCGGCGTCTACCGTCAGGACAACGCCTGTGATGTTGCGCGCCCTCTCGCCGAGAAAGTACTCGACTGCCGCGGCGACGTCCTCCGGCTCCGCCATGCGGCGCAACGCGCTGCGTCGGGCGATCTGCTCGCGCTCCTTGTCGTCCATGGCGTGTGTCATGGCCGTATCGATGAATCCCGGTGCAACGGCATTCACCGTAATCCCGAGCTGGCCCACCTCCCGTGCGAGCGAGCGCGTGAAGCCCTCGAGCGAAGCCTTGGTCGCGGAGTAGGTGGAGAGCCCCTTGTAGCCGCTCGAGGCGACGATGCTCGAGATGTTGACGATGCGGCCCTGGCGCTCGGCCATCATGGCGCGCGCCACGTATTTCGTGAGCAGCAGTGGCGACAGGGTGTTCAGGCGCACCAGCGCCTCGATGTCCGTGTCCCGCATCATGGAGAGAAGCCCCGCGGTACCGAGGCCCGCGTTGTTGACGAGGCCGTATATCGGTCCGATCTCACTGCGCAGCTCGCTCACGAGGCGGCCGATCGCTGCAAGGTCGGCGAGATCGAAGGCGCGAAAGCGCAGCTCACCGGTCTGCGCCCCGCTTCGGTCCGCGCCCGTCGCGGGGGCCGCGAGGCGATCCATTTCGGCGCGCAGCGCCTGGGTCTCACTGCGCGCCAGCGCAACGACCCGATAGCCGCATGCGGCCAGGCGCGAGGCGATGGCGAGTCCGAGACCGCGGCTGCCGCCGGTGACGAGCACGTTACGCATTGCTCGGCTCCTCCTCAGCCTCGCCCCCGCTCTCGCGGCGGCCGACACGCTGACCCGTGTCGTTATGAATCGCTCGCGGCGATTCATTGGGCCGCACCAGCTTTCCCGAAGCCGACATCTCGAGCGATGGGACGAAGCGGATGGCTGCGGGCACCTTGTGGGCCGCAAGCGCCGTGCGGCAGGCCTCGAGAATTTCCTGCCGGACACGCTCATCCGTCTCACGCACGGTCGCGCCGCCATCCGCGAGGACGACCTCTGCCGTGACCACGGCACCGGTGATCGGGCTGCGCCGCGCTCTCACCAGCGACATACGCACTCGCGGGTGTGAGTTGATCACGGCCTCGACTTCCTCCGGATGCACCTTGAGGCCGCCGACGTTGATGATTCCTCCGCTGCGGCCGATGAAATGGTAGCGCCCATCGCGCAGCTCCACACGATCGCCGAGATCGACGAATCCTTCTGCATCGCGCAGAGACGGAGCACCGGCACCGAGGTAGGCCGCCGCATTGCCGGGCGATTTGATTCTCAGCGTCCCGCGACTGACGTCCAGCTCGACGCCATGCTCGGATGTACCGATCAGGCTCGCGGGAAATCCTGCGCGCCCATCACGCACCTCGAAACCAACACCGGCCTCGGTGGAGGCGAAGGCATGCGCCACCACTGCCCGCGGAAACGCAGCGCGCAGCGCATCGAGAATGCCCTGATCGGCGATCTCACCGGAAAGGCGTACATACGCCGGAGAGAAACGCGCCGCCGCACCGCTCATCAGCGCCTTGCGCCAATGCGAGGGGGTCCCCGAGATGTGGGTGACGCCGGCTGCTGCCGCGCGCGCCAGGAACTGCGTCGTGTCCTCGTCCTTGCTCGAGAGCAGGAGAGAGCCGGCGTAGAGCCCGCGAAGATAGATCTGCAGGCCGCCGTAGCGGCGGATGTCATAGAACGTGCTCCAGACCGGTGCCGTGTCCCGCCCCGGCCGGTCAGCACGGGAAATAAAGGCGTTGGTGAGACTCGCGAGCGTGTGCGCGACCAGCTTCGGAGCCCCCGTCGTCCCGGAGGTGAGAAGCACCCACTCCGTGTCGCACTGGCGCGGGCTGGCGCGCTGCGACGGGTGAGCGCCGCCGGGCGGCCTCAGCTCCGCCTCCACCGCGAACTCGAGGCCCGCTCCCGCGGGTGGCTCGCTGCTCGCGGCGTCCCCCAGCCAGGCGTCGGCCTGCGCGCTGCGCGCCACATGGGGCAGATGCTCCGGTGGCAGATCGGGTGTGCAGAGCACCATCCGTCTGGCGATGCCGTCGAGCTCGAGGAGCGCCAGCGCTGCGGTGAGCTGATCGCGTATCGCGACGATCACGCAGCGGCCGCGCAGCGCCTCGAGGCTGCCGCCGAAAAACGAGCCCCTGGCGAGCGATGCCAGCGGAACTGCCTGCGCAGCATCGATCAGCGCGCCGCCGCTCGCGGCGGCGGCCTCGATGACCGCGTCCCGAAGCGCCATGAAACTACGCCGCGCGGGCTTCGTACAGCCTGACGAAATCCCCGAAGGTGACGGGGAAGCTCTCCGCCGTATCGAACGGATCGTATCCGAGCGAGTCCTCGAGACGCGCCACGATGAGCGCGAAGCTCAGCGAGTCGAGCCCGCATTGGAGCAGCTTCAGGTCATCCGTGAGCGGCGCGAGCTGGCGCTGCTGCTCCCGGGCGACTTCCTGAAAGAGCGTGGTAATTGTCGATCTCACCGCCATGGTGCTGACTACCTTGTGATGATTGAGCGTGCCCGATTGGCACGTTCTTATGTTATGGATTCGTCGTGAGCGGACGGTGTCGGCTCACAACCCCTCGGGAGAGTGTATACGCACGGCGACCCATGCAGTAGCCGCCGCGCTGCCCTCTTTGTGTGCAGCGTCACAATGTTGGAACCTGCCCGCGCGCGAATACGCTCGCGGTCGCAGCGGGACGACGCTGGCTGACAAGGATGCTCATCTGCGCGCGCGCCTCTGTCGCGAAAGCGAGACTCGAAAAAGAACGATATAAATCAATGAGTTAATGTCACTCTGGAGAACCGCATCTCATCGCCCAGTCGTTGTCGCCCGACAGCGCTATGTCCAATCGCGCTGTAACGCCCGCGTCAAGGTCATTTTCTCATTCAGAAACAAGGACATGTGATTTTGGCATGTGACCTGCACTACTTGGGCGGGCACTTGGCAGGAGGCCGGGGTCGCACGAGACGGCGCCGACACCGGTGGACGGGTGTCACGCCAAATGGACGCTGGAGAGAGTGTAACGATGATGATTCGGGGAGTCGGACCGTTGCGCATTGCGCAACTCGCGCTCGCGGCGCTCATGTGTGCCAGCCTGTGGGGCTGCGGCTCGGACAGCTCGACGGCCGCCAGCTCAGCGGCTGCCGGCGCCAGCGCGGCAACGGCCACCAGCGGCAGCTCGCCTGCCAATCCTGCAGTCAAATCGGTCACGCTCTCCTGGAGTCCGCCCACGCAGAACAGCGACGGCAGCTCCATCACCAATCTAGCCGGCTACACGCTGCACTACGGCACGAGCTCTCAGGACTACACCGGGAGCATCGAGATCACCGACCCGACGAAGACTTCCTATACCGTGAGCGACGGCGGCTTCCCGCCGGGGACCTACTATTTCGCTATCTCCGCGTACAACGCCCAACAGGTCTCGAGCTCGCTGTCGGGTGAGATCAGCGTTACGGTCGACTGAGCCGCTCAGGGAGCGGCAGCCCCGCCTCGATCCGCCTCATTGGAATGCGGGCGGTAGCCGATCATCACGAACACGCGGTTCTCGTCATAGCCGGAGCCGCCGAAGATCGGGTTCGGGATGCCGGCGGTGCGGCGGAACGAATGGTCATAGCGCGCGTACAAGACGACCCAGCGCCCGGGCTGGTAGGCGAGACCACCGCTCACGGTACCGGTTTTGTCGGTGAAACCCTGGTTGACGTAGTCGTAGTGACTGTACATCCCGGAGAGGCTCGCCGTCAGCTGAGTCGTGATGGCCCGTCCAACTCTCACCCCCAGGACCTCACGAGTGACATTGAAGACCGGTTGCAGGTCGTATATGTCGCGCTCCCATGAGCCCGTCAGACCGATGCTGGTACGCAGCTTGACGAAGCTCCAGCCCGCCGAGCCATAGTCACGCAGATAGTTGGAGCTCGTCTGCGTGACCGGCGCGATGACGATGCCCCCGCCGGCACCGGCTCTCAGGTTGCTGAAGCTGCCGCTGGAATCGGTGTACTCCCGGCCGCCACTCACGGTTACGACAGAGAAAGGTGAGATCTGACGCGTCAGGGTCAGGCGCGCAAGCGGTGTCGTCTTCCAGGATCCGAGGTCATCGGCCTGGGTCACGCCCAGCTGCGCGTCGATCGATGTCCGCGCGCCGCCGACCTGGTAGTGGCCGTAGGCTTCGCGGCGGTTGTAGTCGGTGTTGACGGCCGTGTTGTCGAAGCGCAGCTGCTCGCCTGCCACCGCGAGCGAGAGGCTCGAGAGCGCGGAGAGCTGCCGGCCGACTTCAGCGGATGCGGTCAGGTTATGACCGTCGAACGGGCTGGTTTCGTAGCTGTTACGCGAGTAGCGGGCGTCGAACTTCACGAAGCTCGCATCGCTCGGGCGCAGCGTCAGGTCCGGACCCGTCGAGAAGACGTTCACCCGCTGCAGGTTAGTGGGCGTGACCGCAGCGAAGGGATTGGTCTGTTGCTCGCCGTAGTCATCCGCAATGGCCCACCTCAGGCGATCGGACCACAGCTTCGCGGTCAACAGTCCGTCGAAACGCCCGAGCAGCTGGTTGCGGAAGGCATGCTGGAGATAATCGATGTCGGTAAAGGTGCCGACTCCGATGGCATCGAGGCGCGACCCGCTGCGCCGCAGGTCGAAATCGGCGTTCGCGGCCGCCAGCGTCTGCGACTTCGGGTTGGTCGATGAGAGATTGACGTTGTCGGTCTCGCCGATACCGGCTGCGACTCCGTAGCGAGTCAGATTGGCGGGCTCCGGCCCGAGCTCGGCTGAGTTGTCTCCCGGGGACAGGTAGCCGGGCAGCACGGCCGCGCCCGGGAGCACCGCGGCCGGACTCCCCACGCCCGGCACCGCCTGCACCGGCGGCGCCTCGGCGGGATTGGTCTCTTGTGCGGCAGTTTGGGCGAGAGCGAGGGCCGGCGATGCCAGTGCCAGTGCTATGAGGGCGCGGCTTGCGGACCCCCGGAACGGATGCGACATCCTAACGCTTGACCTCGGGTGCGCCGTATCCCGAGTAGCCGTAATGGGTGTAGTAGCCGTCTGAGCTTCCGCCGTGAGCATCATTGAGCACCAGGCCATGCAGTTTGGTTTTGTCTATGAGGGCAATCGCATCGAGCAGCGCGTGGCGAGGAGTCTTGCCGGCTCGCGTGACCAGGAGGATCTTGCCCGGTACCTGCTTCAGCGCCCGCGCCTCACTCGAGGCGAGCAGCGGTGCGGAATCGAACAGCACCAGCCGGCGTGGATGGCGGGCCGTGAGGCGGGTCGCGATCTGTGCCATCCGCGCGCTCGCCACCAGCTCCGCTGCACCGTCGATGGCATTGCCGGCCGGGAGGATTTCGAGGCCCTTGATATCCGTGCCGATCACGAGCGACTCGACGTCCACGGTCTCGTCGGCGAGCGCATCGAGGAGCCCTGGCACGCCCTGCAGGCCGAAGGTGCGGCTGAGGTGCCCCTTCGGCAGATCCGCATCCACCAGGAGCACGGACACATCGCGCTCCCGTGCGACGCTCAGCGCCAGGTTGAGCGCCGTGAACGTCTTGCCCTCGCCCGGCAGGGCGCTGGTGACGAGCACGAGCCTCGATTCCGGGCGAGCCTCCGGGCCGAGCATCGCCTGAATGAGCGGACGTTTGATCTCCCGGTAGTAATCGGCAAACCTGCGCTCCAGCCCCGCCTCGGGAATCTCCCCTTGGGCGCGCAGCAGGTTGAAATCGATCGTGATCCGCTGCTGAGGGGTGTGGACCACGCGCGGGGCCGGCTCGACCGGCACTTCGGGAGGGGGTGCCTGGACGGTTGGAGCGGCGCTGGCGGGCGCCGTGGGCGCCCTCCTCACCTTATCGAGTGCATTCTCGATGATGCTCATGCGTTCACCACCGGCGTCCCAGGGATACCGCTCAATCTGATTCCGAAATAGCTGAGCACCAGCACCACCACGAAGCCGAGGATCAGACACGTCAGGGCGATGGAGAACCGCCTGATCTCGCCGCGAGCGCTCAGTGCGCTGCGCGTCGGAAATGCGGAGCCGACGACGGCCACAACGGGGATACCCGTCAGTTGCCGCAGCGCCGTCGGGGAGCCGACGACCGGATGCATCTGGTTGAGAGCGTACCCGATCACCCCGCCCGCACCCAGCGCGAGGATCAGCACGACCGTGAGAAGCTTGCCGCGCTGCGGCGCGACCGGCGCGTAGCTCACGGCCGGCGGCTGCACCAGCGCGAAGCGCACCGCGCCCGCGTTCCCCGCGCGCTCGCCGAGCCTCGCCTTGTCGTAGCTCGCGAGCAGCTTCGTGTACTGCGACTTGTTGATCTCGTAGTCCCGGCTCAACTGCGCGTACTGCGCCTCGAGCTCCGGCGTGGTATTGAGCAGGTGAGTGAGCTCATCCACCTTGCGCTGGTGCTCGTTGAGCTCCGCGCGCAGCTCCGCAATGTTGACATCGGCCTTGTTGAGGGCGAGCCGGATGCTCTGATAGATGGGGTTGCTGCTCGCCCCGCTGAGCGCCGCCGCATCGGCATCGCCGCGCCGCAGCGCCGCGATCTCCTGTGCGCGCCGGCGCTGCAGAGCTGCGAGGTTCTGCTTCGCCGCGATGACATCCGGGTATTTGTCGGTGTATTTGAGCAGCAGCTCGTTCAGATGCGCCTGCTCCAGCTGAATCTGCGTCAGCGTGTCGCCTGCAACCACGGTACCGTTCGGTCCGAACACCGGGGCGGCATCGGCAGCCGAGATCGCCGCATCACCGTGCAGCTGCGCCAGCAGCTCTTTGCGCTGGGTGTCGGCAACCACCAGCTTGGTGTTGACATCGGAGATGGCCTGGGTCTCACGGTCGAGCTGCTCGTAGTAGCCGCCATTCTGCGAAGTCAGCAGCCCCATGTGCTGCGACTTGAAGGCCGCCAGCCGATCCTCCGCCGACTGCAGCCGCTTCTGATAGTCGGCGATCTGCGCCTTGAGGAAGTCCTGTGCGCGCTGCGAGCCTTGCTGGCTGCCGCCGAGCGTCTCGTTGACGAGGGAGCTCATGAGCAGCCGCACCACCTTCAGGGCGCGTCCGCGGTCCTCGTCCTGGTAGCTGATGCCGTAGGTCGTGCTGGCCGGATTGTTGGGATTACTGCCAACCCCCTGATCCGGGGTGCGCTCGACGGTGAGCACGATGCGCTTGGTGAGGGCATCGAGCACTCCCTCGCGATCCGCCGGGCTCATGCCGCTCGCCGGCAGGATTCCGACCTGCTCGGCGAGCCGGGTGAGCTGCGGTTTCGCGAGCAGCGCCTGGCGGACGTAGTTCAGCTGGACGGCGACGTCCTGGTTGGTCGCGAGTCCCTCCAGCACCGGACTGAGAGCGGTGCGGGTATCCACCAGGATCTCGGCCTGCGCCTCGTAACGATCCGGCATGGCGAAGATGAGGAGCCACCCGATGACCGCCACCCCCACGGCCGAGAGCAGCGCCAGCCAGCGGTAGCGCCAGGCGCCGCGCAGCTCATCGAGCAGAGACTCGAGCTTTTTCGTCATGACGATCAGAACCTGCTTTCGGGCACGACCAGAACATCCCCCGGCTTCAGAGGCAGGTTCTGCGACATGTCACCGCTGTTGACGAGGGCGCCGAGGCGCACCGGGATGTCCTGCTCGGTGCCGCCGGCCGAGCGAATGATCCGCGCCCGGTTGCCCGCGGCGTATTCCGTCAGGCCGCCGACTGCCAGTACCGCATCGAGCACCGTCATCCCCTGATGATAGGCGATCGCCTCCGGCGTCTTCACTTGGCCGATCACCTTCACCTGACTGTAGAGGCTGGCCGGCTTGGTCACGATGACGTTGACGTGCGGCGAGCGCACGTAATCCGAGAGCTTCGTCTCGATGTCGTGGGCGAGCTGGCTCGGTGTCTTGCCGACAGCCACCATGTCCTCATCGAGGGGGGTGGAGATCTTGCCGTCGGGACGCACCGGCACCTCGACGCTGAGATCGGGGTTCTGCCAGACGAAGACTTTGAGCTCGTCCCCCGGACCGATGATGTAGTTGGGAGCTGGCGCCGATGTCTGTGCCGACGCCACCGATAGCCACAAGAGGGTGCCGAGAAGGGCCCCCCACACGCCAACCGCGGAGTTCTTCTGCTTCATGTCGACTTCTATTTCAATGTCGAGTGCCACCGCCGCGGGCTGTTTCGCTCGAGGCTGAGGTGGGCCGGGACTTCTGAACGGCGCGCGTGGAGCGAAGCTCCCCCGGGCCGCTATCGATTCGCGCAGCCGTATGTGGCCATTCTACCACGAGCGGGAGGGGCTCCGCCGCGTGCTTTTTTTGACAGAACGTGACCGCTTTTGACAGTAGCGGACAGGGGTCATCGACCTGACATGATGGTGTCGCCGGATTCTGTCACATGGGATCAACAGCCCATGCCTATTTTTTCAGTGCGAATAGAAAATGTGCACTCTGTCTCAAACTCCCGACAGCGGCACGAGGAACCTTGCCTCACCATGCGGCGCATTCTTTGGGTTATGATACGTGCCGGTGCAGGGAGGCTTGGGGCATCGTGGCGGAAAACGAACAACCACGGCGTCTGCAGGGCGCCTGGGAACACGCCAGGAGCCGAGCCCGCATCCGCTGACACCCGACCAGTGACAGATGGCCGAGTGTCGGAGAAAAGGCACGAGAGTTGCACGTAAGCGTGACTGTACGCCGCCCGTTGTACCTACCCGCAATGGGTATCGCCGCGGGCGCCGTACCTGCGCGTCCCGGATGAAGTAACCACAACTCCAAATGATCGAGACGGCCGCGGGGCCGCAAGGTGAAGGGCATCATGTCGACGGTTTCGGAATCGTTCGCACACCGCCGCGTACGGCTCGGGAACGTGGAGCCGGCTCTGGTCGCGCTGCTGAAGCAGCTCGACCCGATCATCGTCGTCCTTTCGCTCTTCGGCTGCGAGCTCGCCTATGGCGATCGGCTGTCGCCCGCCTTCGCGGCCCTGGCGATCCTCATCTTCATCGTCTGCAGCCAGCTCTTCGGGCGCGCCGGCGCCTCCGAGGAGCCCACCTTCGTACAGTGGGACTTCCGCAAGAGCTACACGCGCGTGCTGGTGCAGTGGGGAGCGATGATCGGGCTGCTCCTGCTGGCCGCATATGCCTTCGAGGTGCCCGACTGGTTCAAGCGCAACGTGTTCCTGACCTGGTTCATCGTCACCCCGATCGGCCTGACAGGCACTCATGCTCTGCGCCATCGGATCCGCTGGCTCGCCGCCCACGGCAGCGATGCGCCGCGCTATATCATCATCGGTGTCAATGAAGTCGGCGTCGAGCTGGCCCGCCGCCTGCCGCAGGCCGGTTTCCTGGGTTATTTCGACTTCCGCAGCGTCGATCGGGTGGCCAAGGTCCTCGACCTCGACAAGCTCGCAGGGCACTGCAAGGACGTCGCCAACTACGTCCGCAAGCAGGGCGTCAAGGTGGTCTACATAGCCCTGCCGCTCGCGAACGTGCCGCGCATGAGCGAGCTCGTCAACGCGCTGCGCGACACGACCGCATCGGTGTACTTCGTGCCGGACGCGTTCGCTTTCGATCTGATCCAGGGCCGCTTGGTCGAGATCAACGGCATGCCCGCGCTCTCGGTGTGCGAGACCCCTCTGCACGGCATGCCCGCCGTGTGCAAGCGGATGATGGATATCGTCCTCGCGGGCCTCGGCCTGCTGCTGCTCTCGCCATTCCTCTTTCTCATCGCGGCCGCCGTCAGGCTGACCTCACGGGGCCCCGCCCTCTTCCGCCAGCGCCGGTATGGCCTGGATGGAGAGGAGATCCAGGTCTACAAATTCCGCTCCATGAGGGTCCAGGAGGACGGTCCGGTCGTCACGCAGGCACGCAAGGGCGATCCGCGCGTGACCCGGGTAGGCGCATTCCTGCGCAAGAGCTCGCTCGATGAGCTGCCGCAGCTGCTCAACGTCCTGCAGGGGAAGATGAGCCTGGTCGGACCCCGCCCGCACGCGATCGCTCACAACGAGCTCTACCGTAAGCTCATCAACGGGTACATGATCCGGCACAAGGTTCGACCGGGCATCACGGGCCTGGCACAGGTCAATGGCTTGCGGGGCGAGACGGAGACCCTGGAGAAGATGTCTGAGCGTGTGCGCTATGATCTCGAGTACCTGCGCCACTGGTCGCCCTGGCTCGACATCAAGATCCTCATCAAGACCGTAGGGGTGGTCCTGCGCGACCGCCGCAACGCCTATTAACGGAAAACAGGCGTGGGTGCGTGCCCTGGAGCGCACCGCCGCCATCGAGCGAAATCCGCGCCGTACCCTGGGCCTGGTCATCGCGGAGCTGGCCGAGCGCAATCGCGCCGCGCCGGCCCTGTGCTCGCCGCAGGTTACTCTCACCTACCAGAGCCTTACCGAGAGGGCGAACCGGTATGCCCGCTGGGCGCTCGCACAAGGGTTGGCGCCAGGCGATGTGGTCTGTCTGCTGCTCGAGAACTGTCCGGATTACCTGGCGATATGGCTGGGCCTGACTCGGGCGCGGATCACGGTGGCCCTGCTCAACACGCACCTCACGGGCGAGCCGCTGCAGCACTCGATCCGCATCGTCGGGCCGAGCCGGCTCATCGCCGGGATCTCGTTCACCCAGCGGCTGCACGACGGACCCGATGCGATCGCGCAGAGCCTCTCCTGCTGGACCCACGGAGGGGACGATGCACGGCTGCCGCGGGTGGATAGAGCCCTCGGGGAATTCTCCGCGGCGCCGCTGACCGAAGCCGAGTGTGCAGCACCCGCACTCGCGGACCGGGCGCTCTATATCTATACCTCGGGTACCACCGGACTGCCCAAAGCCGCGGCGGTCAGCCACCACCGCCTGATGCAGTGGAGCCATTGGTTTGCCGGTCTCATGGACATTACTCCGGCGGACCGCCTGTACGACTGCCTGCCCATGTACCACAGCGTGGGCGGAGTCGTCGCGACGTGCGCGAGTCTGGTCGGGGGTGGCACCGTGGTGGTGCGTGAGCGGTTCTCGGCCAGCCGGTTCTGGCAGGACATCCGGGAAGAGCGCTGCACCATCTTCCAGTACATCGGCGAGCTCTGCCGTTACCTCACGAGCAGCCCCGGCCCGGGGCCGGGCGAAGAGACAGGCCACAGCCTGCGGCTTGCCTGCGGCAATGGCCTGCGGGGCGAGGTCTGGCAGGAGTTCCAGAGCCGCTTCCGCATCCCGCAGATCCTCGAGTACTACGCCGCGACCGAAGGCACCTTCTCTCTCTACAACTGCGAGGGGCGGGTGGGCTCCATCGGGCGGATCCCCCCCTTCCTCTCGCATCGCTACCCGGTGGCCCTCGTGCGCAGCGATCCAGCCTCCGGAGCGCCGGTGCGCGATGCTGAGGGCCGCTGCATACCGTGCGATCCCGGGGAGACCGGCGAGGCCATCGGGCAGATCGCCCTCTGCGCGGGCAGCCCCGGAGCACGTTTCGAGGGCTACGCCGACGCCGAGGCCACTCGCCGCAAAGTATTGCGGGACGTCTTTCAGCCGGGAGATGCCTGGTACCGGACCGGTGACCTCATGAGCCGCGACGCTCAGGGGTTCTATTACTTCGTCGATCGGATCGGCGATACCTTCCGCTGGAAGGGAGAGAACGTCTCGACCACCGAGGTTGCTGCGGTGCTCGCGGGCTGCCGCGGCATCACCGACGTCGCGGTATACGGTGTGCCCGTTCCCGGAACCGAGGGCCGGGCCGGGATGGCCGCGCTGGTGGTCGGCCCGGAGTTCGAGCTCGCGGGCTTTCGGCAGGAGCTGGCCGGAAAGCTCCCGGACTATGCCCGTCCGGTGTTTCTGCGGATCGTGTCCGCACTCGAGGTCACCGGCACTTTCAAGCTGCGCAAGCAGGAGCTCGCCGAGCAGGGCTACGACCCCGCTCGGACGGACGATCCGATCTACTTCGACGTCGCCAGTAAGGACCGGTACGAGAGACTCGATCCTGTGCTCCACCAGCGGATCATTGCCGGAGGCGAGCGGCTCTAGCGGCCTGCTCGGCCCGTGCGTCGAATCTTTGAAAAACTTCACAGTCTTCAGCCGTAGAAAGTGGTCTATAATGTCGCAGTTACGCGACGACCACTTGAAGAATAATCCCTCGCCCGGGGAAGACCATGAGTTACAAAAGAGAGGCGGAGGCTCAATTGAGTCATCCACCCGATCACATCACCAGACCGACGCCCTTCCCAGCCAACGCCTCGCAGCGCATGATCCCGCGCAGAGCCACCGGCTGGGACCCGTATGAAGTCTGGCGAACACGCGTCAAGAAGCGCCCCGATCACGAAGGCGAGGCTTTGGACAAGGTGGGATAACCATAGGAGGTGCCCGGATGAGCGATGATCGGGAGGGTCACGCTCGCCGGTATCGCAGCGCTCTGGGCGCATTCGCCACTGGGGTCACCATCGTGACTACCCGGGACGAGGAAGGCCGGGACATCGGCCTGACAGCCAACAGTTTCAACTCCGTCTCGCTCGACCCGCCCATGGTCCTCTGGAGCCTCGCCAAGAGCGCCCGGAGCCTCTCGGCCTTCCTCGCCGCACCGCATTTCGCCGTTCACGTGCTCGCAGCCGATCAGGAGGAGCTGTCGCTGCGGTTCGCCACCCGCGGCTCGGAAAAGTTCGCCGGCCTTGCCATCGAGCGCGGCGCCGCGCAGGTGCCGCTGCTGCGCGGCTGCTCGGCGCGCTTCCAGTGCCGCACCGCCTTCCGGCACGAAGGCGGCGATCACGTCATCTTCGTGGGCGCGGTGGAAGCGTTCGACCACTCCGACCGCCCGCCGCTCGTCTTTCACGGCGGGCGCTACGCGCTCGCCGTGCAGAAAGAGCCCGCCGCACAGTCGTCCCAGGAGACTGCCGAACCCGACAGCAGCTTCAGTCAGGACTTTCTCATCTATCTCCTCGGGCGCGCGCGCTTCCAACTCTTCCTGACACTGCGGCGGGACCTCGAGAAACACGGGTTGAGCGAAGTGCAGTGGTTCGTGCTCAGCATCCTCGGCGTGACCGACGACCGCACCGTCGCGGAGCTCGACCGCCTGCTCTGGTACACGGGTCAGCGCGTGACCTATGAGCTGCTCGCGAGCCTCACGGCGACCGGATTTGCTGACCTGCACGGAGGTTACGATCCTCACGCGAGAGTAACTCTGACCGACAACGGCAGGCGCGCCGTCATCGAGCTGGTTGCGGCGGCGAAGGCCGCGGAGGACCACGCGGAGCGCAACCTCGGCACCGCCGAGGTGCGGATGCTGAAGCGGGCGCTGCGCGCGATCATCCGCGAGACCGACCCCGGAAGGCCGCCAGTGCTGGTTCCAACCTACCCCGAGTGACCGCGCCCTTGCCGCTAACCTCCGCATCCGCGCAATTCCAACGTCAGCTCGTCGAGCTGGAGAGCACCGCGCGCGACGTGGCGGCACCCAACGCCGCGGACGTCGATGCACGCTCCAGGTTTCCGCAGGAGACACTCGAGGCGCTGAGGAAAGCGCGCCTGCTCGCCGCGCCGATACCGCAGGATTGCGGCGGTCTCGGTTACGGCATCGTCGAGCTCGCCGAGCTCTGCTCGACGCTCGCCAAGGCATGTGGCTCGAGCGCCATGGTGCTTGCCATGCACTACGTGCAGGTGGCCTGTCTCGTACGGCACGCCGGCGAGGCGGGATGGTTTCGTGCCTATCTCAAGGAGCTCGCGCAGCGGCAGTACCTGCTCGCCTCCATGACTTCGGAGAACGGGACCTTCGGGGAGATGCGCACGAGCCTATGCGCCGTGCGTCGCGAGAACGGCCGGTTCTCCCTGGAGAAGGATGCGACGACCGGCTCTTATTGCGCGCAGGCAGACGCCATCCTCGTCACGGCGCGCCGGGCTCCCGATGCGGCGGGCACCGACCAGGTGCTGGCTCTGATCAACCGCGGCGACCGGCAGCTCACCCAGACCGGTACGTGGGATGCCATGGGCATGCGAGGCACCTGCAGCCCGGGCTTCCGGCTCGAGGCGCAGGCGCCCGAGGAGCAGATCCTCCCCCTGCCCTTCGCCGACATCGCGGCCCAGACCATGGTCCCCTACTCGCACGTCCTCTGGTCGAGCCTCTGGTGGGGAATCGCGGCGGATGCGGTCGCGCGCGCCGCGGATCTGGTCCGCGGTAGCGCGCGCCACAATCCGGGCGCCGTGCCACCGAATGCCGTTCCCCTCGCCCAGGTCTCCGCCGATCTGCAGTCGCTGCGTCACAACTGGCTCGCGGTCGCGGCCGCCCTCGATGGCCTCGAAGTGCAGGGCGCCGCCGGCCGCCGGGAGCTCAACTCGATAGGCTGGGCGCTGAAGCTGAACCATCTGAAGATCGCGGCCTCGGAGGCCGCGCCGCGCATCGTCCACCAGGCGCTGCAAGTGACCGGCATCCTCGGCTACAAGAACGACACGCGCTACAGCCTGGGCAGACACTACCGCGACGTACTGTCGGCGTCGCTCATGATCTCGAACGCGCGCATCGCTGCGAAGAACGCCTCGATGCTGCTCGTGTTCAAGGAAAACTGATCCAACAGTCGCGGTCCGGCTCCGGACTCGCGCGGACCCTCAGCGGCCGCCCTTGCCCATGCAGACGATCTCGGCCGTCTGCAGGAGGATCGTGAGGTCGAACAGCAGGGAATTGTTCTTGACGTAGTAGAGGTCGTACTGGAGCTTCTCGAGCGAGTCCTGCTCCGAAGACCCGTAGGGATAGCAGATCTGCGCCCAACCGGTGATGCCGGGCTTCACACAGTGCCGCTCGACGTAGTAAGGGATGTGCTCGGAAAGCTCGGCCACGAATTGCGGCCGCTCCGGCCGCGGTCCGACCAGGCTCATCTGTCCGCGCAGCACGTTGAAGAGCTGCGGCAGCTCATCGAGCCGGGTTTTCCTCATGAAAGCGCCCACGCGCGTGACTCGCGGGTCGCGCTTCTGCGCCCAGCGCGCCTGGCCGTCGCACTCGGCATCGATGCGCATGCTGCGGAACTTGATCACATCGAAGAGGCGGCCACCCAGGCCGACGCGGCGCTGGCGATAGAGGACGGGAGCTCGCCAGCCCTCCTCCAGCTTGACCAGAAGCGCAATCAACAGCATGAGCGGCAGCGCGAGGACCATCGCGGCCAGGCTCACCGTCAGATCGAGCGCCCGGGAAGTGATGAGCCGCATGGGATCGCGCCGGAATCCCTGGCCGAAGATGAGCCAGCTCGGGTTGAGGACGTCGATGCGCACGCGTCCGGTCTCGCGCTCGAGGAACGTGAGCAGCTCGGTCACTTCGACGCCTGCGAGGCGACACTTGAGGAGCTCCGCGATCGGAAAGCCGCTGCGCCGGTCATCCATGGCGACGACCACCTCGACGGCGCCGAGCTTCTCGCACAGACCCACGAGGCTTCCGCCCGGATCGAGGACCCTGTCGAGAGCTACCGCCCGCTCCGTTCTGTGGGCCGGGACGAAGCCAACGACGATGAAGCCCCGCCGATCCGCGCGGCGGCGAAGTCCGCCAATTGCAGCCGCCGAGGCCCCGGCACCGTAGACGAGCACCCGGCGCTTGAAGAGGTTCTCATCGACCACGTGCGAAAAGATCACGCGTGAGACCGTGACCCCGCACAACCCGCCGATCGCCGCGAGCGCCTCGAGTCCGCGCCCCATCCAGAGCGCCGGCACGAGATAGAACAGGGTCGCTGTGATGATGAAGCCGACGAAGAGCGCCAGGGCCACGCGCGCGGCCATGCCGGCGAGGCGCGCCCGCTGCCGCAGACTGTACAGCCCGAAGGCGAGGAAACAGATCATCATGACGCCGCTGAAGAGCAGCGCGCGCGGCCAGACCGCGCCGGGCAGCTCCGGCAGCCCGGCAACCGAAATGGGGCTCGCACCGAACCGGGCCATCACGGCGCCGTATACGGCTGCGAAGAATACCGTGGCCTCGATCGCTGACAGCACTGCCATCGAGACGGGGACGTGGTGTCCGAGCATGCGGAATCGCATAAGCTCAGTCGCTCGATTCTGCAGGCATTCCTGCCCGGGCGCTCAGCCCTCTTTTTTTGCCGGGATCCGCTCGACCCGGCACGTGCGATGGTGCCATTGTTGTTGATCCCCGTGCCCATACTGTCGCACGACCACGACCTTCGGGGCAAGCGCGGAGCTGGGCACTATTGGACATATTGGAAGGAACGAGAACAGTGGCCGGGAATCACCCGTCCGCCGCGAGCCCGCATGCGCAGCCGGCCTTCGTTTACCCAGCGAGCGGGTGCCGGGCCATGACGCTTACGCGAGGATTACACAGCCGCGCCGCCGCGTATATTCGTAGTAATACTGAGGCCGCCCCGGCCTGCGGACGGGAGAAGCTCGATGGTGGCACTCGGGACTTCTGACATCACCGATGAGCCCCGCCTCGAGCGCGTCGGGATACATCCGCTCGGGCGATGAGGCTAGACCCGATTGGTGAGCAGCTCGAATCCGAACTGATGCGGACTGCTGAACCACCCGGCGACGCCGATGCGGCGTATGTGATACGGATCGGCAAGCGGCGTGTTGGCTCCGCCGTAACACGATGCGCAGCAGGAGAAGCCCTGCTCCCGCAGCAGCTCGAGTGACCGCTCATTGATGTGCTGCTTGCCGCCGAACGGGTACGCAAACAGCTCGGCCGGTACGCCGAGCTCTTGCTGCAATTTTTTCCTGGAAAGCTCGAGCTCAGTCCGTATCGTCTGCTCATCGGCCGAGCCCATATCGATGTGGCTATCGGTATGACAGCCGAACTCGAACCCCTGTCCGGCCAGCGCTCGCAGCTGATCCCAGCTCATCCAGCCGGGCTGCACAGGCAGAGACTGGTCCCAGAATGGAACGATCTGCGAGCCGATGAAGCCGGTAGTGACGAAGAAAGTGGCCGGCAGGCCCAGCTTGCGCAAAATCGGTGCCGCTACCTGGAAATTATCCAGATAGCCGTCGTCGAAGGTGATCGACAAGGTACCGCCCATGGGGCGGTGCTCCCGGACCGCAGCCACCTGCTCGGAGAATGGCACCACCGTGAAATAGCGCCGAAAGAAACGGCAGAACGCTTCGAACTTGGCGCCGCTGCAGGTCAGACCGTCGCTCGGCAATTGATCATTGACACGATGGAACGCGATGACGACCATCTTGGAGCTGAAGTCGCGCGCGTACATGCCGGCCGCCGCCGCCGCATGGCCCCCTGCTGCCTTGATGACCTTGTTTAAGTTGATGGACATTATCGCGCCAGGTCTTTATCTGGCAATATAGCCTAGCAGAGCCGCTCGCTGAAGGCTGAACGACTTGGGTTATGTAACCGCCTCTCCATACGTCCATTATGTCTACTTGGAGGGTTGGCGGACAACCGGCTTGCGGATCGCTAGCCAACCGCGCCTAAAACGAGAAATCGCGCGTGCTGCTTGAAACACTGTTCCTCCTTTCCGTCGCGATAACGCTGTACGTCTACGCCGGGCACCCCGTGGTGCTTTACGTGCTGGCGCGCCGCCGTCCCCGTCCGTGGTCGCGGGGAGACGTGCGCCTGTCCGTCGCGGTGTATATATCCGCCTTCAACGAAGAGAGAGGGATCCGCGACAAGATCCGGAATCTGCTGGAGCAGGACTACCGGGGACCCTGCGCGATCGTCGTCGCCAACGACGGATCTTCCGATGGCACGGCCGACATCGTCCGCTCCTATGGCGACCCGCGCATCGTGCTGCACGACTTCACCGAGAATCGGGGGAAGGCGACGATGCAGAACGAGATCGTCCCCGGATTGAGCCAGGACATCGTGATATTTTCCGATGCGACCGCGGCCTGGCCCAGGGATGCGATCAGCAAGATCGTGCGGAACTTTCACGACCCGGAAGTCGGTTGCGTGGCGGTCGACCTCCTCTTCGTCAGCAAGCGCAACGGCGTCGTGGAACGCGGGCAGAGCGCGTATTGGAAGTACGAACGTTTCCTGCGGAAATACGGCGCGCTCGTGCATACGAACATCGTCAGCAGCGGCGCAACCTACGCCATCCGCCGCTCGCTGTTCTCACCGATTCGGCCGGACATTGGCGAAGACCTGTCGAATCCTCTGCACATCGCGATGATGGGCAAACGCGTGGTGTTCGATCCTGATGTCGTTGTGGAAGAAACGTCCAGCTCGACCCACGCCAGCGAGCTCAAGATGCGCACGCGAATATCCGTGCGCAACGTGACCGGGCTGGCCTCTTACCTCAAGTTTCTACGCCCGCGATACGGCTTCGCCGCTTATCAGCTGCTCGTCCACAAGTACTTGCGCGTCTTCTGCTGGGTGCCGCTGATCGTAGCGCTCATCACCAATGTCCTTCTGCGAAATGTGACTCCCTACGGCTATCTTTTGATCGTACATGTGGCAGTGTACGCGCTCGCGCTGATCGGCTACATCAACATGAAGCTGGGGATCCAATCCCGCTTCACGTGCCTCTTCTATTATTTCGTGCTCCTGAATTACACGTGCATGATCGGCTTCATCAACTATGCGCGCGGCGTGCGACGGCCCACATGGACGCCGGAACGATGAACATATTGGTCACCGGCAGCTCGGGCTTCATTGCCCGCTTCCTCATTCCGGCCCTTGCCGCCAAAGGCCATGCAGTTGTCGGCATCGACAAGCGGACCGGGCCCGCGTTCGGCGACTACTTCCGCTTCGTCCACGGCAACATCCTGGACGACGGCGCCGTCGCCAGCGCGATGTCGGGCGTCGACCTGATCATCCACCTGGCCGCAGAGCACAAGGACTTCGGTGTTCCGGAGAGCCTGTACTATCAGGTGAATGTCGACGGCACGGAAAAGCTGCTGCAACACGCGTCCCGTCATCGGATTCGCAATTTCATTTTTTTCAGCAGCGTCGCCGTATACGGCGACTGCCCGGTACCGACGAACGAAGCGGTGGCGCCCGCGCCGGACTCGCCCTACGGCAAGTCGAAGCTCCTCGCCGAGCAGCGGCTCGAAGCGTGGGCCGCTGACGCCGCGGAGCACAAGGGAGTCATAGTCAGGCCGACGGTGATCTTCGGCCCCTACAACTACGCGAACATGTACCGACTGATCCAGTCCGTCGCACGGCGCCGCTATGTCGGGGTTGGCGACGGCGCAAACATAAAGTCCGTGGGTTACGTGGAAAACATCGCGGCAGCAGCCCTGTTCCTGATGGAACGGATGGAGCCGGGCATCGCGATCTACAACTACGCCGACTCCCCGCACATGCCGACGCGCGATCTCATCGCGTGCATCGCCAGGAGCCTGCGGGTAAAGGTGCCCTCGCTGCGCATCCCTACACCGCTGGCCCTGGCCTGTGCGTTTCCGCTGGATCTGGTAGCCAAGGCCACGAAGAAGGATTTGCCTCTGACGGCCAAGCGCATTGCCAAATTTACGAACTCGACGCAGCATCACGCCGATAAGATCCTTCGTGCCGGGTTCGCGCCGCCGTACTCGCTCGAGACGGGGATCCAGAGGATGACCGCGTGGTATACCGCTGATCGGCGGACGCCCTCGCAGGGAGCGATGGGGTCCGGCGCCGCATAGCGGCGCCGTCGTGTGAATCAATGAAGCTGTTGGGTCTGATACCCGAACCGCCATTCGATCCGCGGAGCTGGTCCGGTTCGTCCAGATACTTCTTCCGGTCGTTGCAACACCACGGCCTGCTGGAGGACGCCCGCGAAATTGCCCTTGCGTCGGCTGCGCAGTTGTCGCAAAAGGCGCTGGCGTTCAGTTGGCCGCCTTCCCGTTGGCGCGAGCGCTACCATTCATCCGTCGGACGATTTCGACGCCTGACGCAGGCGGCCGGCAGGGAAATCGCGCATCATCCGCTCGCCGAGGGAGTTCTACAGATCGGCGCCTGGTTCTGTGCGCCGGCGGTCACGGAGTTGCCCTGCTTCAGCTATCACGATGGCAACGCCGCCCTGTGGTATCGCTATTACGGGCGCGGCCTGTTATCGGAATCGAGGGTTCAGCGTCACCTGGAGTGGGAACGGCAGAATTACGCTCGTATGCACGGTATCTTCGTGATGAGCCGGTGGCTGGCGGATTCATTCGTTCGGGATTTCGGCGTGCCGGCGGACAGAGTCCACGTCGTCGGCGCGGGAATCAACTTTGAACGGCTGCCGGAGCTCATCGAGCGCGACTTCTCGATTCCGCGCTTTCTACTGGTGGGCAGAGATTTCGCTCGCAAGGGCGGCAAATACCTGCTGGAGGCATTTCGTATCGTCCGCCGGAGCTTACCTGCCGCCGAGCTGACCATCGTCGGTCCCGGATCGGGCGCGCCGGAGCCTGGCGTTCGCTATGCAGGCTTCCTGCGCAAGAGTGACCCGGCGGATCTGCGGGCGTTGACCGAGATATTTCGCGCCGCAACGGTCATGGTGCTTCCTTCCATCTATGAGCCGTTCGGGATATCGCTGCTCGAGGGTATGGCCAACGGCATGCCGTGCATCGCGGTAGATCGTTGCGCCTTGCCGGAGATCGTGGCAAACGGAGAAACCGGCTTGGTGGCGAAGCCGGAGGACGCTGAGTCGCTGGCGGAAGCGATGATCGAGCTGGCACGGCATCCCGAGGCCGCCAAACGTATGGGCGAGCGGGGCCGACGGCGCGTGGAAGAGCATTTCACGTGGGATGCCGTGGCCGGCAAGATCGGGGCCGCTCTCACGAGCTCGAACGGGAAGGTGCTTGATTCGTGAAGATGCGGGTCGGCTATTGTTGGGTTTGGCGGCAGGCGCACACCTCTTGACTCGAGGTGGAGCGCGAGACTAGGGTTTAAACTCTTGAAATCCCCCCTGTCATTACTGAAACGAGGCCTGCGGGAGCCGGGAGCGGCTCTGGGCTTCCTGGTGGCGTACGCGCGTGGCTCCTGGTATCGCCTGTACCTCGCGATGCGCGGGCGGAGATTCCGCGCGGGCCGACGTTTCCTGGTCTATGGGCGACTGAATGTTCGCGGCCCCGGGACGGTCATCTTCGGCGACCATGTCGTAATTTATGGCCGAGTCACACCCTGGACCCACGCCGACGATGCTGTCATACGCGTAGGCAACCATACCTCCCTCGACGGCACGCGTTTAGGGTGCAAGAGCAGCATTTCGATCGGCTCCGATTGCATCCTCGCAGACGCGAGGATCGCGGATTGGGATTTTCACAGTATCCACGCCAATCGCCATGACCCCGCCGCCCCGATCCGCGTGGCCCCCGTTGAGATCGAAGACAACGTGTGGCTCGCAGCGGGCACCGGCATCATGCCGGGCACGCTCATCGGTCGGGATTCGGTCGTCTCGTTTGGAGCGGTTTGCGCCGGGCGGCAGCCCCAGGGCGTGGTGCTGGTTGGCAACCCGGCCCGCGTTGCCGCCAAGATTCCGACGGCGTCGCCCGAGCCCCCGGCACCCGAGGCCGCACGCGGCCGTCCGCAACACTCGCATTCCCGGGGATCGAGCGTGGACATCGACTCCGTCATCGCGAGCGCCCTGGGAATCGCTGCTGAATCGGTGGACGATGCGCTGGAGTTTCGCAGTGTGCCCGAATGGGACTCGGCGGCGCACCTGCGTCTCGTCCTGGCGCTTCAGGAAGCGCTCGGCGCCGATATCGACGACGAGCTTGCGGTCGAGTTGACTTCCGTACCCGCCATCCGAGCGTTTGCTTCAAAGGCGGCTGCCGGATGACCCTCGATCGGGAGGACGGTCGCTCACTGCGCAGCGAGTTCCTTCGGGCCGCCGCGGAGTTCGGCGAGCACCCAGGCCTGATCGTCAAGGGTCATACGCTCGCCTATCGAGACGTCGAAGAAACGGCCCGTCGCTGGGCGGCCGTCCTGGTCGAGCGTCGGCGAGGCCGCCTCGAGCGGGTGGGCGTGTTTGCATATCGAAGCGAAGTCGCATACATCGGTACGCTCGCATCGCTCTTTTCGGGAGCGGCATTCGTACCTCTGAATCGGACCTTTCCGCCGGAGCGTACTCGCACGATGCTCAAGCGGGCGGCGCTGGATGCGCTGATCGTCGATCGAGCGTCGGCGTCCCAACTGTCCACGGTTCTCGAGGGAATGGAGTCCCCACCCGTGGTGCTCGCGCCGGATGCGGACACGGATCTCTCCGCTGTATCGCCGAGCCTTCGCCGTGAAGCGCAAGCGCTGGCGGCGGCAGAGCCGCTCACACGATTACCCCCGGTCGGACCCGGCGATATCGCCTACCTTCTCTTCACGTCCGGCACGACCGGAATCCCGAAGGGTGTCGCGGTTACTCACGGCAACGTCATCCATTTTCTCGATTCCATATCTTCGTGGCTGCAGTACACGGCGGAGGATCGAACATCGCAGATGTTCGACCAGACGTTCGACCTTTCGGTGCTCGACCTCTTTGCCACATGGCGGGCAGGAGCGTGTTTGTGCGTGCCACAAGCCGCCGACCTGTTGGCGCCCGCACTGTATGCCAACCGCCAACGACTGACGACATGGTTCTCGGTCCCATCCCTGGTGGCCCACATGCGGCGCGGCGGGCAGTTGAAGCCAAACGCCCTTCCCAATCTTCGCTTGAGCATATTTTGCGGAGAGGCGCTTCCCAAATCGACCGTAGAGGCCTGGCGGGAGGCGGCGCCGAACAGCGCGGTGCTCAATCTCTACGGCCCGACCGAGCTCACGATTGCCTGTTCCGCCTACCGGTGGGATGACGCGGCCTCGCCAAGCGAGTGCGTACTCGATGTCGTTCCCATCGGCAGGCCCTTGCCGGGGCTGGGAGCTTTGGTGGTCGACGATGCGCTGAAGCCTGTCGAATACGGGGAGGCGGGTGAGCTATGCGTTTGCGGCCCCCAAACGGCACCCGGATATTGGTGTGATGCAAACCGTACTGCCGAACGGTTCGTCCCGATAGAGGTGGGGCTGTCAGACGCACGCATCTTCTACCGCACGGGCGACCGGGTAGCGCAGCAGCCGTCCGGCGACTACGCGTACCTGGGTCGTGTCGACCAGCAGATCAAGATCCACGGATATCGCGTCGAGCTTGGGGAGATCGAGTCTGCGATCCTCAAGCATCCCGGCGTCGTTGCCGCCGCGGCGATCGGGTGGCCTTTGGAGGGCGGCCGGCCAGAGGGCATCGTCGGTTTCGCCGTTGGCAAAGACGTCGAACCGGATGCAGTTCGCGGCTCATTGCGCGGCAAGTTGCCGGCATACATGTTGCCTGCGGAAGTCGTATTGCTGGACTCCTTGCCTCTCAACGTGAACGGCAAGACGGACCGAGCTGCACTGCAGGCCATGCTCGAGGCACGGAAGCGCCAGGTCTGAGCGGCGGCGGGCCGCAGCCCGGCCATCACAGGTAGCCAAAGCGTCGGAGCCCGCTTTTCATGATCGATGTGGCCCGGCGCTCGGTACGCGAATCCATTTCCTTCTTCCAGGACGTGTCTTCGCGGATCTTGCCATCGAAGCTCCGTCTCATCCTGTTTCCAAGCAGGTGGGTGGGCTGCGGCGCTGTCCCGTCAAATTCCTCATACGGCACTTCGAGGAACCGGTAGACCGTTTTCATCGTCTCCGTCGTGGCGCGGCACAGATCCTCATACCGGACCGTGAGGAGAGGGACAGATGGAAAAGCCTCGGCAAACTTGTCCACCTCGCTGATGTAACGCAGCCACAGGCGCGCAGGGGTCGCCACGTTCCGCGTTTCGTGACTCCAGTGCTTCAGGTACGAGTGAGAGAATCCGCGGCCGTCGCGAATCATGTGGATGACTTTCATCTCGGAGCGGCCGTCCCGCGCAAAGAGCTGGGCGCGGCGCGTCGACTTGGTGCCATCCAGATAGATGGGCGCGCCTGCCAGCCTGCGCGCGTTCTCGAAAAAGCGCAGGTGTGCGTCCAGAAAGCGCTGCGTGGTCCTGCTGTAGGCGGGTACGGTATCGATGATGCGGTTCCGCAGAGCTCCTTCGAACATCCAGGCTTGAAGAAACGAGCGAAACACGGGTATTTTTGACAGCGTAGGCACCGGCACGAAGAGAGTCCGGTCCCACCCGGAGCCGTCAGCCAGTCGCATGTGTCCTGCCGCGGCGGAATAGAATTCGCATTCGTCGATATACCTGCCACAGGAGCAATCGTAACGCTCATCGTCGTCCGCGCCGAATGGCAGCGACTCGCCGTTGCTGACGATCTGACTATGAGCATCCAGCAGAATCGTGAATAGCGTCGCGCCGGAAGACCAGTTCGCAAAAAGAGATACGAGCTTCGGCTTACAGGAGTCGATTGTGCGTGTGTCGTACATCAGTGGGAAGCAGCCGTGGCCTTGGTCCGAGCGGCGACCCGCCGCGCTTTGAGACAAACTTAAGCCTTTGGCGCTCTTTGCTCCTGCATCGCCTCCAGCCGCGCCATGAAGCAGTCAAATTCGAGGATGGCCCCTCGCCTGTCGTAGTCAATCGGGCGCAGCTCAATGAGCCTAAAGCCCTTCGACTCCAGGAACTGGAGTGACTCAAGATAGTGAGGCGCTCCGTGATAAATCGCAATCACGCTCATCTCAGTCTGGATGCCGAGCACTTGCGACAGATACTCCCCGGTACCCTTCAGCACTTCCATGTCGAATCCCTGCGTGTCGATCTTGAGAAATACCCGGTCTTCCGGTCGGATTATCTCGGACCACAGCGCATCGAGGCGCTCTATCCGCACCTCTTGCGACCTCGTCACCGGCGGCACCTCACCGATCTCTGCCGCGCTGAGAAATGAGCTGTAAACGGTCGCGCCTCCCTTTTCGATGATGTTGAATTTCGCAGTGCCCTTTGCGCTTCCGAGCGCGAGCTCGTAGGCGTTCCAGCCGCTGAATCGAGCGGCTCGGGCCCGAAGCTCCTCGCAGGCTGATGGGATGGGCTCGAACGAGACGATCCGTCCCGTATACCCGATGAGGCGCAGACGCTCGGCGAACTTGCCATCGTTGGCCCCGACGTCTAGTAGTGTCGTGATGCGCAAGCGGTCCAGAAGCGATTTCATGCGCCACTGTTCGCGATACCGCTCGAGGAACCTGGCTTTTGGCGGTGCGATTCCCATCCTCAGCCCCGCGTACCCTACAGTCGCCGACAGCGATCTCCGCACGCTCATTGGATTCTGCCCCTATCGCTTGAGTTATGAGTGTCTGATCCCGCGAGCTCGCGCAGGTACTGCTCGAGCCGACTGCCGATGGCGTCAAACGTATAACGGGAAACCACGAGCTCGCGGGCGGCAGCGCCGATTTCGGCGCGGCGCTCATCGTCGTTCAGCAGCGATGCCAAGCGCCGCGCGAATTCCGGGCCGGATTCGGCCAACACGACGTCGCGGCCGTCGGTGACATCTATACCTTCGCATGCGATCGGGTGTGCTACGACGCACTTCGCCATCGCGAAGGCGTCGAGGACCTTGAGCTTGGTCCCGCCGCCGTCACGTATCGGGCACACGAAGATCGCCGCAGCATCGACCAGCGGTCGTATGTCGGGAACGAATCCATGCAGGGTCACGCCCTCGTGCTCGCGCGCAAGCTCGACGACCGAGGGCGGCGCACCCGCGCCGACGATATCCAGAGTGACGTTCGGCACGAGCTTCTTGAGCGCAGGCCATATGTCGCGCAGCAGAAAGAGGACCGCGTCCACGTTCGGATACCAGCTTAGTGTGCTTACGAAGACGAGCGAATGTCGTTTGGGTTGCCCGCATAGTGGCGAAAAATACTCGACGTCGACACCGTTTGGAATGCATATCGGCTCAATGTCCGGCATGAGTTCCCTGAGTCGCGCCGAATCGAGCTCGGAACAAGTGATATGGCCGGCAAACTGATCGGCCATGCGCCGTTCATAGCGCGCCAGGCGTTTCCCTTCCTGCCAAAAATAGAGCTTTCGAAGCAGGTGGCGATCCTTCTCCGCGCGGCGCAGCAGCATATGCGACTCGATGTTGTGGTAGCCGAGCGTGGCCGGCACGGCCGGGAGCAGTCCCCGGTAGGGCGCCAGACTGATGACATCGAAATGGGCGAGGTCATAACGGCGCTCCCCGGCGAGGCGCAACAGCGCCTGCGTGCCGGCATCGTTGCGGAGCCAGCGCGTCATATAGGATTCCTTGAGCAGCAGCCCTTCGAGTGCCGTGCGCACCTTGCCGAACGGCCGCTCGATGGCTGCAATCGGCAGGAAAGTCACCGAGCGGCACAATCGCTCGAGCGTCCGCCGGCTCTCATCGAGCCCCTCTTCGAGGGTGGGGTAGTAAGTCTCGAGCAACGGTCGCTGAACAAACGCGACCAGGTCGACGGAATGATGCTGCGCGATGCTCTTCAACAAATAGTAGGCCCGGAGCAAAACGCCCGCTTTCGGCGGGTAAGGGACTACGTGGGATAGCCACAGTATTTGCATATCAAAAGGTGCCACTACTGCCCGAGCGGCCAATGAGCGGGCAGCCCAAGCAGCTCGAGATACGTGCTGACCACCGGCTGCAAACTGTACCGCGCTTGAACTGTGCGCAATGCACGTTCAGCAAGCTGCCGGCGCAGGGAGACGTCACCGGCAAGGCGCGTTAACGCCCCCGCGACGGCGTCAGCATCGTCGGGCGGCACCAGGATTCCTGCGTCGTCCGCCAGCACGGCCGGAATGCCGCCGACGGCCGTGGCGACGCACGGCAATCCTGCAGCCATCGCTTCGATCAACGCCATCGGCAGGCCCTCCGTTCGCGAGGTCATCACGAAGGTATCGGCCATGTTCAGCAACTCCCGGACGTCGGAGCGCTCCCCGAGAAAGGTGACGATCGCCGCGAGATTCAGCGATCGGCACAGCGATTCCAGCGCCACCCGCTCGGATCCGTTGCCGGCCAAAAACACGCGCATCGTTCGGCCACCGGACTCTCTCAGTCGAGCCGCTGCGTTCAACAGCGTGTGCAGACCCTTGACCGCTTCGAGCCGGCCCACGTAAAGGCAAACGAACGTCGACTCGTCAACTCCCAGCGCGGTGCGCATGCGGCGGCGCGCCTCCGCGTCGGGGGTGAATATCGGCACGCCATTCGGTACGACATGTAGTCGATCCGCCCGTACACCCATGCGGGCGTGAAAGTAGTCGGTGATTCCCGAATGAACACCGGTGATCGAGGAAGCGTAACGGCAGCAGCGCGTTGCCCGTCGCAGGTATTTGGGTTGCGCGTCCAGCTGGAAAGTGTCGTGCTCCGTCATCACAACATGCTTGACGCCCGCATAACGGGCAGCGAGGCCACAAAGCGTGAGCGCCATCGCATGTTGGACGTGAAGGGCACGAACCCGTCTGCTGCGGAGAAACCGGTACAGCTCGAGCGGATAGGTCGCCCGGCGGATGACCGCCGGGCGAGCCAGATAGTCGAGATCGACGCATTCGACGTCGTGCGATTCCAGATAATCCCGAAACGGACCGGCACTGCCATGGAAGGCGAAGCACACCACACGGTACCCACGAGCCGCATACTCGATGCATAGCTGGGTGCCTATCCGTTCGGAACCGCCCATCCGGAAAGAGTAGAGGCCCTGTGCGATGACAGGGCGATTCGCGGCAAGATTCACGCTTTTCGACAAAATCCGCGTCCTATAATAGGCGGGGCCTTTCCTGTTACGATCATAGCAAGTCGAGCACTCCGGCGCGCCGCGAACGGACGCATGAAAGTCAAACCTCGTCGATCGTCATCGCCGGTCATTCCGGCGAGCAAGGGCCGCCCGAAGTCGAAGCAGCGCAACCCCTTGCGGGGACTCTCCTGGGCCGCGTGGCTACTCATCGCGTTCGCGGTCGGCCGCGTCCTCAATATCGTGCCGGTATTGTCGTCGTTGCCCTTGGTCAAGGTCCTGCTCGTCTACATCACCTTTGCGCTCGTCGCCCATTGGAAAGCGCTGCCGAAACTGATGACGCCCACGAATCCGGCCGTGAAGTGGACGATCGCATTTGTCATATGGATCGGCCTCAGCATCACATACTCCATATGGTTCAAAGCCAGCCTTGCGTTCATCCTCGTTCAGCTTCCAGTCCTGTGCATACTCGTCCTGGTAATCTGCAAGCTGTCGGGAGATTGGGAGTCGCTGCGAAACCTCTTCTTCGCGCTATTTGTCGGGACCGGGGTCTTGGTCGTTGCGAGCCTGCGGACCTACAGCGGTGGTCGACTCGACGTAGAGGTCTTGGGTGACACCAATGAGCTCGCATTCATGTTCGATTGCGTCATCCCTGTTACGCTGGCGTTCGGAATAACTGCCGCGTCCAAGAAGCGTCGACTTCTCTATTACGGGGCTGTGGCGATCATGGCGCTTGCGGTAGTGCTGACCGGATCGCGGGGCGGCGAGTTCGGTCTGCTCGCCATAGTGGCATTCCTCGTGCTCGCGCCGGCAACACTGAGGCCGCTGCTGCAGCGGAAAGCTGCCAGATCGGCGAGACCTCCCACGGCCAAGCGGAGGATGGGCCCGATCGGGCGCCTTCTCGTGTGGACGACCGCTTTCATGGTGATTGGCTTAGCCGTCTGGCCTCACTTGCCACAAGAGCCTCGGGATCGACTCGCCAGCATGTTGAGCCTCGGGTCCGACTACAACCTGAACACCAAGGTGGGCCGTGTGCAAATCTGGAAACGGGGCCTGAGGGCGCTCGGCGATCGTCCGATCGGCTTTGGGATCGAAACCTATCCCATGGTGGACTGGAGGAACGGCGGCCTCTTCTATACAGCGCACAATAGTCTGGTCCTCGTACTCGTCGAGTTGGGCCCGATAGGCCTGCTGATATACCTGAGCATGCTTCTACATGTGTGGCGCGGGTTGGTGAAGATTCGCCGAACGCTGGCCCGGTTGGAGGCGCCATCCGAGCAACAGAGACAGCAGGCCGTCTTCTGCCGTATGTCGCAAGCTAGCCTGATCGGCAACTTCGTCGCCGGTGAATTCCTCTCGGCGACGTACTACTATGGGCACTGGGCGATCTTGGCGCTCTCCATGGCTCTCATCGCCCTGGTCAACAGAGAGACACCCGGGTCATCACTTGAACCAAACAGAGCTCTTAAACCACAACGCCTCGGTGCGCTCGAGTATGCGCGTTCTATCCATCGTGGAAGGGACGTGGGTCACCGGCCCGATAAAGCCCCTGATGATGTTCGCCAGCCTGGCCCGCCAGGGCGGCGATGGCTGGCCGGCGGTGGATCTGTCCCTAGTGACCACCGCCCGCACTAAAGGCACCCAGATCCCGAGCAATCTGCTGCTCACGGCCGCCGCCGAAGCCGGGATTCGCATCGATGTTCTGCGCGAGCGCCGCGCGTGGGACATAAGAGTACTGACGCAGCTGTGCCGAGTGATCGAATCACACCAGCCGGACGTGGTCGAAACACATCAAGTAAAGTGTCATTTCACGCTGGCGCAGGCGCTGCTTTGGCGTAGGATCCGAAAGAATTTCGCCTGGATCGCCTATCACCACGGTTATACCAGGGCGGACCTGAAGGTGAGGCTTTACGAAAAGCTGGATCGGTGGTCCTTGCGAAGGCCAGACCGCATTGTCACTGTATGTAAGCCGTTTGCCGCTGAGCTCGTCCGCAACGGAGCGCCGAGGAATCGGCTGATTGTGATCCCGAATACCGTCGAATCGCGTCCAGCACCAAGCGATGCGGAAATCGCGGCGCTCCGGCAGCAATGGGGACTTGCCGCAGGGGGAGGCGTGATCCTTTCCGTCGGCCGGCTGTCGCCGGAGAAGGGACATATCGATCTCATCACGGCGTTCAAGCGCTGGCTTCCGGTGTCTCCGCCGCAACAGCCGTTCACCCTGCTCATGGCGGGAGACGGACCGGATCGCCAGCGGCTGGAGCGGGCCGCCGCCGATCTCGGCGATCGCGTGCGCTTTCTCGGCCATCAAGCCGACGTGTGGCCGCTCTATTTCATAGCTGACATCTTCGTGCTCCCCTCGCATTCAGAAGGCTCATCGCTGGTATTGCTCGAGGCAATGGCGGCCCAACGGGCCATCGTGGCGACGGCCGTCGGCGGCATACCGGAGACAGTCGAAGACGATGTCAGCGCCGTGCTGGTGCCACCACGTGACATCGAGCAATTGAAAGCGGCGCTGGGGCGGTTGAGCGGTGATCACGATCGGCGTACACGCTTGGGGCGTTCGGCCTTGGAAGCTCTGGAAAAATTCTCCCCGCAAGCGTACCGTGATCGCATACTCGGTCTCTACAGAGACGTTACTTCCGCCCCATGAGCTCACTCCGATCCTACGTGTTTCGTCGCGAGACTCCGGTTGGGCGCAAATTGTTTGGGATGCTGCGGCGCGCATCGCGGTGGGACTGCCCAGTGATCCCGGGAGTCCATCACCTGCTGCGTGCGGAAAGAGCATTTCGCAAGGCCGTACTGCGGCCGTTCTTCGGCAAGATCTACTACGCACCGTTGCTCCGAATGAGCTGCAAGAGCGTGGGTTCCGGTCTGCTGCTCTATGAGAACATGCCGAAATTCCTCGGTAATCTCGAGGTCGTGCTCGGCAATCGCGTGACGCTCTCCGGCGACCACGTGTGGGTGTCTGGAGGCCGCGGCAAAACGAACCGCTTCGTTGTCGGCGACGACACCTACCTGGGCCATTCGCTGCAGGTGGTTTCCGGCAGCACAGTCACGATCGGCAAAAATGTCTTGATCGGGAACCGCGTAGTCCTCAACGGCTTTAGCGGTCATCCGCTCGATCCGATGCGGCGCGCCGCCGGGGAACCTCCGGAGGTGACCGGTACGGCTCCGATCACGATTGAAGATTACGCATGGATCGCCAATGACACGACGGTACTGTCAGGGGTCACTATCGGGCGCGGCGCGGTCGTCGCAAGCGGCGCAGTCGTCACCAAAGACGTGCCGGAACTCGCAGTGGTGGCGGGAGTTCCTGCAAAGGTCATCCGTGCGATACCAAAACCGGCTGAGTGGGTCTAGCCGCGTTACCGGGCTCGCGTGGCGGTAATTCCCCAGAGAGAAGGCGTGCCTCGGTATTCCGTCAAAGGCTCCAGCCTCTCGAGCTCGAAGTCGGCCTCATCGAGGGAATTCAGCAGCATCTCTTTGGAATACTGCACTAGCCCGGCAAGCCGATCGAGGCCCCGTATTTCACGCCACTGGAAGCCGAAGCGCAGCAGTTGCCTTCCAACCCACCAGCGAATGAGCTGAGCCCGTCCCCAGCCGAAGGCAGGCGACTCATCCCACAGTCGTCGCCAAAATCCGGGCCCCTCAATCGTAAAGATCAGTTGTCCGCCCGGTTTGAGCACTCGGCCAAGCTCGCCCAAGCCGAGTCTGAGCGGGACCAGACCGAGTACGACAAAGCTCATCACGTTCGTGAAGAACGCGTCGCGAAATGGAAGCTGCAAAATACTCGCCGCGTGCCATGATGGAGGCGGCAAGCTCTGGGTTCTTTTCCAAATGGCGTCGCCGAGGCAAAGTGCGAACATGCTGATGTCGATCCCGACCATACGGGTATTTGCATCGGCGACTTCCAGCATCTCGTGGCCTATCGAACAGCCCGCGTCGAGAACCATTCCGCCACTCGAAAAATTTTCCTCGAGAAAGCTCAGCGTGGCCACTTGCGTCGGCGCCCTCCGCGATCCCGGACCATTCATGTAACGGTTGAAGTCGTTGATGACTTGCCCGGGTTGAACGGCAAATAACACCCGCTTTGCCTGTTCTTCGTCGAGCCCGCCCAAAGCGGCACCGATCTGCCGCAGTACTGCTCGTTTGCCGTCGGCGTTGGCGGCTGCGTAAGTCGCAAATCCGGCAGCAATGACCTCGCTATTTTCCGCCCAAAGTCTGGACGCTTCGAGCTCGTCTAGTCCCTGGAGACGGGCTTGCGGTCCCAGGAAGTTAGCCATTTGGCCGACCCATTCGTATTCCCGCCGGCACGTTTCACAGACAGCGGAGCCAGACTGGAAGGGCCCCCGACAGACGGGGCATACGAGGAGTCCGTCGATGAACTGAAAAGCTTCAGGTGCGGGTGGATTTTCTGTCATTGGTAGATCCAATTTCGTTATGATCCCCTTGCGCGGACCGGCCTATAATACCAACGAACGCGCACGTAAGTAGGCTGGTATCCGCCAAGCCGCCACCTGCGGAGACCCAACCCGCGCGCGTGTCAGCGAGCGGTGAATATCTAATACGCCACCCCGACATGTTTAACCCGCCTGGCAACAGCATTGGTTTTGGGCCCTGCCTCCCCCAGGCCACCAGCTGTCGGCGGTGTGACGTAAGTCGCAGTTACGGCGCGGCTCGTAACTCAGGTAGTTCCTGCTATTCGGGGCGGCAGGCGAGCGCTCGTTCTCGCTCAGTCGCTACCAGGAGACATGCTGACTTTCGCGCTGATACGTGATTTCATGCATCGTCGCATAGCAAGTCTGAGAGACGACAGATGAGAAAGAAGCACGCTCCTGGAAACGACAGGACTGGGGCCCTGGGCATCACGCGCCGCGATGTCCTCGCGATCGGCGCCGTAGCCGCCACATCACTCTATCTACCTTCCGGCTTGATACGCAGCGCTCGTGCGCAATCGAGCGGCGTGCAGTACAACCAGACGGTGATTGGACAGCTTCCTGACTTCTACATATCTCCGACGGGCACGGGCAGTGCGTCAGCCGGCGGGACGGCAGCCAACCCCTGGTCGATTGCAATGCTGAACGACGCGACCGCTCGCTCCCGCTATGCCGGCAAAGTGGTTGGCTTGATGAACGGCACGTACAACCTTCTCCAGATTCTTGGCATGCCTGTCGCGGGCGGCTGGTGGGGAACGAACCGGCTGATGGTAGTTGCCGGAACCGCGAGCGCACCAACGATCATAGTTTCGCAGACTCCACAAGGAGCAGTGATTTACGGCGCGCGGAACGAAATCCACGCAGCCAACAGCAGTCTCGACTGGGGCGCTTCACTAATGGGACCGGATGGCGGCGGCGCGGGCATCACGTTTGACGGCATTCACTTCACAGCATCGAACTACCGCAGCATCAGCAATTACGGACCGGATGGCACCGGAGTCGACAACTTCACGGTGAGAAACTGTCTGTTCGACGATCAGTCGTTCATCACCTGCCAGACGCCGGGGAAAAACAGCTGCCATTTCTACAGCGAGGGTAAGAATCACATCTACGTGCAGAACTCCCGGTTTGTGGGGGGCGGCGCGCCTAGCGATCAGAATCGACACGCGTCGATTCAGTTTTATGCCCCGACAACTGATACATTGGTGGAGTACTGCACCGTCATAGCTGACCCTCAGGGCGCCGGCAATCTCGTCTACTGGAAGGAGCCCGGGCACATGAGCCCCGTCTGCCGATATTGCTTTTTGGACCGGTCCGAGTCCGCGACCAGCTATATGGGCTCCACAATCATGATGGACGGCCAGACGACCTCGAGGACGGCGTCCATAGATTTCCACCACAATATTATGATAGCCGGCAGCCAACACCCCAATATTTGGCGCAGTTACGGCGGAAATGCCGGCGTCTGGAATATCTACAACAACACCATACTTGGGGACTGGAGTTCTCTCGGGAACATGGCAGAGATGTACGCAGGCTCTCCTGTACAGACAAATATCCACCACAATATTTTCTGGCCCAGCAAAGGCGGCGGAAACTACGCCGACGCCGCCGTATACAGCACCGCGGCTCTCGGGACCATGGACTACAATAACTACCCGAGCTCGGTTTCATTTCACGCCGGGGACCTGTCCTCCGGGGTGACTTACACGAGTCTTGCCGCGTGGAGGTCTGCGAGCGGCGCGGACGGCCATTCGATTCAGCAAAATCCGCAGTTTGTGGCGACCGGGTCTGAATCCGCGTATTACCAGCTCGCCAGCAGTTCGCCACTCAAAACGCTCGGGGCCGGCGGTACGGAGCTTGGCGCATGGAGCGGTGCAACCCAGGTAGGTGCTTCGTTTGGAGGAGGAACCGTTCTGGTGCTCCCGGATCCTCCCCACATAACCAGCGTGAGCTGAATCGACGACCGCCAAAAGCGGCTCACTTTCCGAGAAATGACAGGATCAATCCGGTCAGTTCTCGGAATGCCCGCTTATCGAGAAGTCTAACGCTCGCAACATAGGCGGCGACTCCTGCACCGCTGCCCACCACGAGTTGCAGCCACGGCAGCTCATGGCCAAGGACGTCATAAACGATCACCATTACCGTGCCGGTCATCAATAAGGTGCAAAGCACCGGCTTCACCATAACGAGCCAAGCGTCGCTTGGGTTGAGGGACAGAGTTCGAGTGAAGAGCCAGATCAGAAGAACATATATAAAGGGATAACCGACGGCCCAAGCACCGGCGACACCTGCCACGCCAAAGTGCATCACCCCGAGCAGTTGCAACGGAATGATGACCAGGATGGCGATTGCGCTGATGGTGAGGGAAGAGCCGGGCCTTCCGATGGCACGTACGAACGGTTGCAACATTGCTTCCAACGCGCGCAACGGCATAGGGATGGCCAGGATCTGCATGACCAAGACGGCGCCGTCCCACTTTTCGCCAAACGCCACCGCGACCAATGGCGCGGCGATAGCACCCAATCCCCAAAACATTGGGAAGACTATGTACGATCCCACGCGCAGCGATTTCAAGAACGCTTCCGATACCACTGCCTCATGCTGCTGGATAAGCGAATACGTTGGAAAGGAGACACCGTTTGAAATGGCGCCGATCCGGTCTAACGGCATTTGGACGATATTCTTGGCGACCGTGAAGGTGCCCAGTACGCTCGTTCCCAAGACACGCGCAACAATGGTGTAATCGGTTTGCCGATACCAGTATCCGATGCTGCGATCTATTACTATCAGAATCGAGTAACGCAGCACCTTTCTCACCGGGCCGAGAGACATAGTGACCGTGAGGGGTGCTCTTGCGTACCATTGCATCACGCACGCGCGTGCAGCCAGACCCAACAAGTACGACCCTACGAGGGCATAGGGTCCGGCGCCTGCAAGCGCAAGACCAACGACCGATACTGCGGCGGCAACGGCGCCGGCTATGGCCGCGATGCCCAATTCCTTAAACCGCAGGTCCATCTGCAGCAGGGACTCGGAAATTGCGAGGAAGGGAAGCAGCGCAAACGCCAGCGCTACGACTCGCATCACGGTGATTGCGCGCGGCGCATTGAACGCGGCTCCGATCATTGGGGCCAACGAAAAGATGGCACACGCCAGCACGACGCTGGTTATCAACATTACCGAGAAGATGGCGCTCAACGTCGGTCGATCTCGCACTTGCTGCTGCACGATGGCGGATCCCAACCCCGCCTCACCGAGCAGCTGCAGGTAATTGGCGAAGACCATGGCCACCGCAACGATTCCGTAGTCCGTCGGCGTGAGAAGGCGTACGGCTATGATCGTCGACGACCAAGTGATGAGTTGCGTGAATACCCGCGATATCACGGTCCAGCGAAGCGCTGAGATCATCGGTCCACGCAGGTCAGAGAGCTTCATACCTGCGGCTCACACGCAGACGGCGCACGGATAGCTTTGGACACTTCGCCCGCGGCGATCGGCATCGTGGCAGCCTAGAACGACGCGCGAACGTGGGCGCGTAGAATGTCGTTCGTGCGCCGGCAACGAACTACCAAGAACTGCTTCTACATTCAAAATCATTTCAGAAGGCGCCGCAAAAGGTATCGGAAGCCGGTAACCGAGGCTTCGAATTCGATATCGGAGAAATCTTCTTGATCGAGATACCGGCTAAGAAGCAGACAGTCCGTCGTGGAGTCGTTCAGGCCGGGTTCGCAAGTAGTTGCAGACTCGATGCCTGCCGCGGACAACCATTCGGGGTGCTGCTCGCTGTGGACACCGCTGGGATAGCAGAAGTGTCGAGCTCGCTTGCCGGTAATGGCTTCCACGGCATGGCGATTCCGAGTGATCTCGGCGCGCATGGCCTCCGCGCTTTCGGTAGGCAGATTATGTGTATGGGTGTGCAGACCGATGATAACGCCCTCTCGGGATAGCTGACCGATTTGCTCCGCAGTGAGCAGCCGAAAGCGATCGCCTTGAAGCACGGTGTCAATGTCCGATCCCAATGCTGCAGCTATCCTTCCAAGCCGCGCCTGGCGCTCGCCCAGAGAAAGGTACTGCCCTGCGGCGCGTATGATGGTATGGACTGCAGGAAGCACGTCCGGCTGAACGTCGTAATGTCCATCGATCCTCGGATGAATGCCCTCGAAGGTAACAGTCCTCAGCGGGCTCGAAAGAAAGAGATAGTGCAGCACGACATTGAACACCTCCGTGCCATGCCCCAAATGCTCCGTCGTAACGTAAATCGCAGCGGGGAAGCCATGCGCTCGCAGAATCGGATACGCGATCGAGAGATTGCTCGCCCAGCCGTCATCGAAGGTAATCACCACCTCGCAATTGCGGATGAGGCCGGCTTTCAACCTGTCGACAGCCTCATCGAGAGAGATCACGGGGAACCCCAGGCGCTCGAGTATCGCCATCCGGCGCGCGAATGTTTCGGCGCGCATGAACATACCCGGAAGACGAAGGAATTCGTTGCCCACGGAGAAGCCGTGGTAGCACAAGATCCTGAGCTCGTGACGCGTCAGACGGCGTGAAAGGCGAAAGGCGCCCAGTGCACGCGCGATATACAACAGCGCCCGCTTGGCGTGCTTCGCGTACATGGCGCCTAACCTGTTCGCAGGCTCAGGCGATATTTCGCCAACGCCCCTCTCACTCGCTGCTGCCCGCTGGAATGTCGCGCAGCGCCAGCGCAATATGCCGGCATGGTGCCTGATGTGAGGAGTCTAGCTCTCCCCGGAACGGTGACGTCGGTCAACATAATGAGGCTGATGCGAGGGCTCCGCAGCAGAACCTTCGGGTGCGCACTTGGTATAATTGCCAATTGCCATCGCCCAAGCGGCGCCATTCGCACGAATTGTCACATGAAATCCGATTCCGAGGCACACTTCAGCGCACCACGTCCCCGGCGTGTGGCTTGGCGAGGCAGGATACCAGCATTGACTGATCGAAGGCTAGCGGCGATGGCCGGCCGAAGGCTCGCTGCATGAGGCCAACATTCTTCATTGTCGGCGCACCCAAAAGCGGCACGACGGCCCTGGACAGCTATTTGGCCGATCACCCCTCGATCCATATGGCGCGGCCGAAAGAGCCTCACTATTTCGCCACCGATCTACCGAGATATCGCGACGTCTCGACAGAGCCCGACTACATTCGCTTATTCGATGCCAGCGGCGAAAAAAAGGCCGGGGGCGATGCCTCCGTCTTCTATCTGTACTCAAAGGAAGCGATCCGGCTGATCAGACAGTTCGATCCGGGGGCCAGGCTGATCCTGATGCTCAGGAATCCCATCGATATCGTGCACTCATTTCATTCGCAGTTGCTCTTTGGCGGCGACGAGGAAATCAAGAGCTTTGCGGAGGCGTGGCATGCGACTGCAGCGCGCAAGGCAGGCGAGCGCATCCCCAAACACTGCCGTGCGAAGGAGCTCCTGTATTACGACGAGATAGCTTTGCTCGGCAACCAGCTCGAGCGGGTCCTTGCCGAATTCCCGAGGGAGCAGGTGCATGTCATATTCTTTGAAGACTTTGCTGCCGACACGCGCCGTGAATACCGAAGGGTTCTCGAGTTCCTGCGGATACCCGATGATGGCCGGATGGAATTCCCTCGCATCAATGCCAATCGCCGCCATAGAGTAGGCCTCACGCCGTTGATCAATCGATCGGCCGGCTGGTTGCGACCGCCGGTACGAATGATAAAACGTGCGCTCGCAATCGAAGAGATCGGTCTGTTGGACCGCCTCAAAGCGTGGGACCGGGTTTACGAAGAGCGTGAGCCAATGAGCGCCGAGCTCAAGCGATCGATTCTCGCCGCGTACGAGTCGGACATCGGCCTGCTGGCGCGGCTCACGAACAGAGACCTGGGTCACTGGCTGCGCGAGTCGGCGACCTGACACGCCCGTAGCCTGAGGTAGTCTCCATGTGCGGTTTCGCGGGATTCCTGGGTGGTCAATGGCAGGAGGGTGAAGCGGGCGCAACCGCCCTATTGCGCCGAATGAACGATACGCTGGCCAGCCGCGGGCCGGACTCGGACGGATATTGGGTCGATGGCGCTGCGGGCATAGCGCTCGGGCACCGGCGATTGGCGATTCTCGAGTTGTCCGCCGCGGGCGCGCAGCCGATGGAGTCGGCCTGTGCACGCTACCTGCTGGCATACAACGGTGAGATCTACAATCATCTCGAGCTCCGGGATGAGCTGCGGCGCAGCGGCGCCAGGCAGGCTTTTCGCGGCACGTCGGATACGGAGACGCTCCTCGCGGGCTTCAGCCACTGGGGGGTTCGCCCCACGGTGCAGCGCTGCGTGGGCATGTTCGCCTTTGCCTTGTGGGATCGGCAAACTCGAACGCTGACTCTGGGGCGCGACCGCCTCGGAGAGAAACCGCTGTACTACGGATGGCAGGGCCAGGGGGCGCGCCGGGCTTTCCTTTTCGGCTCGGAGCTCAAAGCCCTTCGTGTCCACCCCGCATTCGCCGTCGAGATCGACCGGGGCTCATTGTGCCTGCTGATGCGGCACAATTGCGTGCCCGGGCCCTATTCCATCTACAGCCGGGTATTCAAGCTTCCGGCAGGCAGCCTGCTCAATGTGTCGCTCTCGAACCCTGCGGAGGCGGCGATCCCGTATTGGTCGGCGATCGAGGCAGCCGAGCGCGGGCTCGCCGTGCAGGGCGACCACCCGGAGGTAGAGCAGCTCGGTGAGCTGGAAAGCCGCCTCAAACGCGCGGTGCGACAGCAGATGATCGCCGATGTGCCGTTGGGCGCCTTTCTTTCCGGCGGTGTGGATTCTTCGCTCATCGTCGCATTGATGCAGTCGCAGTCCACGCAGCCGGTGAAGACCTTCACGATCGGCTATGGCGAATCGGACTACAACGAGGCCGTGCATGCCGCTGCGGTCGCCCGGCATCTCGGCACGGCTCACACCGAGTTGTACGTCAGGCCGGAAGATGCAATGGCCATCATACGGCGGCTCCCGGAGCTCTACTGCGAGCCTTTCTCGGACTCCTCGCAGATTCCGACTGTGTTGGTTTCACAGCTGGCTCGACAACATGTCACCGTGGCGCTGACCGGTGATGCGGGCGACGAGCTGTTCGGCGGATACAATCGGCACATTCTGACGCAACGGGTCTGGGGAAAGCTGTCCAGGCTGCCGATCGGCGTTCGCCGTCTCGCAGCGGGAATTCTCGCGCGCTCATCGCCCGGAGGCCTGAGTAGCGTTCTCGGCATGCTGCAAAAGCTGTTACCGGCCTCGCGCCGGCACGCCTATATCGGCGACAAGCTGCAAAAAGTCGGTAACGTCCTGGGGTGCAACTCCGTCGACGCCTTGTATCTGGAGCTCGTCTCTCACTGGGACAGCTCCTCAGGCGTCGTGCTCGATGCCCAGGAGCCGCCCACACTCCTCAACGGACCGCCTGTCACGCCGGCGGGCGCGAGCAGTGCAGAGCGGATGATGCTCCTGGATCTGTTGACTTACCTGCCCGACGACAATCTGGCCAAAGTGGATCGGGCGTCGATGAGCGTGTCGCTCGAAACGCGCGTGCCGCTGCTCGACCATCGTGTGGTGGAGTATGCGTGGCAGATGCCGATCTCGGCGAAGGTTCGCGGCGCCGTGGGCAAGTGGGCGCTGCGGCAGATTCTCGATCGCTATGTACCCAGAACACTGATCGATCGCCCGAAAATGGGCTTCTCCGTACCCATTGCCGATTGGCTCCGCGGTCCGCTGCGCGAGTGGGCCGAAACGCTGATCGACCCGGCGCGCCTCACTCGGGAGGGCTATCTCGATCCAAAGCCCATCCGCCAACGTTGGGAAGAGCACCTTGCCGGACGCCGCAACTGGCAGTATCCGCTGTGGGACGTGCTGATGTTCCAGGCATGGCTGGAGCGTCAAGCGGTGAGTTAGGTGCGCTCCGGGGCGCTGTGCGGTCTTGCGCCCCGCCGATCCCCGGCGTCACGGGATGGTCTTGCTGCCGACATTCGACAGAGCGCTCTCCAGCCCGGTGTTCGTGTATGCCGTAACTCCGAAGTACCAGGTCCCCGCCGAGAGACCGCTGACCACGTAAGTCGTGGTGCTCGCACTGGGCACATCGACCGTTTGCGTCAGCGAGCTGGCGCTCGCTCCCCAGTGGACGTGGTAGCCCGCAAGATCGTTGAGCGCCGAACCATTCGTATTGGCGGTCGGCGCGTTCCAGGTCAGCGTTGCGCTACCCGTAGACGCCGGAGGCGTACTCGAGACGGACGAGCCGGACGACCCGCCGCCGCAACCCGACAGAAGGACAATCGATGCGGCCAGACCGCAGATAGAGTTCAGGTGCCTCATGGAGGGTTTCTCCCCGCGCCAGCAGTACGCCGGTGCGTGCGCAGCTGGCGCGGCGGGGAAGCAAGCGAACCGCAGGCGGCAGCCGAGGTTTAGAGAGGCAAGTCATGTGCCAAAAAGTTGAATCATGGTAACAATCAGCCTGTTATGCGCTCTTCCTGATGAAGCAGATACGCGAGTTTCTGATTCGCCGGGCCGCACATCTTGGGCTCAAGCATCCCGAAGGGCAAATCCGTCAGCGCTTCGAGGCCGGTGTCAACGGCCGCTCAGGCCCAAAGCAACTGCTCTTCGCCGTGAAGATAGGCGGCATCGCTGTCCAGCATGTGCACGCGCAGCGCCGCCGCCGCGAGATCAATCGCCTTACGGCTGCGGACGAAGATGGGTGCCGTGAAGCGTGGATGGAAGCCGCACTCCTCGAGGCACGCGCAGAGCACCGGGTCGCCCCCCCAGGTTGCAAGCTCTGCCATCGCCCTCCTCTGCATCGCCTGGTGCACTGCACACTGGATGAGGATGCGCCAGTCCGCCGGAGCATCGGAGTCCACCGAGCAGTCCACCAGACGCGCCTGGCACGAGACGAAGGCGAGAATGAAATATCCCCGTGGCCGCCCCGCTTGCTCGAGAACGAATAGCTCCATCGGAACGATCGGGCAGCCGAGTATGTAGCGAAGCTCACTCTCGCTGCGCTCGAAAGCGGTAACCGCGCCCCTCGATTTGGTGAAGGCGGGCGCGAAGGCGTGGAGCTGGTCGGCCACGACCCGCCGCACCTGCCATGGATGGCGGTCGGGACGAGGCGCCGCGAAGCGCCAAATCGCGCTCCGAGCCATACGCGGCAACAGCCTCCAGCTCGGGCGTGACGTGTCATTCAGCAACCTCAGCGGGCGAAGGGCGCGGACGTATCCCGTGGCCAAGCCGCATTGGCGAAAGCCAACGTGCGGTAGGAGCTTGAGCGACGCGTCACTGCCTCCGACGCCGATGAGAGCATCGGTGAGAGCCGCCACATGCTTCATCAACATGATGCCGGTCCCCGGCTGGCCCGCTCGCGCGGCCCAATCGATCAGATGCCCGGCCTTGAGACGGTGGCCTTCCCGCTCGCAGCTCAACGGCACGACCGCCGCATGAGCCAGTATTGTCCTGCCGTCGCTAACGACGTAAGAGCGAGGCCCCGGCCAGCCTTCATGTTGCTGCCAGTATTTCCAATGCATCTCCTGCGGCTTCACGTTCGGCTGCAAACCGGCATCCGCCATCAAGGCTACGATTTCCGGACCGTCCGCGGGCGTCGTCGCTCTCGCGGAGTAACGGCCGGCAACTCGAATCGGGTTAGGCGTCATCTGCTTGAGGTCGGAAGCTCGTGTTCTGCCGCTTACGCTCGTATGCTCTTGCACGCCGGGAATCCGCCTTGCGGCGGAACCCGCTTTGCTCTATCTTGATCCCCGAATAGTAATGCAGCGCGCTCCACCGAGCACGACTACCGCAGCGAACTTCCAGCGTTACGCGCGGCGCAACACGTATCAAGTGACTTCTTCGGCAAACAAGCCCCACGTCGCTCTCTGGATGGGCGGGGCCTATCTCGGCTCGCTCGCTATCGCGGGCCTCGCTCTCGCAGCCTTCGGCCACGGGGTGCATGGCACCACATTCGGGCTGCAACTGACGGCACGCTGGTCCTACCTCTTCTTCATCCTGGCATACGTCGGCGGCCCGCTCGCCACGCTGTTCGGACCCGGGTTCCAGAGGCTCGCGCGCCGCGGCCGCGAGCTCGGGCTCGCGTTCGCCTCGGCTCACCTGACACACCTTTGCCTGGTGGTGTGGCTTTACTACATCTCGCCCAAGCCGCCCATACCTCAATCTGCGGCGCTTTACTTCGGCATCGCCGCTGTGTTGACTTACCTGTTGGCACTCTTCTCCATCTCGAGCTTGCTTGCCAAACTCCCTGCGAGCCTGTGGTGGGGGTTGCGCACGCTGGGTATGGACTACATCGCGCTCGCGTTCCTACGGGACTTCCTCGGCGCTTCCGCTTTTAGCGGCAGCTTCCTGCATTTCCTCGCCTATCTGCCGTTCGTCGCAACCGGGCTGGCGGCCGCGCTGATTCGCATCGCGGCGTACACCAAGAAGGCGCGCCGCAAGTGGGCTCGGCCCGCACCGGCGCCGGCGCCGGCGACCGGCGGCTCGAGCATCACGGATCATTGAAGCGCCGGCAGAGACGCGAAGAGCGCCGACCCGTTCGCACGCAGAAAATCTGTCAGCGCAACGCGCGCTCCATCACAGGTAATGTCACATTGGGCTCTCAGCGCGAAGAGCGCCGAATAGGGCGTGCCCATGAGCGAGCGTGCGCCATACCATAATTGCGACGATAGGGGCTCCCCAAAGAGCCGACCGCCAATGTCGATTACGGACCAGATGAGCGAGCGTCGCCCTAGCGGATCGACCACGGTGATCTCGCTGTGCGGAATAGCGGCACCGGCGCTGAGGGTGATCGCCTCGATGGCGAGGCCGTGCTCACCGAGCAGAGAGTTCCTCGCGTCGAATATGTGCGTGCCCTGGGTCTGCCGCGGAAAGCCGATTGCCACGACTTCCACGGCACGACCATCCATGCTCTCGTAAACCGCGCTCAACTCCGTGTGAGCGCCCACGAACCTGGGCCGCCAGAGCGGATCTGCCGAGAGGATCGGGCCGCGCCAAGGCGCACCGCCCGGCGGAAGCTCCAATACCGCGCTGCTGGCGCGGGCGGCAGTCGCCAGCAAGCTGCCGTAGACGAGCACGGGCACGGCAAGCAGAGCCACGACGACCACACCGTAGCGCCGCCAGGACGGCTTTCCCTGATGCAGGGTCGGCGCCACGACAGCACCGCCAGAGAGCCCGTTCCCGGCGGCCTCCGGCACCCTCCAGACAGCCGTGCGACCGGCTATCCAAACGAACATGAGCAACGCGCAGGCAAACACCACCCAGCCGAGTGCCAGGTGATCGCGGGTTGCCAGAGGATTGCGCATATGCGAGTGATATCCGATCGCGACGATGAGGATCACGCGTATCCAATTGCTGACGATGGCCAGCAGAATCATGCTGCTGAGCAGGCCCACGCGCCGGCGTAAGGTCCCGCGCTCCAGCTCCCCCTGCAACGCCGCCACCGCCAGCCCGACCGTCAGGAAATCAACGCCGCTACACTCGCGAGCGACCACGAACAGGATCCCGTCCGGCAGTCTCACCGTCATTCCCGACATCACCAGCGGCAGCCCGATGAGCGGACCGATGAGCCCTACCGCCCATGCGGTCAGCCGCTGCAGCGCAGGCCCCAGCAGTCCCCACCCCGGCAGGGCGAAGTAGAGAAATCCTATGGCGAACCCCGCCGTGCGCGCCGCCTGCCATCCGAGCAGGGCGAGCAGTGCGAGCCAGAGGATTGCGGGAAGGAAGAAGAGCTGCAGGGTCAGGATGCCGGCGCGCCAACATATCAAGCTGGCCGCGGCACAGACGAGCAGCGGCAACGCGGCCCAGGGGACCTGCTCCAGCGCGATCCGCTCAAATCGCTCGCGGCTGCGGACCAGCAGGAACACCGATAGAGCCGCAATCAAGACCCCGGTCTGAGCGTTGGCATCCTGGCCGGCCCAATACGGCCCGAGAGCGGCGATGTCGGGCCAGTAGATGACCCCGGCCAGCAGCAGTACGGATGCCACCCGCAGCTCATTACGCATTCTGCAGACCTCAGCGGCCGGGCGGCCCCCTGGATGTCGAGCAATTTAACATGTCAATTGGCCGCCCAGCGAATCCGACCCCTTCCAGTACACTGTTTTTAAAGGAGTTCTTCCGTGGCGGGCGCGCAAGGTCCGGCTCCATTGTCGAAAAGCAGCGACAGTGGTGTCGAATCGCTTTACAATCTGAACCGCCTGCGGCTCAAACTGCTCAGAAGACCTCAACGCCGGCAGGTACTTAGCACAGTGGCATAGTATTTGCAGTAAATAATATCGCCGCACGAAGTACGTGGGGGGAACCATGCGAAGAGTGATGTTGGGTGTGATAGCGTGTGCCTTGATGGCAGCAGGTACGCCGCCGGCGCATGCTCTTGGTCCCACCTGCACGTGGGTCCCGGGTTGGTGCCCGCCTCCCGATAGTGGCCCGGGTACTTCCACCCCAGAGCCTGGCACGCTCGGACTGCTCGCACTCGGCGCGGCAGCCTCCATCGGCATGCTCCGTAGAAAGAAGAAATAGCCGCGGGAGCTCAATCGGCGTCGGCGGAGCTGACAGAGCGGTCGGCTCCAGACCCCTCTTCTCCGTAGCCGTAGTAGTAGTACGCCGACGTCTCCGAGCGCATGCTCTGATTCAGCATCAGATAGACGGCCGGATGCTCCTGTAGATTCTCGAGCGCATCGAGCAGCACCGGCTGCGCAGTCCATTCCGCGCGCACGACCACCAGGATCTGCCCCACCACCTGGACCAGGGCAGGAGACTCGGTGGTCTGCATGAGCGGCGGCGTGTCGAAGAGGACGATCCGATGATCGTCGCGTTTGCTCAGCAGTGCCGCCACCTCCTCCATGCGCCTGCTCGCGAGAAGCTCCGTCGCATCGGCCGAGCTCTTGCCCGCCGGTAGAAAGCTGAGCGTGGCAACATCGGTCTGGCGAATGACCGCCTCCACATCGAGCTGAGGATCGCGCAACACATCGAGCAGACCGAGCTCGCCCTCGAGGCCGAACGTCCGGCTCAGCTGCGGCTTGGCGACGTCGGCATCCACGAGGAGCACGCGGAGGTCCTTCTCTCTCGCGATGCTCAATGCGAGATTGAGAGCTGTGAAAGTCTTGCCCTCCCCCGACATCGCGCTCGCGAGCATGATCATGTAGCCCTTGGGCAGGCGCTCCATCCCGCGTCCGATTGCAGCGGCGATCAGTGGCCGTTTGATCTTGCGATACTGTGACGAGAGACGCCGCTCCTGCTCCTCGGGCGGCAGGAGTCCCAGAGCGCGCAACTTGGGGCGATCGAAGAGGATCGGAGGATGTTGCCCACCGGCCGGGACACTGCGCCCAGGTGGCCGGGAGCCGGAATCCGTCCTGGCGGGAGCGGGATCCGGCGCCGGCTCAGTACGCTTTTGTTTGGCGTCCTGCAGCTTCTGCAGTGTCTTCTCCACCACACTCATGCGTGTATCCTTCCAAGCAGGCTCAGCAAGGGCCCTTGCAGCGCCAGGATTCCGAGCCCAAGGATCACCAGCCCGCCCACCGCCCAGGCGTAGCGCACGCGTTCGCTGCGTAAGGCGGTGCGGCGCTGGTCGAGCCAGGCCGCGCTGACGGCGCCCAGCACCGGAAGCCCGGTCACCGCGGCGAGGTGGCGCGGGCTGACGAACACCGGGTGCAGCATGTGCAGCAGATAGGCGAGCCCGCCGCCCACTCCGAGCGAGATGGCAAGCGTTCCCAGGACGAGCAGCGCCCGTCTGGGCCCTACCGGAGCAAATTCGGAGGTCGGCGGGTCGATCACCTGGAATTTGACGACGCCGGTCGATGCGGCCTGCTGTCCCAGCCGTGCACGGTTGAGCCGCGCCAGCAGTGCATCGTATTGCGAGCGCGTGACGCTGTAGTCGCGCATCAGCTGCGTGTATTGAGCCTGGACCTCCGGTGCCGTCGAAATCATGGCGCGCACAGTCGCGACTTCCTTCTCGCGATCGGCGATCTCCTGCTGGAGCGAGGCGATGGTGACGTCCTCGGCGTTGTACTGCTCCTGGAGCCTCTGATAGACAGGATTGGCCGTGAGGCTCAACTGGCTCGCGGCATGGACATCGCCTCGCTTCGCGGCGGCGATCTGTGCCGCTTCGCGCTCCCGGAGCTGCGCCAGTGTCCGGCGAAGAGCGATGACGTCCGGATACTTTTCGGTGAATTTGAGCAGCAACTCGTTGAGTTTCTGCTGCGTCTGTGCGATCTGACTCTCGGTGTCGAGCGCCGCCGCGCCTTTCGTGTCCGATCCGGACGAGCTCGTGGTGAACTGCTGGCCGGACTGCAGCTGCTCCTCGAGCTTCTGGCGTTTACGCAGCTCGAGGCTGAGACTCTCCCTCGCCTTGGTCAGCTCGTTCATGTCGCTTTGCAGGCGGCTGAAGTAATCGCCCTGATCGCCCGGCAGCAGCCCGACGTTGCTCTTCTTGAACGATGCCAGCCGTTGCTCGGAGACAGAGAGGCGTTTGCCGTAGTCGGCGATCTGCTGGCTGAGGAATTTCTCGGCTTCGTCCGAGCCCTGCTGCTTGCCGCCGAGAGTGCCCTGAACGAAGGTGTTGAGGAGCTGGGTGACCACCTGCAGGGTCCGCTGGCGGCTGCGGTCCCGGTAGGTGATCGTGAAGAGCGCAATGGTGCTCTGCGGCTCGAGCTTGCCCTCGAGGTCGATGTTGTTGCGAAGCGTGTCGATCACCTTCTGCTGCTGCGCCACGGTGCGGGCCTGTGCGAACAGCCCGGCGTCGTTGGCCACCTTGCGCAACTCCGGCCCACCGACGAGCGCGTCGCGAACGCGCTCGATCTGGCCGCTGATGTCGCCGCTGATGCCGAGCCCCTCGGTCGCCTCGCTCAAAGTGGTCCGCGTATCCACGAACACCTTCGCATACGACTCGTAAGTGTTCGGGATCAGAAAGACGGCGATCCAGAGAATGGGCGCCAGGCACCAGGCTACGATCAGCGCGACGCGCCTGAATCGCCAGATGCCCCGCAGCTGGTCCCGGATCTCTTCGACGGTGGCGTGAAGACTGGGTTCACTCATGTCATTTCCGTTTGCCGCCCGCGATCAGTCCGTCGGCATAGGGGTCCGGGCCGCCCCTTCTTGTAGTTTGGTCGGGCATGTGGATGGGCGTCGATGCGCCGCGATTGCGCTCCGGCGCTCACGCGCGTCCGGCTGTTTTGCCGGGTCGATTGTACCAGTCAGAGGGCCGAAATGCCCGTGACGCGCCCTGCCTCATTATGTCTCCAATGCGGGCCGCATACGCACTGGAGGGGCGCTCCAGCTGCCAGGTCCGCTGAGCCTCAGGTCACCGCCTGCAGCGCTGCCGCGATCACCGCGCGCAACTGCTCGGGCTCCCTCAGGTAGGCATCGTGGCCGTGGATCGAGGAGATCTCGCGCACCTGCGCGACACCCATGCGCGCGACCAGGGCACGTACGTCACCCAGCGGCACGAGCTGATCCTCACGCGCTCCGACTGCGGTCGTCGGTACGAATATGCGGGTAGCATCGACCTGGTGCAGGTCGAGCGACTCCGACAGACAAAGAAAGCTCTCGGCACGGAAGGCGGAAGTGGAATCGTCATCCAGAAACAGATACCGCTCCACCGGGAATACGAACTCCTCACCCTCGAGCCGCGGTGTCGCCGGAAAGCGGGCGGCAAATTCTTCCGAGCTGCGATAGAGGGAGAGGCCCACGGCGCGCGCCAATCGCAGCCCCTCTTGCGGACGGGCGGATTGCATTGCGAACTTCGCGATCCGCCGTTGGATGCTGTGCCAGGCAATGGCCATGGGGTGCGGTCGATCTGCGGCCGAGATGATGCACAAGGCAGCGACCCGCTCCGGGTACCGCTCCGCGAAGGCAAGGGCGACCATGCCCCCGTAGGAGCCGCCCACGATCGCACGCAGGGACGGGACCTTGAGGTGATCGAGCAGCCGCTCCAGGGCTTCCGCCTGATCATAGGTCGAAACGCTCGGGAAGCGCCGACCCGCCTCGGGACCGGTCGAGTCCCCGCTGCCGCCGAGATAGTCGAAGCTCAGGATCCGATGCCGGTTCGAATCCAGAGGTCGTCCCGGACCCACGACTTCGCGCCAGCAACCTCGGCGGGGCTCGGCCGGATCGAAAAGGTGGCGGTCAGACCAGATACCGCCCATGGCGCAGACCAGGGGCGCATCGGACGGGCCGGTGAGCCGCCACGCAATACGCGCCGCCGGCAGCTCCCCACGATGATGCAGTGTCCACGGCCCGGCGATCTCCAGGATCCCCTCCGACACCCCGGCCTCTGGAGAGGGCGAACTCGCCGCGAAGGCCGGTTTCGGCATGACGGCGGTGGGCTCGCGCGGATCTTCCAAGGGCACTTCTCCACGAGGGAATGACTGCCCGCCATCTTGGGCTGAATGTCCGCGGACCGCAATTGGGGCGCCGTAGCCCCGTCTCCCGTCAGGTGATCGTCTTTTTGCCGACGTTCGACTGGGAGCTCTCGATGCCGGTATTCGTGTAGGCGGTGACGGCGAAATACCACGTCCCGGCCTGCAGATTGGCTACGACATAAGTCAGGGTCGCCGGGTTCGTGATGTCGACCGTGTTGGTCAGCGAGGCAGCGGTGGTACCGTAATGGATGTGGTAACCGGCCAGCCCGGTGATCGCCGAGCCGTCGCTGTTCGTGGTCGGGGCGGTCCAGGTTAGTTTCGCACTGCCCGTAGCCGGCGGGGGCGGCGGAGCGGAGCCGCCACCGCTGGGCGGCGGCGATGAGCCTCCCGAGCTCGGGGGCGGGGTCGTTGGCGGGCTGGAAGTCGATCCGGAGCTCGCCGGCGCGCCGGGCGGGCTGTCCGCCACACTGGCAACCGAGCTCGAGCCGCCTCCTCCACAACCGGAGAGGACGAGCACCGCGACAACGAGACCGCAAAGAGTCTTAAGTGGCCCCATCGCTCCTCCGCGTGGCCCCACCGAACGAACCGAGCTGCAACAAGGGGAAGCGACACCCGCGAGCGGCAGCACGTGCTATGCAGCAAGCCCTATGCCAAGCGGATTAATTCTTGTTTATTCAAATGGTTACGTGCACGCACGCGGGCTGACGGCGCGGCGGGAGGGGCTGAGCTGTCTCCGAATGGAGACCTGTTCTGTCAACTCGAGCTCAGTGATGTTGGTAAGTGTTTGAATACACAACGGAGGATCGCTGTCGCAGCCCACAGACGCGCTTGCGGCCGAGGGCCAATCAAGGTCAGCTCAGGAGCCCTCGAGGAGATCCTCCATCCAGGAGGCGACCTCGGCCGCCGCGGCGGAATCCTGAGTCCGCAGGCCCTGAATGGCGCCACGGATATTTCCCGCGGGATGATTCTGATTGAACTTAACCTTGACCTCTATCTCCTCGGCGACCAGCTCGAAGCCGACGATGGCTCTGAGCCGGCCCCGCGCGGAGTCTGTGGCACTCTCCAAGCGCCACGGCCGCGCCGCGCCGGCCTCGTATTGCGCCGCGAGCGCGATGACGATCTGCTCCAATTCCTCGAGCTCGTGGATGAGGCGCACGCGCCCATAGAGGTGGGCCACCGCGTAATTCCATGTGGGCACGTTCTTGTCGGGCTCGAGGTACCAGCGCGGAGAGATGTAAGCATGCGGCCCGTGCAGAATGCACAGCACCCGCTGCCCTTCGATATCCCGCCACTGCGGATTCGCCCGCGCCCAGTGCCCGGTGAGCCTCACCCGTCCTTCGGCTCGGCGATACAACACCGGCAGGTGCGAAGCGAACGGCGCGCCGTCCCTCTGCGAGACCAGGGTGCCGAAGGCGTTGTAAGCGGCCAGACGGTCGAGGACTGCCGGATCCTGAGTGCCGAATGCCTGCGGGATGTACATGGTGAGCCCATGTTACCCGCCGCGCGGATCTCTAGAAATGCAAAGAAAGGTGAATTCGCTCAACTTCCGCCGCGCTCGCGCGTCGAACCCACTGAGGATTGAGGCACACACGATTGCGTTGTGATCCCGGTGTGTCGGTCGCGCTCGAGACTTCCCCCTCCCTGAGACTCGAGCAGGCGCCGGCAGCTCTCGCACTTGGCGAGCACCGTCGGAGGCCTGCCGCCTTGCGGGTATCCCCGCAAGGCGGTTTTTTTTATGCCGCCTGCGCAGCAGGCGCAGCGGCGCCCGTGCGCTGCAATGCCGGCAGACGCATCGAGATCTGTAGACCGCCGCCGGGAACATTGCTCGCCTCGATGCTGCCCCCGTGCACCGCCAGGGCACGGGCTGCGATCGCCAGGCCGAGGCCCTCGCCGCCGCCCGCGCGATCCCGGGCAGCATCGACGCGGTAGAAAGGTTCGAAGATCAGCTTGAGATCCTTCTCCGGCACGCCGGGTCCGCGGTCGCGGACGGCGATCTCGATCGAATCCCGGCGCTCAGCGGTGATGACGACGGCGGAGCCGGATGGTCCGTAGCGCACGGCGTTGCGGATGACATTCTCGAATGCACTGCGCAGAAGCTCGGGATCACCGGAGACCTCCAAGCCGGCATCCGTGTGCACGGACACAGTGCAGCTCCGCGCCTCTGCCTCGATGGTGACATCCTGCGCGATGGTCTCCAGCAGCCTGCCCGCGTCGACGGGCACGCCCTGAAAAGCGCTCGCGGGGCGCTCCAGGCGGACGAGCTTCAGGATGCGGGCGATGAGGTGCTCCAGGCGATCCGCTTCGCACGCGATGCGTGTGAGCTGCCGGTCCGTTCCTCCGTCCTGGCGCTTCGCGAGCGACAACGCCAGCTGCAGCCGGGTGAGCGGCGAGCGCAGCTCATGGGACACGTCGCGCAACAGCTGTTGTTTGGATTCGAGCAGACTCTGAACGCGCTCCGCCATGGAGTCGAAGTCCGCGGCCAGCAGCGCGAGATCATCCTGGCGCCCCTTCAGACGCGGCAGCATGCGGACACTGAGGTCCCCGGCTGCCATTTCACGCGTGGCCTGGCGCAGCCGGTCGATCGGGCCGACGAGGTGTCGCGTCAGGAAAAAGCAGATGACCGTGCTCACCACGAGCGCGATGGCGAGTGTCGCCGCGGCCACCGTGGGAAGCTCGAGCTCGCCGAAGAGCAGCGGCCGCTCGTGCATCGGCCCGACGATGACGTGATAGGTGCTGCCATCCGGTGACATCAGCACCAGGGCCCCGCCCACCGGCGCGATCGCGCCGGAGCGCACCGTCTTCTGCCCATGCTTCGTCCGTCCTTCCAGGCGTACCTGCAGGTAGCGAGGCAGCGGCCGATCCAGCATGTCGCGGCCATTCGGCCCGACCACGAAGGTGCGTGAAAACGCCGGATCGGGAGCCAGGGAATCGAGCCACTCGCGCAGCGAATCGGCACCACCGGTCTCGAAGGCCACCGCCGCCTGGGCGAAGAGCTGACCGCGCTGAACCCACGGCAGCTCGTCGCGACGCTGGATCGCAGCGCTCACGGCCACGGTCACCGTCCCGACCAGGATGAGGACGATGGCGAGCCAGAACGATCTAAAGATGCGCCAGTACAGTGAGTGCATCGCTATTTCTGGGTCAACGCGTACCCGGATCCGCGCACGCTTTGCACCGACATCCGGTCCGTCAATTTCCCGAGCTTACGCCGCAAATTGCTCACGTGGGTATCGAGGCTCCGGTCCGTCGGCAGGAGGCGCCGGCCGAGCGCCTGCAGCATGAGCTCTTCGCGGCTGACGGTGCGGGTGTCGGCCCGCACGAGGAGCTCGAGAATCCTCAGCTCCGCGGCCGTGAGCTCCAAATCCGTACCTTCGACCTCCGCCCGCCTGCCGCGAAGGTCCAGGCGCAGCGGACCCCAGGTGACGGCGCCGGCAACCGGCTGCGGCTCACTCGCCATGCGCCGCAGCACCGCCCTGATGCGCGCCACGAGCTCGCGCGGACTGAAGGGCTTGGCCAGGTAGTCATCGGCCCCGAGCTCGAGCCCAATCACCCGGTCGACCTCCTCCCCGCGCGCGGTGAGCATGATGACCGGAATCCGGCTCACCGAGCGCAGGCGCCGCAGCACCTCGAAGCCGGAAAGCTCAGGCAGCATGACATCGAGCACCACGAGATCGAGTGCCCCACGCGAGAGCCGCTCGAGCGCTGCCGGACCCGAGCCGGCGGTCTCGGCGAGGAAGCCCTCCGGGCCCAGGTATTCGACGAGCATGGAGCAGAGCTCGTCATCGTCATCGACGATGAGCAGGTGCGTGCGGGACTCAGCCGATTCGGGATATCCGCTCACGCCGGGTTCTCGAGGCTGAAGACCTGGCGCTGATCGTCGTAGGCAAATACCTCCGCATAACGGCCCCAGCTGATGATGGTGCGCAGCGTCTGCTCGGCCGCCTCCTCGGCCATGTAGTCCTCGAGCTCATCGAAGAACCGGCTCTTGGGGGCGGTGTGGCTGCTGCGCTCATCGAGCACCCGGCGGATGTGCGCGGCGAGCGAGACGTAGGTCAGAAGATGGCGCGCGAAGAGGTGCTTGCGCTCATCGGTCTCCGATCGGGCGAAGGCCAGTCCCGCCTCCGTGAGGCGGATGTCGCCGCCTTCGACCTCCGCGAAGCGCAACATCTGCAGCGCATCGGCCGCCGGGAAGAGCTCATCGACCTCGAGCTGCAGTGCCTGCGCGATGGCCGGCAGGTCTGCCTTGCCGTTGTAAGGCTGCTCGTTCACTGCTTCGATCAGACCCTGCAGCAGGTTCGAGGAGACGTGGATGAGGGCGGTGCCGATTCCGGTGCCGGCGAATCGCTCTGACTTCGGGCCGATACGCCCCTCCCCGCGGGGCCGTGCCGTCATTTCGACGTAGACGCGCTCCACGAGTGCGCGGAACCGCGGGTCGAGCGGGGAGCGCGGCTGCGGGAGGTCGATCGGAATCTCACTCACCACCCGGCCCGGATGGGTCGAGAAGATGAGGAGGCGATCGCACATCTGTACCGCCTCCTCGATGTTGTGAGTGACCAGGAGCACGGACCGTATGGGCAGCTGGCCTTCACCCCAGAGGTCGAGGAAGTCGTTGCGCAGCGTCTCGGCGGTGAGCACATCGAGCGCGGAAAACGGCTCGTCCATGAGGAGGATGCTCGGATGCACGACCAGCGCCCTGGCGAACCCGACGCGCTGGCGCATGCCGCCGGAGAGCTCGCGCGGATAGGCGGACTCGAAGCCATCGAGACCGATGAGGTCGATCGCCTGCAGCGAGCGCTTGCGGATCTCCGCTTCTGGAAGGCGCAGCGCCTCGAGGCCGAGCTGCACGTTCTCGAGCACGGTGAGCCAGGGAAAGAGCGCAAAGCTCTGGAAGACCATCGCGATGCCCTGCGCAGGGCCTGCGACCGGGGCGCCGCGATAGTCCACCACGCCGCTGCTCGGGGCATCGAGACCGGCGATGAGCCGCAGGAGCGTCGACTTGCCCGATCCGGAGCGGCCGAGGAGCCCGACGATCTCGCCCGGCCGCAGTGTCAGGTTGACGTTCTCGAGGACGACGTGCTCATCGCCGTCGGGCTTGCGAAAGGACTTGCACACACCCCGTGCGTCGAGGAGCGGTGCGAGATTGAGCGCGAGCGCGTTGGCATTCATGGACTCGTCCCGATGTCAGGTCAGCTCACGCGGAATTTGCGCTCCGCGCGCGCATAAAGCGGTCGCCAGAAGATCCGGTTCAGCGCCACCACGAACAGCGCCATCACCGCAATCCCGAGCACCGTGCGCGGGAAATCCCCGGCGCTCGTGGCATTGGCGATGTAGGCGCCGAGTCCCGCGGCAGTCAGATGCCTGCTGCCCCAATCTGCGACCTCCGCGACGATGCTGGCGTTCCATGAGCCGCCCGAAGCGGTGATCGCGCCCGTCACATAGAACGGGAACACCGCCGGCAGCGCGATCCGCCGCCACCAGAGCCAGCCCCGCACCCGCAGGTTCGCCCCCGCATACTTCAGGTCGATGGAGATCGAGGAGGCCCCGACGATGACGTTGAAGAGAATGTACCACTGCGTGCCCAGAACCATCAGCGGGCTCAGCCAGATGTTCGGGTCGAGCTTGAGCATCACGATGGCGGAGACGACGATGGGGAAGAGCAGGTTGACGGGGAAGGCCGCCAGGAACTGGGCGATCGGCTGCACCGTGCGCGCGAGGCGCGGGCGGATGCCGATGTAGACGCCGATGGGGACCCAGACCAGGCTTGCAAGGGCGATCAGCACGGCGACCCGCAGCAACGTGAGAAAGCCTAGGCCGACGACGTGTCCGACTTCCGTCAATGGAATGTGGTTGAGGACGAAAAAGCCGATGCGCCACGCCGCCAGCGCGCCAACCGCCACGACCGCCGCATACCAGGCGGTGTCGATGAGGAGTCCGGGCGCGGCGGAGCCGGACGCATGCGCGGCCTGCGGCTTGCGCAGCGGTGCGCGGTTGAATCCCAGGCCGATCACCGAGCCGAACATTCGCCGGCCGAGTAACAGCAGGCGCGAGCGTCTCATCATGGTGAGCGCCCAGGAGCGCGTCGGTGTCAGGCCGGATTCCTGCTCGAGACGGAACCAGTCGGCACTCGCGGTAAGCGGCCGGAAGAGGATCTGATCGTAGATCAGGATGACCACGAACATGGCCGCGATAGCCCAGCCGATCGCCGTGAGGCTGCGCGCCTGGATCGCGCGCGCGATGTAGGAACCGACCCCGGGCAACGTAACGGTCGTGTGCCCGACGCTGATCGCCTCCGCGGCCACCACGAAGAACCAGCCACCCGACATCGACATCATCATGTTCCAGATGAGCGAAGGCATGGCGAACGGCACCTCCAGCCGCCAGAAGCGCATCCAGGGGCCGAGGTGAAAGGCCCGCGCAGCCTCATCGAGCTCATCCGGAATGCTGCGCAGTGAATGATAGAAACTGAATGCCATGTTCCACGCCTGGCTGGTGAAGACGAGGAAGACGGCCGCGAGCTCCGCGCCCGCGACGCGCCCCGGAGTCAGCGAGAGGAAGAACACGATGGTGATGGAGAAGCCGAGGATCGGCACGGACTGCAGGACATCGAGGAGCGGGACGAGCACGCTCGCGGCGCGCCGGCTCTTGGCGGCGAGCGTGGCGTAGGTGAAGGTGAAAAGGAGCGAGGCCATCATGGCGAGCAGCATCCGCAGCGCCGTCTGCGCGGCATAGCCCGGCAGGTAACGCGGGTCGAGCGAGATGGGCTGCGCCTCCAGATGCGCGAGCGAGCCGGTGAGCCCGTGGGCGGCATCGCCGAGATACGCGAAGAAGGCGAAGACCAGGATGAATGCGATCACGTCCCAGCGGCCGGGGACGTACCGGTTCTTCAGGACCGAGATCGGCAGCTCGAAACGCATCCGGTCAAGTTTGCCCGATGCTTGTGACAATTGGCACCGCAAAGTCTCAGACGCTTGCGGTACCATCACAGCCCCGGCCCTCTCGGCCTCACTAGCCTGCGATCACCATGAAGCGGCCATCCCTCGCGCTCCTCCTCACTGCGGCCGCAGCAGCAACGGTCGCGCTCTGCGTGCTGCCAACGACCGCGGCCCGCGCCGATACGATGATCAAGCAGGATGCGAAGCGCCTCGGCCATGACGTCTCGCAAACTGCGCGTCATGTCGGTCATTCGGTTGCCGAGAGCTCGCGCAAGCTCGGACGAACCGTTGCCGACCGCACGCGCAGCACGCGCGAGAAGATCAAGCGCACGTCGCACGAGGTCGGCCACAGCATTGCGAGACGCTCCAGAGCGGCCGGACACACGATTGCTCGGGATTCGAAGACGGCCGGCCATCAGATCGCACACGATTCGCGCAAGGCCGGTCGCGCCATTTCGAGCGGCGCGCACCAGCTCGGCTCAAAGGTCCGCACTGAAGCGCACAAGGTGAAGACGACCATCGAGGAGCCGCCCGCGACCACTCCAGCCCCGCGGTGAGGCAACCGTGAGCGGGGAAATGGACGCGGAGGTCGACGTCCTCATCGTCGGCGGCGGCCCGGCGGGATCGACCGCTGCCGCGTTGCTCGCGCAGGCCGGTCATCGGGTCGTGGTGCTCGAGAAATCCCGGCATCCGCGCTTCCATATCGGGGAGTCGTTGTTGCCCGCAAGCGTGCCGCTGCTCGAGCGCCTCGGCGTCGCTGCGCAGATCGATGCCATCGGTCTGCCCAAGCACGGCGTCGAGTTCTTCTCCCCGGCGCACTCCCAGTCGCAACGGTTCGACTTCGCGGAGAGCTGGAACAAGACGCTCTGTTATGCCTACGAGGTCCGTCGCTCGAGCTTCGATGCGATCCTGCTCGAGCGCGCGGCGAGCCTCGGTGCGCGGGTGGTGGAAGGCTGCCGGGCGCGGGAGATCGAGCTTGCGGCGAAAAATGGCGTCGAGGTACTTTCACGAGAGGAGAACGGCGCCCGTCAGTGCTGGCGTGCCCGCTACCTCATCGATGCCTCGGGCCGGGACACGATCCTCGGCACGCGCCTCGGCACCAAGCGCCGCAACCGCCGGCACAACAGCGCGGCGATGTATGCGCACTTCAGCAATGCGTGGCGGAGCGAAGATGCTCATCGCGCCGGGGACATCGGCATCTTCTGGTTCGACCATGGTTGGTTCTGGTTCATCCCGCTCGCGGACGGCAACACGAGTGTCGGGGCCGTAGCATGGCCCTACTACATGCAGAGCCGCACGGTGCCGCTGCGAGAGTTCTTCCTAAAGACGATCGCCCTTTCCTCGCCGCTCGCCAAACGCCTGGAGTCCGCCACGCTCGCGACCAGCGTCGAGGCTACCGGGAACTATTCGTACGCCTGCCGCCGTGCGCACGGTGACAGGTTCCTCCTGGTGGGAGACGCCTACGCATTCGTCGATCCGGTCTTCTCCTCCGGCGTCATGTTCGCCATCCAAAGCGGCATTGCCGCCGCAGAGGCAATCGATGAAGCGCTGCGTGTTCCGTCGCGACGCCGCCAGGCGTTCCGGCGGTTCGAGCGGCAGATCCGCCGCGGCCCGCGGGTGTTCTCCTGGTTCATCTACCGCATGACCCGGCCGGTGATGCGGGACCTCTTCATGGCCCCGCGCAATGTCCTGCGGATGAAAGAGGCGCTGCTGTCGCTCCTCGCCGGCGATATCTTCGGCAGCACGCCCATCTGGACATCCCTGCGCGCCTTCAAGCTGGTGTATTACCTGAGCAGTCTCGCGCACCCGCGGGCCTCGCTCGCGGCCTTGCGCGCGCGCGCCAGGAACATCCGGCCTGTCGAGGCCGCACGAGCGGCTGCAGGCGGATGAGCTCCGGGCAGACCCTGCGGCTCGAGTACGTCACTCCCTCCGAGCTGCAGTCGCGAAAGGCGCAGGGAGTGCTCGGGGCCGCAGCGTTCGACGGCAGCGCGAGTTCCTTGAACGGCGCCGCGGTCGAATTCCCCTGTGCCCACGTGCATGCCCAGGTCTTGAGCGACTCACACGAGGTGCTCGAGGTCTGGCGTACGGACGCTCCCACCCAAGCCGATTCTCACGGCCGGGTGCGCTATGCCCGCGGCGGCGACTTCCTCTTCGGCAGCCTGGCCGTGCATGAGGCGGAGCTCGCCGGCTCCGCTTCGAGCGCGCGCACGCCTCTCGAGGCCGCCACGGACCTCGCCTACCGGGAGATGTACGCAGCCCTTGCCGCCGCCGGCACGCCGCAACTCGTGCGGGTTTGGAACTACATTCCTGACATCAACGTCGACACCCATGGGCTCGAGCGATACCGGCAATTCAACACCGCCCGTCACGAGGCCTCGCTCGCGAGCGGCCGCGCAGTGAGCGGCAGTGTTCCGGCGGCGAGCGCCCTCGGTGCCGCAACGGGCAGTCCGCTCACGATCTACTTTCTCGCGAGTCACCGCGCGCCGGCCTTCATCGAGAATCCGCGGCAGGTGAGCGCCTACCGCTATCCGGCGCAGTACGGACCGCGCAGTCCCGCCTTCTCCCGCGCCACCGTACTCGGTGAGGGTAGCGAGGCAACGCTCTTCATCTCCGGAACTGCGAGCATCGTCGGCCACCGGACGCTGCATGCGGGAGATCCCGCGGCCCAGACCCGCGAGACCCTGGTCAACATCGAGGCGCTGCTCGGGGAGGCGGGGCGATGGGCAGGCAGGGGAACCCTGCGTCTCGAGCGGCTTGCCTATAAGGTTTATGTCCGCGACCCGCTGCAGTTGCCGGCCATACGGGCGGAGCTCGAAGCGGCGGTGGGCCGCGATGCCGCAGTCCTCTTCCTGCAGGCGGACATCTGCCGGCAGGATCTCACGGTCGAGATCGAGGCCGTGGGTGGCTTTGGCTGGCAGCCGGGCGAGTGAGAGGCCCGAGCGGACTAGGCCGCGGGATGAGCCGGGCATATCCTTCGTGCGGATCAGCGCTCGATGACGACAGGGGCACCGTTGCGCAAGCGAGCTTACGAGTACCTCGCCACTTACGGCCTGCTGCTGAGCCTGGCAGCCCTGATCCTCGCGTGGACGGTTCTGGCCACGGTGCTGCTGGCGCCGCTCCCCGGGCGCTGGCGCAAGGCCACCGCCCGCTACACGATGATGGCGGGATTTCGCATGTTCTCATGGCTGCTCGTGATTGCTGGCGCCTACGAGCTCGATCTCGGCAGCATCGATACACTGCGCCGCTGCGCGCCGGTGATCCTTGCGCCCAATCACCCGGCCTCGATCGATGCGATCCTGCTGCTTTCGCGGCTTCCGGATCTGGCTTGCATCCTGAAACCGGAGCTCATGAGCAACCTCTTCCTCGGTGCCGGCGCGCGGCTCGCGGGCTTCATCCGCAGCGAGCCGCCGCGCCGTATGATCCGCGAGGCGGTCGCAGAGCTGCGCCGCGGTGGACTCGTTCTTCTCTTTCCGGAAGGCACCCGCACCACGCGAGCGCCGCTCAACCCGCTGACGGGCAGCGCCGCAGTCATTGCCCGCCATGCCCAGGTGCCGATCCAGGTCGCCGTGATCGAGACTGACTCGCCTTACCTCAGCAAGGGTTGGCCGATCCTCAAGGTACCCCGCCTGCCCATTCGCTATCGGGTCCGCCTGGCGCGACGGTTGGAGCCGAGCGAGGACGCTGCCGCCTGTACCCTGGCGTTGGAGCAGGAGCTCAGCCGCGAGCTCGCAGATGCTCCGCAGAACGGCTGGCTCGGCCGTACCGGCGCCGAGACCCGCTGCCGCCAATGCGATGACACGACCTGATAGCCCTTCGCGCACCCATCTGGTGCTGATCCCGAGCTACAACCCCGGTCGCAAAGTCTTCGAGACGGTGCAGGCTGCGCGCGCGCATTGGTCTCCGGTCTGGGTCGTAGTCGACGGCAGCACCGACGGCACGGGGGCCGCGCTGGTGTCGATGGCACAGCGCGATCCTGGACTCAGGGTGTTGGTGCGCCCCGGGAACGGCGGCAAGGGAGCGGCCGTGCTGGATGGAATGAGCGAGGCGCTGCGCCAGGGCTTCACCCATGCCCTCGTCATGGATTCGGACGGCCAGCACCCGGCCTCGAGAATTCCGGCATTCATGGAAGCCTCCGCGGCCCGCCCGGAGGCCATGGTGCTCGGGGATCCGATATTCGATGCCAGCGCACCCGCGATACGGGTCAAGGGACGGCGCATCTCCAACTGGTGGGCAAATCTCGAGACGCTCTGGAGCGGTATCCGGGACTCGCTCTGCGGCTTCAGGGTCTACCCGATCGCGCCCCTCATGCGGGAGATGCGCGCGAGCTTCGGCATGCGCCGGTTCGACTTCGACGTGGAGGCGGCGGTGCGGCTGGCGTGGCGGGGCGTGCCCGTGCTCAATCTGACCGCCCCCATCCGATACTTCAGCGCCGCAGAAGGAGGCGTATCACATTTCAACTACTTACGCGACAACATTCTACTGACCTCGATGCACGCGAGGCTGTTCGCGGGCTTCCTCGTCCGGCTGCCCCTACTGCTCACCCGCAGGCTGGCTCGCCGGCTGGCCGACCGGCATCCGCGTGTATAATCATGCGTCCATAAAGGGGGTCGAGACGTTTTCCAGTAATGTCCAATCACGCCTCAAGTTTGCGCCAGCCGGCCGCGCCGGCCGATACCGCTGCGCTTGCGCGCGAGCTCGCTGAGCTCATCGTGCAGGCGCTCAACCTCGAGCTGAGCGCCGCCGAGATCGACCCGGACACGCCGCTCTACGGCGAGGGCCTGGGCCTCGATTCCATCGACATCCTGGAGATCGCCCTCGTGGTCTCCAAGCGCTACGGCGTGCAGCTGCGCGCCGACAGCGCCGAGAACGAGCAGATCTTCCGCTCACTGCGGCGGCTCGCCGAGTATATCACCGCCCACAGGACGACTTGACTCCTGGCCACGTACCCGCTGATCTCGCACACGAGGCCTGATGCGGTAGTCGCATACCGGTCGGGTGCGCCGCTCCGCGCTGCGGATTTTGTCGGTGACGCCGTCCACTTAGCAGCGCGTTTCCCGTCAGGCAAGCACGTTATCAATGTATGCGCGGACCGATATCAATTTGCGGTAGGTCTTGCCGCGTGCGTTCTCACACGCAAGGTCTGCCTCCTGCCACCGACGCGCACGCCTGAGGTGATCCGGCAGCTCGCCACCTTCGCCCCCGATGTCCTGTGTCTGACGGACGAAGAGGACTGCGACATCGCGCTCCCCCAGGTGCGCGTACCACAAGGGCCAGTATCACGACGGAACGCGGTCAGTCCTTGGAGCGTGCCTGAGATCGAGGGATCCCAGCTGGTGGCGCACGTCTTTACCTCCGGCTCGACCGGCGTGCCGGTGCCCCATCCGAAAAGCTGGGGCAGGCTCGTGCGGTGCATCCGTGACGGGGCTGCGAGGCTCGGCTTCAGCAACGAGCATCCCCATGCCGTGCTCGCGACCGTGCCGCCGCAACACATGTACGGCTTCGAGTCGAGCGTGTTGCTTGCACTGCAGAGCGGCAGCGCCCTGTGCGCAGAGCGGCCGTTTTACCCGGCAGATATCTCGAGCGCGCTGGCTGCACTGCCGCGGCCCCGGACATTGATCTCGACGCCCATTCACCTGCGGGCGCTACTTGCCTCGCAGGCGGATCTGCCGGCGTTGGACGTGATCGTCTCGGCGACGGCGCCGCTGTCGCAGGAGCTTGCGCTCGAGGCCGAGCAGCGGTTTCGGGCGCCGCTGCTCGAGATCTATGGCTCGACGGAGAGCGGCCAGCTCGCCACACGCCGTACGGCGCGCGACGAGGAATGGCGATTGTGGCCGGGCGTGTGCCTCACGATCGAGGAAGGGCGCGCCTGGGCACGGGGCGGCCACCTCGAGCAGCCGACGCTCATGTGCGATGAGTTGGAGCCGCTGGATGCCGAGCGCTTCCTGCTGCGCGGCCGACTGGGCGATCTGGTCAACATCGCGGGCAAACGCAGCTCCCTCGCCTACCTGACACACCAGCTCAACTCCATCGAAGGCGTCGAGGACGGTGTGTTTTTCTTTCCCGAGGAGCCGCACCCCTCGGAAGGCGGGGTCGCACGAGTTGCCGCCGCCGTGGTCGCTCCGGGGCTGGATGCCATTCGGCTCACCGAAGCGCTCCGTCAGCGCATCGACCCGGTCTTTCTACCACGGCCGCTCCTGTTCGTGGAACGCCTGCCGCGCAACAGCACGGGGAAGTTGCCGCGCGAGGCGATTCGCTCGCTCGCGGCGGCCTCCGCCTCTGTAGCCACATCGGCGGCCGCCGACGGCATTGCATCGTGACGGCAACTGCCCTGCCGATCGCGGTAACCCATCCGGCTTTCGCCGGACACTTTCCCGGGGCGCCCGTCCTTCCGGGCGTGGTATTGCTCGATGCGACGATCCGCGCGATCGAGCTCGCCGGCGGCGGTGAGCCGCGGTGTTGGCAGGTGAGCTCGGTAAAGTTCCTGAAGCCGGTCGCACCCGGGGAGGCGCTGATGCTCGAGCACGAGGCGCTCGCCGGCGGTGCCGTCCGTTTCACGATCTCGAGCGCCGGACAGGCGGTGGCGACCGGCGCGCTAGCGCCGACATGACGGCGGCGCTCCATCCCAGGGCCCGCTGGGCGCGAGAACCCGAGCGCGGCAGTGTCTGGCTGATGCGCCTGATGACGCAGTTTTCCCTGCTCACCGGGCGCCGCGGCGGGCGTGCGCTGTTGTATTTCATTGCCGCCTACTTCTTCCTCTTCGCGCCGCGCGCGCGGCGCGCCTCGAAAGCGTACCTGCAGCGGGTGCTCGGACGGCGGCCGGGCGGGCGCGATCGGTTCCGGCAGGTGATGAGCTTCGCCTCCACCATCCACGACCGGGTCTACCTGCTGAATGATCGCTTCGAGCTCTTCGACATCGCGGTCGAGGGTGAGGAGCTGATGCGGGAGCGGATGCAGAGCGGGGATGGTGCGTTTCTCGTGGGCGCGCACCTGGGCAGCTTCGAGGTGACGCGCGCGATCGGACGCCGCCAGCCGGGGCTGCGGGTGGCGATGGTGGCTTATGAGGAGAATGCCCGGAAGATCAACGCCATGATGGCGGCGGTCAATCCGGGGCTCGCGACGGAGACGGTTGCGCTCGGGAGCCTCGAGGCGATGCTCAAGGTTCGAGGGCTCCTCGATGAGGGGGTGTTCGTCGGGATGTTGGGAGACCGGACGCCGGGAGGGGAAGCGACGCAGGTGGTGCAGTTCCTGGGGTCGCCGGCGCGGTTTCCGATCGGGCCCATGCGGGTGGCGGCGCTGTTGGGGGCGCAGGTGATCCTGATGCTGGGGGTTTATTTGGGGGGGAACCGGTATCGGGTGGTGTTCGAGGCGCTGGCGGATTTTGAGGGGGTGGGGAGGACGGAGCGGGAGAGCGCGGTGGAGGCGGCTATCGTGCGCTATGCGCGGCGGTTGGAGGAGTACTGTCGGGAGTATCCTTATAACTGGTTCAATTTTTATGAGTTTTGGGCGGAGTGAGAGCGGGATGTGCCGCCACGAAGATTATTTTCGGTGGGCGCGGCGGCTCGCTCGTGAAAGGCCTTCCCGGGGCCGCCGCGAGTACGTCCATGTAGGCTGCGGGAAAAACGTCCCTGTTTTTCACGCCCCCGGGAAGGCCTTTCACGACCGATCCGCCGCTTGGGTTGCTGCCGGGATGTTCGCGGTGGGGCTGTTGTTCATGTGCGGGAGTTGCCTGGCCGCGGGGGGGACGGGGACGAGAGATGCGCGAATGGCTGCTTCCGCGAGCCGGGGGACTGCGGCGGATGATGCGACTGTCGCTGCTTCCGCAGGTCGGGAGGCTCCGGCGGGTGATGCGACTGTCGCTGCTTCCGCAGGCCGGGAGGCTCCGGCGGGTGATGCGCCCGTCGCTGCTTCCGCAACCGGGACGGCTGCGGCGGGTGATGCGCCCGTGAGCGCTTCCGCGGCTCGCGGCAGTGCCGGGTCGTTTGATTTGGGGCAGCTCATGAAGGTGTTGGGGCAGCGCAAGCAGGGAGAGGTCAGCTATCAGCAGGAGGATTACTTTGCCATTCTCGATCAGCCGGTGCCTTCATCGGGGGTGTTGAGTTATCGCGCGCCGGATCGGCTGGAGAAGAGGACGTTGCGGCCGAGGGCATCTTCGCTCATCGTCGAGGGAGATGAGCTCACGGTGCAGCGGGGACAACGCACCTATCGGATGCAGTTGAGTGCTTATCCGCAGGTTGCGCCGCTCGTCGATGCCATGCGGGATACGCTCACTGGCAATGAGCAAGGGCTCGAGCGGGTCTTCAAGGTGACGCTCACGGGGTCGCTCCGGAACTGGAAGCTGCGGTTGGTGCCGTTGGACAGGGCGGTGGCCCGCAAGGTGAGCAGGGTTGAGATCGCGGGGAGCGGGGATGAGATCCGTTCGGTGGAGATTCTGCAGGTGGGGGGCGATCGGTCGGTGATGACGCTGGGGCCGCCGCCGGCCTCGGGGGCAGCGGGGACGGATCCGGCACCGGCGCCGCCATGAGACAGCGGCGCGCGGGGGCGCTTCTCGTGTGGGCGGCGCTCCTCGCGATCGCAGCGGTGGTCGTCGTCCGCGCCCGTTACTCGGCGGATCTCTCGGCGTTCCTGCCGCGGGCGCCGACATCGGCGCAACGCCTGCTCGTCGAGCAGCTCCGGCAGGGGGTGGCCTCGAGACTCCTCATCATTGCCATCGAGGGAGCTGACACGGGCACGCGGGCCCGGGTGTCGCAGGCGATGGCAGCCAGGTTGCGCGCCGATACGGAGTTCCTTGCGGTGGAGAATGGGGACGCTGCGACGGCGCAGCGGGATGAGGCGTTCCTCTTCGCGCATCGCTATCTGCTCAGCAGCACGGTGACGCCGCGGCGCTTCACCGTGGCGGGGCTGCAGGAGGCCATCGGGAATACCCTCGACCTCCTCTCCTCGCCTGCCGGAATGCTGGCGAAGTCGCTCGTGCCGAGTGATCCGACTGGGGAGATGATGACGCTCCTCGATCAATTGAGCCGCAATCAACCACCGCGGACCGCGGATGGTGTATGGGTATCGCCGGACGGGCGGCGTGCATTGCTGTTGGCACGCACGCGGGCAGCGGGGTCGGACACCGACGGGCAGGAACGCGCTGTGGGCGCAATCCGGGACGCGTTCGGCGCAGCGGCTGGCAACCCCGCACGCCAGGGCGTGAGGCTCCTCATGACAGGGCCGGGTCTCTTTGCGGTGCAGGCGCGGGCAAGCATCAAATCGGAGGTGATGCGCCTCTCCATCATCAGCTCCGTGCTCATCGTAGCCCTCCTCCTCCTCGTCTACCGGTCGGCTTCGGCGTTGGTCCTTGGACTGCTGCCCGTAGCCTCGGGAGCGCTGGCAGGAATAGCGGCGGTGGCGCTGGGATTCGGCGTCGTACAGGGGGTGACGCTCGCGTTTGGCATCACCCTGATCGGTGAGGGAGTCGATTACTCGATATATCTTTTCATTCAGTCGCAGGCTCACCGCGATGGCAATGGGCCTGGCGAAGACTGGCGGCAATCGGTGTGGCCGACCATGCGCCTCGGCATGCTGACTTCCATATGCGGCTTCGCGGCACTCCTGGTATCGAGCTTTCCGGGACTCGCGCAGCTGGGTCTCTACTCCCTGACGGGCGTGCTCGCGGCAGGCCTCGCGACGCGATTCGTGCTGCCGGAGCTGCTGCCGCGCGGCTTCAGCATCCGCGACCTGACACCGATGGGGCATGCGGCCTCGCGGTTGCTCGAGAAGGCTTCGGCCGGCCGGGTGGCGATCGCGCTCATCGCCGCCGGGGCGGCCGTCGTACTCGGCCTGCACCGTGCCCAGCTCTGGAGTCACGACCTCTCGGCCCTGAGCCCCGTGCCGCTGGCCGCTCAGCGCCTGGATGCGGAGCTGCGCGCCGATCTCGGCGCACCGGATGTGCGCTATCTGGTGGTTGTCTCGGGGCCGGACCAGCAGTCGGCGCTCGAAGGCGCAGAGCAGGTTGGAGCAGAGCTGGACGGGCTCATCGGGCGTCACGTGATCTCAGGCTATGAGAGTCCGTCACAATATCTGCCGAGTCTCGCCGTCCAGCGGCAGCGACAGGCGAGCCTTCCCGCGGCCGACGTGCTGCGCGCCAGGCTCCAACAGGCCCTGTCGGGCCTGCCGCTGCGAGCCACGCGGCTCGCCCCTTTCCTCACGGACGTTGAGGCCGCACGCAGCTCGCCGCTGCTCACTCGCGCCTCGCTGGACGGAACCTCCTTCACCGCGGTCACCGATGCACTCCTCGTCAGGGAGACTGACGGATGGAACGCCCTGCTGCCGCTCATCGCTCCCGTCGCGCACGGTCATTCGCTCGACATCGACGTCGCCCGTGTGAGGGAAGCCGTATCCAGCGGCGCGCCGGATGAGGCGACGGTGTTGGATCTCAAAGATCAGGCCAACGCCCTCTATGCGACCTATCTTGGAGGGGCCGTTCGCCTGTCGCTTGCCGGATTTGCCGCGATCGTGGTGCTGCTGTTCATTGCGCTTCGCCGGCCTTCGCGCATCGTGCGGGTGGTCCTGCCGCTTGCGCTCGCGGTACTCACCGTCGCGGCAGCCCTGACGCTGTTGGGCACCAGGCTGACCCTGCTGCACGTGGTAGGCATGCTCCTCATCGTGGCGGTCGGCTCGAACTACGCACTCTTCTTCGACAAGCGGGCGCGAGCAGGCGCGGCCGGTGGCCTGACGCTCGCCTCTCTGCTGGTCGCCAACTGCGCAACGGTGATCGGCTTCGGGGTACTGGCCCTCTCTACCGTGCCGGTGCTGCACGATCTCGGCGCCACGGTCGCCCCGGGGGCCTTCCTTGCGCTGATTTATGCTGCGCTACTGGCGCGTGAGCCAGAGAGATAAGATTTCACGATGACCCGGCCGATCCCCCCCTCTGCAAGCGCTTCGCCCTGGCGACCCTCCCCGCTAGTGTGCGCATCGCTCGGACTGCACGCGGGTGCTCTGGCGGCGGTCCTGGCGCGCCCATCGCTGTGGCCCTGGGCGCTCGGCGCCGTGTTCGCGGATCATGCGCTCCTCACGGCCGCAGGACTCTCGCCGCGCAGCGCCCTGCTCGGACCCAACTGGACACGGCTGCCACTGGCAGCAGCCGCGAGGCGGGAGATCGCCATTACCATCGATGATGGCCCCGACCCGAGGGTCACTCCCAGAGTGCTCGATCTGCTCGAGCAGCACAGAGCCAAAGCGACCTTCTTCTGCATCGGCGAGCGTGTACAGCGATACACGGAGCTCGCGCGCGAGATGGTGCGGCGCGGCCACTCCGTGGAGAACCACAGTCAGCGGCATCTCAACTATTTCTCGCTGCTCGGCCCGGGAAGACTGGTCGCAGAGATCGAGCGGGCGCAGGACACCATCGGCATCACCACCGGCCAGCACCCACTGTTCTTCCGCGCACCGGCCGGATTGCGCAGTCCCTTCCTCGACCCGGTGTTGAGTCGTCTCGGCCTGCGCCTCGCGAGCTGGACGCGCCGCGGCTTCGACACCGTGAGCGTCCGGCCCGACAAGGTGCTCGGCAAGCTCATCCGCGGGCTCGCAGCGGGCGACATCCTGCTGATGCACGATGGGCACGCCGCCCTCACGGCCAGCGGGATGCCCGTGATTCTCGAGGTGCTGCCGCGCCTGCTCGACACCGTCGCGGCTGCCGATCTGGCACCCGTGACTCTGCGCGCTGCACTCATGGCGGACGGCCGCGAGCGAAGCGCGCCATGACTCCCCTGTCGCTGACACATTTCACCGCGACGAGCTGCATCGGCTGCGGTCTTCAGGCAACGCTCGCGTCCCTGCAAGAGCAGCGCAGCGGCCTTGCGCCCTGCGCCTTCGAGACAGTCACACTGCAGACATACGTCGGCGAAGTGCCGGGGGTTGAGAGCGTACGGCTGCCTGCCGCGCTGAAGCGCTTCGAATGTCGCAACAATCGTCTGGCTCTACTTGGAATCGGCCAGGACGGGTTCCTCGAGGCGGTCGCGGCGTGTGTCGGCCGGTGGGGACGACACCGCGTCGGGCTCTTCCTGGGTACCAGCACCTCCGGGATGCTCGACACCGAAGTTGCGTACCGGAGGCGCGACCCGAAGACCGGAGCGCTGCCGGCGGGCTTCGATTACGCCGGCACGCACAACTCCTACTCCCTTGCGGCATTCGTGCAGGAGCTGCTGGGCCTCGAAGGTCCCTCGGCGGTCGTCTCCTCGGCCTGCTCCTCCAGCGCCAAAGTGTTCGCCTCCGCGCGCCGGATGATTGCCGCCGGCCTGATCGATGCGGCCGTGGTCGGGGGCGTCGACTCGCTCTGCCTCACGACCCTCTACGGCTTCCATTCGCTGCAGCTCGTCTCTCCCAATCCCTGCAAGCCTTTCGACGTCGGCCGCGATGGCATCTCCATCGGCGAGGCCGCCGCCTTCGTGCTCATCGAGCGTCCGCCCGAGAGTCTCGACGCGGACGCCATCCTGCTCCTCGGCGTGGGCGAGTCGAGCGACGCCTACCACATGTCATCGCCCCACCCGGAAGGGCGCGGCGCCCGAACGGCCATGCTCGAGGCGCTCGCCTGTGCAGGCCTCTCCCCCGAGGACGTCGACTACCTGAACCTGCACGGCACCGGCACGCTCAACAATGACAGCGCCGAGGGCCTCGCGGTCGCGGCCGTATTTGGTGAGCGCAGGCCGGTCGTGGCGGCGAGCTCCACCAAAGGGGCCACGGGCCATACGCTCGGCGCAGCAGGAGCGCTCGAGGCCGTGATTTGCGGGCTGTCGCTCGAGCACGGGCTTCTCCCGGGAAGCGCCCATACCCGAAACGTCGATCCTTCGCTGGGATTCGAGTATCTGCTCGCCAACCGCCGCCAACCGCTCGTGCGCGCGCTCAGCAACTCCTTCGGCTTCGGCGGCACCAACTGCTCGCTCGTGCTGGGGCGCGCGCAATGAGCCGCGCACGGCTGCGGAGCCGCAGATGCTGAGGGCTTACATCGAAGGCATCGGCCTCATTGGACCCGGTCTCGACGACTGGGCAACCGGTGCCCGCGTGATCGCCGGTGATATGGAGTACTCGCCCCGCCCGACACGGGTACCGGCCCCGGCGGGGTTGCCGGCGGCCGAGCGCCGCAGGACAGGCGCCACCGTGAAGCTCGCCCTCAGTGTGGCACAACAGGCCGTCGCGGACTCCGGCGTCGATCCTGTCGGACTCCCGGCGGTGTTCAGCTCCTCTGGCGGTGATGGGCTCATCTGTCACGAGATCTGTGAGACCCTCGCCTCCTCAGACCGACAGCTCTCGCCGACCCGCTTCCACAACTCCGTGCACAACGCCGCAGCGGGATACTGGAGCCTTGCTGCGGGTGCCACCGCAGCCTCGACTGCAATCTGCGCGTACGATGGCAGCTTCGTGGCAGGTCTTCTCGAGGCTCTGGCACTGGTCGCAGTCGACGGCGTTCCCATACTGCTGAGTGCGTACGAGACGACTTACCCGGAGCCGCTGCGCGCCACACGCCCTCTACCCGAGTCTTTTGCCGTCGCGCTGGTCCTCACGCCGGGGCCTACTCCGAAAGCACGCGCAAGGATCAGCGCGACGCTTTGCAGCAGTGATGCCGCTGCCGACCGGCTCCCGGATGCGCAGCTGGAAGCCCTGCGCGCTGCAGTGCCCGCCGCCCGCTGCCTTCCGCTCCTGCGGCTTCTCGCCCGCCGCGAGGCCGGAAACGTGACTCTCGATTACCTAGGCAGGCAACGCCTGGCGGTAGAGGTGAGCGCGTGTCCCTGACCGCAATGGCGTTCAACTGCCTGCCCGACGGCACGCCCCTCGATCGCGCCTGGATCGAGACTCACATCCCGCATCAGGGGCGCATGTGTCTGCTCGAAGCCGTGTTGAGCTGGGATGCCGTACGCATCAGATGCCGCGCCACGAGTCATCGTCTACCGGACAACCCGTTGCGCGCCCACGGCCGACTCGGTGCCGCGTGCGGCGTGGAGTACGCCGCTCAATCCATGGCAGTGCACGGGGCCATCATGGCACACACGGCAGGCACCCAGGCACGTGCGGGTCTGCTGACGAGCGTCAGGAATCTCGTGCTGCGCGTCACCCGCCTCGATGATCTCGAGGCCGATCTCGTGGCAAGCGCCGAGCGCCTCGCGGGCGATGAGGGCAGCACTTTGTACGGGTTCACCCTGACGAGCGGCGGACGGGAGCTCCTCAGCGGCCGCGCCAGCATCGTATTCGGAGCAGGCTCACCATGAATGCAACGGTAAAGCGGGCACTGGTCACCGGCGGCAGTGGCGGCATGGGGGCCGCGATCTGCCGCCGTTTGGCGCGCGCGGGCCATCACGTGTATGTGCACGCGAGACTCGGGGTCGATGCCGCAGAGAAATTGGTGGAAGAGATTGCGGCCAGCGGCGGCAGCGCCGCCGCGCTTCATTTCGATGTCACGGATTCCGATGGCGCGCGCAAGGCGCTGGACTCTGCGCTGACTGCAGGACCTATCCAGATTCTCGTGAACAACGCGGGGGTCAATGATGATGCGGTGCTGCCCGGTATGCGCGCGGAGCAATGGCAGCGCGTGATCGACGTCTCGGTCAACGGCTTCTTCAACGTAACACAACCGCTTCTCATGCCAATGATCCGCACCCGCTGGGGACGGATCGTCAACATCTCGTCGGTATCGGCCCTGATCGGTAACAAGGGACAGGTCAACTACGCCGCCGCCAAGGGCGCGCTCAACTCCGCCGCCAAGGCACTTGCCCTCGAGGTCGCCACCCGCGGCATCACCGTCAACTCCGTGGCACCGGGAATCATCGAGACCCCGATGAGCGAAGGGCTGTTCGATGCCGAGACGATCGCCCGGCTGGTGCCGATGAACCGCGCGGGGGTCCCGGAGGAAGTTGCGAACGTCGTCGCCTTTCTCGCATCGGAAGAGGCATCATACGTGACATCCCAGATCATCTCGGTCAGCGGCGGCATGGCCTGACGACGTCGTAGCTGACGTCTGGACCAACCGCGCTTACGCACGAAAGATTTTTCCGAGTCCATTGGCGAGCCGGCTGAAATACGGGAAAATTCCGTAAAAGCTCAATGACTCGGGCTGGCATGGCCCTGCTCTCCCTGCTGGAATGCACCGGCAGGCCTGGGCAAGGAGAGCGGCATGGTGGCGGCAATGGCTGAACAATCTCTGGAATCCCGTGTAGCACGACTGGAATCGGATGTAGCTCATATCCGCTCGGACCTCGCGGACGCAGATCGCGGATATCGAGCTTAAATTGATTCGCGGACTGGCTTTCAACCGCATAGGGATGCTGCTCCAGAGTGCAGCGATCCTGGGCGTCATGGCGCCGGGGTTCAAGTGGCTGTAACACGGCCTCTTCAGGCGCTCATCACCCGTTGCGATCTGGCCTGCGTGCGCTGATAAGATGAGAGGATGCGAACCTTACTGATCGCCGGCCTGCTGCTGATCGCCGCGGGGATCTTCCTGATCGTTCGTCCGCCTCATTACACGAGCGAGCAGAGCGTCTTCAAGCTCGGACAGCTCGAGGCGAGAATGCAGCAGGAGCGGCCGCTCCCCGGCTGGGTGGGTGGCGCAGTTCTCGGCGCCGGCATCGTGCTGCTCGGCGCCGGTCTCGTGAGGCGCTCCTAGTCCGATTTCAGGCCTTGAGCACGGTGATGTTGCCGCTCGGCTCCAAAGTGAGCTGACGGGTCTCGCCGACGTCGGCCACGCCCTGCTTGCGCAGGGCTTCGTCTATGTCGGCCTTGCTGATGTTGTGCTGTCGCAATTGGCCCTCCAGCGCGACACCCGAGCGCCCGAGTACCACGGCGCCGCCCTCCACGAGCTGTGCGAACCGCGGCGATCGCGCCGCCATCCGCGCCAACAGCCAGTGCAGGAGAGCGAGCAGAATCATCGCGAGCAGCGTCCCGCCGAGTGGCGCGGACCCTGTCAGGACGCGACTCAGACTCGAGCCCATGATGATGGAGATGATGATGTCGAGCGCCGACCACCGCGCGAAAACCCGGCGGCCTGATGAGCGCAGCAGCAGGAGGCCGAAGATGAAGACGACGAAGGCACGGGGCAGCTCCTGCCACCACTCGATGTGATTCGTCACGCCGAAGACGTCCAGGAGAGTCATGCCGCTCCTCCCTATTCATGACGGAGATGAAGGTAAACGGCAGCGGCGGAGCGCGAGTTCCGACAGCAAACACGACTGGCCGACCCGGGCGCGCGCACCCGCGTGCGATCAATCGAAGAATTCGACCTCGCCCGTCTCCACCGAGTATTCAGCGCCGACGACGACCAGCCCTTCGTTGCGAATGAGCTTCTCGAGCACATCCGACCCGTATCGCAAATGACTCACGGATACCCCGACGTTGGCGCGCACCGCGTGCCGGACAAGTGCGGCCTCATCGTTGCGCAGGTCCGTCTTGAGCAGAACCTCTACCGAGGGGCGGACGCGATCGACGATCGAGCGGATGTTGCGCGACTGGTTCTCGGCCGGCTGGCGAAGCTCCTCCAGGGTCGCGCGAATGGCCCCGCACTGGGAGTGGCCGAGCACGACCACCAGCCGTGTCCCGAACCGGGAGGCGGCGAACTCGACGCTGCCGATCTGCGACGGAGAGACGATGTTACCGGCGACGCGGATGACGAAAAGATCGCCGAGCCCCTGGTCGAAGACGATTTCCGCAGGAACACGTGCATCCGAGCAGCCGAGCACGATGGCTATGGGTTCCTGGCTCGTGGTGAGCTCGAGCCGCGTCGCGGCATCGAGCAGCGCTCCACGGTTGCGCACGCGCTCGACGAAACGGCGGTTGCCTTCTTTGAGGCGCTGGAGCGCCTCCGCTGCGGGGATCATGGGATGGTCGCACTCTGGCTTCTGGCTTCGGCTGGCAAGGGTAACATGGCTCGATGCGCCTCGAGCCACGAGGTGCCGGCCGATACCCGGCCCTGCGGGCGATCGCCCCGCTTCCGCAGGGCCGGCACGGTTGGCGCGTGCCGTCATGACTAACGCCTTGCTAGAATCCCATCCCCGCGCCTTCCCCGCGGTGCTACCGGAGGATCCCTCATGGCGATTCGCGAGCGGCTGATCGAGTATCGCGACGGTCCGACCCTGCTCGAGGCCTTTTTCTGCCACGACGACTCCCGCCCGGGCCCGTTACCGGCGCTGCTGATCGGCCACGAGTGGAGCGGGCGGGGCGAGTTCGTCGAGCGCAAGGCGCGGCGTCTCGCCTGGCACGGCTTCGCAACCTTCGCGCTCGACATGTTCGGCAAGGGCAGGCGCGGCACCACCAGCGCGGAATGCAGCGCGCTCATTTCTCCGCTCGTCCAGGATCGCGCGCTGCTCGCACGCCGCGTCACCGCGGCGCTCACTACGCTGAAGGGGCTTCCGGAAGTCGACGTACGCCGCATCGCGGCCCTCGGGTTCTGCTTCGGCGGGATGTGCGTGTTGGATCTGGCCCGCAGCGGCGCCGACGTGAGGGGCGTCGTCAGCATGCACGGATTACTCAAGCCGACCGGCCTGCCGTCTCCCGCGAAGATCGGCGCGCGGGTCCTCGCCCTCCACGGCTACGACGATCCCCTCTCCCCGCCGGAAGACGTGCTCGGCCTCGCAAAGGAGCTCACTGCCGCGGGCGCCGACTGGCAGATCCATGCCTACGGCAATACCATGCACGCTTTCACCAATCCCCATGCCAACGACCGCGCAGCCGGGCTGGTGTACGACGAGACGGCCGACCGCCGCTCCTGGCACGCGCTGCTTCAGTTCCTCGACGAAGTGCTGCGCTGAGCGGCCATCACCATTCCTGCGCGAGGGCGGCGACCATGCGGCCAAGCCCCGCGACATCCTTGATGCTCGAGGTCTCGAAGGGGGAGTGGGAGTAGACCAGCGGCCATCCCATCGCCACGTCCACCGCCCCATAGCGGGTATACGCGGACCCGTCGTTGCCTCCGCCTGTCGCACCGTACTGAACCGGGATTCCGTGCTCACGCGCCATTCGGATGACGCGCGCCACATCAGCGGGCGGATCGATGTTGGAATCATCGACCGCCCGCACGACGAATCCCCGCCCGAGCACGGCATCGGCAAAGCGCTGTGTCTCCATAGGCGAGTCGCTGCTGACGAACGTATCGATTGCGAACACGACGTCCGGCGCATCCCCCTGTTTACCCGTCCGTGCGGCGTATGCCACCGCACCGTCCAATCCGACCTCTTCGCCCGTCGTAAACAGAAATGTCACGCGCCGACCCGGGTGCTCGCGCGCAAAGTCAGGACCCAGCGCACGGATCGCTTCGACGAGCGCGGTGTCGCCCACCCTGTCATCCAGGCTGCGCACGGCAACGAGTGAGTTGAGGAGCGGCCGGTAGCGCTTGGGAATGGTGAGCCAGTCTCCCACCCGGATGCCGAGCTTCTCCGTCTCCGCTTCATTGCGAGTCCCGACATAGACATAGGCGGGCTGCCTGAGGGTAGTGAAGGGAGGCGGCCACTTGAAGTCGGGGCGGTCCCAACCGGGAGGCAACTCCAGCACCCCTCCAACCGTACGACCGCCGCTCGTGTGGACCAGTGTGACATGGCCGAGGTAATAGCGGTTGTAGAAGCCTCCTATCCGCTTCACCTGCAGCCGCCCATCGCTCTCGATGTGGGTCACCTGGTAACCGATCTCATCCATGTGCGCATCGAAGACCAGATCCGGACGGTGGCTACCGCGGCCCCTGCTTCCCAGCGTGAGCACGAGATTACCGGCGGCGTCGGTCTCCGTCTGACTGCGCGCCCAGGCTGGAAGCTGCGCCAGGATCGCCTGCCGCTCGCCCTCCTCGTGGCCGCTTGCGCCGTAAGCCAGCGTGAGCACCTTCAGGGTGGCGCTAACCTGCGCGTCCGATCCACTGCCTTGCGTGGCATTTGCAGCAGACGGCTCTGTCGCCGGATCCTGAGCGGAGACATCGGAGCGTCGGGCAGCATCGAAAGGATCAGCCGACGGGCTCATCTCAGTGATCGGCTCCTTCAGATAACCTTCGAGCAGGTGAGTGAGCCCGCGTAGGTCAGCCCGCGAGAACGTCTCGGCTGGCGTCACCGGCAGCACGGTCGCGACGCCGAGCGCCGCGAACCGCGCCGGCATAGGGGGAGGCGATGCGAAGCCGCCGATGCGCGGCGCCTCGCTCGTCAGGGCCCGATACTCGATGTGTTGGCTCTTCGCGAGCGACTGCAGTGCGGTAGCGACATCATCCGCCGGGTCCCGTGCGCCGGCAGCCGGCGCGCCGATCAGAACGCCATCACCGGGCAGAGGTGCCGCGGCTCCTGCCGCGCCGGCCATACTCGGGGCCTGCAAGACCCGCCCGACGGAGATCATCTCATCGGCCTGCAAGTCGGTCAGGAGGCGTGTGAGACCGCGGCCGCCGAGCCACTGTTGGGTCACGAACGCGATCGTTGTCGTACCTGAGATGCGTGAATGGCCGAGGTTGCGAGCGACCTCGAGCAAGGCTTCCCAGCCAAACCGGTCGCCCGCACCCGCGCCGGCTTCATCGTCCGCGCCGATGGTGAAGGGCGCTTGCGCCAGACTCACCGGATCGAGAATGTCGGCGCCCGCGGCGCGCGCCTCTGCTGCCGAGCGCGCACCGATGTCGAGGTAGAGCTCATCGATGTGCGTCATGCTGGGGGGATCGAGCCGGCCGGGGGAAAGATGGATGCTCAGCCCGCCGAACCCGCCCGGGAGCAACCCCGAGGCGGTCTGCACCTGTACGGGCTGCGCGAAGCTCATCGTGTCGAATACGGCGTTGGGCTCCCGTTGCGGCAGACGCTCCACGCGAAGATAACCCTGAGGAGTGAGTGCGCTGACGACATAGCCGGGCTGGTCGATCGCCGCCACGATCAGGCGATGCGGCGACCCGCGACCCACCGTGACCCAGACGTCATGAAGATTGTCAGTGTTGGGATGCAATCCCGCAAGGCTGTGAGCGATGCCGGCCGCGAGGTCCTGCTCGTAACCGGACACAGCCGGAATGCGGCTGAGCGCCGCGATATCCGGTTCCGCCGTTACGGCGCTCGCGGCAGACGCAAACGCGCCGGCGAGCGTTGCGGAGGTGATCGCAGCCGCGATGGCCCGAGCGATTTTTCTCATCCGTCCCCCCCTTAAGAAAGCGCGGCCATCCTACCCGCGCCTCGCCCCGCCCGGCATCCTTGCCGCGGCAGGACGAGCTTTTCCGGCGCTCAGTGCCAGTTGTGCGTTGTCCGAAACTCCCGTGCCTGGCGCTCCGCCTCCTCACGCGCGAGGCCGTATCGCTCCTGCAGCCTGCCCGCGAGCTGCTCGCTGTTCCCCTCGAGCTGGGTCAGGTCGTCGTCCGTGAGCTTTCCCCACTGCTCCTTGATGCTGCCCTTGATCTGCTTCCACTGGCCGGCAGTGCGGTCGCTATTCATGATCGTTCGCCCCTGTGTGTCGGATGATGACACCCAAAGTCGAGCAAACTGTGGGCCACGCCGCGCTCACGCCTGCCGTGCGGCATGCGGGGCCACGACCTCCAGGGTTACACTGTTGGATTCCGGGTCGAAGAGGATACGCGCCTGCCCGCGCTCGAGCTGCGCCCGCACGTGCGCGACCTTCTGCTCCAAGGAGTACTCGCGCTCGCCGTAATCGGTGCCTTCGCGCAGCACGAAGGATTCGATGACCCCGCGCAAGGCCTGCACGGAGAGCTCCCCGAAGGGAATTACGATCGGCTCGCTTTCCCCCGCGCCCACGGATGCCGAGCAGCGGAGGCGGTCCGGACCCCGCCCTAGCTGCGGCGCATCTTGCTGAGCAGGCGCAGGATCTCGAGGTAGAGCCACACCAGCGTGACCATGAGGCCGAAGGCGGCGTACCACTCCATGTACTTCGGCGCGCCACCGGCAACCCCTCTCTCGATGAGATCGAAGTCGAGCACGAGGTTGAGGGCAGCCACGCCGACGATCACGAGCGAGATGCCGATGCCGAGCGGCGTCGCTGCGTAGAGCACCGGCACGGAGACATGGAAGAACCCGAGGATCATCGTCGCGAGATAAAGAAGCGCAATGCCGCCGGTGGCCCCGATCACCATGGCCCTGAACTGGGCCGTGACGCGGATCAGCCGCATGCGGTATGCAATCAGCAGCACCGCCAGCACGCCAAAGGTCAGGCCCACGGCCTGGATGGCGATACCACGGTAGCGCTGCTCCAAAATGGCCGAGATGCCGCCCACGGCCAGGCCCTCGAGCGCGGCATAAGGAATGGCGAGATACGGAGCCAGGTTGGCCTTGAAGCTGATGATCAGGGCGAGGACGAAGCCGCCGATGAGCCCGAGCAGCAGGGTCGACGAGACGGCCTGGACGTCGCCGCCGCTCGCCATGAACTGCGACCAGGGCCAGAGCGCCGAGACCATGAGGACGATGAGGAGCAGGAACGATTTGTCGATCGTCCCCTTCAGGGTCATGCCCTCGATCCCGATTCCGAGCCGCGGCAGGCTCGTGAAGGTCTTTTCGTTCAGGCCGGGGTTGCCGGTACGGCGCACTGGAAGGGGCATCGAGGAATCTCCTTAGCAAAACGGTCACATCGGGGCGACCCGGCTATTGTACCAGCCGTTGCCCAGGCCGCAGTTCCGCGGCGCGGATGGTCGCAGGGCCACCTGCGGAGCCGGCGAGACTTCCGGCGGAGCCGCTGAGGCTGCCCCGCGGACGATTATGTCAGGCCGCCGGGCCCATCGCGTGAGACTTGCGGGTCGCCCCTCATGGCGGCCTCCTCGCGCTCGCGGTGAATGCGCTCGTAGATCTCCTCCCGATGCACGGCAATCTCTTTCGGCGCGTTGATGCCACAGCGCACCTGGTTGCCTTTGACGCCAAGGACCGTGAAAGTCACCGTGTCGCCGACCATGATGGTCTCGCCCACTCTTCTCGTTAGGATAAGCATACTCTCCGTGCCCCTTGTTGTTCGCCCTAGGCGCGTTGATGCGCCGGCAACATACTACAACATTCCACCCCGTCCTGCACGCCTAGGTCCCGGTCTTGTTGTCCCGCCACACCCGCTCGAAAGGCAGGCGCCACGCGTGCGGCGCAATCAGCTGGTGCATGGAGTTTGGCCCCCAGGAACCGGGCGCATAGAGGCGTACGGGAGGCGGCGCCTCCAACAACGGCGTCGAGACTTCCCACAGCCGCTCGATGCCTTCGGCGTTGGTAAACAGCGTCCGATCGCCACGCATGGCATCCAGGATCAGTCGCTCGTAGGCTTCCAGCACGTCGCCAACCAGCGCGGTATCGTTCATCGCAAATTGCAGGCTCAACTTGTCGAGGCGCATTCCCGGCCCAGGCCGCTTGCCGTAGAAGGAAAGTGACATCTTCGAGACATCCGCCAGATCGAACGTCAGGTGATCGGGTCCCTGTGCTCCCACTCCCGAATCGGCCGGAAACATGCTCTTCGGCGGCTCGCGGAAAGCGATGGAGATGATCCGCTGTCCCTCCGCGAGGCGCTTGCCGGTCCGCAGATAGAAAGGCACGCCCGCCCAGCGCCAGTTGTCGATGGCGCATTTGAGCGCGATGAAGGTCTCGGTGTCAGATTCCGGGCTGACCCCCGCCTCGCCGCGATAGCCGTTGTATTGCCCGCGCACCACATCCGCCGGCTGGATCGGCACCAGGCTGCGAAAGACCTTGTACTTCTCCTCGCCGATCGAGGCTGGCTCGAGCGCCGTCGGCGGCTCCATCGCCATGAAGGCGAGGATCTGGAAAAGATGGGTCACGACCATGTCGCGGAAGGCGCCGATCTGATCGTAGAACGACGCCCGCTTGCCGAGGCCGAGCGTCTCCGGCACGTCGATCTGCACGTGATCGATGAAGTTGCGGTTCCAGATGGGCTCGAACAGGCCGTTGGCGAAGCGGAAGGCGAGAATGTTCTGCGCCGGCTCCTTGCCGAGAAAGTGATCGATCCGGAAGATCTGCTCCTCCGCAAACACCTCGTGCAGCCTCGCATTGAGCGAGCGTGCGCTCGCGAAGTCGGTGCCGAACGGCTTCTCCATGATGATTCGTGAGCGCTCGACGAGTCCGGCCTCCCCGAGCATGCGCACGGCGGAAAGCGCTGCGCTCGGGGGTACGCTGAGGTAGTGCAGGCGCCGGCTCTCCGCGGCCAGCGCCTTCTCCGCACGATCCACGGCAGCCCGCAGCGCACCGGCACCGCCGCCGAGCGGAACGTAGTCGAGACATTGAGCAAACGATGCCCAGTCCTCCTCGGAAACCTTGCGCGTGTAGAACTCGCTCAGCGCGCCACGCGCGAGTGTGCGGAAGCCTTCAGCGTCGATGTCATCGAGGGAGACACCGATGATGCGGCAGCCGGGGATGAAGCCGACGCCGGAGAGATGAAACAGCCCCGGGAGGAGCTTGCGCCGGGCGAGATCGCCCGTGGCGCCCACCAGAACCACGACCTGCGGATACCGCGGACCCACTCCAGGAGGTACTTTGGCCACCCTGCTACCTTTCGACTTGACCTTGAACCCAAGCGAAAGGATAGCGAGCCGCCCTCTGCGATTCCATGGAGGGCTTCCCGTTTCGCCGGCTGTTTTCCGCCCTGCGGCCCTTTGCGGATGCGACCGGGGATCGCGCGCAGCCTCGGGCTGTGCGTGGTCGACCTGGCGGGCGGAGAGTCTCTCCGCCCGCTCAATCCCTCGCCGCGGTTATGCGGCTGGCGATACCGGCGCGCCGATTTCCGGCCGGCCCCGGCCCCGTTGCAGCAGCCAACGGTGCAGGGTGCCCGTGGCGTCGATCATCCACTGCAGAATCCGCGGCCTGCGGCCGAAGTGCGAGGCGAACTCGCGGTTGATCTCGAGCGGGCGCCAGTAGGCGCTCTGCCACTCGCGGAAGCACGCGGCGAACTCCCGCTCCTGCTCCGGGCGTACCGAGAGCAGCACGCAGTTACAGGCGGCGCGGATCTCGACCCGCTCCTCCGGGCCGATGCGGAAACTGTGCCAGCTGCGCACGTGGCAGAGCCACCCGCCCGAGAGCTCGAACTCCTCCGGCGTATTGCGCAAGGCAGTCATGAGGGGGGCGACATCGAGATATGACATGGACTCTTCCCTCCGTTACTCTCCAATGGTGAATCGCTAGGTCTTCGGGGGCCGGGGCGATGTTCGCGGCCGGCGCGGGGAAGGCTAAGCGATGAACCGCCCGCCGGCGGGAAAGTTCCACCTGCGGTGAGTCCCGGGGCCGCCGCAGGGCGGCCCCTTTTGCTGCGCATTCCATTGCACTTTCTCGCAGGTCTTCAGCGCGTCACGGCCGGCGATTCCGGGCGCATGAAGCCGAGCACCAGGCCGCTCAACGCGCTGCCGCTGATGATGTTGGTCAGGCCGACGAGCAGCAGAGCCACCAGCGTCAGCAGCTCGCTGCGGGCATCGGCCCCCACGGATACCGCGATGATTCCGAGCACGAGCGCGCTGAGGCCTGCGAGGAACTGGATCCCTGCCGAGCCTCCAGCCATCTCGCCGGCCAGGAACTCGCGCGTCCCGTACGCGCCGACCGAGCCGCGTCGGGCCTCGGACTGCATGGTGTAGAGCCGCCGCACGGACTGCGAGCTCATCATGAGTGCGGCGCCGAACGCTATGACCGAAACCGCCGTCAGCGTATACGGAGCCACGTCCAGGAGCGCCAGGATGCCCAGCACGATGCCGGCAACGCCCGTGGGAAACATCGCCGCGATGCCGTCTCCGCCGAACGCGTCAGACGCCGTCTGCATCGCTCCAGCCGGCGTGAACAGCTGGGCGTACTCCGACAACAACGTTCCGCCCTGGATGAGCAGTGCCGCGCCAAAGACAATGGTTGCGACCCCCGCCAGAAGCTCCGGGCGCCACCCGGCCAGGGCGATGATCGCCAGCACGGCGGTCGCAATGCCGCCGATGGCGTCCATCACGCCGCCGAAAGCGGCAGCCGCTTCGGGTGTGCGGGTGTGGGATAGGGTTGCGTTCATGTCAGCCTCCTTCAAACGGCAAGTTCACGGCCGCGTGGATGGGCCGTCCTGCCTTTATAACCAGCATCGGTTCGGGTGGTTCCGAATGGCGACAGGTCAGGCCTGTCGCCAGCCCCCGGCCGGCGTCATGGTTAGGTGTCAGGTTGGGCTGAAGCCGTCGAAATGTGCACCGTCCCGTCGGCGCCGACGCCGGCCTTGCGCCGTGTCGTGATGACGATCACGCTCGCGAGGATGAGCACCGTGCCCAGCACCGTGCGAATGTCGAGCACTTCGCCGCCGAGGAAATGGCCGAGGACGACCGCGACGACCGGATTGATATAGGCGTAGGTCCCGACTTTGGTGGGCGAATGATGGTGGAGGAGCCACGTGTAAGCCGTGAAGCCGACGATGGAGCCCGCGACGATCAGATACGCCAGAGCCATCCATGCTCCGGCCGATACGGCTGCCGGATGAAAGCCGCGCTCCTCGCCCGCGGCCGCGGCTACCACGCACAGAAGGAGCCCGCCCACCAACATCTGCGCTGCGGCGCTCATGACCTTGGAGGGAGCCATCGGCAGCCTCTTGGAGAGAACCGACGCCGTGGACCAGCTGATGGCGCTCACCAGGAGGCCCACCGCGCCGAGCGTGTAGACCGGCGTCCCGGACATCCCGAGCGCAGGGTCGACCAGCACTATCACGCCCGCAAGTCCGATCAGCAGCGCGCAGCTGAGCCGCACTGTCAGACGCTCGGTGCGCAGGAGGGTGATCTCGGAGAGCGCCATGAACGCCGGGATGGTGGCGAGGATCACCGCGGCGGTGCCCGAGGGAACGCGCTGCTCCGCCCAAAAAAGAAAGCCGTAGTCCACCACGAAAATGAGGAAGGCGACGACTGCCGTGGCGCCCCATTGACGCCGGCTCGGCAAAGGCTCGCCTTTCGCCGCGGCCCAGGCGAAGAGAGCCACTCCCGCGATCGTAAAGCGTATCGCCGCAAGCAACAGTGGCGGCACCTCGTGGACGCCCACTCTGATGGCATAGAAGGTCGACCCCCAGACGAAGTAAATGATCGCGAACGCGATCAGGGTCTTCCAACGGTGCTGAGAGGACGTGCTCGCCACGGAGAGGGTCTACCGAGCCGGTGAGCGGCTCATTGTGCCTGCGGTCCTTCGATCATGAAAGCGCCTGCCTCAGGTCCTCGATGATGTCGGCGCTCGCCTCGATCCCCACTGCCATCCGTATGAGGTTGTCGCTGATCCCGAGGCTGAGCCTCTCGTCCCGCGAGAGCCCCGCGTGCGAGGTCGTGGCCGGCCGCGTCAGCAGCGACTCGACGCCGCCCAGGCTCGGGGCAATCGCCGGAAGCGTCGTGCGCTTCATGAACTCCTCGGCACGCTCGGTGGAGCCCTTCAGCTCGAAGCTCAACACGCCGCCAAAGCCTGCGAAGAGCTCGCGGGCCCGCGCGTGGCGCGGGTGGCTCTCCAGTCCCGGGTAGTTCACGCGTGCAACTGCCGGGTGCGATGCGAGAAACCGGGCGATCGCAAGCGTGCTCTCGTTCTGGTGATGCACCCGCAGCGCGAGCGTCTTCAAGCCACGGCCGAGGAGAAAGGCAGCGTGCGGATCCATCGAGCCGCCGAGGTGGTTGAGCCTGTGCGTGATGCGCCCGATCATCTCTTTGCTGCCCGCGATCGCGCCGGCGACGATGTCGGAGTGGCCATTGAGGTACTTCGTCGCGCTGTGCAGGGAAATGTCGAACCCCATGCCGATGGGCCTGAAGTTCACCGGTGTGGCAAACGTGTTGTCGATGATCGTGATCAGGCCATGGGCACGCGCGAACTCGACGACCGCGCGCAGATCGGCGACCTCGAGCAGCGGGTTCGTCATGGCCTCGACATAGAAGGCCTTGGTGTTCGGCCGCAGCGCCCGCTTCCAGGATCCCGGATCATCGCCATTCACGAAATCATAGGTGAGCCCCGACTTCGCGAAATCCTTCGTGATGAGCTCGTGCGTGCCGCCGTAAAGGCTGCTTTGCGCGAGCAAATGATCCCCGGACTCGAGGACGGTGAAGAGCGTCGTCGAGATGGCCGCCATGCCGCTCGCCGTGACGAGCGCCGCCTCTGATCCCTCGAGCTGAGCCAGTTTGCGGTGCAGCATCAGGTGATTCGGCGTGTTGTTGAGCCGGATGTATCGCAGGTCGTCGTAGCGGGTCTCGCCCGCATACTCGAACATCGCCGACTGAAAGATCGGCATCGCGATGGCCCCTTCGATGCGCGGCCGCGGCTCGCCCGCATGAATCACCTCGGTCTCGATCCGCCTGGATGCGCTCGTCATGGGATACCTCCGGATTCCGGCGACATTACGATGTCCCCTTTGGGGTGTACAGAATCAGATTGACAACCTCTCGACCAGTACAGTTAACTGGACCGCCGGGATAGCCGGGAGATCACCGATGAGCGCCCCTGAACCCCTGCTCTACGAGAGAGTCGCTCGAATCATCGAGCAGCAGATCGCCAGCGGCACGCTGCGCAGCCATGACCGCATCCCCTCGGTGCGCACGATGAGCCGCACTGCGCGCGTGAGCGTGTCGACAGTCGTGCAGGCGTATCTGCACCTCGAGTCCGCCGGACTCATCACCGCGCGGCCGCAATCAGGCTTCTACGTGTCCGTCCCGCGCTCCGAGTGCGTCCCTGAGCCAGAGCCTCGCGCCGTGCACTCCCCCCGGCCACGCTCGGTCGTAGGCGAAGTCCTGGACACCTGCCTCGAGGCAATGTGTCGCACCGACGTCCTGCCGCTGAATTGCGCCATGGCATCGCCGACTTTCTATCCCAACGGCCGCCTGAGCAATCTGACCCGCGAAGTCCTGCGGGATCACCCGCTGCACGCCGGGGAAATCCTGATGCCACCCGGAGATCTCGACCTGCGCCGCGAGATCGCCAAACGCATGGCGCTCGTGGGCTCGCCTACCGATCCTGAGGAAGTCATCATCACCTCCGGCGCCATGGACGCCATCACACTCGCATTGCGTGTCCTCTGTAAGCCAGGCGATACGGTGCTGGTGGAGTCGCCTACTTACTTCGGAATTCTGCAGGCAATCGAGTACTCGGGACTGAAGGTCGTCGAAGTCGTCAACCGCCCGACCGACGGTATCGATGTCGAAGGCGTTCGTCAGGCCATCCGCGCGACGCCGGTCGCGGCAGCGATCCTCATGCCCAACTGCAACAACCCGACGGGGAGCCTCACCCCGGATGAGGCCAAGCAGGCACTGGTCACGGCACTGACGGATGCAGGCATTCCGATCATCGAGGACGAGGTTCATGGCGACTTGTATCGCGGCCTGCAGAGTCCCTTGTCCCTGCGCGCCTTCGACCGCTCCGGACTGGTCCTGTCCTGCGGCTCCGTCTCGAAGACCATCGCTGCGGGCTTTCGGATCGGGTGGGTGGTCAGCTCGCATTTTTCTCGCGAGCTCGCCCGCGCGAAATTCTTCAGCTCGCTCGCCTCTCCCACCCTGCAGCAGAGAGTGCTGGCGCGCTACTACGCCAGCGGCGGCTATGACCGCTTTCTGCGCGGCTTGCGGCAAGCCATCGCCGTCAACACCGATCGCATGGCAGACGCCGTCAGACGTCATTTCCCTAAGGGCACGAAGACCACCCAGCCGGCAGGCGGCGTCGTGTTGTGGGTGGAGCTACCGTCCGCGGTCGACGGCGTCGAGCTCTTCCGCAGCGCCCTGGAAGCCCGCATCGGCATCTTTCCGGGCATTGTCTTCTCCGCCACCGCCAAGTACCGCAACTACATCCGGCTCAATTGCGGGCTTCCCTGGACGCAGGCACTCGAGAAAGCGATCGAGCGGCTCGGTAAATTGGCCGCGGGCCAATGATCCAACCGGTCGCGGGCTACGCGTCAACAAACTCTTTCCGGCGGCATCCTCAGCTCAAGTGGCGGCACCGGTCCTGATTTCCTCGAACGTGTTGGTGCCTCGTTCGGGCCTCGTGAGCCACTGGTAATGCTCAACGAGGCGCAACCGTCCGTCTGCCAGACGATCAAGGACACCTTCCGAGACCCCGACATCCAATCGTCCGCCGCGATCGGCCTGAACATAGCGGAACCGAAGTGACCATCCTTCGAGATGTCCGATCAGGTATCCGTCCACGATCTCACCGCCACGATAGCGCGCCGAGACGACATCTCCCTGTTGCTCGAACGTCAGCACGGTCGATGCGTTCACTACGCTCTGAGGGTCTGACTCGGACACCGTCATGCGCACTCCGCTCAGCTCGGGGCGCTCGACTCCGGTCTCTCGCGACCTGTTCGGCATGATCTCTATAACTCTTTGCGACCGAGCCATGACCCGAGCTGCTCACGCAAATTCATCGCACCCGCAAGCCTATTCAGCTTTCGCGAGTCCAGAGCCCCGAGCTCGAGATCCGATGGCGGTCTGGACATCCCGCTGCGAGGAGAATGCGACAGGTAAAGCCAATGCAGCAAGGCCGCCTCCGGGGTAGCCCGCCGATAGGCGATTCCGGTCGCGAGCCGGTCCTCTTCGCGCCCCGCATCCAGCACCCGCTCCGGAAGACCTCGGAAGACGAACGTTCCGCCGGCCGTTTCCAGCTTGCCGAGCGAGGGTGTCGCGTATCGGGGCGAGAGTGGCACGACCGCCGTCACCCATCCGGTGTAGTTATTCCAAACTCCCGCGTCACCGAGGACGGTCTGCAATGAGACCACAGCGCCCGGGCGAAGCCATACCGCCGCCTCGCTAAGCCGTGCCGGTGGATGGGTCAGGCAATTGAGGTACAACCCTCGGACGACCCGCAGCAAGCGTTTGGCACCGACTGCATCCTGGAGCCAGCGCTCCACTGAGGCCTCTGAAATCCCTGGCCGCACACTCTGCGCCAGCCCGATGACCGACTTCCTATCGAGGACGCGCAACGCGACCCGCTCGGCGAGAGCAAGCTCGAGGCGCGTCGTCCACTTCAGCGCCTTCATGAGTCGATCTGCGCGCGCCCGCTGCTCACGAGGCAGCGCCCGAGCGAATCGAGTAATCGCACCTTCATTGCCAGATACTCGCCCTCATCGACGTGCGACTGGATTTCGTGCGGCAGCGCCGGAATCACTTGGTCGCGAAAGAGCGGCCAGCTCAGCAGATCGAGCTTCTGGCTCATTCGCTGCATGAGCATCTCTGCTCCTCCGGCGCGATCCACTACACTGCCGCTTGGGCAAACGCCTCGTGCGAGCAGGATTTCGAGATCGTAGATGTCCCTGGGAGCGGTGCGTCGTTCATCGAGCAGAGCAGCCAACTTGTTGTCGGTAAGCGCCTGCTCGTCATAGACGCTCACGTAGACCCGGGGTAGCGTCCGATCCCCGATCTGGACAGGAATCTTGACGACGTGACTCAGGTCGGGAGTTCCACGGCGCGACACTTCAACGGTGAGATGCAGATTCTCGCCAGTAGGTGTGCGGCCCGAGATCTTCCAGCGCGCAACCGTATCCGTCTGCTTAGGCTCCGAGATTGCGGTCTGCGTCAACCCGCTGCCCTGAAGTGCCCTGGCGATCGCCATTCTGATCGTCTTCTGTAAGCTCGTGAGCGACCTATGGGGGTCATGATCGAAATCCAGATCCTGGGTGTACCGGGCACTCGCGGTAAGGACGCGCATGGCTCCGCCACCCTTCAGAACGAGGCTCGAGCTCTCCGGCCCGCGGTAGAGACATGTCAGCAGTCGCTGCTGGAATGCATCGCGCACTTCGGTGAGAGTGGGCATCTCGAAACAAGAAGGTCGATCAAGTTCATTAGCATCATTATACGATGCTATCTGACTTAATTCAACTTATCAGAGGTTCTGCTCGCACACTGCGGTCGGATCATGCGCAATGCAGGATGGGACTATCGAGGCGGATCGGGAGGTTGGAAAAAGGTCCAGACCGGGGAGATGACCCCACAGACGAGGGCGAGGCCGCTCGTGGCAAGCGGTACTGCTATCCGCGGACGTCACGGACTCCGCGAGCCGAGCCTCAGCCACGTCTTCGCCGGCCAACGGAGCCACGCACAGTGCAGGGTAAAGCCCGCTCAGCCGTGCGCGGCTACAAGGGCGCCGTACGGCCGACGTTGCGGCTCCTCGCTAAGACGCTCGGCTCGATCGCTCGATGCAGTCCGGCAATGAGTCGCCGAGTGGATTTGTGGTCCGGCCGGGTCTACTTCTAGTCAACTCCGTTGCGGCCAAAGACCGGTCCGCGGTAGCGTCTAGTTCAGAACAAGACTCCTGTGGAGAGGTCATGGGCGACTTTGCGCGATATTTCAAAAGGCGACTGCTGCGTGTGCGAGGCGCGCTGCTCCTGATGAGCGTTGCCGCTGTGATAGCGGCCGTCGTTGTGATTGGCGCCTACGCAGCGAAACTCGGTGGACCTCTTTCATCCCGAGGCGAGGATTGGGCCCAATTCGGGGAGTATGTGGGCGGGCTACTGGGGCCGCTGTTTGCGCTTTTCGCCTTGCTTGGTCTTTTGTGGACCATCGATCTCCAAAGGCAAACTATGGAAGAGGCGCGTACCGATCGTGTCCTCAGGACGGTGTTCGATCTAGCAGATCGACTGGAGCAGTTGAGAGCAAGGCCTCTCGACCGACCTGGGCCATTGCCGCAAAGCACTCCAATGATCAGCCTGATCTAGTCAATCTCGGCCAATTGACGATAAAGGCTGAAATCGACATTCGGCAATATTTGAATCGGCGCACGGCCGTGTTGACGCACGGTCGGGCGGCGCTTCGGGACGCCGCATTGAGGCGAGACGGAAGGGGATCGACCGCCTATCACAGCATGGGTTTTCCCCATGCATTCCCCACAGACGCCAGAATCTATTGGGTCAACGTCTAACCTACTGTTTTCATTGGCGTCCCCGACGGGATTCGAACCCGTGTTACCGCCGTGAAAGGGCGATGTCCTGGGCCTCTAGACGACGGGGACGCAACCCTGAGAGGGAAGAGGCGGAGCAGCCGCCGTACCCTGAGCCCGACAGGGCGCGCAAGATTACACGTGCCGCGCCCGGCGGACAAATCTATCCGGGCGGGCCCCGGCGCCTCAGCTTGCGGATTTCACGCCGAGCGCCGCGCCGCCGCCGTTCACTGCGGCGTGGCTGAGTCCGGGCGATGGGCCGGAAGGCAGGCGCGCCAGCAGATCGGTGAGCGTCTCGAGATCCAAGGGTTTGACCAGATGCGAGTCGAAGCCGGCCTCACGGGAGCGGCGGCGGTCGGAGTCCTGCCCCCAGCCGGTGAGGGCGACCAGCGTGATGCGCTGGCCCCACGGCTGCGCGCGGATGCGCTTGGCAACCTCGTAGCCATCGAGCATCGGCATCCCGATGTCGAGCAAGGCCACCTCGGGACGGTGCCGCTCGGCGCTTTGCAGCGCGGTGCCGCCATTGGTCGCGGTGAAGACCTCGTGTCCGCTCAGTTGCAGCAGCGTCGCCAAGCTCTCCAGCGCGTCATTGTTGTCGTCTGCGATCAGGATTCGGCGAGCCAAGCGCGCGGCGCTGGCACCGGCGAGTGGAGCAACGACGGCCGCCACCTCGGCAGCGGACGATGACACCGGAATCACGTGCGGCTGCCCCACCGGCTCCTTCTCCGTCAGGAGCCGCGGCAGGCGGATCACGAACTCGCTGCCTTTGCCCGGCCCCTCGCTGACCGCAGTGACCTCGCCCTGATGCATTTGCACCAGCCGCTGCACGAGCGCCAGTCCGATACCGAGGCCGCCCTGGGCGCGGCCGTCCTGCCGATCGATCTGCGTGAACAGCTCGAAGACGTGCGGCAACAGCTCCGGGCGGATTCCGATCCCGTTATCGCGGATGCGAATCTCGACGTCGCCTTCGCGAACCACGGTCGTCAGGGAAATCTGACCGCCGGCATCCGTGTACTTCGCGGCGTTCCCGAGCACGTTGGCAATTGCCTGGGTAAGCCGCGTGGGATCACCAAACACGTGTACGCCCGGCTCCGGCAGCTCCAGAGTGAGCTGATGCCTGTGCTCATCGAACAACGGATGCACCGTCTCGACCGCACGCGAGATGAGGCTTTCGAGCTCGACCACCTGGCGGGCGAGGTTGATCTTGCCTCGCGTGATGCGCGAGACGTCGAGGAGGTCATCCACCAAGCGGGTGAGATACGTGAGCTGGCGCGCGATGACGTCCTGCGCCCATGTGAGCTGCGGATCCTCGAGCGGCTTCAGGCGCATCAGCTCGATGGCGTTGTGGATCGGCGCGAGCGGATTGCGCAGCTCGTGCGCGAGCATCGCCAGGAACTCGTCCTTGTGCCGGTCGGCCTCCTTCAGGGCATGCTCGGCGCGCGCCCGCTCCGCGATCTCGCTCTGCAGCGAGCGATTCGCCGCGGCGAGCTCGTCGTTCGCGTGCTGCAGGCTGCGGTTGACGATCTCGAGCTCGCGAGTCTTCTCCTCCTGCAGCGCGATGTTGGCTTCGGAGAGGCGCACGTTCGCGAGCTGCAGCTCCTTGCGCTTGCAATAGAGCTCGACCAGCACGGATACCTTGCTGCGCAGGATCTCCGGCACGATGGGCACCGACACGTAATCGACGGCGCCGAGCGAGTAGCCCTTGAGGCGGTCGAGGTCATCGAGGTGCACGCCGGTCACGAAGATGATCGGCGTTCGCTCGAAGCGCGGATGCTCATGGATCAGCTTCGCCGCCTCGAAGCCGTCCATGTCGGGCATGCTGACGTCGAGGAGCACCACCGCAAATTCACGGTCCATCAGGAATTCGAGCGCCTCGCGTCCGGAACGGGCGCAGATGAGCTCCAGGCCGAGGTCGCCGAGGATTGCCCGGTACGCGACCAGCCGCTGCGGCTGGTCATCGACCAGCAGAATGCTGACTTTATCTTCTGTTTCAGACATGTGTTAAAACCTTCGGCCGGTGCCTCTCAGCGGCGGAGCCACATCCGAACCAGCGACAGCAGCTGGTCGCTGTTGACGGGCTTGGCGACGTAGTCCGAGGCCCCTGCCTCCAGACATTTCTCGCGGTCGCCCTTCATGGCCTTGGCCGTGAGCGCGATAATCGGCAGCAGCTTGAACTGCGGCTTCGTGCGGATGCGGCGCATCGTCTCATAGCCATCCATCTCCGGCATCATGACATCCATCAACACGAGAGAGAGATCATCCGTGCGCTCGAGCAGATCGATCGCCTCATAGCCGTTACTGGCGTTGATGACCTGCATGTCGTGCCGCTCGAGGAGGCTGTTGAGCGCGAAGACGTTGCGGATGTCGTCGTCGACCACCAGCACCTTGCGGCCGCGCAGCGCCTCATCGCTCTCGTGCAGCGAGTGAATCATCTGCTGCTTCTCGGCCGGCAGATCGGCGACCAGCCGATGCAGGAAGAGCGCCGTCTCATCGAGCAGCCGCTCCGGCGAGCGCACACCCTTCAGCACGATGCTCTTTGCCTGCCGCCGCAGCTCCCCCTCCTCTTCCACGGTGAGCTCGCGGCCGGTGAAGACGACGATCGGCGTTTCCCGCAGCCTCGAGTCCCGCTGCACTTCCGCGAGCAGCTCGAACCCGGAGATATCCGGGAGCGCCAGGTCGAGCACGACGCAATCGAAGGCGCGCTCGCGCATCAATGCGAGCGCCGCAGCACCGCTCTCGGCCGTTGCAATTTCGATGTCGTCTGACCCGAGGAGTTCCGTGATGCTCATCCTCTCTGCGGCATTGTCCTCGACCACGAGCAGCCGGCGCGGGTGCGCGGCGGTGAAAGCCTTGAGGCGTTCCAGCGCCTCCTCCAGGCTCTCGGTGGTGATCGTCTTCGTAACGAACGAGAACGCGCCGCGCTCGAGACCGTACTGACGCTCGTCCTCGACCGTGAGCAGCTGCACCGGAATGTGGCGGGTCTCAGGATTCCTCTTGAGCTGGTTGAGCACCGTCCAGCCGAGCATGTCGGGCAGGAAGACATCGAGCGACACGGCGGTCGGCTTGTGCTTCGCCGCGAGCGAGAGCGCGCGCTCTCCGGTGCCGGCCACCAGCACTTTGAAGCCCTTGCGACGCGCAAGGTCCAGCAGGACCCTTGCGTAGTGCGGATCATCCTCGACGACGAGCAGCACGGCATCGGAAGGTGCGATGTCGTCGCGATCGTCGGGAATCTCCTCCATCCGGCCGGCCGCGCGCGCGACCGGTACCAGCGCCGCCTGCGTCGCCGGCGTCGTGACCGCCTTCGCGTGGCTCGGGCCCACCTGCACCTGCGGCAGGTAGAGGGTGAAGGTGCTGCCGGCCCCGGGCGAGCTGCTCAAGCGGATCTCACCGCCGAGCAGCTGCGCGAGCTCGCGGCTGATCGCAAGGCCGAGTCCGGTGCCGCCGTATTTGCGCGCCGTGCCGGCGTCGGCCTGTTGGAACGCCTCGAAGATGATGCGCTGCTTCTCGAGCGGGATCCCGATGCCGGTGTCGCTCACCGAGAACTCGATGACGGTGCCGCTCTGACTGAGGGTCGGATGGTCGACGCTCCAGCCACCGGTCGCGGCGGCGACGTGCAGGCGCACGCCGCCACGCTCCGTGAACTTGAAGGCGTTCGACAGCAGGTTCTTGAGGATCTGCAGCAGGCGCTTCGAGTCGGTGGTCATCGAGCGGGCGAGCCGCTCCTCGAACTCCAGCGTGAACGCGAGCTTGCGCGTCTCGGCCTCGTGGCGGAAGCTGCGCTCGATCGTTTCGCGCAGGGTACCGAAGCTCAGCTCCTCGTACTCGACCGTGACCGTTCCGGACTCGATCTTCGACAGGTCCAGGATGTCGGTGATGAGATTGAGCAGGTCGGTGCCCGCCGAGTGAATGGTGCGCGCGTACTCGACCTGGCGGTTCGTGAGATTGCCCTCGCTGTTCTGCGAGAGCTGCTGGCCGAGGATGAGGATGCTGTTGAGCGGCGTGCGCAGCTCATGCGACATGTTGGCGAGAAACTCTGACTTGTAGCGCGAGGTGAGAGCGAGCTCCGCCGCCTTCTCCTCGAGCGCCTTGCGGGCGAGCTCGATCTCGGTGTTCTTGCGCTCCACCTCGACGTTCTGCTCGGCGAGCAGGCGCGCCTTGGTGGCGAGCTCCTCGTTCGTCTGCTGCAGCTCGCGCTGCTGCGTCTGCAGCTCGCCGGCGAGCTGCTGCGACTGCTTCAGCAGCTCCTCGGTGCGCATCGTCGCCTCGATGGTGTTGAGCACCACACCGATGCTGTCGGTGAGCTGCTCGAGGAAGGCGAGCTGCGAGGGCGTGAAGTCATAGAGCGAGGCGAGCTCGAGCACCGCCTTCACCTCGCCTTCGTAGAGCACCGGCAGCACGATGACGCTGCGCGGGCAGGCGGAAACGAGTCCGCCACGGACCTCGACCGTGCGCGAATCGAGGTCGGTGATGAGCAGCCGCCTGCGGTCGGCGGCCGCCTGGCCGACGAGCCCCTCGCCGATCGCAAAGAAGCGCGGATCGCGCATCTCGTGTGCGCCGTCGGCGTAGCTCGCGAGCTCCTTCAAGCATGAGGAGCCGTTGACGCCTTCCATGACATACATGACGCCCTGCTGGCCGTTCACCAGCGGCGCCACCTCGGACAGCAGCGCCCGCCCGACGGTCACCAGGTCGCGCTGGCCCTGCAGCATGCGGCTGAATTTCGCGATATTGGTCTTCAGCCAGTCCTGCTCGGTGTTGCGCTCGGTCGTCGCGCGCAGATTGCCGATCATGGCGTTGATGTTGTCCTTGAGCTCCGAGACCTCGCCGCGCGCATCGACCTGAATCGAGCGGGTGAGGTCGCCCTGCGTCACCGCTGTCGCCACCTCCGCGATGGCGCGCACCTGAGTGGTCAGGTTGGCGGCGAGCAGGTTTACGTTCGCGGTGAGGTCCTTCCAGGTACCCGCGGCGCCCGGGACGTGCGCCTGGCCGCCGAGGCGCCCCTCCACTCCCACCTCGCGCGCCACGCTCGTCACCTGGTCGGCGAAGATCGCGAGCGTGTCGGTCATGCTGTTGATGGTGTCGGCGAGTGCCGCGACCTCACCCTTGGATTCCACCGTCAGCCTCTGCCTGAGGTCGCCGTTCGCAACCGCGGTGACGACCTTCACGATGCCGCGCACCTGGTTCGTGAGGTTGTTCGCCATCACGTTGACGTTGTCGGTGAGGTCCTTCCAGGTACCCGCGACTTCCGGCACCTCGGCCTGGCCGCCGAGCTTGCCTTCGGTGCCCACTTCGCGCGCAAGACGGGTCACCTCGGCCGCGAAGCTGTTCAGCTGGTCCACCATCGTATTGATGGTGTTCTTGAGCTCCAGGATCTCGCCCAGCACGTCCACCGTGATCTTGCGGGACAGGTCGCCGCGCGCCACCGCCGTCGTCACTTCCGCGATGTTGCGGACCTGGCCGGTGAGGTTGCGGGCCATCGAGTTGACGTTGTCCGTGAGGTCCTTCCAGGTGCCCGCGACCCCCGGGACCACGGCCTGGCCGCCGAGCTTGCCCTCGGAGCCCACTTCGCGCGCTACGCGCGTCACCTCGGCCGCGAAGCTGTTCAGCTGATCGACCATCGTATTGATGGTCTCCTTCAGCTGAAGGATTTCGCCA